>JAJPJJ010000082.1 GCA_021324295.1 Bacillota bacterium
CGGGCCTCCCCGCGAGCGGGAGCCGGCCCGGGTTCGCGACGATGTCGCGCGCGGCCTGGTGAGTGCTCAGGCCGCGCGCGAGATCTACGGCGTGGAGGTCGACCCCGAGACGCAGCCGCTTTTGCCGTCGACCGCGCCGGCGGTCGGCTGCGCGACGCCTCCGGCCACGCAACCTCGCCGGTTGTCCGTGCCCTGACCGCGGAGGCAGCCTACAGGCCGTTGCCTCGTCCGAAGAAGTCCTCGTCGGGGAGCAGGTCGTCGAGCTCCTCAAGCGCCCGCCGGCTTGCCTTGAGGCGGCGGCTCACCACCGCGGCAACCAGCGCGTTGATCGTGCTCACCGCGGCCGTATAGGAATTGAAGAACGACTGTCCCTTCACCGCGCAGATCAGCGACACGGTCGCCGTCTGCGCCGCCGGGGACGTGAGCGAGTCGGTAATCACGAGCGTCCCCGCGCCGCGCCGGTTGGCCAGCTCGAGAGCGTCGACCGTGCGCTTCGTGTATCGTTGGAACGAAAACGCGACGAGCGCGTCCCCCTTCTCGATATACATGAGCTGCTCGAACAGCGTCGCATCGCCGTGCGTCAGCACCTGGGTGCGGATGCCCGATGTGGTCAGCAGAACGCCGAGCAGGCTGGCGAGGCTTCCCAGCCTGCGCAGGCCGAGCGAGAAGACCTCTGCGGCTCCCGTGACCAGTTCGACGGCGCGCGCAAACGATGTGGTCGTGACCGGGTCGCTGGCGGTCAGCCGGAGGTTTTCGATGTCGCTCGCGATCGTCCGGCCGAGGATGTCGTCTCCTCCGGCGGATTCTGCGGCCGCCTCCTCTCCGGCCAGGCGGCGGGACGGGGCGAGCTCGCTCTTGACGATCCGCTGGACGGCGCGCAGCATCTCCGGGTAGCCGGAGTAGCCGAGGGCCGCGGCAAACCGGACGACGACGGATTCGCTCACGTCCACACGGGCCGCGACACGCGAGGCCGACAGGAACGCGGCGTCACGATAG
Source organism: Bacillota bacterium (assembly GCA_021324295.1). Taxonomy (GTDB): domain Bacteria; phylum Sysuimicrobiota; class Sysuimicrobiia; order Sysuimicrobiales; family Segetimicrobiaceae; genus JAJPJJ01. The sequence goes on from JAJPJJ010000082.1 coordinate 997, forward strand.
CTCTCGAGCAGGTAGTCGGCGATCTTTCGGAAGCTCGGGCTCAGCTCGGGATACCTTGAGCGGATGCGATGAAACAGCTCAAGGTGGTCAGCTCGATCCACGCGTCCGCTCCCCCTGGCGGCCGGATGCGGCCGTGCCGACCGGGATATTGGCGCTTCGCGCCGCCTCTCCTGCGAGGCGGCGGTGGGCCCCCGCGATCGGATCACGCGCGGCCGCCCACGGATGCCGGGCGGGGCCTCAGACGGGCGCCTTCCGGGACCGCGCGACGGCGTCCGCGACGCGGGCCAGGCCCTCGCGGAGCGTCTCGGATGGAACCGCCAGCGATCCCCGCACGTAGCGCTCCCACTCGCTCCCGATGCTTCCTCCGGACCCGATGATCACGCGGTGGTCCTCGCGCAGCCTGCGCGCGAACGCCGCGCCCGTCAGGCCCGTGGAGCCCACGTTGACGTAGACGTAGTAAGCCCCCTGCGGATAGCCGTACGTCAGGCCCATCGCGTCGAGCGCATCGGTCCACATCCTGCGGCGCCGGTCGTACTCCGCCAGCACCCCGGCGAACCACTCCTGGGGGCCGGTGAGGGCGGCCAGGGCGGCCCACTGGGACACGGATGGCGCGCAGATCGTCATGCTGTGCTTGATGGGCAGCATCGCGCGCACAAGCTCGGCTGGGGCCGCGATGTAGCCGATCCGGAACCCGGTCATCGAGTAGCACTTCGAGAATCCGTTGATCGTGATGGTGCGCTCAAACAGCCCCGGGAACGACGCGATGCTGTGGTGTTCCTGTCCGTCGTAGACGAACCTCTCATAGAGCTCATCGGCGACGATGACGAGGTCGCGCTCGGCGGCGAGCGCGGCGACGCGCTCCAGGACGCTGCGCGGCTGGACCGCGCCCGTCGGGTTGCTCGGCGAAACGACGATGATGGCCTTGGTGCGCGGGGTGACGAGGGCGGCGAGCCCCTCGGGGTCGATGGCGAAGTTCTCGCTTTCTCGGGTGGGGACGGGAACGAGCCGGGCGCCCGCGATCAGCGCGTCGCGCCGGTACTCGTCGTAGTACGGGGCGTGAATCAAAATCTCGTCGTCCGGGTCGAGGAGCGTCTGGCACACGACCTGCAGCGCCTCCTGCGTCCCCGTGGTGACGAGGATCTCGGACTCCGGATCGACGGTGATGCGGTTCTCCCTCGCGAGCTTCTGGGCGATCGCCTGGCGCAGCTCCGGGAGGCCGGCCCACGGCGTGTACGTCGTTTGGTTGCGGTCGAGCGCCCGCCGGGCGGCGTCGATCACGTGCGGCGGCGTAGGGAAATCGGGGGTGCCGCTCGACAGCGTGATCATCCCCGATGTGGGGACCGACGTCTGGCGCGGGAAGCCCTCGCCGGCCTCCCGCGCGCGCCCGGAGATGATGCGTTCCACCAGAGTCGACCGCACGGGGCCGCTCACCATGCCGTTCCCCTCCGGCACGACGCCGCCCGGCCGCGGCTCGGGACGGCCGGGCGGTCGTGGCAATAGTAGTTTCGTGATTCAACCTATCCCGCAAGGTTTCCTGCAGGCCCGGCGAGACCGGGTGCCGCATCCATTCTTGCGTCCCACCCCTCAGGCAGAAAGGGTTCTTGCGAGCCTTGCCAGAATACATCCGTACGCCGAGCGGCCGGGTCCGGGCGCCGGCGCAGGGCCGTCCCTGCCGGCGCTCCCGCCCGTCGGGCGCGGTGGCGCGCGGCGCCATGTGTCAGGGAGGTGAGCCGGGGTGGCGACGATGAGATGGATCGCAAGGCTGGCGTGGATGCTCCCGGCCGTCGGCCTGCTGGCGGGGGCCCTCGCGGTGCCCGCGGGTCCGGCTGGCGTGCAGGGCGGCGTCCTCGTCGCCGCGTGGCCGGCCGACGAGGAGCCGGCGAACTTGGATTCGCAGGTGGACCCCTACGACAGCACCAAGCTGCTCAACGCGTTTGTCGCGGATCCGCTGATACGCCTGAATTCCGATGGGCGGTACATCCCCATGCTGGCGACGGGGTGGACGGTGTCGCCGGATGGGAAGGTGTGGACCCTGACACTCCGCCGGGGCCTGAAGTTCCAGGACGGCACGCCCTTCGATGCCGCCGCCGTCAAGTTCAATATCGATCGGATCATGGACCCCGCAACCCACTCCGCGGAGCTCGCGAACTTCCTCGGCGCCAGCTATTTCCAGCGGACGGACGTGGTCAACGGGTCCACCCTCAAGATCACGTACGCGGCGCCGGTGCCGATCGCGCTGTGGGGCCTGAGCGTGGCGCCGATGTGGTCGCCGGCGGCGGTGAGGCAGTACGGCGCGAGCTTCCCGCAGCATCTGACCGGCATCGGCGCGTTCAGGCTCACGGAGTGGGTGCGCGGGGACCACATCAAGTTTGTCCGGGATCCCGGTTACACCAGCGGTCCCCCGTGGCAAGCGCACACCGGAGCTGCCTATCTCGACGGGATCACCGTGCGCTTCGTCGGGGAGGCGGGCGTGCTCGGCCAGGTATTGAAGTCGGGCGAGGTCAACCTGGTCGTCAAGCTCCCCGCCCAGAGCCTGAACGAGTACCGCCACAACCCCGCCTATCAGATCGTCTCGGGATATCAGCCGGGGACCGGCATGCAGTTCGTCATGAACACAAGCCGGCCAGCGCTCAGCGATATCCGCGTGCGGAAGGCGCTCCGCTACGCGTATGATCCGGAGAAGGTCAATCAGACTCTCTACGGCGGCGACTACGTGACGGTCAAGGGGCCGCTGACGCGCTATAGCCGCTTCTACTGGAAGGGGGCGGATGGAGTCTACCGCTACGATCCGGCACGGGCCCGCAGCCTGCTGGAGGAAGCGGGGTGGAAGGTCAACCCGCAGACCGGCGTGCGGGAGAAGGACGGCAAGCCGCTCGCGCTCACGATCGTCATGCTGCACCACAAGGAGATCGGCGAGTATCTCGCCGCCCAGTTCCGGGACATCGGGGTCGACCTCAAGGTCGTCGTGGTGCCAGGGCCGGTGCAGCTCCAGCGCGCGCAGAGCGGAGACTTCGATCTCATGTACGAGCGCCAGCGCACCTTCGAACCGGACGGGAGCCTGTTTGCCATCTGGTACTCCAAGAACGACAAGCCCGGGGGATGGGCCTGGTCGCGGTTCCACAACGACGCGCTCGATGCCGTGCTCCTCAAGACCCAGAGTGCGTCGTCCCAGCAAGAGCGTCAGCGGCTGTGGACGGAGGCCCAGCGGATGATCACGGAATTCGCCCTGGCCCTCCCGACCGTGGACGACCCCGTGTACTACGCGATGCAGGCGAGCGTGAAGGGCTTCAGGCTCGGCGCGATCGGAAACTGGTTCTTCGTGAACGACATCTATATCCAGCGATAAGATCGGCCGACGACCGCGAGCGGACGCCCGCCGGCACGCCCGAGCGATCGTCGCTGGGCGGCGCGGCGCTCCGCCGTGGACGGTGGCGCAGGAGCGAGGGCTGCGGTGTCTGTGACGCCCGTCCGCATCCCGATGTATGACCTGCGGGGCGAGTACCTCTCGATGCGCCCCGCCATCGACGCGGCGATCCGACGGGTGCTGGAGAGCGGCACCCTGACGATGGGGCCGGAGCCCCGCGCCTTCGAGGAGGAGTTCGCCCGGTACTGCCACGCCCGGCACGCGGTGGGGGTGGGATCAGGCTCGGCGGCGGTCCACCTCGCGCTCCTCGCGTGCGGGGTCGGTCCGGGGGACGAGGTCATCACGGTGCCCAACACGGACATTCCTACCACGATGGCGATCAGCCACTGCGGAGCCTCGATCGTCTGGGTGGACGTCGACCCGAGGACGTTCAACATGGCGCCCGAGCGGATCCCCGAGAAGATCACCCGCAGGACGAAGGCGCTCCTCGTCGTCCACCTGTTCGGCCATCCGGCGGACATGGATCCGATCATGGCCGTCGCCCGGAACGAGGGGCTGCGCGTCATCGAGGACGCCGCTCTTGCCACCGGAGCCGAGTACCGCGGGCGAAAGGTGGGAGCCATCGGCGACATCGGGTGCTTCAGCCTGGCGCCGACGAAGATCCTCGGCGCCACCGGCGACGCCGGCGTGATCACGACCGACGATGAAGACCTCGCGGCCCGCATCCGGGTGCTGCGCAACTACGGGCACGACCTCAGCATGGACGACCACGAGGGGCTGCTCGCGGGCGTCCGCGCGTGGACATTGGTCGCCGAGGGGTTCAACGAGCGCCTCGACGCCGTGCACGCCGCGGTCCTCCGTGTGAAGCTGCCGACTTTGGACGAGAGGATCGCCCGGCGCCGGCACATCGCCCGCCTCTACGCCGAGCTGCTCCGGGGTCTCGACGTTGTCCTCCCGTACGAGGACCCGGCGGTCCGGCATGCGTATCGCGCGTACCCGATTCTGGTCCGCGGGAGGGACCACGTCCGAGACCACCTCGCCCGCCGGGGGATCGCCACGCAGGCATACTACACGCCGCTGCTGCACCTGCAGCCGGTCTACCGGCACCTCGGCCGCGGCGTGGGCTCTTTCCCGGTGGCAGAGTCGGTCGCTGAGCGGCTGGTCTGCCTGCCGATCTTCCCGTCGATGACGGAGGAGCAGGTCCGGGAGGTCGCGGCCGCCGTGCGGGAATGCGTGCCGCCCGCGGCGTGATGCGCGTGCTGTCGCCAGCGCGCTGTGCCGCGCCGGGCCCCGATGGGCACGATCCTGCGAAGGGAGCGGGGCGGTGTTTGAGCTCGTCAAGACGCTGACCGAGCTGGTCGGCCCCACCGGCCACGAGGCGCCGGTGCAGGAGTGGATTGCCCGCCGGTGGGGTGAGATGGACCTGCCGATCACACGGACGTCGCTGGGGAACGTCGTGGCCCGCCTGGGCGGCTGTGGGCCAAAGCTGCTCATCGGCGCCCACGCCGACGAGATCAGTTTCCGCGTGAAGAGCATCGACCCGGGCGGATTCCTCTGGCTCACCGCGGGTCGCGGCAGAGGAGAGCAGCGGCTGCCGGAGCCCGTCCCGTTGGGGCTGCCGGCGGCGGTCGTCACGAGCGAGGGGATGATCGAGGGCACGTTCGCGACGGTCACGGGGCACGTCATGACCCGGCACCAGCGGGCCCACTACGAGCGGCACGGCCTGGACTGGATGGATTTCTACGTCGATGTCGGCGCACGCAGCCGGGTAGAGGTGGAGGCGATGGGCATCCACCCCGGTTGCCCCGTCGTCAACCTGGTGCCGACGCGCCGGAACGGCAAGAACATCGTGGGGAAGGCGATGGATGACCGGGCGGGGCTGGCGCTGATGACCGCGCTCGCGGAGACGGTCGACCGCGGCCGTCTTCAGTACGAGGTGTGGTTGGCGTCGACGGTCATGGAGGAGATCGGCCTCATCGGCGCCCGCTCCGTCGTCGGAGGGTTTGATCTCGGGCTCATCGTGGAGGTCGGCCTATCCGGTGACATCCCACTGGTGGACGACCGCCAGGTGCCCGTCGCGCTGGGGCGGGGGCCGATCCTCGTTCATCAGGACACGGCCGTGCCCTATAGCGCGGCGTTGACCCAGAGGATGGCGCGCTGCGCGGCGGCCTCTGAGGTCCCGGTGCAACACGCGGTCTTCCAAAACTTCGCGAGCGACGGCAGAGAGTGGATCCAGGAGGGCGTCCCGACCGCGATGATCGCCTTCCCGTGCCGCTATACCCACAGCCCCTACGAGACGGTCGACGAGGGGGATTTGCGGGCGTGCGTCGAGCTGCTGACCGCGTTTGTCACCCTGCGCCCCTGAGCGCCCGGTCCGGCGCAGGGCCGCGGGTCACGAGCGTGCCCGCTCCGGCCGTCCGCTCGCGGCCGACCGGTACAGCGCGAGGGCGACTTCGAGCCCCCGGAGCCCATCGTCGCCGGTCACCGACGGGGGGCGTCCGCCGGTGATCGCGGCGAGAAACTCGTCCGCCTGCCGCTCAAAGCGCCTGTCCTCGCCGTACGTCCACCGCTGCGCCCCGTCCCGACCCCTGTACTCGAGCGTGGCCCCGGTCGTCACGATGAGCGCGCCGTCCGTTCCGAAGACCTCGGTCGTCCATGCGCCCAGCCGGCCGTATGCCGGCGCGTGCTCGTAGAGCACACCTGTTGCCCCGGAGGCGAATGTCACGACGGCGCAGACGGCGTCCTCGACATCGACCGGATTTGTGCATGTATCGGTCCGCGCATACACCTCCACGATCTCGTCCCCTAGGAGCCAGCGGAGCCGGTCGATCGCGTGGACGCCCCCGTACATGACCACCCCGCCGCCCGCCTGCGACCGGTCCCAGACCCACCGCGGCGTGTCCTGCATCCCGCCGCTGATGAACCGGTCGAGGACGGTCCTCGGCCGACCCAGCCGGCCCCGGGCGATAAGGTCGCGCGCCGCCTCGACCTCCGGCCGGAAGCGATGGACGTAGCCCATCATCAGCCACACCCCGGCGCGCTCCGCGGCCCCGACGATGGCGCGGGCGTCATCGAGGGTGGTGGCGATGGGCTTTTCCAGCAGCATGTGGACGCCGGCCCCTGCCGCGTCCAGCGCGCAGGCGCGGTGAAGCGCGTGCGGCAGGCAGATGACCACCGCATCGAGGCCGGCCCGGAGCATGGCCCGGTAGTCCGCGAAGTAGGCAGCCCCGACCCGCTGCGCCAGCCGCCGGCCGCGGTCGGCATCGAGCTCGGCGATCCCGGCCACGCTGGCACGTGGGTGGCGCGCAAACGCCTCGGCGTGGCGTTCGCCGGCGATGCCGGCGCCGACGATCCCGATCCGCACGCGTTCCTCACCCACGGCGGGCCCCCTCATCGATACGTGGATCGCGGGTCGAGGGCCGCGCGCAGTCCATCCCCCAGCAGATTCACGGCCATCACCGCGGAGAAGATCGCAAGACCCGGAAAGGTGGAGATCCACCAGGCGCTGGCCAGGTAGGCCTGGCCGTCCGATGTCATCAGGCCCCACTCCGGCGTGGGCGGCTGAGCTCCCATGCCGAGGTAGCTGAGCGCCGATCCGATCAGGATGGCGCTGCCGACCTGTAACGTGGACAGGACGATGAGGGGCCCCAGCACGTTGGGGAGGATGTGTCGGAACATCACCCGCCGGTCCGACCCCCCCAGGACCCGCGCCGCCTGGACGTACTCCACCGCCCGGACCGCCAGGCACGATCCCCGCACGAGGCGGGCATAGAGAGGCACGGACGAGACCCCGACGGCCAGCATGACGTTTTGGAGACCTGGCCCCACCGATGCGATCACCACGAGGGCGAGCAGGAGACCGGGGAAGGCCAGCATCGCATCGACGAGGCGCATGAGCGCCCCATCCAGCCGTCCGCCGTAGTAGCCGGCGACGAGCCCCATCAGGGAGCCTGCGCTTGCGCCGATCGCGACGCTGACGAGGCCGATTGCGAGGGAGATGCGCGCGCCAAAGACCAAGCGGCTGAGGACGTCGCGGCCGAGCAGGTCGGTCCCCAGGAGATGCAGCGCGGAGGGCGGCTGCCGGCTCGGCCCGGTCAGGCCGAGAGGATCGTAAGGGGCGAGGCGCGGTGCGCAGATGGCGGCGCCGGCCCATCCCAGCAAGATCACGGCGCCGGCAACGGCGCCCCGGTTCCGGGCGAAGATCCTCCACGCCGCCGGGATCCGGCGCGCCGGGCGCGGGACGGCGCCGCCCGGGCTCCGGGGCAGCGCCTCCACGGCGGCTCCCCGCTCACGCATACTTGATGCGCGGGTCCACCCACGCATAGAGCACATCGATCACGAGGTTCACGAGGACGTAGGACACCGAGGTCAGCAGCACGGCGCCCTGGATCAGCGGGTAGTCGTGCCAGAGGATCGCCTTGACGATCAGGGAGCCCAGGCCGGGGCGGCTGAACACCGTTTCGGTGATCACGGCGCCGCTCAGCATCCCGCCGAACTGCAGCCCCGCGACGGTGATGACCGGGATGAGCGCGTTCCGCAGCGCATGCTTGGTCGTGACGACGCGGCGCCGGAGGCCCTTGGCCAGCGCGGTGCGCACGTAGTCGTGCCGGAGCGCCTCGATGAGGCTGGCGCGCATCAGCCGGCTGATGAGCCCGGCGGAGACGAACCCGAGCGTGAAGGCCGGCAGGACGATCCCCCGCAGCTGCTGCCCGCTGATCGCCGGCAGCCACTGGAGGTGGACGGCCACGAGGAGAATCAAGAGGAGCCCCAGCCAGAACAGGGGCATCGAGACGCCGAGCAGCGCGAGCAGCATGGCACCGCTGTCGAGCCAGGTGTTCTCGTAGAGCCCGGCCATGATCCCCAGGGGGATGCCGATGAGCAGGGCCGCCGCCATGCCCGCGAGGCTCAACTCGAACGTCTGGACGGCGGCGCCGGCGACCAATTGATTGACGGGGGATTGGAAGCGGATGGACTGTCCCAGATCGCCGCGCAGCGCATGGCCCGCGAAGCGCAGGTACTGGGCGTACAGCGGTTCATCCAGCCCCATGCTCCTGCGGAGCTGAGCGATGCGCTCGGGCGTGGTGACCCCGGCTTCGGCGCCCGCGAGCATGAGTTGTACCGGATCGCCCGGGAGGGCGTGCATGATCGCGAAGACGACCGAGAAGACGAGGATCACCACGGGGATCAGCACGGCCACCCGCTGCCCGATGTACGTGGCCACGCCGCCTACCCCCCGCGCCCGCCGGGGGCCGCGCGGCGGGCCGCTGCAGGGCCCCGGTTCACCCGGCCGGGTGCACGGGCTACGTCTCCACCGAGATATCGTTCACAAAGTACCACGAGCCGATGGCACCCAGGCGGAAACCGTGCACTTTCTTCGTCATGGCGTAGTACTGGGGATCGTCTAGCGTGGGCAGGCAGAGGGCGTGCTCGGTCACGAGCTGCTGTGCCTCCGTGAAGAGGGCCTGGCGCCGCGTCTGGTCGGTGGTCGACTGGGTCTCGAGCAGGACCTTGTCGAGGGTAGCATTCTGGAACCGCGTCCACGCCCACCCCCCTGGCCGGTAGTTCTTCGAGTAGAACTCGTCGAAGAGGACATCCGGTTCGTAGCTCCGCAGACGCTCGTACATGAGATCGAACTCCCCGCTCTGCGCGCGCTGGAGCTGCACGGGCCCGGGCACAACCTCGACCCGCAGGTCGACGCCGATCGCGCGAAACTGGGCGGCCAGGTACTCGCCGATCTCCTTGTGGTGCAGCATGACGATCGTGAGCGCGAGCGGCTTGCCGTCCCTCTCGCGGATGCCCGTCCGCGGGTTGAGCTTCCACCCCGCTTCCTCCAGCAGACGACGGGCTCTCGCCGGATCGAGCCGGTAGGCACTCTCCGCTCCCTTCCAATAGTACAGCGTGTACTTGGTCAGGGGGCCCTTCACCACGACGTAGCTGCCGTTGTACAGGGTCTGGTTCATGGTGTCCTGATCGTAGGCGTACCGGAGGGCCCGCCGGACCCGGAGGTCGTCCAACGGCGGCCGCCCGGTGTTCATCACGAACATCATCCCGTTCCCCGGTTGGTAGCCGGCGATGATCGTGTACGCGGGGTTGTTGGCGTAGGTGCCGACGGCCTGCGCGGGCAGCCCGGCGACGAGGTTGGCTTCGCCGGTCTTCAGGATCTGGCCGAGCACGCCCGCCTCCCCGACGAACCGGATCGTGATGCTGTCCAGGTAGGCCGGCCCGTCGTGCTCCTGCCACGGCCGGGCCCCGCGGTACGCTGGATTCCTGACGAAGCGCACGTGGTCCCCGCGCACCCACTCGGCCAGCTTGAACGCACCCTCGCCGACGAGATGCTGCTGGAAGCTCGGCCCGAACTGCTTGACGGCCGCCGGAGACCACAGGGGACAGATGCTCAGGCCATAGAGGAGCGCCGGAACGGGCGAGCTGTAGATGATCCGGACCGTCTGCCTGTCGACGATCTCCGTCTTGAGGAAGTTCTTCACGCCGAGGTAGTTTGCCATCAACGCGGAGTGCGTGTCGGGGCTCATCACCCGGTCGATGTTGAACTTCACTGCCTCGGCGTCGAAGGGCGTGCCGTCCTGGAAGGTCACGCCGCGCCGTAACGGCAGCGTCCAGATCCTGCCCCCTGCGCTCGCCGACCAGCCGGCGGCCAGCATCGGGACGTACTTTCTGGACGAGGTGAGGAGCACGAGCGGGTCCGTGACGAACGAGTTGAGGAGCCAGGCGCTCACGTACGGATCGACCTGTCCGTCCAGGGAGGCCGGCTCGGCGTCGGCGGCCATCGCGATCGTGAGGTTGCCCCCCGCCGCCCCCACCCGGTCGGCTCGCAGGAGCCGCGCACCCCAGGCGCCCGCCAGGGCCGCCGACGATCTCAGCAGAAAGGCACGCCGCGTCGTCCCCCGCTCGCTCATGCCTCCATCACTCCCCCGGCGCGGAGCGGCCGGCCGCCGGCGGCTCCGCGGCGATCATGGCGTCACGTCCCGGCACTGCAGTGTAAGTAGCGGGATTCGTTTGGATTGGCAGGATTTCCTGCAGACGCGAAGAACCGGCACTCAGGCTGCGCGGCACCCGGCGGCGGGTGCCGCCGCCTCCGATCGCCGAGGGGAGAGGCGATGATCGACCCAGTGCGCACGCTGCTTGTTGGGGTGGGCGCTCGCGGCCGCGTCTGGGCCCGCCTTCTGCGCGAAGAGCGGCTCACAGAGGTCGTCGGCTACGTCGACCTGGAGGAGGAGAACCTCGCCCACGTCCGCGACCGGTACGGCGCTCCATCCGCCGCCTGCTTCTTCGACCTCGGCGCCGCGCTGCGCGCGCTGCGGCCCGACCTTGTCGTGCTGGCCACTCCCCCGATGGGCCGGCACCGGCAGGCGGTCTTGAGCTTCGAGCACGGCGCCCACCTGTTGTCCGAAAAGCCTCTCGCCCTCGACTTCGGCGAGGCGATCCGTATTGTGCAGGCCGCGGAAGAGGCGGGCCGCGCGCTCGCGGTGGCCGTGAACTTTCGGTACCAGCATTGCGTCACCCGCGCGCGGGCCATCCTCCGCTCGCGCGAGATCGGGGCCCCGAGCTTCGCCCGCTACGTCTACTGGCGGAACCGCGACGGACGGCGGCCGGGCCTGAACCGGTTCCCCCTCACCATGCGCCAGCCGATGCTGTACGAGCAGACCGTGCATCACGTCGACGAGATCCGCTTCGTCTACGACGCCGAGGTCGAACGCGTCTGGTGTCGGTGTCACAATCCGCCGTGGAGCATGTACCGCGACGACGCGACGGTGGCCGCCGTGCTGGAACTGACCGGCGGGATCCTGGTGAGCTACATCGGCACGTGGTCGGCGCAGACGCGGATGACGGAGTTCGTGTGGCGGACCGACTGCGAGGGCGGCGCCCTGCTGCAACGCCAGATGTTCTCCGACCTCTTCATCGCCCGCGGCCGCGACGCGGACGCGGCGGAGCCGGTGCCGCTGCCATGGCAGGAGCCGCTGGTCGATGACGCTCGGCAACTCCTCACCGACGTCGTCGAGCAGATCCTGGCCGGCAGCCTGCACCCGCACCCCTCGGGCGTGGACCACCTGCGGACCCTGGGCGTCATCGCCGCGTGCGAGGAGTCCGATCGCACCGGGCGCAGCGTGGCGATGGACGAGCTCTATGCGCGTCACAACGTGCCCGCCCGGTGGCTCGCGTGGACCGAGGAGGGAAGACCCGCACCATGAAGGGGGAGCGCCCATGGCTCGAGTGCTGCTGACCGGAGGATCCGTGCTGGACGTGCGCGCCGGCGCCCGGACCCGCGCCGACGTGCTGCTCGACGGCAACCGCATCGCGCGCATCGGGCGCCCGGGGGAACTCGGCGCGTCCGTTGATGCGCCGCGGGTGAGCATCGACGGGCAGACCATCCTCCCGGGCTTCTCGAACAACCATGTCCATGTCGGCTGGAGCGGCATGGGCTGGGACGGGGGGCCCACGGGGATCCTGCGCGACGAGGCCCTCTACGATTCCGATGGGATCAACGGCATCAAGGCCGCCGCGAACCTGCGCAAGTCGCTCCGGGTCGGCCTCACGGCGCTCCGCGATCTCGGGATGCGGATGAGTGCCGTCGATGCCAAGGAGGCGCTCCGGCGCGGCCTGATCAAGGGACCGCGCCTGTTCATCGCCGGCAAGGCGATCATGTGCACCGGCGGCCACACCTGGTGGTGCGGCCGGGAGGCGGATGGCGCCGACGAGGTCCGGACCGCAGTGCGGGAACAGGTGAAGCTCGGCGCCGACCACATCAAGGTCATCGCCAACGAGAGGACCCCCCAGTACACGGTCGACGAGCTGCGAGCGGCGGCCGACGAGGCGCACCGGCTCGGCCGCCGCATCACGGCGCACGCTTCGATCCGGGAGGCGATCCGCAACGTGGTCGAGGCAGGCTTCGATTCAATCGAGCACGGCGGGCCGGTCGACGACGACGTCCTGGCGCAGATGGTCGAGCGCCGGATCATGGTCGTGCCGACGTTCTCTCCCCGTCTCCTGCAGACCGAGCGCGGGCCGGCGCGCGGGATGCCCGCGGAGGTGGCGGCCGCGCGGAGGAGGCAGGCCGAGCAGAGCCCTCCGGGCGCATTCCTGCGGCGCATGCGTGAGGCAGGGGTGAAGTTTGCCTTTGGGACCGACGCGGGCAGCCCGTGCGTGCCGCACGACGAGATCATGGCGGAGATGGAGGCGCTGCTCCGGTACGAGGCCGTCACCACGCCCCTGGATGTGATCCAGATGCTGACGATCCACAGCGCGGAGCTGCGCGGCGATGCCGACCGTCTAGGGACCGTGGAGGAGGGCAAGCTCGCCGATCTGGTGGTCGTCGACGGCAACCCGCTCACGGATGTCCGCGTCCTCGGGAAGGTGCGGCACGTCTTCGTCGACGGGGAGCACCTCGTCGAGGACGGGGAGCTGCGGGACTGGTATCCCTGGTGACGCACGAAGGAGACCTCGATGGAGACGCGCGGGGACAAGTTCGTCGGAATCCAGATCAGCCCGATCAGCTTCATCGACGAGGACGTGGCGCCGCTGCTCGACATGCTGAAGGAGCGGTTCGGGATCAACGTGCTCCTGATCGGCACGATCTCCTGGCTGGGACTGAAAGTCGGCCGGCGGATCTCCTGGCAGCTCGACGGGTGGCCCGACCACGGCGCCCGCGACCCGCGGCCGCTGAAGGGCGGCTCCTATATCGCCGAGCACCCGGAGTACTACGGGAACACGTTCATCAAGCACGTGCGGGCGCAGGACGAGGAGCTGCGAGATGTCGATATCCTGGCGCTCGTCATCCCTGAGGCGCGCCGGCGGGGCATGCAGGTCTACCCGGAGGTGATGGAACCGCTCTTTCACTACGAAGGCCACGGCTCGGCCAACGTCGTGGCCATCCCCAACCTGCCGCAGACGCTCGAAATCGACGTGTTCAACCGGGTCGGGAGCGCTCCGTGCATCAACCACCCCGATTACCGGACGTGGTGGCACTCGATCATCGAGGACTACTGCCGGAGCTACGATATCAACGGCGTGATGTGGTGCAACGAGCGGCGGAGCCCGCTCGATGTGCTCCTCAGCGGCGGTGTGCCCCACTGCTTCTGCGAACACTGCCGCCAGTTGGCGGCCCGACGCGGCATCGACGTCGAGCGCGTCCAGCGCGCGTTCCGGGATGCGTACGGCTACGTGGAGGCGGTGCGCTCGGGCGCCGAGCTCCTCGACGGCGCCCTCGTCGAGTTCCTGCGGGTCCTGTACTACAACCCCGAGATCCTGGTCTGGGAGCGTTTTTGGGTGGAGCGGGACAAGGACCTCGATCGCGAGCTGTACGGCATCGTGAAGTGGTGCAATCCGGCGCTCAAGTTCGGGCTCAACGTGTGGAACCGCAACCACCTGAACCCGCTCCGCAAGGCCCAGTGGCCGTGGGCAGAGATGACGCGGTGGTGCGACTGGGTCAAGCCGATTACCTACCAGCATCAAGCGGGGGGAGTGTACGTCAACGAGATGACCCAGTGGCACCGGTCGATCCTGCGCGATGTGACGCCCCAAGCGATGACCCCGTTGATGTACCGCTTCCTCGGTCTCGACGAGGCTCCCTGGGATGAGGTCGTTCAGCGGGGGTTCGATCCGGATACCTACGTCTACGGGCAGTGCCTGTCCACGGTGCGCGCGGTGAACGGGAAGGTCGACGTGTACATGGGCATCGGCGTCGATGCGCCGCGCACCCACAAGGACCAAGCGCGGTGCACGCCCGAGATCGTCCGTCGCAGCGTGCTCGCAACCTACCGAGCCGGCGGGAAGGGGGTCGTTTTCTCGCCGAACTATGCTGGCATGAACCTCTCCACGTTGGACGGCGCCGCGGCGGCGCTCGCCGAGCTCGGCCTGCTCGAGTAGCGCGGCTGGCCGGACGGGGCAGCGGCGCTCGGCTCGGGACACAGGCGATGACCGGCGCGGCCGGCGGGAGGTCGGGACGCAGGGAGACGCTGGGCACACGACGGGGGTGAGCGGATGAGCAAGATGAGGGACGGGAGGCTCTCGCGGCGGTCACTTCTCGGGGGCGCCGCCGCGGCGGCACTGGCGGGCAGCGCGCTCTCGGAGCTGGTCTCGGAGGCGTCGGCCCAGGGACGCGCCGACGCCGCGGTGACGTGGGGCGAGGACCAGGACTACGCGACGCTCGACCCCCGGGTGACCCAATCGCGCCACGAGGCGCAGGCGATCATGCAGATGTTCGAGAGCCTGCTGTTCCTCGATACCGATGGGAAGTTCTACCCGTGGCTCGCGCAGCGGTGGGAGTACTCCAAGGACGGCAAGAGCATCATGTTCGTCCTGCGGCGCGACGTCAAGTTCCACGACGGGACCCCGTTCAACGCGGAGGCGGTGAAGTTTACGTTCGATACGATCGTCGATCCCAAGCTGGGCTCCCAGGGCGCGATCGACTTCCTGGGACCCTACAAGTCCACCGATGTGCTCGGCCCCTACACCGTGCGCGTGAACTGGACGGAGCCGTTTGCGGCGGCGCTGACCAACCTGAGCAACCCGTGGCTCCTCAGCATCGTGTCCCCGACGGCGGTCCGCAGGCTGGGCAACGATGGGTTCGCCCGGAATCCCGTCGGCACGGGGCCGTTCAAGTTCGTCGAGTGGGTCCCGCGCGTTCGCGTCGTGATGGAGCGCAACGAGGAGTACCGGTGGGCACCCCGGGTGTTCAGGCGCCAGGGCCCCGCGGCCCTCAGGCGCCTCGTGATCCGCATCATCCCCGATGCGACGACACGGGTTGCCGCTCTCGAGAAGGGCGAGATCGACGTCTGCGATCAGGTACCGCCGATCGAGGTCCGGCGGTTCCAGGGGAGCCGCGACTTCGACGTAATGGTCGGGGACGTCTCCGGCATTCCCCTGTCACACCTCATCAACACCCAGGCGCCGCCCACGAACGACCTGCGCGTCCGGCAGGCATACATGTACGCGATCAACCGCCCGCAGGTGGTGCAGCAGGTCTTCTTCGGAGTGGCGAAGCCGGCGTACGGGCCGATCACGCCGACGACGCCCGGCTACTGGCCGGGGGTGGAGAAGATGTACCCCTACGATCCCGCCAAGGCGCGGCAGCTGCTGGACGAGGCCGGGTGGAAAGTGGGATCGGGCGGCATCCGTGAGAAGAATGGGCGACCGCTCGAGATTCACTTCATCACGCTCTTGGAGCCGGACCTCGAAGTCGCCGTGCAGGCGGCGGCGAAGGAGGTCGGGATCAAGCTGAACGTCGAGACCGTGACCAAGGCCAAGCAGGACGAGATGGTGATGCACGCCCAGTACAACATCGGTGAGATCCGGTGGGTGGCGGTCGACCCGAGCGTCCTCGACATCCCGTTCTTCTCCCGCAACATCCCGGCTCCGGGGAAGTTCAAGTTCAACTGGTCGCGGTACGGCTCGCCCGAGCTCGACCGCCTGCTCCGCCAGGCCGACGGCCAAGTGGACGTGAAGCAGCGGCAGCAGACGCTGGCGCAAATCCAGAAGTACGTCCTGGACCGCGCGCTGATGTTTCCGGTACACGTGAGCGCCCAGCCGATCGGGTTCCGGCGGATCGTGCGGAACCTGAAGTTCGCACAGGGGTATTGGCAGGTGCTGTTCTACGAGGCGACGGTCTCCTAGGACGGGATCCGCGACACCCGGGGACATCCGCCCGCCTGATGCTCAGGTACCTTGCGCGCAAGCTCCTCTGGACCGCCCCGGTGCTGTTCGCCGCGACGACCTGCGCGTTTCTCGTGCTGCACCTCATCCCCGGCGATCCGGTGAACCTGATGCTGTCCGGCCGGCCCGCGTCGGAGAAGGTCCGCGAGAACCTGCGTGCCAAGCTGGGGCTCAACCGCCCGCTGCCGGAGCAGTACGCGCACTTCGTCCTGCACGCGGCCCGAGGCGACTTCGGGCAGTCGTTCGCGACCGGCCAGCCGGTGAGCCAGGTCATCGCCCAGCAGCTCCCGGCGAGCCTCCAGCTCGCCGGGAGCGGCTTTCTGATCGGGGTCGCGGGCGGGCTGCTGCTCGGCATCGCCGCCGGGCTGTACCCCAACACGGTGATCGACGGCATCGCGATGTTCATCGCGCTCGTCGGCATCTCGATGCCGGGGTACTGGACCGCGATGCTGCTCATCTACGTCTTCGGGTTGAGGCTCGGGTGGGTGCCGATCGTCGGTAGCGGGCTCCCGGTGCTGATCCTCCCCTCGATCGTCTTCGGGTCCTACGCGATCGGCAACCTGGCGCGCCTGGTTCGCTCGAGCATCATCGACGTGCGGGGCGAGGACTACATCCGCACGGCGCGCGCGAAGGGGCTGCCCGAGCGGCGGGTCGTGCTGCGCCACGCGCTGCGGAACGCGCTGTTTCCCGTGGTCGCGATGATGGGCCTGCTCCTCGGGTTGTTCATCGGGGGCGGCGTCATCACCGAGACCGTGTTCGCCCGCCAGGGGGTCGGCGCCCTGCTCGTGACCTCGATCCTCACCAAGGACTATCCGGTCGTCCAGGCGCTGATCCTGCTGACGACGGCCGCGTACGTCTTCGCGAACGTCCTCGTGGATCTGCTGTACGGCGTCCTCGATCCGCGTGTGCGGTATGGTTAGAGAGCCGGTCGCCGTGCCGGCCCACCTGGCCGGCGCGCCCCCGCGCCGCATCCTGGCGCGGCTGGCCCGCACCCGCCGCTACCCGATCGCGACGCTGGCCGCGCTCGTGCTGCTGCTCATCGCTGTGGCCGCGGTCCTGGCGCCGGCCGTGAGCCCGTACGACCCATCGGCGATGGCGACCGGGCCCCCACTCGCTCCCCCCGGCGCCACGCACCCGTTCGGGACGGACCGGTACGGCCGCGATGTGCTCAGCCGGATCGTCTACGGCGCTCGCATCTCGATGCCGGTCGGGCTGCTCGCGGTGTCGTTCTCCGCGGTGCTCGGGTCGTTCCTCGGTCTGGCGACGGGCTTCCTCGGGGGCCGGGTGGATGCGATCGGCTCCGGGGCGATCGATATCATGCTCGGGTTCCCACCGATCATGCTCGCGCTGCTGATCATCGCGGTGCTCGGGGTTGGTCTCCAGAACGTCGTGATCGCCGTCGGCGTGGGCGGCATCCCGCGGTTCGCCCGGATCGTCCGCGGGACGGCGATCTCGATTCGCGAGAACGTGTACGTCGAGGCCGGGCGGGCGCTCGGCGCGAGCACGGGACGGCTGATCCTGCGGCATGTGCTGCCCAACGCGTTCCCGCCGATCGTCGTGCTGGCGACGCTGTACATCGGCTCGGCGATCCTCGACACGTCCTCGCTCGGCTTCCTCGGGCTGGGGGTTCAGCCGCCGACGCCGGAGTGGGGCACGATGCTGAGCGAGGGCCGGGAGTTCATGCGGTACGCGCCGTGGCTCATGTTCTTCCCGGGGATGATGGTGTTCGTGACCGTCGTCGCGATCAACCTCGTGGGGGACCACCTGCGCACCGCGCTGGACCCGCGCCTGCGGGCCCGGTAGCCGGCGCTGCTTGGGCCGGGGCGCGACACGGCGAGAAGGGGGGGCGCGTGTGAGCGAGCCGGAAGGTCATGCGCGCGTCGCGGGCGCGATGGGGCGCTACGCGATCGAACCGCTGCGGGCGTTCGGCCGGGCGGTGCTCGCGGCGCACGGCGCGACGGCCGAGGAAGCCGAGATCGTCGCCGACTGCCTCGTCGATGCGCAGCTCCGGACCGCGCCGTTCCAGAACCAGGGCCTGATCCGCCTCGCGATCTACGCCCGCCGCATTCGTGAGGGCGGGCTCCGGCCCAACGCGGCGATCACGGTCGCTCGGGAGAGCCCGTCGGCGGCGCTCCTGGACGGAGGCAACGCGTTCGGGCAGGTCGTGGCGCACCGGGCCATGACGCTCGCGATCGCCAAGGCCCGCGCCACGGGCGTGGGGGCCGTGGCCGCGCGCAACAGCAACCACTTCGGAACGGCCTCGTACTTCACGTTGATGGCGGCGCGGGCGGGCCTCGTCGGGCTCGCGTTCACCAACGCGAGCCCCGAGATGCCGCCGTGGGGCGGCGCGGTGGCGCTCGTCGGCACCAACCCGTGGAGCATCGCCGTGCCGTGTCCTCGGGGACGTCCCGTTGTTCTCGATCTCTCCAATGCGACGTCGGGCAAGGGCGTGATCCGTCGCTTCGCCGCGCTGGGCCGGCCGCTGCCGCCCGACTGGGCGACGGACGCCCAGGGCCGCCCGGTCACGGACCCCGGCGCCGCGGCGGACGCCCTGCTGGTTCCCATCGGCGGCTACAAGGGCTACGGGATCGCCCTCATGGTGGACCTGCTGACGGGCGGGCTCGCCGGCGGAGCGGTCGGCTCCGCCGTCGGATCCCCGTACCAGTTCGGGCGCCCGCAGGGCGTGAGCCACCTCACGATGGCCCTGGACCCGGGGGCGTTCGGCGGCACGGACGCCCTGGCTGCGGCGGTCGACGCGCTTGCCCGTGAGGTGCGCGGCGCACCGCGGCAGCCCGGGGTCGACGTGATCTGCCTCCCGGGCGATCCGGAGTGGGAGCGCGAGCAGATCGCGCGCGAGCGCGGCGTGGAGCTGCCCGGCGAGACCGCCGCGCGGCTACGCGCGCTCGGCGGCGAGGTCGGCGTCCCGTTCCCCGAGCCCGCGCCATGATCGTGCTCGTCACCGGTGCCGCCGGTTTCGTCGGCGCTCACCTCGTGCGGGAGCTCGCCGGGGCGGGCCACACGGTGGTGGGCCTGGACCTGAACCCCCCGGACCGGTACGTGAGGGCGTACCTCGGCGCGGCGTCGCAGCGCGTGCATTTTGTGCGCGCGGACCTCAGCGTGCGTGGGGCGCTCGCGGCGGCGGTCCCCGGTCCCCTCGACGCGGTCGTGCATGCGGCCGTCGTGACCTCGACGCCCGAGGTCGAGGCCCGCGATCCCGAGCGGGTCGTCGCGGTCAACCTGCTCGGGACGGTCGAGGCGCTGCGGCACGCGCAGCGGGCGCGGCGCTTCATCTACGTGAGCTCCTCCGGCGTGTACGGGGAGACGGACCCCGCGGTGCCGGTGCCGGAGTCCCACCCGGTGCAGCTCACGAGCCTGTACGCGATGACCAAGTATGCGAGCGAGCAACTCGTCGCCGCGGCGAGGGACGGGCACGGCCTGGTCGCGGCGAACGTGCGCATCGCCGCCCCCTACGGGCCGATGGAGCGTCCGACCGGGGCCAGGACGGTGATGTCGGTGATCCACGCGCTCGTCCGGGCGGCCGTCGCTGGGGACGCGGTGCGGCTGGCAGGCGGGGATCGGACCCGCGACTGGACGCACGCGACGGACATCGCACGGGCGATCCGCCTGCTCCTGGAGGCGCCGGCGCTCGGCCATGTCTGCTACAACGTGTCCTCCGGCGTCGCGGCGCCCCTCGCCCGGGTGGCCGACGCGCTCGCCCGCATCGCGCCGCCGTTCTCGTGGGAGCCGGCGCCGGCCGACCGGAGCACCATCGATGGCACCCGTGTGCAGCGGCGCGGCCCGCTGGATATCGGGCGGATCCGGGCGCTGGGCTTCGCGCCCGGCTACAGCCTCGACGAGGGATTGGCAGAGACCATCACATGGGTCCGGCGCATCGAGGCCGGACGACCCGCAGACCGAGGGGGTGTTGGATGAAGGGGGAGTGTGTCATCGGGACGGCCCGGGCGATGCCGGGCGCGCGGGCGGTGGGGGCCATTCCGGTGGGCCGCCGCGCAGGCGGCGCGCCGATCGAGATCCCGCTGCTCCTGGTCAATGGTGCCGACGATGGCCCGGTGCTCTGGATCGACGGCGCGGTGCACGGCGACGAGCCGGAAGGGCCGCTCGCGGTGCTCCGCTTGGTGGAGCGACTCGATCCCGCGCGGCTCCGCGGCGCCGTCGTCGGCGTGCCGGTCGTGAACACCGGTGCCTTCGAGGCGAGCCAGCGCGGCAACCCCGCCGACCTGTTCACGTACGATCTCAACCGGATCTACCCGGGCCGGCCCGACGGCCACCTCACCGAGCGCGTAGCGTACGCGCACTACGCCACGCTCGTGGAGCACGCTGACATGGAGATCGCCGTCCACTCGGGCGGCGCGCACTCATACCTCGCATACGCCCAGTTCTTTACACCCACGCCCTCCGGGACGGAGCTGGCCCGGGCGATGGGGCCGCGGTGGGACCTCCTCCTGAAGTCGTTCAGCGATCGCGGCAGCCCGCAAGCCGCGATGAAGCAGCACGGCAAGCCCGCGATCACGGTCGAGCTCGGCGGCCTGTGCGATACCTTCCCGGGGCGGTTCCAGGCGAACGCGGACGCGCTCGTCGACGGCTTCCTGAACGTCATGCGCCACTACAAGATGATCGACGGCACGCCCGAATACGCGGCGCGGTGGATGGTGGGCCAGCAGAAAACCGTGGTGCTGGCGCCGGCGTCGGGCCTCTGGGTCCCCGAGCCGGGCGTGCTGCGTCAGCGCGTCCGGCAAGGCGACCGCCTGGCGCGAATCTACGGCCTCTCCGGCGAGGTCGCCGCAGAGGTGCGCGCGCCGTTCGATGGGATCCCGTTCGGCATGCGCACCAACCCGTCGGTGCAGCTCGGCGACTGGTGCGTGTTCTTCGGTGTGGTCGAGGAGGAGATCAGCGCGTGATGGAGCGCGGACGCGAGGTGCCCGCATGATCGCCGATCTTGTCGTGCGCGGCGGGACGCTGGTCACGGGCGACGGGGTGCGGCGCGGCGGCCTGGCGGTGCGCGACGGGACGATCGCCGTGATCGACCGCGATGATGCCCTGCCCGGCGCCCGCGAGACGATCGACGCGGCGGGGTTGCACGTGCTGCCTGGGGTCATCGATACGCACGTGCATCTCCGCGATCCCGGCCGGCTGGAGCGCGAAGACTGGATCACCGGCACGCGCGCCGCGGCAGCCGGCGGCATCACGACGATCCTGGAGATGCCGATCGCGATCCCCCCCGTGCACACAGCCGCGATCCTCCGGGAACGCGCGGCGGTCGTCGAGCCCAAGTCCCTGGTCGACTTCGGCCTCTACGCGGGCGCGAGCGGCGATAACCTCGAGGAGATCGAGGCGATGGCGGCGGCCGGCGCGGTGGCGTTCAAGACGTTTCGCACCGATCCGGTGCCGGGCCGTGAGGGCGAGTTCGTCGGGATCTGCTGCCCGGACGCCGGGCAGATGCTCGCGGTGATGGAACGCACCGCGCGCACGGGGCTGCTCCACGTCGTGCACGCGGAGGAGCAGCAGATCCTCAACATCACGGGGGCCCGCGCGCGGGCCAGCGGCCGGCGCGACGGGCGGGTGCACGCGGCGGCCCGGCCGCCGGTCGCCGAGGCGGCATCGGTCGCCCAGTGCATCGCGCTGGCAGCGGCGACGGGCGGCCGGCTGCAGATCGCCCACCTGAGCGCACCCGAGGCGGTCGACCTGGTCGCCGCCGCGAAGGACCGCGGCCTCAGGGTCACCGCGGAGACGTGCCCGCACTACCTGATGTTCACCGAGGAGGCGCTCGACGAGTGGGGCCCCTACGCCAAGTGCAATCCGCCCCTTCGGACGCGGGAGGCGCAGGATCGCCTGTGGGAGGCGGTGCGCGACGGCCGCATCGACGTGATCGGGACGGATCACTCCCCGTTTCTGGCCGCGGAGAAGGGAGATCCCGGCGGCGACATCTGGAGCGCCCCGCCGGGCCTGCCGGGGTTAGAGGAGCTCCTGCCGCTCATGCTCACGGCCGTGCACCGGGAACGCCTGACGCTGCCACAGCTCGTCCGCCTCGTGAGCGAGCGCCCGGCGCGACTCTTCGGGCTGTGGCCGCGCAAGGGCGCCCTCTCGGTGGGCGCGGATGCCGATCTCACCCTGGTGGACACGATGGCGGAGCACGTCCACGACCACAGCCGGCTCCAGACCCGGGCGCGGGCCACCGCGCTGCTCTACGACGGCCTCCGGCTCCGCGGCAAGCCGGTCGCCACAATCGTACGCGGGCGTGTCGTGATGCGGGACGGCCGCATCGCCGGCGAGCCCGGGTGGGGGCGCTGGGTGCGCCCTCGCTGAGAGGAGGGATCGATGATTACCGGGATCAAGCACATCGCCATCGCCGTGCGGGACCTCGATGCCGCTCTTGGGAAGTACCAGGACATCCTCGGCGTGCGCGACGTCGTCCGCCACGAGTTTGAGAAGGCCCGGTCCAGCGAGGCGCACTTCATGCTGGGCGGGATCCAGATCCAGCTCTGCCGGTCGTGGGACGCCGAGGGGCGGTTCGCCCGCTACATCGCGGACCACGGCGACGAAGGCGTCCACCACATCTGCTACACCACCGACGATATCG
Source organism: Bacillota bacterium (assembly GCA_021324295.1). GTDB lineage: Bacteria > Sysuimicrobiota > Sysuimicrobiia > Sysuimicrobiales > Segetimicrobiaceae > JAJPJJ01. The sequence goes on from JAJPJJ010000082.1 coordinate 23,625, forward strand.
CGCGGGAGATCGCGGCCGCCGTGCAGCGCGGCGCGACGCTCAAGCCGTGCGCGAGCTGTCGGGTCACAGGCCCGCACAAGCACTCCGAAGGATGGGTGGCGTTCCTCCAGGACAAGCTCTCGGGGCTGGAGACGGAGTTCATGCAGGTGTACGGGCCGGGCGAGGGGCCGGATCTCGACCGGCGGGCGATGTAGTGCGCGTCGTGTGCCGGACGTACGTACCCGGGTGCCGGCTCCCAGCCGCGGCAGGCCGGCACCGCAGGAGACCGCCCGGCGTGCGCCGTAGTAGCCTGCGACACCCACCATCGTGACGAGGAGTCGCCCATGGCCAAGGACGTGAGCACCCGCGCGGCGACCGCCCCCGGTCCGGTGTCCCAGGCGTGGGCCGCGCGCCGGCAGGCGGCCGTGCCCCGGGGCGTCGCCAACGCGACCCCGCTGTTCATCGCCTCCGGCCGCGGCGCCCGGATCACGGACGCCGACGGCCGCACGTACATCGACTTCGCGGGCGGGATCGGGACGCTCAACGTGGGCCACTGCCATCCCCGCGTGGTCGCGGCGATCAAGGAGCAGGCGGACCGCTTCCTGCACACTTGTTTCCAGGTCGTGATGTACGAAGGGTACGTGGCGGTGGCGGAGCGGCTCGCCGCGCTCACGCCCGGCGCCTTTCCCAAGAAGACCCTGCTGTTGAGCAGCGGCGCGGAAGCGGTCGAGAACGCGGTCAAGATCGCGCGCGCGTACACGGGGCGCCCCGCGGTCATCGCGTTCACGAACGCCTTTCACGGCCGTACCCTGGGGGCGCTGGCGCTCACGGGCAAGGAGCATCCCTACAAGACATCGTTCGGACCGTTCGCGCCGGAGATCTACCACGCGCCGTTCCCGTACGTGTACCGGTTCCCGGGCCGGCCCGGGCCCGAGCAGTGCGCGCGGGCCTGCCTCGCGGCGCTCGAGGGCATGTTCCATACCGTCGTGGCGCCGGAGCGCGTCGCCGCGATCATCGTGGAGCCGGTGCAGGGCGAGGGCGGGTTCATCGTGCCCCCGCGGGAGTTCCTGGCCGGGCTCCGCGCGTTGTGCGACCGCCACCGGCTCCTGCTCATCGCCGACGAGATCCAGACGGGATTCGGGCGCACGGGGCGGATGTTTGCGTGCGAGCACTTCGGGATCGTGCCGGACGTGATGGTCGTCGCCAAGTCGCTGGCGGCCGGCCTGCCGCTGAGCGCGGTCGTCGGCCGGGCCGACGTGATGGACGCTCCCGAAGCCGGCGGGCTCGGGGGCACCTACGCGGGGAACCCGGTGGCGTGCGCCGCGGCGCTCGCGGTCCTCGACGTGTTCGAGGAGGAGCGCCTAGTGGAGCGCGCGCGCCATCTCGGCGAGCGCATCCAGGCCGCCTTGGGCGCGATGGCAGGCCGGCACGCGCTTGTGGGCGAGGTGCGGGCTCTCGGGCCGATGGCGGCGCTCGAGCTCGTCCGCGATCGCGAGACGCGGGAACCGGCGCCGGAGGAGACCGGCGCGGTCCTCGCGCGGTGCCGCGAGCAGGGGCTGATCGTCATCCGGTGCGGGCTGTTCAACAACGTCGTGCGGATCCTCGTCCCCCTGGTCGCCACCGACGACGAGGTGACATCGGGCCTCGAGATCCTGGACGGTGCGCTCCGCGCGGTCGGTCGGAGCGTGGCCCCAACCCTGTAGCGCGCGCCGGCCGCGCGGCGAGGGGCCGGCCCCGGGCTCCGTCCACGCGCCTGCATGACCCTCGACGCGTCGCGGCCCACGGTCGTCGTGCTCCACCACGGGGAGCGCCCCCCGGGGCTCGAGTCGGTGGCGGGCGCGGCCGAGGTCCGGTACGCGGGATCCCTGGAGGCCCTGCGGGCCGCGCTGCCGGGCGCCGAGGTTCTCTTCGTCGCCGATTTCCGATCGCGGATGCTCCGCGAGGCGTGGCCGGCGGCCCGCGACCTCCGGTGGATCCATCTTGCCGGCGCCGGCGTCGATGCCGTGCTCTTCCCCGGGCTCGTGAGCAGCCCGGTCGTGCTCACGAACTCGCGGGGCATCTTCGACCGCGCCATGGCGGAGTACGTCCTCGGGCTCATGCTGGCGTTGGCGAAGGACCTCCCGCGGACGCTGGAGCTCCAACGGCGCCGCGCGTGGCAGCACCGGGAGACCGACCGCCTGGAGGGCCGGACCGTCCTCGTCGTTGGGGCGGGCAGCATCGGACGCGAGGTGGGGCGGTTCGCCCGCGCCGCGGGCATGCGCGTGCTCGGGGTGGCTCGCCGGCGCCGCGACGCGGATCCCGACTTCGAACGCGTGGCGGCCGTCGAGGAGCTCCACGCCGTCCTTCCGGAGGCGGACTATGTCGTGCTCACGCTGCCGCTCACGCCCGACACACGAGGCCTGGTCGGGGCGGCGGCGCTGGCGCGGATGAAGCGGACGGCGCGCCTGATCAACGTGGCCCGGGGCGCGGTGGTGGACGAGGCCGCTCTCCTGGATGCCCTCCGGTCGGGCCGGATCGCGGGAGCGGCCCTCGATGTCTTTGTGGACGAGCCGCTACCGCACGATCACCCGTTCTGGGAGCTTCCCACCGTGATCGTCTCCCCGCACATGTCGGGTGACTTCGCCGGCCATCGCGAGGCGCTCTCTCAGCTGTTCGTCGAGAACTTTCGCCGCTGGCTCGCCGGCGCGCCCCTCCTCAACGTCGTGGACAAGGAGCGCGGGTACATCCCGACCGGGTAGCGGCGGTCCCGCCCGCGTGCGCCCGCGGTGTGCGCGACTCAGCTCGCAAGGCAGGCCATCGCCTCGACACCGTCTGCGAGGGCGCCGCCAGGCCAGGAGATGTCGAGCGCCTTCCAGGTCCGTCCCGCGTCGGCGGAGCGGTACACCGCGTGGTTGTTGGCCGCGTACACGACGCCCCTTTCTCCGGGGTGCGTCGCGAAGTGGCTCACCGTCGTCCCCCGGGCGTCCGGGAGCCCTTGCGTCGCCGGCTCCCACGGGCGCCGCATCGTCTTCCGGTAGACGTGCGCCTCGGCGCTCCGCGGGCTGTAGGCCGCCCAGGGGCCGTCCGCGGCCGAAACGATGGCCGTCTCCGGGTCCGCCGGGTCGACCGCAAGGCCCACCACGTATCGGTGCCGCAGCCCGTCGACGTCGCGTCTCCACCGGTCGCCCCCATCGTCGCTCTCGAAATACCCGTCGCCCGCCGCAGAGTAGACGCGGCCCGGCGCCAGCCTGTGGGTGGCCGCGGTGTGCGTATCGTACGGCCCGTCCGGCACGCGATCCGTCCACGTCCGTCCGCCGTCGAGCGTCCGGACGAGCGCGCCGGCCTCGATCGCGACGAACACGCGACCCGCGACGGCCCGGTCGGGCTCGATCCACCGCACGTGATGCGTGTGCGGCCGCGGCGGGAAGCTCCACGTGGGGGCGGACGGGAGGGTCCGCAGCCCTGAGAGCTCGCTCCAGGTCTCGCCCCCATCGCCGGAGCGAAAGACCGCGCTCGGCTCCGTTCCCGCGTACACCACGCCGGGCCGGTGGCCGCGCTCCATCGGGCTGACCGCCACGGCGGTGACGTCCGCGTGAGCGATGCCCGATCCCGCCGGCCCCCAGGTCCGTCCGCCGTCGTCGCTGCGCCACACCCCGTGGCCGCTGGTCCCGCAGTACACCCGCGACGGATCGTGGGGGTCCGCGGCGATGCACGTGGGAGACCGGCCTTTGAGGTGTTCCTCGACCGACCATGCAGAGGCACGGCGAGCGATCAGGAGCGCGCGCTCCGTGGCAACGATGAGGGTGCTCACAGGTCCCCGTGTTCTCCGCCCTGGCGGCGCATGCCTCCCGTGCCGGGGACACGCACCGTCCGTTCCCCGCCGTCATCGTCCGGCGGGGATCACGTCGGGGTCCCGCTAGCCCGGCACCGTCTTGGGTACATTGTTACGACAGTACAACGGAGCGTTGCGATGCCGCGCGGGCAGGCCGCGCGATGTGGTCGGACGGGTTGCCCGAGAGCCGCCGCCCGGATACGGCCAAGGGGCGGCGGCTCGCCTCGGGCGAGCGGGTCGGGGGCGCGCCCGGCTGGATGACAAAGGGAGGCACACCGCTCTCGTCGAACGGCGGCTCCAAAGGATCGGGTGAGCGCACATGAGAGACAGGCTCCGGTCTGCCGGTCTGCGATATCGCGCAGCGCTTGCATTGACCCTCGCGGCGACCCTCGCCTCTCTGGCCCCGCAGGCGGCCCACGCCGATGCCACGAAGCTGATCCGTCCCGGCGACTCCATCGGCCCGGCGCGGATCGGGATGTCCGCCTCCGGCCTAGTGGCTGCGCTCGGCCGTCCCGTGCAGGCGCCGGCGGGGCAGCTCGTGTTCCCCCGCTGGGGTATCGCCGCCTCGCTCGAGGGTGGCGTCGCGGTGCGGCTCAGCACGACGAGCCCGCAGTTCCGAACCGCCCGCGGCGTGGGGGTGGGCGCCGCGCTCGAGGAGGTCGCCGCGCTCGTGGGCGACCTGAACGAGGCGTTCATGCAGGTGGGGGCGGATACGATCGTGACGTTCCCGTTCCAGGGAATCGGCCTGGTGTTCCGCGGGGGCCGGGCGGTCGAGGTCTTCGTCATGGAGCGGATCGCCATGGGGCCGCCCGCCACCCCGCCCGGCGCTCCGGCGCGCGGCCCGCAGGCGCCGGCCCCTCCGGCGCCGGCGAGGGAGCCGCAGGAGACACAGGGTGCGGCGCCGGCCGGGGTCGCCATCAAGGGGCTCGCGGAGATGGTGAACGCGGCCGGCCTGCTCCGCGTGACGGGGCAGGTCGTGAACACCGGCACGGAGCGGATCGAGCCGGTGTCCGTGACGGTGACGTTCCAGCGCAGGAGCGGCGAGCAATTCGAGAAGCAGAGCACGCTCGCGGCGCTCGCGCCGGGCGCGGCCGCCCCGTTCACGGTCGACACGGTCATCGAGGCGGATGTCGTCACCAGCTACACCGTGGCGGTTACCGCGGGCCCCGACCTCGCGGCCGCGCCCGGCGCGCGGCAGACCCGGGTGGTGCCGCCCTCCGCGTACGCCGAGTTTGCGAGACAGCGGGTCCGGGTGGAGGTCCAGCTCGGGGCGCCGGCGGCCGGCGCCCGGGGGGCGTTCGTGCAGGTGCTGCTCTCGATTGGGGAGACGCGCCCGCTCCCGCGGGGCTGGGTCAAGAGCGTGCGGGTCCTCATCCCGTCTCCCGCGGGCTCGCAGGAGGCCCAGGTTGCCCCCGACAGCGTCGTGACGGTCCTCGTGCCCGCCGCGACGCCGGCCGGGCTCCCGCAGCCGGGGCAACCGCTGCCGCCGGCCGAGGACCTAATCGGCGAGCCGCAGATCCTGGAGGTCGTGCTCGCGCCGTAGCCCCGCCGGCGCTACGGCGCCACTCAGGAATCCCTCCCGGGCGCCACGTGCGTCCCGCTGAGCACCCCCTTCTCCAGGGCGAACGCCACCGCCTGGGCGCGATTGCGGATCCCGAGCTTCCGATAGATCGCTCGCAGGTGGGTCTTCACCGTGGCCGCGGACACCGAGAGCCTGCCCGCGATCTCCTTGTCGCTCAGGCCCTGCGCGACCAGGCGGAGCACATCGACGTCGCGCTGTGTGAGCCCGTGGAAGCGGGACAGCGGAGTCGGCGAGCCGCCGGTGGTGGAGAGATAGTTCACCAACTGGCGCGCGATCGACGGGCTGAGCGCGGCTTTGCCCTCCCGCACGCCGCGAATCGCGCTCGCCAAGTGCACGGGCGCAATATCGTCCAGCACGTAGCCCACAGCGCCCGCCCGCGCCGCTTCCTGGAAACTCTGGTACGCGTCCACCGGGGTGACGACGAGGACTTCGGTCTTGGGGCACTGCTGCTTGATCGCCCGGATGGTCTTGATGCCATCCCGGTCGGGCAGCCGGACATCGATCAGGACCACATCCGGGCGCAATCGCGCGGCCGCGGCGACGGCGTCCTGGTCCGTGCCCGCTTCTCCCGCGATCTCGATGTCCGGCTCGGCGCGGAGCCCGTACTTGATCCCTTCCCGTACCAGGGGCTGCGCGTTGACGAGGAGCACGCGAATCGCCACCGCATCCCTCCCGCTGACGGCGGGGCGCCGTGATCTGAGGCGCCGGGCGGTGTCGGCGGCACTATACCGGGCGCGCGCGCGCGTCGTCAATGGAAGTTCTCTGCGCGTTTATCGGTGGTTTACCAGAACTCTGAGGAGAGGCGGCCGAGCGAGGCGCCCGCGCTACTCGGCGAAGTCCTCCGTGACGATGAAGCCCGCCGCGCCCGCGGTGGCGACGCCGATGCCGACGCTGTGGAACGCGGGGTGCACCATGTTGCGCAGGTGCCCGGGGCTGGCCAGGAAGTGCACGTGTGCCTGTTCGGTCGTCCTGGCAGACGTCACGTTCTCTCCCACGAGCATCCCCGCCGGCACGACGCGCGACAGCCGCTCCACGAACGACTCGCCGCCGACGGAGCCGTGCCCGATGTAGCCCGCCAGCGCCATTTCCTGCGAGTGCCGCCTCGCGATCGACCGCAGCGAGTCGTTCATGATGAGCGGCGCCAGGTGGTGCTGCCGCCGGGTCTCGTTCAGCAGCGCGAGGAGCGCTGTCTCGATGCCGGGAACGACCTGGCTCTGCGGCACGGCGCCGCGCGTCGCGACGACGGTCGCGCTGATGTCGCCTGCGACCTCGGGCGATGCCGGCCGGGCGACGGCCGCCAGCAGCGCGGCAAGCCAGCACGCCGGTACGAGCACGGAGCGACGGGGCAGCGCCATTGGGTAGCCCGCGGACGTCCTTCCCCCGAACGACCCCAGCCTACAGGGAAACGACGGCGCCGCTCCTCGTTCACCCGATCAGATGGCCTGCGCCAAACGAATGGCGAGAGGACGTTCGTGGCGCCGCGCCGGCCCGCGCTCGCCGACCGTGATTGGCGGGAGGCGCCGAGGGGGAGATCTATATTCGCATGATCGGGACGTGTGGGGGAGAGCGTCGCGCACGGCCCCCCGGCTGGGCGGCGATCGGCGGCAGGCCACAGGGCGAAGGAGAGCGGCGATGCTTGAGAAGCTCTTCGACCGGATCGGCCAGATGCAGGGCGCGGCGGCGACCAGGACGGTGTTCGGTGAGCCGATGGAGGTCCGCGGCCGCACGATCATTCCCGTCGCCCGCCTTCGCTACGGCTTCGGCATGGGGAGTGGCCGAGGCCGGGGAGCGGTGCAGGATCAGAGCGGCGAGGGAGGCGGCGGTGGGGGCGGGGTTTCGATCCGGCCGTTGGCCGTCGTGGAGGTCACGGATCAGGCGACCCGCGTGACCTCGATCGTCGACGTGACGCGGCTGGCCCTCGCCGGGATCGCGATGGTGGCATGGAGCGTCTTCTGGATCGCCAGGGCGGTCGGCGACCGCGGCCGCCGATCACATCCCTGAGCCAACCCGCCGTCCGCACCGGCTCGTGAGGGTGGATCGACCGGACTAGTCCGAAAGATGAGCCGCCGAACAAAGAGTCAGCGCCCCCGCGGGGCGAATTGGCAGATATCGACGACGCGCATCGCGATGTCTGTGCGGTGAGTGTTCTACCGATGAGGCAAATGCTCCGCGGCTCCCGCCCGCCGGCCCTGCCACATGGCTGGCTTCGCTCGTTCTTCCTGGCGGCGCCCTCCGGGCTCGGAATCCTCGACGCCGGCCTCTGCTTCCTCCGTGTCAACGAGGCCCTGGCGCGCATCACCGGCCGCCCGCGGCGCGCGCACCGGGGCTGCCGGATGCGCGATCTCATGCCCGGCATCGCGGCGGCCCTCGAGCCGGTCCTGCAACGCGTGCTCGACGCGCGGACGCCCGTCGACGTGGAGGTGACCGAACAGGTGTCGCCGCGCGCGCACCGGCAGTGGAGCGTCTGCTCCTTCCCGCTTCGCGGGCGCAGCGGCAAGGCGGGTGTGGGGCTGACGATGGTCGAGATCACAGAACGCAAGCACGCCGAGGAGCGGCTCGTGCGGTCCCTGTTGGACGAGCGGCGCTTCCGCGCGCTGGTCGAGCACAGCTCGGATGCGATCGCGCTGCTGGGGGCCGACCGCTCCGTGCTCTACGCCAGCCCCTCGACCGCCCGGGTGCTGGGCTACCAGGCGGAGGAGTTTGCGGCCCACGACGAGCTCGAGATCGTGCACCCGGGCGACCGGGAACGCCTCCAGGCGCTGTTCGCCACGCTCGTGCGGGAGCCGGGCTCCCGCATCACCGCCGAGGCGAGGATCCGCCACCGGGACGGCTCATGGCGGTGGGTGGAGGCGGTCGCGGTCAACCTCCTCGAGGAACCCAGCGTGGGAGCGGTCGCCGTGAACTACCGCGACATCACCGAGCGCAAGCGCACCGAGGACGCGCTCCGGGAGGCCAACGGCAAGCTGACCTTCTGGGCCCGGGAGCTGGAGCGGCACAACCGCGAGCTGTCCCTGATCAGGGAGCTGGGGGAGCTGCTCCAAGCCTGTCACAGCCTCGAGGAGGCGTACCGCGCGATCGCGCGGTCCGCGCGTGACCTGTTCCCCGAGTGTCCGGGCGCGATGTACATGGTGAGCCAGGCTCGGAACCTCGTCGAGGCTGTGGCCACATGGGGGCCCGGCCCCTTGGGAGACGAGATCTTTGGCCGGGACGACTGCTGGGCGCTCCGCCGGGGCCGTGTCCATATGAGCGAGGACTCCGAGCTGCTCTGCCGGCATCTCGGCGATCCAGCGCCGCCCGCGTCGGTGTGCGTGCCGATGGTGGGTCAGGGAGAGACGCTGGGCGTCCTGCATCTGCGCTTCGACACGCAGGACGCGGGGCTCGTGCAGGCGTACCGGCAGCTCGCGAGCAGCGTCGCCGAGCGGATCGTGCTCGCGCTGGACAACTTGAAGCTGCGGGAAACCCTGCGCTCCCAGTCGATCCGGGACCCGCTGACCGGGCTCTACAACCGCCGGTACCTGGAGGAGTCGCTCGAACGGGAGCTACGGCGTGCCGAGCGTCTGGCCCAGCCGCTCGCGGTGGTCGTGTTCGACCTTGACCACTTCAAGCATATCAACGATATGTTCGGACACGAGACGGGCGACGTGGTGCTCGCGACGTTCGCCGACTTTCTCCAGAGCCGGATCCGCAAGGAGGACATCGCCTGCCGCTACGGAGGCGAGGAGTTCATGTTGATCCTGCCGGGCGCTTCGCTGGAGGACGCGGCGGCGCGCGCCCACCAGCTGAGCGAGGCGAGCAGACATCTCAGCCTCTCGCACCGGGGCCGGGGACTGGGGACGGTGACCCTCTCCCTCGGGGTCGCGGTGTTTCCGGACCACGGCTCGACCGCGGGCGACCTGCTCCGCGCCGCCGATCAGGCTCTCTACCGGGCCAAGCAGCAGGGGCGCGACCGCGTCGAGATCGCGGCGGTTGACCGGGCAGGGTTCGCGTGCTGAGCGGCCGGGCGAGCAGCGCGAGGACCTCGTCGCCCACGCCGAGACGCCGCCGCGTCCGCCCGTCCGGCCACCACTGATACCGCTGGAGGTCCACCGTCAGGTCCTCGCGGACGCGCACGCCGTCGCGCTCCAGGTCGTGCCGGTGGCCCTGTCGCCCTCCGCGGTACCCGGACGCGAGACCGCCGAACCGGTTCACGACGCGCTGCCAGGGCAGGTCGGGGCCGCCCGCGTGGGCGATCCATCCCACCTGGCGCGCCGCGCGCGGGTGGCCCGCCAGCAGCGCGAGCTGGCCGTACGTTACGACCTTGCCCTGCGGCACGCACCGCAGGATCTCGTAGACGCGCCCCCGCAGGGCCGGCATCGCGCCTACCGCTCGCTGCCGCCGCGCGCCGCGCCGGGGGCCGCGGCCGGGCAGTCGTCGATGGCGTTCACGATGCCGGCGACGAACCCGATCCCGGCTACCTGCTGCCCCAGCACGTCCACGGTGTGCGCGTTGAAGTCCTCGGCGAGCCCCCGCCGGCTGCCGCACTTTCGGAACCGCGTCATCCGGGTCAGCACGACCTCGCGGTCTCCGACGGTCGCGAGCTCGATCGCCTGCTGCAGGTAGATGCCGCGCAGCCGCTCGATAGCCGACGCGCCGGCCGCCGGGGAGGGTCCACCCCACACACAGGCCGCGCCCGCAAGCAGCATCAGCGCCCGCGCGCACCTCGGAGCCACGATCCTCACAGTTCACCCCGCCAGGCCCGTCGTCCCCCTGCGGGGCCAGGCCCGGGGCACATATACAGAGAAAGTCAGCTATCGAAACACGTCGAGCCCCGCGGGATGCGTAGATGGCCCGACATCGATGCGCAACGCGGGGCTCCTGCGGCCGGCCACGCCTGCCGCGGCGGCGCACGTGTGTACGCCCGGACGGCCCGGCGGCCGTTCCGCTGGGCGGAACGCACCGCGGCGGCACAGGACGCGTGTTCTGGAAGTATACGAGCGCGAAGGTTGCAACCCAGTGACGGGGACCAAGCCGATTGAATTTGGGAGAATTCGAGCCTTGGGGGCTCTCCCCTCGTGTTCTCTCAAAATCTTTAAAATTTTCTCGCTTTCCCAGGAGGAAAATAGAAACTAATGTCGTATGTGGGGTATCGAGGGGCAAAACCGGCCCCCCTGGACACCAAAAATCGAAAGGAGGGCCCGATCCATGGCGACCAAGAAGAAGGCAGCCAAGAAGGGCAAGAAGCGCTAATCGCGTTTCACCCTCGCTCGTCCCGGAGGGCGCTGCTCGAGAGGGCGGGGCCCTCCGGTCATCGGAGCGCCTCCTGTCCCGACGCGGCGGATGCGCCGCGGCACAACGACCGGCGCAGCCGCCCACCCGGGCTCCGGCCGCCCGGAGGATCCGGGCTCGCCCGGGCGGAACACCTTGGAGGGACCATGGATCCCCGCATCGAGAAGCTGGCCCGCGTCCTCGTCCACTACTCGCTCAAGCTCCGCAAAGGGGAGCTCGTGCGGATCCGGGGCACCGCCCTCGCGGCGCCGCAGATCGCGGCCGCGTACCGCGAGGCGCTGCTCGTCGGCGCCCACCCCACCGTGCGCGTCTCCGTCGACGGGCTGGACGAGATCTACTACAAGACGGCCACCGACGACCAGCTCCGGTTCGTCTCGGATCTGGACCGCCGGGAGATCGAGACCCTCGACGCCGAGCTGGCGTTCCTCGGCGCGTACAATACGCGCGCCCTGACACGCGTCGACCCGGCGCGGATGCGCATCCGCCGGGAGGCGATGCGCGAGGTCAACCGGCGCTTCATGGAGCGGTCGGCGACGGGCGAGCTGCGGTGGTGCCTAACCCAGGCACCGACCCAGGCCGATGCCCAGGAAGCCGAGATGTCGCTCGCGGAGTACGCGGATTTCGTGTACACGGCCGGCCACCTCGACCGGGACGACCCCGTGGCCGCGTGGGAGCAGGTGGCGCGCGAACAGGCCGCGATCGCCTCGCGCCTGGGGGCGATCAGGGAGCTGCGCATCGCAGCGCCCGACACCGACCTGACCGTCTCGGTCGCGGGCCGGCGCTGGATCAGCGCCGCCGGCGAGCATAACTTCCCCGACGGCGAGGTGTTCACCGGCCCCGTCGAGGCCGCCACGCGCGGCACCGTGCGCTTCACATTTCCGGCGATCTACGGCGGGCGCGAGGTGACCGACGTCCGGTTGCGCTTCACGGACGGTCGCGTGGCGGAGGCGAGCGCGGCAAAGGGCGGCGAGCTCCTCGCCCAGATGCTGGAGATCGACGAGGGCGCGCGCCGGCTCGGCGAGTTCGCGTTTGGCCTCAACTACGACATCCAGCAGTGGACCCGCAACATCCTGTTCGATGAGAAGATCGGCGGGACGCTGCACATGGCCCTCGGCGCGGCGTATCCGGAGACGGGCGGCGAGAACGTCTCGGGCCTGCACTGGGACATGATCCTCGACCTGCGGGGCACCGGGGCGGAGGTCTACGGCGACGGGGAGCTGATCTACCGGAACGGGCGCTTCCTGTTCTGATCGCCCCGCCGCGGTGGCGCCGCGGCGGTTGCCTTACTCCCGGGCGTACGCGCGCTCGACGCGGGCGACCAGCTCCTCGAGCTCCTTCTGCGTCTGCTCGCTCACCTCGTCGGCCATTCCGGCGAACTGCGGCCCCTCCATCGCCTTGACCTGGATGTTGGACAGCATCTGCCCCTCGATCTCGTGCAGCAGCTCGAGGACGTCTTCCTTGGGGAACGTGCCCCACTCGCCGGCGAGGAGCCGGTCGACGAACTCGTCCAGAGGCCGGACCTCCTCCTGGCAGACCCGCTGATACAACTCCCACAGCCGCTCGTTCACGCACCGTCACCTCCCGCCAGCTCCCACACCTCGAGCAGGGCGGCGACGCTCCACGCCTGGGCGATGCAGCCGTGCGGCCGGTGGGGCGGATCGCCGTCGAAGATCTCGCTCACCGTCCCCAGCCCCGCCTCGAGCAGGTGCGCCCGAAACGGCGTGAGCAGGCCGCGCGCCCGGGCGCGGTCGCCGGTCACCCGGAGGAGCGCGACGGCGTAGGGCCCGAGCCACCACGGCCACACGGTGCCCTGATGATAGGCTTCGTCCCGCTCCGCCGGCCCCCCGCGGTAGACGCCCCGGTACCCCGGCGCGCCCGGCGCGAGCGACCGCAGTCCGAGCGGCGTCAGCAGCCGGGCGGTGACGGCCTCCAGGACCGTCCGGGCGAGCGCCCCCTCTACGACGGGGTGCGGGAGCGAGAGGGCGAGGATCTGGTTCGGGCGCAGGGCGTCGTCGGGCGTCCCGTCGGGTCGGATCACATCGTAGAGATACCCGTCCGCCGGGTTGACGAACCGCGCCGCGAACGCCTCGCGCAGCCGAGCGGCCTCCGCATCGTACGCGTCCGGTTCCCGGTCCAGGATCGCGGCCCAGCGCGCGATCGCGCGGAGGGCATTGTACCACAGCGCGCTCAGCTCCACGGGCTTCCCATGCCGCGGGGTGATCGCGCGTCCCCCGACGCGGGCGTCCATCCACGTGAGCGCGAGCCCGGGGGCGCCGGCCGCGAGCAGGCCGTCTCGGGGATCCACATGGATCCCGTGGCGCGTCCCGGCGCGGTAGCGGCGGACGATCTCAGCGACCGCCGGGAACACGCGCTTGAGCAACGGCCGGTCCGGCACGCGGGCCAGGTAGCTCTCGAGCGCGCAGAAGTACCAGAGCGCGGCGTCGGCGCTCGTGTACTCCGGTGGCGCCCCGTCGTCGGGAAACCGGTTGGGCAGCATCCCCTCGTCGACCGTGCCGGCCAGCGAGAGAAGGATCTCCCGCGCCTCCCGGTGCCGGCCGGTCGCCAGCGTGAGGCCGGGGAGGGCGATCAGCGCGTCGCGCCCCCAGTCGGTGAACCACGGGTAGCCGGCGATGACGCTGCGCCGTCCCCGGCCACGCACGAGGAACTGGTCGGCGGCGAGCACGAGTCGCGCCGCAAGACCCCCTGCCTCCGGGAGCGGCGCGGGGTCCGGGGGCAGATGCCTGGCGCGCCGCAGCAGGGCCCCCTGGCGCGCCCGCTCCCTCCGGTAAGCGGCCCCCCCGAGCGGGCTGCGACCGTCCGTGTCCGGCTCCGAGGTCGCCAGCAGCATCACCTCGTCTTTGGGCCGCAGCTCGGCCTCGAAGGTCCCGGGGACGTAGAGGTCTTCGAGGTCGTCGAGGCCCCGCGCTCGCTCGACGCGGTGCAGGAGCTTCCAGTACCAGGTGCCGCCTGTGGTGAACGCGCCGCGGCTCATCCGGAGCGTATACGGCACCGCGCCGGGCCATGGCTCGACCCGGATCCCGGAGGGGACCGGCGTCACGGCGAGCGCCCGGCCGGGATCGCCCCGCGTCGTCGCGTGGTAGTCCCGCTCGGTCAAGTACGGCCGGACGATGAGCCGCGCCGGATGGCTGCGCGGCGCCAGGCGGTACCGGATGTACGTGCTGTTCTCGCCGTGGGCCATCCACACCGCCCGCTCGAGGGAGGCGCCGGGGACCGTGTACCTCCAGACCGGGATCGCGCCATCGAGGTGGAACGCGGAGAGATAGGTGTAACCCTGCGGGTCGATCGTGCCGTCGTGGTACTCGTTGGTGCCGAGCTCGAAGCGGCGGCCTCCGACCTCGAGCGCCTCGTCGACCTTGGCGACGAGGACCGCGCGGCGCACCGGCGGGAGGAGCGCGGCGACGAGCAGCCCGTGGTAGCGCCGGGTGCACGCGCCGGCGACGGTTCCGGAGGCGTATCCTCCCAGCCCGTTCGTGACCAGCCACTCGCGCGCGAGGATCGCGTCGAGGAACCGCAGCAGCGAGGGGGAGAGGCTCAGCGTGGCAGGTCGGTGCCCTCCAGGTACTTCTCGACATCCATCGCCGCCATGCATCCCCACGCCGCGGCGGTGACCGCCTGCCGGTAGCGGCGGTCGTGCACGTCCCCGGCGGCAAACACCCCGGGGACGCTGGTCATCGTGTGCTCCTTGAGCACGACGTACCCGGCGTCGTCCAGCTCGATCTGCCCCCGGAACAGCTCCGTGTTGGGGTGGTGGCCGATCGCCACGAAGAGCCCGTCCACCCGGAGGTCGCTCCGCGCGCTGCTCTTCACGTTGCGCAGCCGCAGGCCGGTGACCTTTCCGTCGCCGAGCACGTCCTCGACGACGGTGTCCCAGAGCACATCGATCTTCGCGTGCCGGAGCGCTCGCTCCGCCATGATCTTGCTCGCCCGGAACCGGTCCCGCCGGTGGATGATCGTCACCCGGGACGCAAACTTCGTGAGGAAGAGGGCCTCCTCCATCGCGGAGTCGCCACCGCCGACGACCGCCACCTCCTTTTCGCGAAAGAAGAACGCATCGCACGGCGCGCAGGAGGAGACGCCGTGTCCGATCAGGCGTTGCTCGTTGGGCAATCCGAGCCAGTTGGCGCTGGCCCCCGTCGCGATGATCACGGCCTGCGCCCGGAGCGTGCGGCCGGCCACGGTCACCTCGAACGGCGGCCGGCGCAGGTCGACCGCCGTCGCGTCCTCGTCGATGAAGTCGACGTCGAACCGCTCCGCCTGCCGGCGCTGCAGCTCCATCAGCTCGGGGCCTTGGACTCCGTCCGGGAAGCCCGGGAAGTTCTCGACATCCGTGGTGAGCGCAAGCTGCCCGCCGCGCTGGCTCCCGGCGACGACGAGCGGCCGGAGCTGGGCGCGGGCGGCATAGATCGCGGCGGTGAGGCCCGCGGACCCCGAGCCCAGGATGATCACCTTGCGCGCCTCGTCCATGCCGTGCACCCCCTGCCGCGGCCCGCACGCCACATCGTGCGGCCCCGGTCACGCTCACGGGGAACGACGCGGGGCGCCCGATTCTTCCCGCGAAGGGGCGCCGGCGTCGCGTGCGACGCGGTGGAGCTGGACGAAATTGGTCCGGCCGCGCGCGATCAGCGGCACGGAACCCACGATCACGAGCGCCTCGCCGGGCCGGACGAGCCGGCGCCGCCGGAGCTCCGCGTCGAGCACGCGGACCATCGCCTCGGTCGTGCGCTGAAACGGCAGCACGATCGCGCGCACGCCCCACGAGAGCCCGAGCGAGCGCGCCACGCGCTCGTCCTCGGTGCACGCGAGCACGGGCACCGGCGGCCGGAGCTGCGAGAGCAGCCGCGCCGATCTTCCGGTCGTCGTCAGGACGACGATCGCGCTCACCCGCAGGTCGCCCGCCAGCGCCTGCGCCGCCGCGCCGATCGCATGCAGCGCGGTCGAACGGGCGGGACGGCGGATCGGACCGGCCCACGCGCCGGCCTCTTCCACCGCGAGCGCGATCCCGGCCATCACCTGCACGGCCTCGACGGGGTGCTCGCCGGCCGCGGTCTCCGCGGAGAGCATCACCGCGTCGGTGCCGTCCAGGATCGCGTTCGCGACGTCGGACGTCTCCGCCCGCGTCGGGCGCTCCTGGTGGACCATCGACTCGAGCATCTGCGTCGCGGTGATGACGGGGATCCCGCGCTCGTTGGCGCGCCGGATGATGCGCTTCTGGAGGAGCGGGACCTGCTCCGGGGCCATCTCCACCCCGAGGTCCCCGCGCGCGACCATGACGCCGTCCGCCTCGGCGATGATGGCGTCGAGGTTGTCGATCGCCTCGGCCTTCTCGAGCTTCGCGATGAGGGGCACGGACCCGCCGAGCCGCCGCAGCACCCGGCGCGCATGCCGGAGGTCGCCGGCCGAGCGGACGAAGCTCAGCGCGACGTAGTCCACCCCGTGCCGCAGCCCGAATCGAAGGTCGGCGACGTCCTTCGGCGTGAGCGCCGCCCCCCGCAGCCGAACGCCCGGCAGGTTGACGCCCTGGTGCTCCCCGAGGACGCCGCCGCGCAGGACGCGGCAGAGGATCTCCGGGGGGCGGCTCGCGACGACGGCCAGCTCGATCGTGCCATCCTTCATGAGGATGCGCCGCCCGCGCCGGACGATGTGCGCGAGGCGCGGGAACGCGACAGGGATGCGGCGCGCGTCCCCGACGATGCGGCGCGTGGTCAGCGTCACCTCGCTGCCCTCCGCCAGGCGCACCGGTCCGGCGAGGCGGCCGACCCGGATCTTCGGGCCCTGGAGATCCTGCAGGATCGTGAGCGGCGTCCCGGCCTCGCGGGCGAGCCGCCGGAGCAGCCGGATCGTCCGGCCGTGCCCGGCGCGCGTGCCGTGGGAGAAGTTGAGGCGGGCGACGTCCATCCCCGCCGCCAGTAGCCGGCGCAGGACGGCCTCGGTCGTGCTCGCCGGCCCAAGCGTGGCAACGATCTTCGTCCGGCGGGCACGCCGCAGAGCGCCGAGGGGGCCCGCGCGGGCCGGCACCGGCCCCGGGGGCGCGGCGCTCACCGGGGTCCCCGCGGGAACACGGGTGACACGGCGAGAACCGGAGGGATGATACCGGGATGTCGAGCGCGCCTCACTAGTGTACCCTCACGGCGCGTCCCCGAACGCGGCGAGCGGGCCGCCCTGGACCCCGCGCGCCCCCGCGTGGGCCCGGATGAGGCTGCTCTCCGCCCGCCGGTACGTGGGCATTCCGCACGAGGGGCAGAGGTCGAGCGCGTGCAGACGGTCGAGGTACCGCAGCGTGGCGTGGACGAACTGCGCGTGGCTCCACGTCAGCGGTGACACCGAGAGCGGGCGGCCGTCGTAGGGATGCACCTGCTCCGGCAGCACGCCGCTCGGCAGCCCCCGCGACACCGCCCAGCGGAGCAACTCGAGCGGACGGGAGAGCTCGGCGGCGGATCGCGCCCGGGCGATGTACCACTCGGCGAGCCAGAGCGTGCAGAGGATCCATGGGTTGCCGGGCACCGGGCCGGTCTCGTGGGACACCTGCTGGTAGTGGTCGTCCTCGTAGCGGGCGATCCCGCCCACCGGTGTCTGAACCCACAGCCGCTGCTCGACGGCCTGCATCGTGCGCACGACCCGAGGATCGTCGGGCGCGAGCAGCCCAAAGCCCCACAGGCCGGCCAGGCTGGCGTCGATCGCGAGGTCGAGCCGGCTCCCGCCGGAGCCGTCGGGGATCAGCGAGCGCCCGAACCGGCCGGCCTCCTCGCTCCACAGGCGCGCGAGCACGCCGGCGCGGACGGCCTCGGCGGCCTCGCGGTACCGCGCGGCGTGCTCACGCTCCCCGAACGCCTGCGCCATCGCCCCGGCCGCCTCCAGGCCTCCGTAGACGGCGCCGCAGGTGAAGGCGTGCACACCGTAGCGCTCCTCCCAGAGGTCGTACGACGGCAGCGGCAGGCCCGTGGCGGGATCGCGGAAGGCGGCGAGGAAGTCGGCCGCCTCCTTGACGAGCGGCCGGTAGAGCGGCTTGATGAACTCCACGTCGCGGTTCCCGGCGAAGTGCATCCACAACGCCCATACGACCAGCGCGGTCTCGTCCTCCTGGATCGGGAACCGACGTCCCCCGTCCGCGGCCCACGGATGCCAGGACGAGCCGAGCGAGCGATCCGGGTTGTACTTGTGGAGCAGGAACCCCTCACCGGTTATCACCGCGCCGCAGAACTGGAAGAACGGCCGGGTCAGATCGTTGTAGCCCGCCATGCCGAGCGCGCGGGCGACCAGCGCGCCGTCGCGCGGCCACATGTACCCGTAGGTGTCGCGGCCGAAGCGCAGGATGTCGGAGTCCGTGCTCGCGATGATCGCGCCGCGGTCGTCGATCTGCGTGCGCGCGACGAGAAGGCTCTGCTTGAACTCCGCGACGACCTCCGCCGGCAGCGGGCCGAAGTCCATCGTCTCCTTGTTGGCCCAGAGGTACCAGTAGGCGCGCGTGCGCTGGAGGAGCGCCTCCGCGCCGCGCCGGGCCACGAACTGGTTGAGCCGGCGCAGCTCCTCGTAGGTCTCGCCGGCGAGGAGCCAGTAGTACACGACCTGCTCGCCGCCGCCCGGGATCATGAGCGCGACGCCGCCGGTGCTGTCCACGGACCCCTGCGCGATCGGGTTCATCCCGAGCACGCCGTCCTCCGCGTCGCGCCACGTGCCCTCGCGGTTGTCCCACTCCTTCACGCCCGTGGCGAACTGCGTCCAGCCCCCGCCGATCGGGGTGAGCACGTTTGCGTGGAACCACCGCCGCCCCTTATAGTGGAACAGCCCCTTGCTCTGCGGGTCGAAGTACGCGGTGTCGCCGTCCGCGGTGCCGCTGATGTGGAAGTCGTGGTGCATGAACACGCGGATCTCCCGCGGCTCGGGGCCGAGGTTGCGGACGGTGATCCGGCGGAGGAACGCGTTGACGTGGAAGTCCACGCACTCCTGCAGGCCCAGGCGCACCCCCACCCCGGGATGCTCGAGATCCACGTCGGTCACGAGCGTCTCCGGCACGTACCGTCGCGTGCCGTGCCAGCCGCCGTCCCCGACCCACGCGAAGCGGCCGCCGGCCCACACGCCCACCCGGAACGGGTGCCCGAGGGCGTGGTTCTCGCCCCCGACGTATGGATAGTAGAGGTCCACGAGACGGTGCTCCAGGTCGAAGTTGACCTGCAGCACCCCGTTTCCGAGCGGCAGATCGCGCGGCATGGGCATCCCCCCTCTCGGTAACTTCGCCGGGCGCAGCCGCCATTCCACATGCCCCCGGCGGCGCCAGCGCGCCACCCCAGGAGGGACCGGCAGGAGCGCCGCCGCCGGGCGTCGATTGGACAGGAGGGCCGCGCTCCGGGCCGCTCCGGGCCGCGGCGCGCCGCATACGCAGGGGGTGCGCGCATGGCGATCATGGCGATCAGCGTCACGCCGATCGGGACGGGTTCTCCGAGCGTCGGGGAGTACGTGGCCGCGGCCGTGCGGGCGATCGAGCGCAGCGGTCTCCGCTACGAGCTGAACGCGATGCACACGGTGGTGGAGGGCGACCTGGAGGCGCTCCTGCGGCTCGTGCCGGAGATCCACGAGGCGTGCTTCGCGCGGGGCGCGCGGCGCGTCTCCACGGTGATGAAGATCGACGACCGGCGGGACGCTCCCTCGTCCATCGAGGGCAAGGTGCGCTCCGTCCGAGAGAGGATGCCGTCTCGGTGACGGGCTGGCTGGACGTCCTGGAGCGGTGGTTCGAGCGGGCGTACCGCATCCGGCCGATCGGGGAAGGCGGGTACATTTTTCGGATGGGCCTGATCCGCCACCGTGGCCAGCGGCTCGTGTTCGCGGACGGGACCGTGGTGAGCCCCGGGGACCTGGTCGGCGAGCTGCACCTGGACAACCGGCGGGCCGCGTCGCTCCACGCCGGGGGCGCGGCCGGCTTCCGCTTCCGGCGCGAGGTGTTCCGCCTGCTGCCGGCGCTGGCGCACGACCTCGCCACGCGGCCGGAGTACCGGGAGGTCGACGCCGTCTGCGGCGCGAGCCTCTTCTGGGCGGAGGCGCAGGCCGCGGGGTTCGAGCACCGGCCGCTGCCGGCGGTGACCCGCTGGTGGCTGACGTGGTGGGAGCGGTATCTCATGGCCCGGTACCACCCGAAGGGCCGGCGGCGCCTCGCGGAGGGGCGCCGCACCGAGTTGCGCCAGGTGTGGATGACGCGCCGCACGCTCCTCCAGCGGTACCGGAAGGACGCGTCCGGAGAACCCGCCGCGCCGCGTCCGACGTAAGTAACAGGAGGGCCCCCGGCGCACCGCGCCCGTTCGCGCGGACGCACCGTCTGCGCGGGGCAGGGACGTGCGCGGTGGGCCGCGAACCCTGCGCATACCGCAGGATCGTTTCACGCATCCGTGCGCAGGCGGACACGTGCGGCCTTCGTGCGCCCGCAAGGCGCAGCTCGACACCTCGATGAGGAGGAGACCATGGCAGAGCGGGTGAGCCGTCGTGAGTTCCTGAAGATCACCGGGGTGGGCGCGGCACTCGGCGCAGGCGGCGCCCTCTCGGCGCTCGGCCCCGGCCAGGCCGCTTCCAAGCTCCTGCAGAGCTCGCCCGTGGCTCCGTACGAGTCCCCGATCACGCCCGAGCGGGTGTCGTTCCTCAAGGGCAAGCCCTACAAGGGGATCACGATCAACGTCATGGTGCTCAAGGCCACGGTGGGGGACGGCGCCAAGTACCACGTGCCGCACTGGGAGGAGGAGACGGGCGGCAAGATCAACATCGCGGAGGTGCCGATCGAGACCCTGCACCAGCAGATCTTCACCGATCTCACGACCGGCCTCGGGCGGTACGACGCGTACATGACCGGTGCGTGGTTCTACGGCGATTTCTTCGTCTCCAAGGAGCCCTACATCGTGCCGCTCGACGACTTCATCAAA
The DNA here is from genome assembly GCA_021324295.1 of Bacillota bacterium. Lineage (GTDB taxonomy): Bacteria > Sysuimicrobiota > Sysuimicrobiia > Sysuimicrobiales > Segetimicrobiaceae > JAJPJJ01. Next base: position 44,182 of record JAJPJJ010000082.1, read on the forward strand.
GATCCCAAGCACCCGTACTGGGTGCCGAGCGACCAGATCGCGTCGATGCGGGCGTTGTACACGTGGGAGGGCAAGCAGTACGGGGCGCTCTTCGACGGCGACGCGCAGATCCTGTACTTCCGCGAGGATGTGCTCACCAAGCCGGCCAACCGCGCCAAGTTCAAGGCGAAGCACGGCTACGATCTGCCCGTCCCGCCCAGGACGATGGACGAGATGCACGACGTTGCGGACTTCTTCACCGGCTGGGACTGGAACGGCGACGGCCAGCCGGATTGGGGGATCGCCCTGCACGCCAAGGTCAACGAGCAGGGGTTCTTCCACTTCCTGACGCTCGCCGCGCCCTACGTGATCTCGCCCGACAACAAGTCGTTCTGGTTCGACCCCGACTCGATGAAGCCGTACATCAACTCCGAGGGGCACGTCAAGGCGCTCGAGGACTACGCCCGGTTCGTCCGGAACGGGCCGCGGGCGATGCTCCAGTGGACCCTCGGGCAGGGGTGGAACCTGTTCCTGGCCGGCCACTCCGTGATGGAGCCGACGTGGGGCGACCTGCCGACCCTGGCGCAAGACCCCAAGGCGTCCAAAGTCAAGGGGAGGGTTGGTGCGGCCCCGATCCCGGGGACGAAGCGCGCGTTCAACCCCAAGACGGGCCAGTGGAAGTCGTACTCGCTCAATCAGGTCGCCAACGTGAACGGGGGCTCCTGGCACCTCGTGCTGTCGCGATTCTCCAAGCAGAAGGAGGCGACGTACGACTTCATGGCGTTCATGGCCAACCAGAAGAACGCGTTCTTCAACGCGACCCACGGGTGGACCGGCGTCCAGCCGTCGATGCCCTACGAGTTCCTGCCGCCCGCCGGCACCGGCAGCATCAAGGCGTACGAGGAGCAAGGGTGGAACGCCCACGACGTCAAGTCGTTCACCGATGCCTACTACAAGGCGCTCACCGCCCCGCTGCAGGAGACGTACCTGCGCATCCCCGGCGCGGCGGAGTACTGGCACGAGCTGGACGTGAACGTCTCCGCGGTGCTGGCCGGTCAGATGAAGCCGAAGGCGGCGCTGGACGACGTGGCCAGGAAGTGGGAGGGGATCACTAACCGGTACGGCAGGGACAAGCAGCGCGCGCTCTACCGGAAATCGATCGGGCTGGAGTAACCGCCCCGCCGGCGCGGGCCGGGGGGAGCGTCGGAGGCGACGGTGCGCCGCAGCCGGGCCGTCAAGTACGCGTTTCTCGTCCCGGCCGTCCTCTGGATTCTCGTCGTCTCGCTGTTCCCGCTGGCGTCTGCGATCTACTACAGCCTGGTGCAGTACGCCCTGGGCCAGGGCGTCACGGCGTTCGTCGCCTTCCAGAACTACCTGGACAACTTCCACAACCCCACGTTCTGGCACGCCGCCTGGATCACCGCCGTCTACGTCGCCGTGACCGTGGCGGTCGAGATGGCGTTCGGCGTGGCGCTCGCGTGGTCGCTGACCAAGCGGGTGTGGGGCCGGCAGTTCTTCCGTGTGCTGTTCACCGCGCCGCTGTTCACGATGGGGGTCGCGCTCGGCTACCTCGGCGTGACGCTCTTCGATGCCGACAGCGGCCCGGTCAACTTCTTCCTCGGGTTCATCGGCCTGCACCCGCCCTGGATCGCCAGCGCGTTCTGGGGGCTGGCCGCCGCGATCATCCTGGACATCTGGCGGTGGACGCCGTTCGTCTTTCTCGTCGCCCTCGCCGCGCTGGAGAGCGTGCCGGGGGAGTTCTACGAGGCGGCAGCGCTCGATACCCGCGGCGAGTGGCCGGTGTTTGTCGGCATCGCGCTGCCGACGATCGCGCCGGTGCTCACGATCGCGTTCCTCCTCCGTCTGATGGAGGCGTTCAAGGTATTCGGCCTCCCGTTCGCCCTCACGAGCGGCGGGCCCGGCACGAGCACGCAGGTCTACAGCGCCATGGTGTACCTGACGACGCTGCAGTTCTTCGATTTCGGCCACGGGTCGGCGATGGGGATCTTCTTCCTGGCGGTGGTGCTCCTCATCGTCCTGCGCCTGTTCCGCGTGATGCGCGCGCAGATCGAGTGACCGTCGGAGGCGCCGATGAGCATCTACGAGCCGTACCGGGGGATCAAGCGGGTGCTGTTCTACGTCTGGCTCATCCTGGTCGCGGTCTGGGTGCTGTTCCCGTTCTTCTGGGCGGTGGAGAACTCGCTCAAGACGACGGAGCAGACGTTCACCCGGGGTGCGTTCCTGCCGTGGATCCAGTACCAGCCCACCCTCGGCTCCTGGCAGACGGTGATCTCCGACCCGGCCGCGATCCGTGCGCTCGTGAACAGCGTCGTCATCAGCATCGCCACCACGCTCATCGTGCTGGTGCTGGGCACGCCGGCGGCGTACGCGCTCGCACGGCACGAGTTCCGGCCGATGACCGGCCGGGACATCGCGGTGTGGTTTCTCACGCAGCGCGTGCTGCCGCCCGCGGTGGTCCTCGTTCCCTACTTCGTGCTGATGGTCCACCTCCGCCTGATCGACACCCAGATCGGGCTGATCCTCGTGTACGTCGCGGTGACGCTGCCCTTCGGCGTCGTCATCATGCGCGACGTGTTCCGGGACATCCCCGTGGAGCTGGAGGAGGCGGCGTTCATCGATGGGGCCAACGACCTCCGGGTTTTCGGCCGGGTCAGCCTCCCTCTCGCGGTCAACGGGCTCGTCGCGACCGCGATCATCGTGTTCGCGTTCAACTGGAATGAGGCGATCCTGGCGAGCACGCTCACCTCGCGCGTCGCGCAGACGCTGCCGTTCTTCATCCTGAGCTCGCGCAGCACGCGCGGCGTCGACTTCAACACCGCGGCGGTGAACTCGCTGATCGCGATCGTGCCGCCCGTCGTGCTGTCCCTGGTCATCCAGCGGTTCCTGGCGCGGGGCCTCACGTTTGGGGCGGTGAAGGGGTAGGTCACGGGGGAGACGGACGAGGCCGGCCCGGGAGTGAGGATGACCCGCGCGTACCTGATCGGCCTGGACCTCGGCACGACCAACACCAAGGCGCTCCTCTGCGACGACGAGGGCCGGATCATCCACATTGCGTCGCGGCGCCTGCCGGTGCGCGAGGCCGGCGGCGGGCAGGCGGAGTACGATCCGGGCGCCCTCTGGGAGGCCGCCCTCGCCGTCCTGCGCGAGGCCGTCCGGGCTGCGCCCGACGCCGGGGCGGTCCGGGCGATCGCCGCCACGAGCGTCGGGGAGGCCGGCGTGCCGTGCGCGGAGGGAGGCGAGCCGCTGTATCCCGTGATCGCCTGGTTCGACCCGCGCAGCGCCCCGCAGGCGGAGGCGCTCGTGGCCCGGATCGGCGCCGCGACGCTGTACGAGATCACGGGCCTCCCCGGGCTGCCGATCCATACGGTGCACAAGCTCGCCTGGCTGCGCGACCACGAGCCGGACGTGTTTCGCCGGATCCGGCGCTGGTACTTCGTCGCGGACTACGCCGTGGGGCGCCTCTGCGGGGCGTGGGTCACCGATCCGTCCCTCGCCTGCCGGAGCCGGATGTACGATGTGCGCCGTCGGCGCTGGTCGCCGGAGGTCCTCGACGCCGCGGGCATCCCGGCCTCCATCCTGCCGCCCGTCGTGCCGAGCGGAACCCCGGCCGGCCGGCTCCTGCCCGATGTGGCCCGGGCGCTCGGGACATCCACGGAGGTGGTCGCCGCCGTTGCCGGCCACGATCACATCTGCGCCTCGCTCGCGAGCGGCGTCACGGAGCCCGGGGACATCTTGGACTCGATTGGCACAGCGGAGGCGATGCTGGCCTCCGCGGCCGGGCCCCCGCCCGCGGAGGAGAGCGCAGCCGCCGGCTTCGCGGTCGGCTGCCACGTGCTGCCGGACCGCGTCTACCTGCTCGGCGGGACCACGATGTCGGGCGGGGCCGTCGAGTGGGTCGCCCGTCTCGTCGGCGTGCCGCTGGCGGAGCTCATGGCGCAGGCCGCGCGTGTGCCGCCGGGCGCCGAGGGGCTCTGCTGCCTGCCGCACCTGCGCGGCAGCCTCTCGCCGGTGGTGGACCGCTTCTCGATGGGCGCCTTCCTCGGCGTGCGGGACGTCCACGGTCCCGCGCACTTCGCCCGGGCCGTCCTCGAAGGGCTCGCGTGCGAGGCCAAGGCCAACGCCGACGCGCTGGCGCGCATCGCCGGCCGGACCGGGGTGATGCGGGTGACCGGAGGCGGCGCGCGGAACGCGCTGTGGCTGACGATCAAGGCGGCCGTCCTCAACCGGCCGCTCGAGATTCCGGCCACCGCCGAGACCGCCGCGCTCGGGGCGGCGCTGCTCGCGGGCGTCGGCGCCGGCGTGTTCCGGGACGCTGCCGAGGCGATGCGCGCCGGCGTGCGGATCGGCGCCCGGGTGGAGCCCGATCCCGCGCTCGTGCCCGCGATGGCCGCGCGGGACCGTCTCCACCGCGAGCTGTACGCTGCGGTCGCCCCGTTCCACCGCCGGTTGCGCGCCGAGACGGTGGCGTGGGCGCCGCCGGCCTGAGCGCCTCGCCCCGCGCGGCGCGCGCGGCACGACCTCAGCGGTTGGAGGGCACAGCGATGCTCGTTCGGGCACCCCGTGAGTTCATCGGCAGGCTCCGGGCGGAGCGGTACGCGGTCCCGGCGTTCGACGTCTGCAACCTCGAGCTCGCGAAGGCGGTGCTGGAGGCTGCCGTCGAGGCGCGCGCGCCGGTGATCCTGGCCACCTACACCGGTGACCTCGCCCACGCGGGCCTGAGGCCGCTCGCGCGTCTCATCAAGGCGCTCGCGGAGGAGGCGCCGGTGCCCGTGATGCTCCACCTGGACCACGGTACCGGGTTCGAGCTCGCGGTGCGGTGCCTCGCGGAGGGGTACAGCTCGGTGATGTTCGACGGCTCCCACCTGCCTCTCGAGGACAACGTGCGTGAGGCGCGTGCGATCGCGGACGTGGCGCACGCGGTGGGCGCCGCGATGGAGGGGGAGGTCGGGAGCTTCGGCGGCGAGCAGGGTGCAGTGGTGCTGACCGAGCCCGCGGACGCTGCGGCGATGTTCGACCGCGGCGGGGTGGACCTGCTCGCCGTATCGGTCGGCTCGGTCCACGGCCAGGCGAGCCGCCTGGATCTGGGCCGGCTCGAGGAGATCGCGCGCCGCGCTCCGGGGCCGCTCGTGCTCCACGGCGGGAGCGGCATCCACCCGGACGATGTCCGCCGGGCCGTGGCCCTCGGCGTTGTGAAGCTGAACATCGGCCACGCGTTGTTCGCGGCCTGGCTCGAGGGGCTCCGCGAGGGCCTCGCGGCGTCATCCGATCACTACGAGGTTCTGGCCCGGGGCATGGCGCGTGTGCGCGAGGAGGCGCGCCGGCGGTTCGTCCTGACCGGGGCCGCCGGCAAGGCGTAGGACCGCTAGGGGCCGTCGCCCAGCAGCGCGCGCAGCGGCACCACCTCGAGTCCCCGCGCCCTCAGCCCGGCGATCATCCGCGGCAGCGCCGCCCACGTCTCCGCGGGCGTGGACGGATGCCCGCCGCGGTCGTGCAGGTTCACGATCGCCCCGGGGTGCGCCCGGCGGATGACGTGCGCCGCCATGCGGGACGCCGGTGCGGGGAGGAGCCACCCCTCCGGCCGCAGCGACCACAGGATCCGCTCCTCGCCGAGCTGCCCGGCGCGCACGTAGGCCGCCCAGTTGAAGGCGCCCCACGGGGGCCGGAAGTACCGCGGCGCGAGGCCGGTCGCCTCCGCCACGGCCCAGGCACCCCGGTCCACCTCGGCGACGGACGCGGCCGGGGAGAGCAACCAGAGGTGCCGGTGGCTGTAAGTGTGGTTGCCGAGGTCATGCCCGGCGGAGGCGACCGCGCGCGCGACGGCCGGCACAGCCTCGACTTGGCGGCCGACCATGAAGAACGCCGCGCGCACGCCGGAGGCGGCCAGCGCGTCGAGGATGCGCGGCGTGTGCACCGGATCGGGCCCGTCGTCAAATGTGAGCGCCACCATCGCCCGGGCCGGGCCGCGCTTCCTGACCCCGAGCCGCAGCCCGCCCGCTGCGGCCTGGGCGCCGATGGTATAGGCGGCTGTCCCGGCCAGCAGCGCGGCGGCGACCGCCGCCCATCGGCCCGCCTGCGGCATCGCGGCGGAGGGTGCTACCCCTCCACCGCGCGCCCGCGCCACTGGGTGGACGCGCCCGCGGCGAGCAGCAGGAGGCCCCCGCTCAGGTAGAAGGGGGACGAGGGGTTAGACCACTGCCACAGGAGCCCGCCGACCAACGGCCCGATGATCCCGCCCATGCCTTCGATCGTCATCGCCACGCCGAGCCCCGCGCCGCGGACGTCGGCGGGCAGGAGGCGGAGCAGGATGCTGTTCCACGCCGGCAGGACGAAAGCGTAGCCGACCCCGATCCCGACCACGTCCACCACGAGGGCCCACATCGAGCGGCAGAGCGGCAGCGCGATCAGCAGCAGCGCCACCGCGCCGAGGCCGATCGTATACGTCCGCCGCCGCCCGAGGCGGTCGCCCATGCGCCCCGCCTGCTCCATGAGCCCAAGCGCGACCCCGGGCCCGAGCAGCAGCAGGAGGAAGAGGTGCCGCTCGTCGAGCCCGCGGATATCCTGCAGGTACGGGACCACGATCGGGATGAGCACGCCCGCGGCGATGATCTGGGGCACCAGGCTGGTCGCGAGCGTTGCGAGCGCGCGCAGCATCAAGGCGATGAGCTTCCGCGTCGCCGGGGCGCGTGGGAGCGTCCGCACGGGGGTCTCCGGCGGGATACCGAACCCGAGGACCGACGCGCCGAGGAGGGGCAGCAAGAACACGGCCAGCGAGACCGGGTGGCTCGCGCGGCTGATCAGCGTCGCGAGGGCGATCCCCATGCCGCCTCCGAGGAACCACGTCGAGAACAGCCGCCCCAACAGGCCGCCGACGCCGTCGGCGGTCTCGCGGGTGAGGCGTGTCAGCGCCGCCGGCCACAGCGGTGAGGCGCCGGCCCCCATGATGGCCAGCATCACAAACACCTGCCAGGTAGCCCGGGAGAAGATGAGGCCGGCGTACGCGGCGAGGTACAACCAGAACCCGCCGAGCAGCAACCTCCGCGTCCCCAGCCGGTCGACCATCCACCCCGCCAGCAGCTTGAGGGCGACCTCGGTGAAGAAGTACGTCGATACCGCGGCGCCCGTGGTCCCCATCGCCCACCCGAACCGCTGGGTGAGCATCGTCGGCAGCAGGACGAACAGCAGCGCGCCGTGGACGAACTCGACCAGTGCGATCGTGATCGCCAGCAGCGTGACTTCGCTTTGGAGCATTCAGGGAGCCGGCGACGAGGCGGTGAGCGCCGGCGGCGGCGGAGGAGCCCCGGCCGAGCCGCGCGCCAGGGAGGCGAGGTGCGCGGTCACGATCCGCACGGCGTCCGGGCGGGCGAGCGCCGCGGCGGCCTGGCGCATCGCCGCCAGGCGGTCCGGGTGCACGAGCAGATCCTCCAGCATCGTGCGGAGCTGGGCCGGCGTCCGGGGCGCGAGGGCAGCGCCGTGGCTGACCAGGAAGCGGGTGTTGCCTTCCTCCTGGCCGGGGATCGGCCGGTAGATGAGCATCGGCAGATGCTTCGCGAGCGCCTCGCTCACGGTGATCCCGCCGGCCTTCGTGATCAGCAGGTCCGTCACCGTCATCAGCTCCTCGACGTCGTCCACGTAGCCGAAGACGCGCACGGGATGCCGGGCGCCGGCGGCACGCGCCCGCGCCCGGGCGGCGAGCCGGCGGTCGTACCCGCAGACGACCACCACCTGGATCGGGTGGGGCAGCTCTGCGAGCACGCGGACGACGTCGAGGACGCCGCCCAGCATCGCGTAGGCGCCGGCCATGACGAGGACCACCGGCACGCCGGGCACGAGGCCGAGCCGCGCCAGCACCGCTACGCGGTCCACCGGGCGCTGGAACTTCAGGTTGATCGGCAGCCCCGAGACGACGATTCGCTCCGGGAGGATCCCGCGCGCGATGAGGCCGTCCCGCACAAGCGAGTTCGGCACACAGTAGCGGTCCACGTGCGGGTGCGTCCACTGGCTGTGGTTCACGTAGTCCGTGATCACGGTCACGCACGGCACGCTGGTGCGGCCCGCCGCGTGCAGATCGGACATCGTCCCGGCCGGGGTGCAGTGCACGCAGCAGACGACGTCGGGGCGCTCCTCGCGCAGGTACCGCTCGAGGCGCTGCATCCCCATCCCGTTGATCGTGCGCTGCACGAGCGAGTCCGGGCGCACGTCCCCCGTGAGCTTGTAGAACAGGCCGTACATCACGGGTGCCCGCCGGACGCTCTGCACGTACGAAAAGCGCGTCACCGCGTCGAACAGCGGGTGGACAAACTGAGTGAAGTAGTCCACGACGTCCACCCTGCCGCCGGTCTGCGCCCGCCACTCCTCGGCGATCGCCTCGGCGGTGCGCATGTGACCTCCGCCGTACTTGCAGGAGAGGATCGAGAGGAACATTGGGCCTAGAGCACCTCGCTCGCGACGCGGCCGGCCGCCATGGCGGCCGGCGGCATGACCTCGCCCGCGAGCGCGGGGGGCGCGGGGTGCATCACCAGGATCCGCAGCGGCAGGAGCGACAGCTCGAACGTCTGGCTCGGGCCGATCAGGCTGCCGTCCACCTGCGCTTCCTGCCGTTGGTCCAGCCGGATCGTGAGGTGCGAGCAGCGCTGCACGCTCAGCTCGGGCACCGGCAGGCGCCGCAGCAGCCGCGCCGCCTTGCGCAGCCGGCGCGTCCCCAGCTCCTCGAGCAGGTAGACATCGAGGAGCCCGTCCGTGAGGCTCGGTGAGGGCAGCGCGAGCAGCCGCTCGCCGTAGATGCGGCCGTTCGCGGCGGCGATCATGAGCACCCGTCCGCGGAACACGCGGTCGCCGGCCTGCACCTCCGCCGGGAACGGATCGAACCCGGATGACAAGAGGAGCAGCGCCGCGAGGTAGTATACGGACCGGTTGCGGGCGAAGCGGTAGCGGGCGCGCAGCGCGTTGACCATCTTCACGACCTCGGCGTCCGCGCCGAGGCCGAAGGTGTTGAGGAAGTACCGGCCGTTGACCCTGCCGACGTCGATCGCGCACGCGCGACCACGCAGCAGGATCTCCGCCGCGCGCTCCGGGTTCTTCGGGATCCCCAGCGACCGCATGATCTCGTTGCCGGTCCCGCAGGGCACGATCCCGAGCGGCAGGCTCGCCCCGCTCTGCACGATGGCGTTCACGGTGCCGCTGATCGTGCCGTCGCCGCCGAGCACGGCGATCTGGTGGAACTCCCGGCCGTTCTGCCGCAGGGTCGTGCCCACCAGGTACGCGGCGGCGTCCGCGGTCGGCGCGACGACCAGCTCATACGCATGCCCGGCACGCCGAAGCGCGCTCGTCACGAGCGGCAGCGTGTCGCGGGCGCGGCCGCCGCCGGAACGGAGGTTGGCGACGATCAGGGTCGCAGGCATCCCCTCACGGTCCCACAGTCATCGAGGTGATGTGCACTCCGGGTGGTCCGTAGGGTCCGGCACGGCATTCAACCGCTTCATTATGTATAGAATGCCCCCGATGTGTCAAACAACCGAACATACTTTCACACGGGACAGCACAACTCCCCCTCGGGCCGACGCCTATCTGAGCATATAGTCCCGTTCCTGCCGGCGCATCCTCCCCGCGCGTGGCGGCCCCAGGGAAACGGCGTCGAGGCGTAGAATCCGGCGGGGTCAGACGGCCGCGCGCCTCGCGCGGCCGGCCCGTGTCCGCACGTCACAGACGTCGCAGGTGGAGGTGCAGCGTGGCATACGCGGGCGGCGCATCGGAGTTCGGGGTGCGTCCTGCGGCGGTGGGCCGGCGTGGCATGGTGGCGTCGGCCAACCCGCTCGCCACGCAGGCCGGCCTCCGGATGCTGGCCGCCGGCGGCAACGCCGTGGACGCGGTGGTCGCCACCGCGGCCGCGATCACGGTTGTCGAGCCGTACTTCTCCGGTGTCGGCGGGATCGGCCTCGCTGTGCTCTCGCTCCCCGGCGGCGAGACGCGTACGCTGAACTTCATGGGTCGTAGCCCCCGCGCCGCGCGGCCGGAGCTGTTCACCGCCGAGACGCAGGACCTCGGCCCGCTCGCCCCGATGATCCCCGGCAACGTCGCCGGGTGGGCGCGCCTGCACGCGGAGCACGGGAGCCTGCCGTGGGCACAGGTGCTCGAGCCTGCGATCGAGCTCGCGGAGCGCGGGGCGCCGGTGACGCTCTTCGATCACGTGCGCACCGCGGCGGCTGTGGCGCGGCTTGCGCCGTTTCCCGACGCGGCGCGGACGTACTTGAAGGATGGCCGGCCCTACGAGCCCGGGGAGGCGCTGCGCCAGCCCGGCCTGGCCACGACCCTCCGGAGGCTCGCGACCGAGGGGTGGAAGGACTTCTACGACGGGTCGATCGCCGACACGATCGCACGCTACCTCGCCGCGCACGGCGGGCTGATCGACAGTGAAGACCTCCGCGCTTACCCCGACACGCTCCGCTGGGAGCCGCCGGTCACCGCGCACTACCGCGGCTACGACGTGCGTACCACCCCGCCCCCGAGCAGCGCCGTGCAGGTTCTCCAGACGCTGCGCATCGTCGAGGGATGGGACCTCGACGAGCTCGATCCCCTCGGCCCCGAGTACCTGGCGCTCGTCGCCGAGGCGATCCGGCTCGCGCGTATGGACGCCGCCACCCACGTCGCCGATCCGCAGTTCGTCGAGGTGCCGATCGCCTGGATGCTCTCCGAGCAGCGGGTCGGCGAGTTGCGCGCCGAGGTCGACCGCCGCCTCAAGGCGGCCCGCCGCCGGGCGTCCCGCGCTCCCGCGCGCGTGCGCCCGGCCGCCCGCATCCGTCGCGCCCGCCGGGCCCCGGAGCGCTCGACGACACATCTCGCCGCCGCGGACGCGAGCGGCCTCGCGGTCAACATCACGCAGACCCTCGGCGGCGCCTACGGCAGCGGCGTCGTCGTCGGCGACACCGGGATCGCGCTCAACAACGGGCACCACTGGTGCACGCTCGTCCCGGGCGATCCCAAGCTCATCGCGCCCGGCAAGCGCCGCGAGACGCCGTCCTCTCCGGTGCACACCTTCGGGCTCCACGGCGTGCCCGCCGCGCCCACGCACTCCTTCGGGATCGACCCGCTGGGACCCGCACACGCCGCGCGGGGCGGCCGCCTTGCGTTCCTCATCGGCACGCCGGGTTCCTACGGCATCCCGCAGACCACGGCTCAGATCATCCTCGGCCTGATCGACTTCGGCCGCAACATCCAGGACGCGATCGCCGCGCCGCGGTTCAGGTGGAAGGACGACGTCGGCGACCCGCTGCCGCCGAGGGAGCTGCTCCTTGAAGCGCGCTTCGCCCCCGCCACGAGGAAGGCGCTCGCCGCCCGCGGCTACCGGGTCGAGCTCCTCGAGGAATGGTCCGTACGGGTCGGCGGCGCGCAGGGCATCGTGTTCCGCGAGGATGGGTGGATGCTGGGCGGCGCCGACCCGCGCCGCAACGGCTACGCGATGGGGTGGTAGGGCGGGCCCGCTTGCTGATGCTGCTTGATCCGGGCGAAGGACCCCGCGACGCCGGGAGAAGGGGGACCGCGGTGCGCATCTCCAACTGGGGCATGTTCCTGCTCGGGATCTACCTGATCCTCGTGGGATTGAGCTCGTTCGGGATCTTCTTCGGGCTCGGGCAGATCACCGGGCTCATCGCTCTCATCGCCGGCATCCTCGTCCTGATGGAGCACTGGCGGCGATAACCCGGCGCGGACACCGCAGTGGACGCCCGGCGGCGCATGGCGGTCAATGCGGACCCTTGTGGAGGTGCGTCCTGAACCTTCGGGGCAGGGCTCGAGGCATCGCGTCGCCGTCCGGTAGCGCTGCCCATGAAGCCGATCGACGTGTTGTCCTGGCGGCGTGCCTCTTGTATACTGGCTGCGAGGCGAGCCGGCGTAGCTCAGTGGGAGAGCAGCGCACTCGTAATGCGCAGGTCAGGGGTTCGAATCCCCTCGCCGGCTCCAGATCTTGCCGAGGGTTCCGCGAACCTGGATTCCCGCGTAACTGCCTGTTGTGGCACCCTTGTTGACCACCCCCGCGTCGGATTCGTCCCGCAGCCGACAGCGTTGGAAAACACGCGCCGCCGCGAGCCGACGTGCTCCGGCCTCCTGGTCGGGTGAACCTCTCGGTGTTCGGCGGGTGCCGCAGGCAACACCGGCGAATGATCCAGTATGAGTATGACGCTCGCGCGCTTCAAACGGCTTCCCCGACGATCCGACGAGTGGCAGGGCGGCCTCGTCCGGCTGCCGAGCTGGATCGAGCGCGGTCCGGGTGGCCAGCCGTACCGTCCCTGGGCGGGGATTTGGGTCAGCCGCAAGACCGGATTCGTCCACCTCAAGATCGAGCCGGCGCCGGGCTCGCACGACTGGACCCTGGCGTTGGATGCACTCGTCGAGTTCGGGCTGAAGCGGCATCTCACCGGTTATCGGCCGGGGACACTCGAGGTGGCGGACAGGGAACTGGGCGTCCGCCTTCTCGACGCCCTGGGGGACCAGGATCTTGCGCTCACGGTCTTGCCCGATCTCCCTGCCGTGCAGCGCGTGCTCGCCGAGATGGCGGAGCATATGAGCGGCGCACCGCTGCCGCCGAATGCCCTGGACGCCGCCGGCGTGACCGTGGACCGGATGCGGGCGTTTGCCGAGGCGGCCAAGAGTTTCTACGAAGCCGCGCCCTGGCGCCATCTTTCGAACGAGGACCTGATTCACGTGGAGGCGCCTGGGATAGGGCGCGGGCTCAGTTACCTGACCGTTCTCGGCGCAGGCGGGCAGACCTTCGGCCTCGGCTTCTTCGAGTCCGTCGTCGACTTCACCGAGACCGAGGCTGCGCCGCGGCCGGAGCGCTTCCTGGCGCGGGCGCGGTGGTCGCTCTTCTACGGCCCGATCTCGCATTTGCCCTTCGGCGACGCGGATCTCTGGGAGGAGCACAGCCTGCCGGTCGCCGGGGACGACGCGTATCCTGTGGCCATCCAATTCCACCCTGGCGGGGAACCGCGCCGGCCGGATGCCGGTGTGCTCTCCTATCTGGAGGGCCTGCTCCGCGCGCTTGCCGGGACCACCGAGGGCGAGATGGACCAGGGGCGCTGGACGCGTCAGGTGGAGACCTGCGAAGGACCGGCAACGTACCGGCTCTGCCTCCCGCACCTGCTCGAGCCGCTCGACGCGCCGTCGGCCGCGCCGCGAGCCGGCCTATCGGACCGCAGAGCGATGGAGCGCGTCATGCTGGAGGTGGAACGCTTTGTCGCAAGCTCGGCATTCGACGACATCGATCAGGCCAACGAAGCGATCCGTCGGCGCTTCAGCGGTCCCATGGACGCCATCCCGTCGACCGCCGCGACGCCGCTCGAGAAGGCGCAGGAGCTGGCCTACCGGGCGTTCGAGGCGCGCGGACGTCGCCGGCTCCAGTTGGCCCGCAGAGCACTGGAGCTATCCGGCGACTGCGCCGACGCCTATGTGATCCTGGCCGAATGGACGGGCGACCTCGTGCAGGCGCGTGACCTCTATGCGCAGGGCGTCGCCGCCGGCGAGCGTGCGCTTGGGTCGCGGGCATTCGCTGAGCACGCCGGGCACTTCTGGGGGATGATTACCACCCGGCCCTACATGCGCGCCCGCTTCGGGCTCGCGCAATGCCTGGAGGAACTCGGCCTGCGGGACGAGGCGATCGGCCATTACCGGGAGCTCCTCCATCTGAATCCGAATGACAATCAGGGCGTCCGCTACAGCCTCCTTGCGGCGCTGCTGGTCTCGGGCGTCGACGATGAGGCCGGAGCGCTCCTCCAGCAGTTCCCAGACGAGGCGAGCGCCATGTGGCTGTACGGCCGGGCGCTGTGGACGTTCCGCCGTGAAGGCGACGGCCCGGCTGTGCGCGCGAGCTTGCGCCGGGCACTGAGCGCCAACCGCCGCGTCCCGAAGTACCTGACCAGAAGGGAGGAATTGCCGCCTACCGACCCGCCCTCGTATGGGCTGGGTAGCGAAGAGGAGGCGGTCATCTGCGCCCGAGCTCTGGCGGATGCGTGGCACGCCACGCCAGGCGCTGTGGAATGGTTGCGAACAGAGACCAGCGCGAAGACGTCGCGAAGGCGGCGGAGATCGTGAACCCCATCCCGTCGTGGGACGGCTCGGTGCCGCCGCCTGCCCCTGCTGTCGGCAGCCGGCATATGCCTTGCGGCTGCGCCTGCGTGGCGAGCGTCGGTGTCCCGCCTGTGCGAATCCCGCCAAATGGCGCGGGACCGCCCGGACTGGCCTGATCGAGGCTCCGCCTCTGCCATAGAGTCCGATCCTGCCGGCGGGAGGCGGTCAAGGCCCGCGCCCGGTCCGAGGCTCCACGTCGGCTCGCGGGGGCGCGGATACCCGCGGGCACTCCCTCTCGCCGCTCGCATCGTGTCCCGCTGGCCCGGGATGCGCGCCTCCGCCGACCCCGTGCAACGCGGCCACGGTGGGACCTTGCTCCGGGGCCGACGATGACGGGGAACTGCCGCGTCCCGCCGTCAAAGACCCGCCGGCCGCATCCTGGTTTGACATTTCGTTCGAATCTGATCTATATTGATTGATAAGTTATGAAAATGAGCATTCCTGCCGCGCGATTGGACCGGATCCGATCGCTCGTGGCCGAGCGCGGTATCGTCTCGGTGCGCGATCTCACGGAGGACCTCGGCGTGTCGGACGTGACCATCCGCCGCGACTTCGCGCTGCTCGAGCGTGAGGGCGTGCTGCGGCGCACCCGAGGCGGTGCGCTGTCGCCGGACCGGGTGGCGGCCAGCGTGCCCTACGACGAGCGACAGCACCTGCAGGCGGACGCCAAGGCGCAGATCGGCCGCGCGGCCGCCGCCCTCGTCGAGCCGGGCGACATCATCTTCCTCAGCAGCGGCACGACGTCCCTCGCGATGGCCCGCTACCTGGCCGATCGCGGGCGCCTGACGGTCATCACCAACTCGGTGCACGCGGTCCCGGTGCTGATGGTCCAACCGGGCATCACGGTGATCTCGACCGGGGGGCGCGCCAGCGCGGACGGAGGGGGTCTGTCCGGCCCACTGGCAGAGGCGGCGGTGGCGCAGTGCCGCGCGCGCAAGGCGTTCATCGGCTGCTCCGGGATCAGCCGCGAGGGCGTCTCCAACGCGAGCCTGGAGCGCGCAGAGGTCGACCGGCGGATGATCGACAGGGCAGAGGAGGTCTACGTGCTGGCAGACCACACCAAGCTCGGCCGTGTGTCGCTGGCCATGGTCGCCGGTCTCGAGATGATCACCGCGGTCGTCACGGACGCGGCGGCGCCCCACGCCCAGATCGCGGCGCTCGCGGAGTCAGGCCTGAGGGTGATCGTGGCACCGCAGGCCGGGAGGTGATGCTGGTCATGATGGCATCGAGGAGTCGCACGCTCGCGCTGGCGGGCGCGATCCTGGCGCTCGTCCTCTGTGGCCAGGGCGGGGCCGTTCCGCTCCTCGGCCGGGCCACGGCCGCGGCCCCGTTCGATCTTGCGGCGCTCGTCGCCGCAGCCAAGAAGGAGCCGCCTCTCGTCACCCTCAACAACTCCGGCGTCGTCAAGGACATCGTCGCCAACTTCACGGCCAAGTACGGCGTCAAGGCCGTCGGCACCAAAGCCGACAGCCTGACCCAGGTGCAGCAGGTGAGCCGCGAGGTCCAGTCGGGAAACGTGAAGCTCGGCGTGCTCTCGATCGAGGACGGTGCGCTGGTGCAGGGCCGGTTGATCCCGCAGCACTTCGTGGACAACTGGGTCCCGCCCGACATGCTCGACTCGATCCCCAAGAAGTGGCAGAACCCGCTGGTGCAGATCTGGGACGCCAAGGTCGTCGCCTACAACCCGACGTCGTACGGCGCCTGCCCGATCACGAACATCTGGGATCTGACGGACCCCGCGTGGCGGGGCAAGGTGGCGCTGCGCGACCCGCTGGAGACCCCGGAGGAGATCACGTGGTTCTCGTGGCTCACGACGGAGGACAACGCCCGGAAGCTCGCGGCGGCCTACCAGCGACGCTACGGCAGCCCGCTCCAGACGAAGGAGAAGAACGCCGGCTACGACTTCATCGTTCGCCTCGCCGCGAACCAGCCGATCCTGACGAAGTCGGACGACGACTCCGCGAGCGCCGTCGGCGCTCCGGGACAGACGCAGCCGCCCGTTGGCATCATGTCCCTGGGGAAGTTCGCCGAGGCGCCCCCCAAGGGGCAGAAGCTGGCCCCGTGCAAGAGCGTCCTGCCGTGGATCGGCTACGCCTACCCGCGCTACGCCGTCATCGCTCACAACACGCCCTCGCCCAACGCCGCGAGGCTGTACGTGCACTACCTCATGACGGCGGAGGGCGCGGCGCCCACGATCAACCAGCACGGCGGCTTCTCGGCGAACCTGGACGTCCCTCCGGGCCAGCACGAGTACCTCGGGTCCCACGCGTTCTGGGAGAAGAACCTCGTCTTTCTCGACCCGACCGGCAACGACCGCGCCTGGCAGATGCGGGACGCGCTCTCCGACCTGTGGCGGCTGAGCCGGCGGTAAGCGGGCGCCCGTGAGCGGCGCGATCGCCGCGCCCCGCGCCCCGTGGCGGGGCGCGCTCGTCTACCAGCTGCAGCGAGCGCGCTACGAGCCGACCGTCGCGCTCGGCGCCGTGTTGCTGGTCGTCCTCGCGTATCTCGTGGTCGTGCCGATCGGCGCCATCCTGTCGGACGCCGTGCGCGTGCAGCCCGGGGACGAGGCCAGGACCGGTCAGCCCGCCGGCCACGTCACCGCGTACTACCTGTGGCGGGCGTTCGGTTCCCCGGTCAGCCGGCTGCTGCTCTGGCGGCCGCTGCTCAACACGTGCGTCGTGGCCATTGGGGTCACCCTGCTCGCCCTGATCCTCGGCGGGGTGCTCGCGTGGCTCGTGGTCCGCACTGACCTGCCGGGGCGAAAGTGGCTGGCGCCCCTCCTCGTGGTGCCGTACATGATGCCGTCGTGGACGTTTGCGCTCGCGTGGCTCACGGTCTTCAAGAACCGGGCGGTCGGCGGCCCGGCCGGCTTCCTCGAGACGATGGGGATCTCGCCGCCGAACTGGCTCGCCTACGGGACCGTGCCGATCGTCGTCACGCTCGGCGGCCACTACTTCCCGTTCGCCTTCCTGCTGCTCGGCAACGCGCTGCGGCGCTTCGACTCGCAGCTCGAAGAGTCGGCGTCCGTCCTCGGCGCCACCCGCTGGACCACCACCCGCCGGATCGTGGTCCCGCTGATGCTGCCGGCCGTCGCGTCGGCCGCGGTGCTGACCGCCTCGCGGGTCCTGGGCACGTTTGGCACCCCGTACATCCTCGGGCTGCCGGTCAACTACAGCGTGCTCTCGACATCGCTGTACCAGAGCCTGCGCGGCGGCAGCACCGGGGTGATGGCGGTGTTGTCCGCGGTGATCATCGCGATCGGCGTCGCGATCGTCGCGGTGGACAGCTGGTTGCTGCGTGAGCAGCGCCGGTTTGTCACGGTCGGGTCGAAGGGCGCGATGCACCGGCGGACCCGCCTCCGCCGCTGGAGGATCCCGGCCGCGGCGCTCGCCGGCGCCGCCGTCGGCGCGACGGTGGTGATCCCGCTCGGCACGCTGACCCTGTCCACGATCATGCGCGTTCCGGGCCGCTTCGAGCCCGGCAACTTCACGGCGGAGTTCTGGATCGCGTCGCGGCTGCCGGCGTTCGTCGGCTACCCCACCGGCCTGTTGCGCGGCCCGGGCCTCGCCGCTGCGGCCTGGAACAGCTTCCGGATCGTCGGCCTGGCGGCGCTGCTGAGCGGGGCGCTGGGGTTGTTCGTCGGCTACCTCGCCGTGCGCACGCAGGGCACGCGGCTGTCGATACTCCTGCGCCAGGCGTCGTTCCTGCCCTACCTGGTGCCGGGCATCGCGTTCGCCGCCGCGTACCTCTCGCTCTTCGCCGTCCGGCGCGGGCCCATCCCGGCGCTCTACGGGACGCTGTCGCTGCTCGTCCTGGCCCTCACCGTCGCCTACCTGCCCTTCGCCTCGAGGGCCGGGATCGCGGCGATGATGCAACTGGGGCGCGAGCCCGAGGAGGCGGCGCAGGTCTGCGGCGCGCGCTGGTGGCAGCGCCTCTGGCGCATCGTGGCGCCGATCCAGCGGGGGGCCCTGGCGGCGGCGATGATCCTTCCGTTTATCGCGGGGCTCAAAGAGCTCAGCATGATCATCATGCTCGCCACGCCGGGCACCGATGTGCTCACGACGCTCTCGATCCGTCTACAGGACTACGGGTACCCGCAGCTGGCCAACGCCGCGGTGCTGGTCATCGTCGCCCTCTCGTTCGTGGTCACCTATCTCGGCCAGCGCATCACCGGCACTAGCCTCGCGTCCGGGCTCGAGGGGTAGGCGGATGCCGCACATCGGACTCAGCCGCGTCAGCAAGCAGTTCCCGGGTGGCGTTCGGGCCGTCGAGGACCTGGACCTCATCATCCCCGACGGCGCGTTCATGTGCCTGCTCGGTCCCTCTGGGTGCGGCAAGACGACGGTGCTCAGGATGATCGCCGGGCTCGAGCAGCCGAGCGCCGGGGAGATCAGCGTGGGTGGGCGGGTCTTTGACTCGGTCGCCCGGGGCTGCTTCGTCCCGTCCGAAGAGCGCGGGATCGGCCTGGTCTTCCAGAGCTACGCACTGTGGCCGCACCTCACGGTCCGCGAGAACATCGAGTTCGGGCTGAGCGTGCGCGCCGTGCCCCGCGCCGAGCGACACGCCCGGGTGGCCGATGTGCTGCGCCTGCTCAACATCGAGCCGGTGGCGGACCGCTATCCCTCGCAGATCAGCGGCGGCCAGCAGCAGCGGGTGGCGCTCGCGCGGATGCTGGTCGTGAGTCCGCAGGTGCTCCTGCTCGACGAGCCGCTGTCCAACCTCGACGCCCGCTTGCGTCTGGAGATGCGTGCGGAGCTGAAGCGCATCCACCAGACGCTGGGCAGCACGATCGTGTTCGTCACCCACGACCAGCTCGAGGCGATGACGCTGGGCACCGAGGTCGCGGTGATGAACGCCGGGCGCATCCTGCAGGTGGGGACGCCGATGGACATCTACCACCGCCCGGCGAACCGCTTCGTCGCGGAGTTTGTGGGCAACCCGCCCATCAATATCGTGCCGGTGCGCGGCGCGGGCGCCGGCAGGCTGGGGGCGTCGCTGCACGAGTTTGCCCGCCGGCGGCTCGGCAGCGCCGCGGACGCGGCCTGGTGGATCGGGATCCGCCCGGAGGCCGTGCGGTTGGGCGGCGGTCACGGCGAGGACCGCTGGGTGCACCCGGCCCAGATCGAGACCGTCCTGCCCACCGGCCCGACATGGATCGCGGGCGCCCGCGTGCTCGACGCGACCCTCTTTGGGGTGTCCTTCGAGAAGATCGCCGCCGGGCCGGCCAGCTGCTCGGTGCGCGCGGAAGACCTCCACCTCTTCGCCGAGGACGGCAGCCGGCTGGAGGCGGCCCCGCGGCCATCGGAGGTCGGCGTGTGAAAGCGCCCCGGGCGATCCTGCTAGACTTCGGCGGCGTCCTGGTCGATGTGATCCACCGCGATTGCGGGGTGAGGACGGTCGCCGCCGAAGTCCATGACCTGCTGGCGTCCGCCGGCGCCGCTTTCGCAGGTCCGGATCGGATCGAGGCCGATATCCGCGCCGGGTGGGAGGCGTACCGGCACTGGAAGCAGGCTCAGAACCGGCGGCCCTTCCCGCGGGAGATCCGACACCGTGAGTTCTGGGAGGAGCTCGTGGCGGGCGACTGGCCGCCCGCCCCGCGCGATGTGGTCGGCCGCCAGGCTTCGCGGCTGTGCCGGCGGCTGGACGTGCTCACCAAGGACCGGCCGCCGAAGGAAGGCGCCGTGGAGCTGCTCCGCGCCCTGGCGGGGAGGGGGCTGCCCCTCGGCATCGTCAGCAATGCCCTGGCCGGCGCCGGTACCCGGAGGCTCATGCGCCAGCACGGCTTCGAGCCGTACGTGCGCGTGCAGACCTACTCGGACGAGGTGTGCATGCGCAAACCGAACCCCGACATCTTCAGGCGGACGGCCGAGGCTCTCGAGGTGCGCCTCGAGGACTGCTGGTACGTCGGCGACACGATCGACCGCGATGTGTTGGGCGCCCGGCGGGCCGGCGTCGGCCGGGTGCTGCTCATGCGGTCCAGCGAGACCGGGCCGCGCCTGGCCTCGGTCGGCGAGCCCGACGAGATCGTCCGCCGCCCGCTGGATATCCTCGAGCTGCTGG
This sequence comes from Bacillota bacterium, assembly GCA_021324295.1. Lineage (GTDB taxonomy): Bacteria > Sysuimicrobiota > Sysuimicrobiia > Sysuimicrobiales > Segetimicrobiaceae > JAJPJJ01. Next base: position 64,357 of record JAJPJJ010000082.1, read on the forward strand.
CCCAGACCGGGCGCTGAGCATCTGCGGGCGCGCCCTACTTCCTCGTTGGCACGCGCAGGCGACTGAGGCGGTCCGCCAGAGCGCGCATGCGGCGCCGGTATCTCAGCTCGGCCGCGATCACCTCTTCGATGTACGCGACGACCGGCCCCGCGATCGTCCCGCGGCCCTGCTCCTCGTGCTGCCAGATCACGTCGGCCGCCTGCCGCGCGAGCTCCCTCAAGGCCCCCTGCCGCTCCGGCCCGACCGCCCGCAGCACGGCCGCGCCGTGACCGCTGCCCCGCCGGCGCCCGGCGAGCGCCCCCACGCCGTGCGCGGCCGAGGCGACCAGCAGTTGGGTAACGACCACGGCGGCATAGAGGGCGATGAGCCCCTGCAGGCCGCCGATGAGGAGGAGCGACAGACGCGGCATCCTTTCAACCTGGTACCCCATCCGGTACGCGAGCAGCGTGAGGAGCGGGTTGCCGAGGAGGAGGAGCGATCCAGCCACGATCAAGCGTGTCGGGAGAGGCCCCCGCAGCGCAACCGACCAGAGCCTGGCGGCAATCCTCGACGGCCCGGTGATCGGCGTGTTCACGAGGTTCATGGCCCGCATCGCTCCGGCGCGTGTCCTTCCCCGGAAGGGTGCAGCTCCGCCCTTCTACGGTATGGCGCTTGCCCAAGCATAGGCACCGTGAGCTGTCGCTCCCGGGAAGAACGTCACTCCCTCCTTGTATGCTACCCAGCAGGCGTCCCCGAGGCCCCGCGCTCCCGCCTCCAGGGATCGGATGCGGGGGATCGTTTCGATATTGTCCGGCTGCAACGGGAGTCCTTGTGGGCGCGCGCTGCCGACGCTCGCGGGGCGGGAGGGGCCGCCGCGACCGGTACGCGCGAGGGTGCGGCGGTGCGTCATCGAATGGTCACCTCGGCCATGGCCGAGCGACGCTTCCCATCGGACTTCCGCTGGGGCACCGCGACCAGCAGCCACCAGGTCGAGGGCGGCAACGTCCGCAACGACTGGTGGCTGTTCGAGCAGCAGCCCGGGCGCATCAAAGGCGGCGACCGGTCCGGCCTGGCGTGCGACTGGTGGCGGAACGCGGAGGCCGACTTCGACCGGATGGCTGCGCTCCACCAGAACGCCCACCGGCTGTCGCTGGAGTGGAGCCGCCTGGAGCCCGAGGAGGGTCGGTGGGACGACGCCGCGGTCGCGCGGTACCGTCAGATGCTGCACGGGCTCCGCTCGCGCGCGATCGAGCCGGTGGTGACGCTGCAGCACTTCACCCTTCCGCGGTGGGCCGCCGCCGGCGGTGGGTGGGAGAGTCCCCGGATCGTCGGCTGGTTCGCCGGGTACGCCCGCCGCTGCGCCGAGTGCTTCGGCGACCTCGCCGAGGCGTGGGTGCCGATCAACGAGCCCAATGTCGTGGTGACGCTCGGGTACATCATGGGGCGGTTCCCGCCGGCGGCGCACAACATCCTGCGGGCGCCGCGCGTCACACGGCACCTGCTGCGCGCACACGCCGCCGCGTACCGCGCGATCCATGCGGTGGGGCCGCGCGCCCGGGTCGGCACGGCGCACAACATCCGCATCCTCGACCCCGGGCCGGCGCCGTCGCGCCTGGCCGCGGCGCTGGACCGCCGGGCCGCCGATGCGAACTCGTGGGCGTTCAACTGGGTCTGGCTCGACGTGCTCTCCGGCCGCGCGGCGCACCGCGTGCGGCGGATCGGCCAGGTCGAGGAGTGCGCCGGCACCGTGGATTTCATCGGCGTCAACTACTATACGCGGGAGCACGTTCGGTTCGACCCGTGGCGCCCGCAGGGCGGCTTCCTGCGCAGCCTGCGCGTCCCCGGCGAGGCGCGCAGCGACGGCGACTACGGCGAGGTCTACCCAGAGGGCCTGCGGCGCGTGCTCCTCGACGTGTGGCAGCGGTACCGGCGGCCGATCTACGTCACGGAGAACGGGCTGCCCGACGCGGACGACGATCTCCGGCCCCGTTTCCTCTACGACCACCTCGCCGCGCTGCACGCCGCCCTGGAGGCCGGGGTCGAGGTCAGGGGCTATTATCACTGGTCGCTCATCGACAACTTCGAGTGGACGGACGGATGGGCGCTGAAGTTCGGCTTGATCGCGGTGGATCCGGCGACGCAGCGCCGCACGGAGCGCCCCAGCGCGCGGCTGTACGCCGAGATCTGCCGCTCCGGGGCGCTGCCGGGGGCAGACGTCCTCCGCGAGTTCGCCCAGCGCCCGTAGCCCTGCGACCCGAGCGCCGGCTCACACACCGAGGCGCCCTGGTTTCAAAAAGAGGACCGCCCCGCAGACAGACGCAATTCCTGGATGACCGGACCATTCGGTCGTGCGGTCCGACAGGACCGGGCGTGGCCCGGAGGTGTCGGTCGGAGTCGGACGAGAGGAGGGCCCGCATGGAGGAGGAAACGCGGCGTATCAGCAGGAGGAGCTTCCTGAGGTGCGCGGCCGGCGCGGCGGTGGCGGGGGGCCTCGTATCGAGGCGACCCTGGGCCTCGGTCGCGAGCGCGGCGGCCGCGGCGCGGGGAACCATCAACTTCGCCGATGTCGGCGTGGGAGACCCCGGGGGAGACTGGTCGAAGTTCACGGGTCCGTCGGGCTGGGGCGTCAACCTGGTGGCCATCGGCAATGCGCCGGCACAGATCCTCAACGTCCTGATCGCCGGCGGGGGCACGCGCACCTATGATATCGCCAACGTTGTCGGCGGCATGCAGAAGCCCCTCGTCGAGAACCAGGTGATCGTTCCCATCGACCCGACGCGGATCCCCAACTGGTCGAAGGATACCTATATCCGGGACTTTCTCGCGCCGGGGAAGCCGGGGTTCGACTTCATCGGGTACAAGGGGAAGATCTACGGCGTCCCGAGCATCCTGCAGGGCGACTCGTTCGCCTACCTGCCGGACGTCACCGGCCCGCTCGACTCCTACGGCGCCCTCTTCGACCCCAAGTGGCGTGGCTACGTCGCCCTGGAGGACAACTACACGACGGCCGGGCAGAAGACCGCGCTGTACATGAAGACGCACAAGCTGGCGACGATCGGGGATCCCGCCGACATGACCCCGGGCGAGATCAAGACCGTCGTGGATTTCCTCATCGAGAAGAAGCGGGAGGGACAGTTCCGCGTCATCTGGTCGAGCTTCGAGCAGGCCGTCGATCTCCTGGTGCGCCGCGAGGTCTACGTCGAGGACGCCTGGGAGCCTATGGTCTTCGCCGCCCGAAAGCGCGGGATCAAGGCGGACTACGCTCGGCCCAAGGAAGGCTACCTCCTGTGGGCGATGGCGGCGTACCTGATCCGGAACCCCGCCCGGCCGCCCGAGCGCGAGCGGGCGGACTACGAGCTGCTGAACTTCATCCTCGGCCCCTGGTATGGGGCCAAGATCAGCCTCCTGCGAGGGTACATGACGAACCCGGAGGCGGTGAGTTACGCGAAGGCCCACCCGGCCGAGTTCACCGCGGCGCAGGCGAACGAGGTCGCCCGCACCCACGCCAACGTCAAGAGCAAGTTCCAACTGGGGGGCACCTGGCAGAACCGCTGGCCGACCCACGTCGACGAGTACGAGGCACAATGGGCACGGTTCAAGGCGGCGCCGTCCAAGTAGGGGTGCGCCGGGCCGATCCGTCGCGCGTCGCGCGGTACGGGATCCTGGCGATCCCGATGCTCTTTGTGGCGCTCTTCTTCATCGTTCCCCTCGCGCTGATGGTCGTGGGAAGCTTCTGGGAGCGGGCCGGGTTCTGGGTCCGGCCCGCTTTCTCCGTCCGCGCGTACGCGGAGTTCTTGACCGGGGTCCGCCTGTTTGTCCTCCGGCGGAGCCTCGCGGTCGCGGGCGTCGCCACGCTTGCTGGGCTCGTGATCGCCTACCCGATCGCGTACTTCCTGGCGCGGCATGTCCCCGAGCGGACGAGCCGGTCCATGCTGCTCCTCTTTACGGTCCCGTTCGTCATCAATTACGTGATCCGCAACTTCGCCTGGACCTACCTGCTCGGGCGGACCGGCCCGGTCAACGGCATGCTCATGGCCGCCGGCCTCATCCACCGTCCCCTCGACTGGCTGCTCTTCAGCGACGTCGCGGTCCTGGTGGGGTTGATCACATCCTACATGCCGTTCATGGTCTATCCCCTCTGGCTGGCGGTGGCGGCGGTGGACCGCCGGCTCGTGGAGGCGAGCTGGCTCCTGGGGGCCAACCCGCGCGTCACATTCCTCAAGGTTACGCTGCCTCTCTCGATGCCCGGGATCTTCGCGGCGGTCATCTTTGGCTTCGTCGGGTCCTTCGGGGAGAGCGCCGTGCCGATCATCCTCGGTGGCGTCGGCTATCAGATGATGGGCAACACGATCACGAGCACGCTCGGCGTCCTCAACTATCCCCTGGCTGCGGCGATGTCCAGCGTGGTGCTGGCTGCCATGCTCCTCTTCCTCGCCGGCTGGTATCTCGTCTTCGACGTGCGGTCGTTTCTCGGGAAGCTCGTTCGGTGGTGAGCGCATGACGCGCGCCGCGGCGGCCCGGCTGGGGGCCTGGGCCCTCGTCGTCGGCACACTCGCGTTCCTGTACCTCCCGCTGGTGCCCCCGGTGCTGTTTTCCCTGCGCATCCCCGGAGAGAGCGCCGGCGGGGGGGCGACGCTCGCGGCGTACGCCGCGTTGTGGCGGAACCCGATCCTGACGGAGGCGATGCGGACGTCGGCGCTGCTGGCCGTGCTCACGGCGGTCGTCACGACGCCTATCGCGCTCCTCGCGGCGATGGGCGTCCGAGAGCTGAGCGCGCCGCGGGTGGTGCTCGTCCTCCTGCTGGTGCCTCTGTTCATCCCCGGCGTGAGCATGGGGCTCGCGGAGGCCTTTTTCTTCCGGCTGCTCGGGATCGCCCCGTCCCTCGTGACGATCCTGATCGTGCACGTCCTCTGGGCCCTGCCGTTCGCATTCCTGATCATCCTCACCGCGATGGCGGGCTTTGATATCGTGTATCTCGAGGCCGCGTACGTCCTCGGCGCCGGTCCGGCGCGGGCGTTCCTCGACGTGGAACTGCCGCTGATCCGCACAGGGATCCTGGGCGCCGGCACCTTCTCCCTCATCCTGTCGCTGAACGAGACGGTCCGGACCTCCCTCGTGCAGGGCCCGCTCAACACCGTCCAGACGTACATCTGGTCCACGTATCTGCAGGTGGGCCTCTCCCCCGAGCTCTATGCGATCATGAGCCTGTTGATCGGGCTGACGCTGGTGCTGATCTTCATCCTGCCGGCGCTGGCGCGGGCGCGGCCGCGCCCGGCATCCGAGGAGCGCTGAGCGCCGCGATGCCGGAGCCGCTGCTGAGCCTCCACGAGGTCACGAAGCGATTCGGGAGCACCGTCGTCGCCGACCGCGTGAGCTTCGCCGTGCACCGCGGCGAGTTCTTCACGCTGCTGGGCCCGAGCGGCTCCGGGAAATCCACGATCCTCCGCATGATCGCCGGGCTGGAGCGGCCGGACCGCGGCCGCGTCCTGATCAGCGGGCGCGATATGGCCGACGTCCCGCCCTGGCGCCGGGGCCTCGGCATGGTGTTCCAGCAGTACGCCGTCTTCCCCCATATGACGGTCGCCGACAACGTCGGCTACGGCCTGCGGGTCCGCAGGCTGCCCCGGGACGTCATCGAGGCGCGCGTGGCCGAGCTCCTGGCGCTCGTGGGGCTGGCCGGGATGGCGCGGAAGAACGTCACCGTGCTGAGCGGCGGCGAGCAGCAGCGGGTCGCGTTGGCGCGCGCCCTGGCGATCGAGCCGGCGCTCCTCCTGCTCGACGAGCCGCTGGGCGCGCTGGACGAGAAGATCCGCCGGGACATGCAGACGGAGTTGAAGGAGATCCAGCGGAAGACGGGCACGACGTTCGTGTACGTCACGCACGATCAGGAGGAGGCGTTGACGATGAGCGATCGCATCGCCGTCTTCCATCAGGGCGTCTGCGTGCAGTGCGACGCCCCCGAGGTCCTCTTCCGCCGGCCCCGCACGCGATTCGTCGCCGGCTTCTTTCGGGGCTCGAACCTCGTCGAGGGAGATGTCCTGGACCACACGGACACGCAGCTCCGCGTTCGCATCGGCGAGCGCAGCCTTGTCGTCGGACGCCCCCCGGGCCTTGTGCCGCGCGGGTCGCGCGTCGCCGTCGCCATTCGCGCCGAGAACGTCCGCATCGGGTCGGCCGCGCGCCGGTGCTCCGTGCAGCTCGACGCCGTGGTGTCCGCCATCGTCTATCGGGGCACCACCGTCGACCACATCGTGGAGCTGCGGGACGGCCAGCGCCTCGCCGCGACCTCGACGCGGCGCGAGATCGACGCTCCGGGCGCGAGGACGCCGTGCGGATTCGATCCCGAGGACGTCGTCGTCCTCGAGGACTGAGGCTGTCTAGGTCCCGGAGGGGTCCGGCTGGTGCCCGAGCGCGGCCTGCGCGATGATCCGCGCCGCCCGGAGCATCGTCTCCAGGCTCATGGAGCTCAGGTCCGCTCGCTGGTGGAGCTCGACGGCATGGCTGTCGCGCAGCTGCCTGAGGAGGTCGGCGACCTGCTCGGGCAGGTACGGCAGGTGGACGAAGCCGCACGGCACGCACGTGCCCGGCCGCTGGCTTTCGCGCAGGAACGTGTACATCGTGGCGTTACAGAGGAAGTTCCCGGCGGAGCTGGAGAGGCGCGCTGGGATGCCTGCGTCCAGGAGCGCCTGCAGAATGGCGTCGAGGGGGAGCCTGGAGGGAAGCGCGAGGGGGCCGCCAGGCTCCACAGGCGCGTTCGCCACGAGAGCCCCGTCGTTGTCGGGGATCTCGAAATGGGCCAGGTTGAGGGCGACGCGCTCCAGCCGCACCGCGGGCTCGCCAGGCCACAGGCCGAGGCTCAGAATCAGCACGGGATCGAACTGGCTCAGGAGATCCCGGGCTCGCTGCCTCAACGTGGCGAACGAGACGGGCAGGAGTCGCCCGACGACCGGCACGCCGGCCACCTCCGCGCCGTCCAGCCGGCGGACGATCTCCGCGGAGGGGTTGATCGCCCTCCCCCCGTACGGCTCGAATCCCGTCACCAGCGCTACGGCGCGGTTCATGCGTGTCGCGGTACCGGCTGCATCATCGCGGGGCCCCATCGCCCGGTTCACACCGCTCCGGGCCCGCCTCGCACGCTGGAATTCCTGCCGCGGCCCCGCCGTCCCTGCCGGTGGCCGCGGCCCCGATGCTGCCGTTGCGCTGGGCTCGCGGTCAGCCCAGCCGGTCGAGGCAGGCCTCGACGCGGGCGCAGGCGCGCCGCGCGGCGTCGATCACCACGTTCCGCCGGGCGATGGCGGGGTTGAACCCTGTGAGGCGCGCCTGGGACACGCTGTCGGTATCGATCACGAGGTGTCGCCTCCTCGCGCACTTCGCGGCGGACGCCTGCGTCCTCCGTGCGGGCGCGGCCCCGCTGAACGACACGGCGATCAGGCGGGGCACGTGCAGGATGCCGGTGGGTTCGGGAGGGAGGTGGGCCTCCTCCTCCGATCGGGCAGGGAGGTCGCCGAGAGGCGGAGGGATCGATGGCCCTTCCGCCGTATCGTCCTCTTTCGATGCTGCGTCGATGGACGCCGACGTCCGGGCCCGTCGGGCAGCGCCCAGGTCGTGAGATAGAGCCGGCCGCTCTCAGGGGCCGAGGGGGCGCGCGATGAAGGGATGGGGGATCTTGCTCCTCGCCGGTATCGTCGTCGCCGGTCTGCTGACCGACGTCTCCGCCCAGGGCGTGAGGAGAGGGGGGATGCTGCGGGCCGGCCTCGATCGCGATCCACCTACGATGGATCCGCACCTCTCGGGGTCCGCGGTCGATCGGCAGGTGTATCAGAATCTCTACGATAAGCTCGTGGATACGGATCAGAACCTGGCCATCGTCCCGATGCTGGCGACCTCGTGGACGATCAGCCCGGACGGCCGGACCGTGACGCTCACGCTGCGGCAGGGCGTCAGGTTCCACGACGGGACCCCGTTTGGCGCCGATGCGGTCCGGGCCAACTTCGAGCGAATGCTGTTCGACCCGAAGTTCCCGTCGGTGCGGCGCAGCGAGCTCAGGCCGGTGCAGAAGGTCGTCGCCGTCAACCCGTCCACCGTGCAGATCCAGCTCGAGCGGCCGTACAGCCCGCTGCTCTACGTGTTGACCGATCGAGCCGGCATGATGGTGTCCCCCGCCGCCGCCCAGCGAGAGGGCACAAACTACGCGCTTCACCCCGTGGGAACCGGGCCCTTTCGGTTCGTGGAGCGGGTCCCGCAGGACCACATCACGCTGGAGCGCAACGCCGACTACTGGCAGAAGGGGCTGCCCTACCTCGACCGCATCGTGTATCGGACGTTCACCGACGACAGCATCCGGGTCGCGAACCTCAAGTCGGGCGACGTGGACATCATCAACATCGTGCCGCTCCCGCAGGTGAGGCAACTGGCCAGGGAGGCGGCGCAGCCCGGCGCCCGGTTCCGGCTGCTCGAGCACGGGACGTTTCCGTGGACGGCGCTCTCGCTCAACGTCAGCAAGCCGCCCTTCGACAACAAGCTGCTCCGGCAGGCGGTCAACGCGGCCGTTGACCGGGAGGCGCTCGCCGGCGTTGTGCTGCAGGGGGCGGCCTACCCGGCCTATGCCCCGTTCCCGAACGGAACCCCCGCGTACGACCCGGCGTGGAAGCTGCCTCCTCGAAGCATCGCCCAGGTCAAGGAGAAACTGCGGGCGGCGGGCCACCCGAGCGGCTTCGCGTTCACGCTCCTCACCCAGCCGGGACAGATGCGCGCGGCCGTGGCGCAGGCGGTCCAGGCGATGCTTGCCGAGGCCGGCATTCAGGTGAAGATCGAGGTCGGGGACGAGGGTACGGTCATCGACGCGATCAGCCACGCGCGGCACGAGGCGGCCGTCATCGAGTGGAGCGGGCGCCCGGATCCGGACTTCGATATCTACCCGTTCGTCACGGAATCCGGGCTCGGATCGTTCAACTACTCGGCGTACACGAACCCGCGCGTCCAGACGCTCCTGGACGCGGCGCGGTACCTGACCGATATGAGCCAGCGCCGGCGCGCGTACGCCGAGGTGACCAGGATCCTCGCGGACGACGCGCCGTATGTGTGGCTGTACTTTCCCAAGGAGTACAAGCTCGTCTCGACCCGGGTGCGCGGCTTCGTCCACGTGCCCGACGGGATGATGCGCTTCCGGACGGTCTGGCTCGCCCCCTGAGAGGCCGCGGGCGCGAGGGCGGCCGCCCCGCCTCCCGGGGCGCAACCCGCCGTGCCCTGCACACCCGTGGCTCGTGGAGAGCGGGAAGCGATCCGCGCTTACTTGGGCGTCAGATCATGGGCCTCCACCACGCGGGTGAAGGGAATCTTGGCCGCCTCGTTCACCTCGCGGACGACCGCGGCGTTCGGGGCTTCGAACAGGCACATGCAGTGGGCCTCGCCCGGGACGAACGTGCTGCGGATGTAGCGCACCGGCCTGCCTTCCCTGGCGAACCTGGCGCTCGCCTCCGCCGCGCGCCGCTGGGCGTCGGCGAGCTGCTCGAGCGTGATCCCCGGAAGCATCCGGTCTGCGATGTAGAACGGCATGGCTATCGCCTCCCGCGTGGCCGTCTGGCGTCCTCCGCCGCTTCCGCCCCGCTACCGCGGGTCCTGCCCCAGCCCGTGCTCCGCGGCCCACGCGGCGATCTGGGCGCGGGAGCGGAGGCCGAGCTTGTTGAGGATGTGCTGGACGTGGTTCGCCGCCGTGCCCTCGGTGATGACCAGCGCGGAGGCGATGTCCCGGTTCGTGTGCCCCTGCGCGATCAGCGCGGCCACCTCCCGCTCGCGGCTCGTGAGCGGGCCGGGGACATTCCCGGGGATGCGCGCCGCCGCGGCGCCGGCCCCTTCCGCCGCGGGCGCAGCGGCCGTCAGGCCGTCCGCGACCGCCTGCTCCGTCGTCATCTGCCGGCCCGCGGCCCAGGCCTCTGCGAACGCCCGCTTCCCGAGCCGCTTCCGCGCGATGGCCGCGGTGCGCTCGCAGTCCGCGCGGTGCGCCGGCGGTAACTGCGCGCCGATCGATCCCCGCAGCGCCTCGGCCGCGCCGAGCAGCCGCGCCGCCCGCTCCGGCTTCCGCATAGCGGCAGCGATTCCTGCCAGGTGCGCGAGGCACTCGGCGATCCCGGACTTGTCGCCGAGGTCGCGGCGCAGCGTCAGGCTCTGCCGGAGGAGCTCCGCCGCGCGGGCGCCGTCTCCTCTGAGTCGGGCCGCGACCCCGAGGCTGACGAGCACCGTCGTGATCCCCCACGCATCCGCGAGCTCCCGGAACAGGCCCAGGCTCTCGTTGAAGAGCGCCTCGGCCTTCGCGTGCTCGCCTCGATCCCGCGCCACCAACCCAAGCGAGTGGAGCGCGAACGCGACCCGGGACTGATCGCCGAGGTCGCGGCTGAGGCGCAGGCTCTCCCGGCCCGCGGCCTCGGCCCGCTCGTAGTCCCCTTGATCGCGGGCCACGAGTCCCAGGAAGTGCAACGTGGCCGCGCCCCCGGAGGCGTCCCCGAGGCTCCGGAACAGCTCGAGGCTCTCTTCGAGCGCCGCGCGCGCCCGCGTGTAGTTGCCCCGGAGTCGCGCGGCGTTCCCGACCATGATCAGCGTCGTGGCGACGCCCCACGTGTCGCCCATCTCGCGGAACAAGGCGAGGCTCTCCTCGGGCAGGGCCTCGGCGCGCTCGTGGTCGCCCCGGGCCCGCGCGACCTGCTCGAGGAGGGAGATCGCGGAGGCCATGCCGAGCCGGTCCCCGCGCGAACGGGCGACGGCCAGGCTCTCCTGGCCCAGCGCCTGGGCCTGCGCGTACTCCCCCTGCCGCCACGCCAGGAACCCCGCCCCGTACAGCGCTCGCGCGCGGGCGCCCGGCGGCGCATGGGAGCTCCCCGCAAGGGCCCTCCGGAGCCAGGCGCGGCCCTCGCTCAGGTAGCCGCGGGCGTGCCAGAACCACCACAACGCGGCGGCCATGCGCAGCGCGTCGTCCCCTGAGCTTCCTTCCAGTGCGAAGGCGAGCGCCTCCCGGAGGTTATCGTGCTCGACCTCGAGCCGTCGGACCCACCGCTGCTGATCCGGACCCTGCAGCTCGGGCTCGGCCCGCTCCGCGAGCCCGAGACACCAGTCCCTGTGGCGGGCGAGGGCCTCCGCCTGTCCCCCCGATTCCAGCAGCCTGTCGCGGCCGTACCGGCGGACCGTGTCTTGGAGCCGGTACCGCGCCTGCCCGCCGTGATCCTCGACCAGGACGAGGGACTTATCCACGAGCTGCGAGAGCACGTCCAGGATCTCCGAGGCGGCGATGCCGCGCCCCGCACAGACGGCCTCGGCCGCCTCCAGGTCGAACCCGCCCGCGAACACCGCGACCCGCTGGAAGAGCGCGCGCTCCTTCTCGGAGAGCAGGGTGTGGCTCCACTCGATCGCCGCCCGCAGCGTCTGGTGTCGCGGGAGCGCCGTGCGGCTGCCGCCCGTTAGCAAGCGGAAGCAGTCGTCCAGGCGGTCGGCGACCTCCTCCACCGAGAGCACCCTCACCCGGGCCGCTGCGAGCTCGATCGCGAGCGGCAGCCCGTCCACGCGGCGGCACGCCCGCGCGACCGCCCTGAGGTTCCGCTCGCTGAGCGCGAACTCCGGGCTGACGAAGAGCGCGCGCTCGACGAACAGGCGCACCGCCTCGGCGCGCATCAGATCTTCGCAGGAGGCCTGCGGATCGCTGCCGGGCAGCGACAGCGGCGGGATACGATAGGTCAGCTCGCCGGGGATCGCCAGCGGTTCCCGGCTGGTGACCATGATCCGCACCGAGGGGCAGGCGCGCACCACGGCATCCGCCAGGTGCGCGCTGGCGGAGACGAGATGCTCGCAGTTGTCCAGGACGAGGAGGAGCGATGCCGGCCGGAGGAACTCCACGAGCGACTCCGTGACCGTCCGCCCGGGCTCCTCGGGCACCCGGAGCGCCGCCGCGACCGTATGGGGGACGAGGCCGGGATCCGAGAGCGGCGCGAGGTCGACGAACCACACACCCCCGGGGAAGGTATCGAGTAGCCCAGCGGCAACCTCGAGGGCGAGCCGCGTCTTTCCGACGCCGCCCGGTCCGGCGAGCGTGACCAGGCGCGCTGTGCCGACAAGGCGCGTGACCTCCTCGATCTCGCGGTCCCGGCCGACGAAGCTCGTCGCCTGGGCGGGCAGGTTGTGCCGTCCCTCCGTTGCCGGTCCTGTCATAGCCGGCGTCCTCGCAGCCCGCACGACCACATCGCGGGGATCGCAGAGTCGCCTAGCCGTTCGGCGGGAGCGCGGGTCTCTCCTCGCCCGCGCACAACGCCTTGCGACCCCTTGCCTCCCTGGCGCAACGGTCACGAGACGTGTCATCGGCCGCGAAGGCGCACGAAAGACGGCCCGGCGCGCGCGGGGGATTACACCGCGAGAGGATGGAAAATGGAGGACAGCACGACGGCGGCCAGCAGGGCGGCCGCGCCCAGACCGGCCGCGAGCGCCGTCACCTCCGTGGGCCGGGTCTCCCACCCGACGCTGCGGGCGAGCGTGCGGTAGATGTCGCGCAGCCGCTCCGCCGACGACGCGCGGTAGTACGCGCCGCCCGTGCGCTGCGCGACCGCCTGGAGGGTTTCCTCGTCGACGGGGCCGCCGATCGTGAAGGCCCGGTCGGAGGAGACCGGCTGCCCGACCCCCACCGTGTAGACCGTGACGCCCTCGCGCCGCGCGATGTCGGCGGCCTCGAGCGGCTCCATCCCGCTGTTGTTCTGTCCGTCGGAGAGCAGGACCACGATGCCCGGCGGCAGCGGGCCGGGCGGCATCGGCGGGAGGGACCCATCCAGCAGCGGCCGCACACGGCCGGGCAGCGCCGCGACGGCTTCCATCAAGCCGTCGCCGATCGCGGTGCGGTGGCGCACGCTCAGCGCGTCGATCGCCGCGAGCACCTGCGCGTGGTCGTCGGTCGGCGGCACGTGCAGCACCGCGGAGCCGGCGAAGCTGACCAGCCCGATCCGCACGCGCGCGGGGAGCCCGCGCACGAAGTCCTTCGCGGCGGCCTGGGCCGCCGCGAGGCGCGTGGGCGCCACGTCCCGCGACAGCATGCTGCCGCTCACATCGATCGAGAGCATCATCGCCGAGCGGTCCGAGGGTGCGAGCAGCGGCACGACCGGCCTCGCGAGCGCGAGGACGGTCGCGAGGAGCGCCAGCACGAACAGCGCCGCGGGAAGGTGGCGCCGGATCCGGCGCTGCTGCCCGGCGGCCGTGGCGGCCGCCTCGACCGGTGGAAACGAGACGGTGTGGCGGAGGCGACGCCGCAGCAGCGCCGCGTACGCCAGGCCCAGCACGGGGATCGCCGCCAGCCCCCAGAGGACGGCGGGCCAGAGAAACGCCACGGGGGCGGGGCGGTCCACCGCTCACCCCGCGGCCGCGAACCGCGCGATGCGGAAGAGGCCGAGGTCCATCCGGGACTCCCCCGCGGTGGCGAGGTCCGCCATGATCTCCCCGACGACGCTTGCGAACTTGTAGCCGTGGCCGGAGAACCCGGCCGCCACGCAGACCTGGGGCAGCCCGGGGTGCACGTCGAGGATGAAGTGCTCGTCCGGGGTGTTCGTGAACAGACACGTGGTCATCGCCATCGTGGGGCCGTCGGCGTCCGGGAAGTAGCGGCGGATGCCCTCGCGCAGCACGTCCTCGTCCTCGGGGTGGATCTCGCGGTCCACCCGATCCGGATCGACCTGCTCCTGCCGATGATGATATTTCCCGAACTTGAACCCCGGAATCCCGTAGATCGGGAACCCGTAGAACCGTCCCTCCGGCGCCTCCATGTTGAAGACGGGGAACGCGCCGAGCCGGAAGTGGTCCGGCCGCAGCGGCTGCGCCCAGATCAGCACCTGACGCTCCGGGACCGCGGTGCGCGCGAGCGCCGGCAGGAGCCGGGCCGTCCACGGCCCCGCGGTGAGCACGAGCCGGTCCGCGGCGTAGGTGCCACGGGACGTGCGCACCCTGACGCCGTCGGCGGCGGGCTCCCAGCCCAGCACCCCCTCGCGGGCCCGCACCTGTGCGCCGAGGGCCTGGGCGGCCGTGACATGGGCGACGATCGCGCGCTCCGACAGGACGAACCCGCCGTCCGGCTGGTAGACGGCGACCATCTCGCGCGGCAGGCGGTAGCCCGGGTAGCGCCGGTGCAGCTCGTCCGCGGCCAGCGTCTCGTGAGGCAGGTGGTGTAGCTCGCAGGAGCGCAGCGAGCCCTGTACCGTGCGGCAGCCCTCCGGGCCGGCGTCGATGCTGCCCGTGACGACCAGGAGCCGCTCGCCTGCGACGTGCTCCAGCTCCCGCCACAGCTCGTAGGCCCGCCGCAGCAGCGGCACGTACGACGGGTGCTCCCAGTAGGCCAGGCGGATGATGCGGTTTACGCCATGCGAGGAGCCCCGGTCGTGCGGGATGTCGAACTGCTCCAGGCCGAGCGTCCGCGCGCCGCGGCGCGCCAGATGGTACACCGCCGCGCTCCCCATCGCGCCGACGCCGATCACGATCGCGTCGTACCGCTCCATGCCGCCACCCGCCTTGTGCGCGGCGCCGCGCGGCTTCGCGACGGCGCGGCACCGCGCATCCGCGCCCCCTGCCGGAGCACCCAGGCGAGCCCGATCACGCCACCGAGCACGGCGACCGGATGGGCCTCGGCCCACAGCACCGCCCGCAGCACGCGGCGACACCGATCGACCTGCTTGGCCGTCCGCAGCGGCGGTGTGATCGGATCGTCCCACTCGAACGTCCGCAGCCGCGTGAGCCACCCGCGCCGCACGCACCCCTCCAGGCTGAACACGGCGATGTCGTCCGTCCGCCGGCTGGCGAGCCGCAAGTCCCGCGCGAGCTCCTCCCAGTCCAACGCGGGGATCTCCGTGCCGCCCCCGGTGCTCCCTACCCCGATCGCCTGCGCGTCGGGCGCGTAGCTCCACAGGATACCGGGCCCGAGCGGCTGCCGGAAGGCCTTGGAGAAGCTCGAATAGAGCATCAGCACTTCGCGGTCCACGGGCAGGTCCACGATTCGCGAGATGCGCTGCACCAGCGTGGAGCCGGCCTTGCGGTCGTCGACGATCAGGGGAAACTGGTAGCTCTCCACCCGGTACCCGTCCGCGTGCATCCGCGCGATGAGATCGCCGTAGGCGCGCCGGCCGCGGCGCGCTCCCGCGTAGTCGAGCGCGCGGGGCAGCAGGGGAAGCAGATCCCGCCAGCGCCGCGTGGCCGCAAACCCCTGGAGCTCCTCGAGGGCCGGCTCGACGTCCAAGCCCACGCCGGCCCACCGCAGCCCGTGCTCGGCGGTCCACCCGCGGAACTCCTCGTAGCGGGCGGCGGCCCGCGGCGCGTTGTCGAGGTTGCAATAGTATCCGTCCTGCCTCGGCAGCAGCAGCCACGCCGTCACCGGCACGCCGCAGGCGGTCAGGCGACGCACCGCGGCGGCGCGGCTCGCGCTCAAGTCCGAGAGCGCGAGGCTCACGCCGGCCTGCAGGGCCAGGAGGTCGTCGACCACGCGTCCATCGGCCAGCAGCTCGCGCAGCGCATCCGCGTCCAACTCGCACCAGAACGTCAACCTCGGACGCGCCATCGGCCACCCCGCATCCGCCGGCCCGGTCGTCACGCCGCGCGGCGACGAGTGCAGCTCGGGCGGCGCGATCGTCCACCGCCTGACGCGGCACCTCAGCATTCGCGCCCCCACGGCGGCAGTTCCTCCCGCGCCGACCGGGCCGGGCCACCGCAGCGCGGAAGGCGCTGCGCGGGAATAACCCGAAAGAGGCGCTAGGCCGTCCCACGCGTCGCCGGCACCGATTCGTGGGACCCCGGGCTTTCCTCGTGAAGGGTTTCCGGGACGTGCTGCGCAGATGGCGGCGGGCGCCCGCCAGCGCCGCAGGAGGGACGGGGATGGAGACGGGGCGGCACTACGATGCGATCGTGATCGGCTCCGGGCAGGGGGGGACGCCGCTCGCCAAGGCGCTGGCGCAGGCCGGCCGCAGGACGGCGCTCGTCGAGCGCGCGCACGTCGGCGGCACCTGCGTGAACGTGGGATGCACGCCCACGAAGACGATGGTGGCGAGCGCCCGCGTCGCCTACCTCGCGAGACGGGGGCCCGACTACGGCGTGCGCACCGGCCCGGTGAGCGTGGAGATGGCCCGGGTGCGGCAGCGCAAGCGCGACATCGTGGCGGCCTTCAACCGGGGCGGCGTCCGCGGCGTGGAGAAGACGGAGGGGCTGGACCTGCTGATGGGCGAGGCGCGGTTCATCGCCCCGAAGTCGCTCGAGGTGCGGCTGCACGACGGCGGGAGCACCGTGCTCGGGGCGGAGGCGATCTTCATCAACACCGGCCTCCGGCCCCACATTCCGTCGATCCCGGGGTTGGAGGCGGTGCCGTTCCTCGACTCCACATCCGTGATGGAGCTGGACACCGTGCCAGAGCACCTCCTGGTGATCGGCGGGGGCTACGTCGCGCTCGAGTTCGGCCAGATGTTCCGGCGCTTCGGCAGCCGGGTGACGATCCTCCAGCGGGGCCCGCAGCTCCTCGCGCGCGAGGACCCCGACGTGGCCGAGGAGATCACGAGGATCCTGCGCGAGGACGGCGTGGAGGTCGTGCTGGAGGCCGAGACGCAGCACGCCGAGCGGGGCCAGGATGGGTCGATCCGCCTCGCGCTCCGCACGCGGGACGACCGGGAGATGCGTGTCCTCACCGGCTCGCACCTGCTCGTGGCGGCCGGCCGCGTGCCCAACACCGACCAGCTCAACCTGGCGGCCGCGGGCGTGGAGACGGATGCCCGCGGATTCATCAAGGTCAACGAGCGGCTGGAGACGGCCGTGCCCGGCCTCTACGCGCTCGGCGACGTCAAGGGCGGGCCGGCCTTTACCCATATCTCGTACGACGACTTCCGGATCATCGAGACGAACCTGCTGCAGGGCGGGACGGCCACGACGACGGGCCGCCTCGTGCCGTACGTCGTCTTCACCGATCCCGAGCTGGGCCGCGTGGGGCTGGGCGAGATGGACGCGCGGCGTGAGCACCGCGAGATTCGCGTGTACAAGATGCCGATGCGGCACGTGGCGCGGGCGCTGGAGATGGACGAGACCCGGGGGTTCATGAAGGTGGTGGTCGACGCCGGAAGCGGGCAGATCCTCGGCTGCGCCATGCTGGGGGTGGCGGGCGGCGAGCTTGCGAGCATGGTCGAGATCGCGATGATGGGGCGGATCCCGTACACAAGCCTGCGAGACGCGACGTTTGCCCACCCGACGCTGGCCGAGGCCCTCAACAACCTCTTCTATCAGTAGCGCGGCCGCCCTCCGGGCTGGGGTCGAGGTGCGCAGACGCACGCGCCGTCGGCGCTGCGCCGCCCCCGGGCCGCCCGCGGCAGAAGGGGCAGGCGCTGCCCGCCGCATAAGCTCTCCTGTACGCCGTGACCGCGCCGCGTCGGCGGCCGGCCCGTACTGGGGAGGGTCCCGTGGCGAGGCACCTCGTGTGCCTGACGTTCGACTTCGATGCGCTCTCGATCTGGCTTGCCCGCGGCATGACGACGCCGACGCCGATCTCGCGGGGCGAGTTCGGCGCGGTCGGCGCGGAGCGGATCCTCTCCCTGCTGCGCGCGCACCGCATCCCGGCAACGTGGTTCGTCCCCGGCCACACCATCGAAATCTATCCCGAGGTGTGCGCGCGGGTCCACGCCGAGGGGCACGAGATCGGACACCACGGGTATCTCCACGAGCCGCCGGCGACCCTGTCGCGCGAGGAGGAGGAGCGCGTCCTGCTGCGGGGCAACGAGGCGATCCGCCGCATCACCGGCGCGCCCGCGCGCGGCTACCGGTCGCCGTCGTGGGACCTCAGCCCGCACACGGTCTCGCTGCTGCTCGCGCACGGGTTCCTGTACGACAGCAGCATGATGGCCCACGACGGCCTGCCGTACCGGGCGCGGGAGGGCGATGAGGTCTCACCGGATGGGCGGGTGCGGTGGGGCGAGCCGAGCCGACTGATCGAGATGCCGGTGAGCTGGTCGCTCGACGACTACCCGCACTTCGAGTACGTTCGCGGCCCGGCGTACGTGCTGCCGGGGCTGCGGCGCGCCGCGGACGTCCTGGAGAACTGGGTGGACGACTTCCGCTACCTGGCCCGCACCGCGGAGTGGGGCGTGCTCACCTACACGTTCCATCCCCAGGTGAGCGGCCGGGGCCATCGGATGCTCGCCCTCGAGCGGCTCATCGAGGCGCTCGCCTCGCTCGGGGCAACGTTCGTGCGCATGGACGCTGCGGCGGAAGAGTTCGCCCGGCGGGAGAGACGGGATGCGGGTCACGGCGGCTGAGGCGTTGCCGGCGGTCCGGCGTGCGACCTCGTGTCGCGTTGTTGCCAATCTTGCGCGAGGACCGCGGGGGGCCCGCGGCCAGGCGGCGCCGCGCGTGGCGGGCGGAGCGCCTCGTGCGAGACCGCGCAAGGGGGGAGATGCGTGAGCGATGTGGCGGCTTCAGCCGTGATTGTCACCGGTGCGGCGCAGGGCATCGGCCGGGCGGTCGCGGAGCGGTTTGCCATGGGCGGGGCACACGTGATCGCCGTAGATCTCCGGAGGCCGGACGCGACCGCGGAGGCCATCACATCGCGCGGCGGCCATTGCGTTGCCGTCCAGGCAGACGTCGCGGACCGCGATCAGGTGAGGGCGATGGTCGCCACGGCGCGCGAACGCTGCGGCGCGATCGACGTGCTGGTGGCCAATGCCGGCATCGGGTTTCCCGATCCCATCCTCGCGATCTCGGAGGAAAACTGGGACCGCGTCCTCGCAGTGAACCTGAAGGGCGCGTTCCTCTGCGTCCAGGCCACGCTGCCGCAGATGCTGGACCGTCGGCGCGGGGCGATCGTGCTCGTCTCCTCCATCGCCGGCCGCCGGGCGAGCCTGACCAACGGCGCGCACTACACCTGCTCCAAGTACGGGGTGATCGGGTTGGCGCGCCATCTCGCGAATGAGCTGGCCGGCACCGGGGTCCGCATCAACTGCGTGTGCCCGGGCCCGACCGAGACACCGCTGCTCGCCCACGTCGCGACGCCGGAGCAGCGGGCACAGATGATCCAGCAGACGCCGCTCAGGCGTCTGGCGGATCCTGGCGACGTGGCCGACGTCATCGTGTTCCTCGCGGGCCCGGGCGCGCGGCACATGCATGGTGCGATCGTCGACGTGAACGGAGGATTGTATTAGCTCCGCTTCAAGCCGACGATGTTGAAGCCGGCACGGGCTTGTGGAAGCCGCGTAGGGAGAGAGCCCCCGCCTCCTCGGTCCCAGCGCGCTCCTCCGCCGCGCTGGCGATGCGTGACGAGACGAGGATCTGGCCGCCGCGCGGCAGCGAGCACGCGCGCGGCTCTTCCGGCCCCGACCGCGCTACATGTGGCGGCCGCCGGTCACCTCGATCACGGCGCCGGTGACGAAGCTCGCGAGGTCGCTCGCCAGGAACAGCGCCACGGACGCCACCTCCTCGGGCCGGCCCACGCGTCCCAGCGGCGTGGCGGCCGCGGCCTCCGCCAGGCGCTGCTCCCCGAGGGCCCGCGCCATCGGCGTGTCGATGAGGCCCGGCTGGATCGCGTTGGCGCGGACGCCGTAGCGCGCGTACTCGCGCGCGGTCACCTTGGTGAGCGCCACGATGCCGGCCTTGGCGGCCGCGTAGTTGGCCTGCCCGATGTTTCCCACCTTCGCCGAGATCGAGGAGATGTTCACGATCGCGCCCCCGCGGCCGGCGTCGCGCATCCGCGGCGCCACGGCGCGGGTGCAGAGGAACGTGCCCTTGAGGTGGACGTCCACGACGAGGTCCCAGTCCTCCTCGCTCATCCGCCGGATCGTGGCATCGCGCGTGATCCCCGCGTTGTTGACGAGGATGTCGATGTGCCCGAGCGCCGCGGAGGCCTCCGCGACGGCGCGCGCTACCTCGTCCGCGCGGCTCACATCCGCGGCGAGCGCCACCGCGCGGCGGCCGAGCGAGCGGACGGCCACGGCCGTTTCCTCCGCCGCGGCCTCGCGCACGTCCAGGGCGCCGACGTCGGCGCCCTCCCGGGCGAAGAGGAGCGCGGTGGCGCGGCCGATCCCCGATCCCGCGCCGGTGACGAGCGCCACCCGGCGGGCCAGCAGCGGGTCCATCGTCATCCCCCCTGTTCCAAAGACGCATCGCCGCGTCGACGCCGACCGCTCCGCGGCGGTGCATCCCGCGCGGTGCCGCCCTAGAGCGCCCGCGTGATCTTGCGCAGCCCCCGCGGCCGGTCCGGGTCGAGGCCGCGCAGGCGCGACAGGTGATACGCGAGGAGCTGCAGCGGCAGCGCGTAGATGTGTGGCGTGAGGGCCTCGTCGGGGACGGCGGGCACCTCGACCGGCAGCGCGGCGCCGCGCAGCAGCGCCGCGCTCGAGGAGACGACCACGGTGGCGGCGCTGCGGCGATGCAGGCGTGCGGCGGTCTTCGCGAGATGGGGGAACGCCCGGCCGGGCGGCGCGATGAGGAACACCGGGAACCCGCGCTCGACGATGGCGATCGGTCCGTGGAGCAGGTCCGCCGACGAGAGCGGTTCGGCGGCCACGTAGCAGGTCTCCTTCAGCTTGAGCGCCGCCTCGCGCGCCGTCGCGAGGTTGTACCCGCGTGAGGTGACCAGGCACTCCTGCAGCAGCCGGCAGCGGCGCGCGACCTCGCGGATGCGGTCCTCACAGGCGAGCGTGCGCTCCGCCAGTCCGGGCAGGTCCCGATGCCGGGCCGCCAGGCCGTGCGCCCCGGCCGCCTGCGCCACGAGCAGGCTGAGGACGGTGAGCTGAGCCGTGTATGTCTTCGTGGCGGCGACGCTGCGCTCGGGTCCGCTCTCGAGCAGCACCGTCTCGTGCGCGGCCTGGGCGAGCGGCGAGCGAGCGCGGTTCGTGATCGCCACCGTCAGCGCCCCGCGGGCGCGCGCCCCCGCGAGGAACTCGACGATGTCCGTGGAGGCGCCGGATTGCGACAGCGCGATCACGAGCGTGCCGCGCAGCCTGAGGCGCGCCTCGTAAATCGTCACGACCGACGGGGCGGCGAGCGAGGTCGGGATCCCCCACAGCGTCTCGATCAGGTAGCGTCCGTAGAGCGCGGCGTTGTCCGACGACCCGCGGGCGGCGAGCACCACCGCGGCCGGCGGCCTGGCGCGGAGCCGCGCGCCGAGCGCGCGGAGCTGCGGGCCGGCCCGCTCGCACAGGCGCGCCATCACCCCGGGCTGCTCGTGGATCTCGCGCCGCATCCACCGGCCCGGCTCGGGCGCGGCTCCGGGCGGACCCGCGCGGGGCGCCGGAGCCCGGTTCACAGCAGGCGGGCGTCCACGTCCGCGGGCCCGAGCTCGATGAGGGCGCCGTGCGTCCGGCCGTCGCCCATGGTGCAGTTGATCACGAGCGTCTCGCCGACCCGCGCGATCCCCGGCGACTCGTGGACGTGCCCGCAGGTGAGCACGCGCGGCCGCAGCCGCGCGACGAGATCGCGGACGCGCCGCGCGCCGATGTGCTGGCCGGACCACGCCCGATCGAGCGTGCCGGCGGGCGGCTCGTGCGTCACCAGCACGTCGCAGCGCTCGCGGACGTGCGGCCCGCCGAACGAGACGCCGGCGATCACCACGGGCTCGTCTCCCAGGAGCCGGCCGCGCGCGGCGATCTCCGCCACGGCGCGCGGCCCATCCATGTTCCCGGAGACGGCCAGCGTGGGGACCGGCAGGTCGCCGAGCAGCGCGAGCGCGTCTTCTCCCCGGCCGGCATGGGTCAGGTCCCCGGGGAGGAGCACGACCTCCGGCGCGTGCTCCGCGACAAGGCTCCGCACCCGGGCGATCCGCTCCGGGTGGCCGTGTAGATCCGCGCACGCGAGGATGCGCATCGGCCCCGCACCTCCACTTCGTTGCGGCGGTCCCGACGACCGAGGATGGCCCGACGGATCGCTGCTAATCGCTTCACGCCCGCGACCCGCGATCTCCTGCCGGTGTCCGCGGCCCTCCGCGCCGGTTCCGGCGATCGGGAGGCGATCCGAGACGGCAGGCGACCGACCGGGCGCGGCAGCGCGCGAGGCAGGGGGGCGGGGCGCGGACCGTGAATGCCCATCTATCGGCGTTCCGGACGGGCGGCCGCGCAGGCCCCGTGGGCGCGGCGGCGCGCACAGGGACGCCCTAGGGAGTGATGTCATCGATGCCCCACGACACCGGGACGGCGGGCGGCGTACGGGCTCGGCCGGCACCGAAGGCACAGGCCGCGCGGCGGCCGGCGCCCGGCCGCCGGGCGGGCACGCGGGGCCGTGCCCGCCGGCCGCTCGCGTGGTGGGCTGCGGCGGCCGCGGTCGCGGTCGCCGCCGGCGGTGCGATCTGGTGGGTCGCGGCTCGTCCGCAGGCGCCGGCGGCGCCTCTCCTCGGCGAGCGCGTCCCCGACGAGGGGTACGAGCACGTCCCGGTCGGCACCCAGATCCAGTACCGGGCCCATCCTCCGGCGTCGGGCCCGCACTATCCGTCGCCCGCGCCGACCGGGGTCTATCCGGGGCTCGCTCCCGGCTTCTGGGTCCACAGCTTGGAGCACGGCTACATCGTGCTCGTGTACAGGCCGCCGGTCTCGCCGTCTGTGTCCGCGCAGTTCCACGAGATGGTCCGGGACTTCCCGAAGAGCAAGTTCGGTAACGTGAAGTTCGTCGTCGCTCCCTACGACCAGATGGTGCACCCGTTCGCGGTGCTCGCCTGGGACTGGCGGATGTGGATGGACACGTTCGACCGCGGCAAGGTGCTGGAGTTCTACAGGCAGCATGTCGATCACGGGCGGGAGGACATCCCGTAGGGCCATCCGCCCGCGACTCCCGCAGAGAGGAGACGGCCATGAAGATGTTCGTCGGCGGTGAGTGGGTCGAGAAGCGCGAGACGATTCCGGTGATCAACCCCTACGACGGCTCGGTCGTCGATACGATCCCCCGCGCGGACCACGACGACGTGGAGCGCGCGCTCGCCACCGCCGTCCGCGGCGCCCAGACGATGCGGCGGCTCAGCGGGTACCAGCGCGCGCAGATCCTGCGCCGGGCGGCCGATCTGCTGGCGCAGCGGACGGAGGAGTTCGCGCGGACGATCACCCTCGAGGAGGGCAAGGTCCTCCCGGAGGCCCGCTTCGAGGTGTCGCGCGCCGCGGAGATCCTCCACCTCTCAGCAGACGAAGCCAAGCGCCTCGGCGGCGAGGTCGTGCCGCTCGACGGAGCGCCCGGCGTCGGCAAGCAGTTCGGCTTTACCATCCGCGTGCCCTGCGGGATCGTCGTGGGCATCAGCCCGTTCAACTTCCCGCTGCACCTCGTCGCCCACAAGGTCGGCCCGGCGCTCGCCGCGGGGAACAGCGTGATCCTGAAGCCGGCGACGGATACGCCCCTCTCCGCGCTGAAGCTCGTCGCGGTGCTGCTGGAGGCCGGCGTCCCGGCGGACGGGATCCAGTGCGTCACCGGCAGCGGCGGGGAGGTCGGCGAGTGGCTTTGCGCGGACCCGCGCGTGCGGAAGATCACGTTCACGGGTAGCCGCGATGTGGGCGAGCGGATCTGCAAGATCGCCGGCCTGAAGAAGGTCACGATGGAGCTCGGCAGCAACTCGCCCGTCATCATCATGCCGGACGCGGACCTGGACAAGGTGGCGAGCGCGGTGGCCGCCACCGGGTACAGCAACGCGGGGCAGGTCTGCATCAGCGCGCAGCGCGTCATCCCCCTGGCCCCGATCTACAGCGACTTCCTGGAGGCGCTCCGGCCGAAGGTGGCGGCGATCACGACGGGCAACCCGCTCGAGGAAGGGACCAAGATGGGGCCGATGGTGCGCGAGTCCGACGCGAAGCGGGTCGAGGCGTGGGTCAGGGAGGCGATCGAGGGCGGCGCCCGGCTGGTCGTGGGCGGAGAGCGCCAGGGGGCGATCTTTGCACCGACGGTACTGGCCGACGTCAAGCCCGAGATGCGGGTGTCCCGCAGCGAGCTGTTTGGCCCCGCGGTCGCGGTCACGCCCGCGCCGACGATCGACGACGCCATCGCGATGGCCAACGACACCAACTACGGCCTCTCGGCGGGCGTGTTCACGCAGAACCTCGACTGGGCGATGCGGTTTGCCCGCGAGGTGGAATCGGGCAACATCCACATCAACTGGGGACCCCAGTGGCGGGTGGACCTGATGCCGTACGGCGGCCTCAAGGAGAGCGGGTTCGGGAAGGAGGGGCCGAAGTACGCGGTGGAGGAGATGACCGAGCTCAAGATGGTAGTGATGCACCTCCAGTAACCGGTGCACAGGTACATCGTCCCTCCCCGGGCGGTGCCGCGGAGCGACCGGCGATACTTCGAGCTGCTGACGCAGGCGGTGTTCCAGGCCGGGTTTAGCTGGCAGGTCGTGCGCGCGAAGTGGCCGTCCATCCGGCGGGCCTTCCGCGGCTTCGATATCGACGCGGTCGCGCGCTTCACGGTCCGCGACACCGCCCGCATCCTGAGCGACCCCGGGATCGTGCGGAACCGGCACAAAGTCGCCGCCACGGTCGAGAACGCCCGGATCCTGCGCGCGCTGGCCCGCCGGCACGGATCGGTCCGGGCGTACGTCGCCTCCCTCAGATCGCTCTCGTACGGGGAGAAGGTGGGGATACTCTCCCGTACGTTTCGCTTCCTCGGTCCCACGGGGGTGTACGTCTTCCTGTGGTGCGCCGGCGAGGACGTCCCGAGATGGGAGGAGCGCGTGCCATGAACGCCATCCGCGTGCACCAGCCCGGCGGCCCTGAGGCCCTCCGCTACGAGGAGATCCCGACGCCCGCGCCGGGCCCGGCCGAGGCGCTCGTGCGCCTGGAGGCGATCGGCGTGAACTTCGTGGACATCTACCAGCGCTCCGGGCTCTACAAGATGGCGCTGCCGTTCACCGTGGGGTCGGAGGCGGCCGGCGTCGTGGAGGCCGTCGGCGGGCAGGTCACCGCGGTCCGGCCCGGCGACCGGGTCGCGTACACCGGGGTGCTCGGTGCCTACGCGACGCACGCGACTGTCCCGGCCGATCGCCTGGTCCCGGTTCCCGACGGCGTAGCGACCCGCACCGCGGCAGCCGTGATGCTGCAGGGCATCACGGCGCACTACCTCTCGCACTCGACCTATCCGCTCACGGCCGGCGACACGGCACTCGTCCACGCGGCCGCCGGGGGCGTCGGGCTGCTTCTCGTGCAGATGGCCAAGATGCGCGGCGCCCGCGTGATCGGGACCACCTCCACCGCGGCCAAGGCGGCGCTCGCGCGAGAGGCGGGCGCGGACGAGGTGATCCTGTACACGCAGCAGGACTTCGAGGCGGAGGTGAAGCGCCTCACCAGCGGCCGGGGCGTCCAGGTCGTCTACGATAGCGTGGGGAAGACGACCTTCGATCAGAGCCTGAACTGCCTCGCCCCGCGCGGGTACCTCGTGCTGTTTGGCCAGTCGAGCGGGCCGGTGCCGCCCGTCGACCCGCAGGTCCTGAATACCAAAGGCTCGCTGTTCCTCACGCGGCCGACGATGGCCCACTACATCCGGACCCGCGAGGAGCTGCTGGCGCGGGCCGGCGACGTGCTGGGGTGGGTCAAGTCCGGACGCCTCCGCGTGCGCATCGACCGGACGTTTCCGCTCGCGGACGCAGCGGAGGCGCACCGGTATCTGGCCTCGCGGCAGAGCGCCGGGAAGATCCTGCTGATTCCATCGTAGGCGGGGCCCGCCCCGTTGGGTGGCACACCGATCCGCTACGGCGATGCGAACGCGTGGAGCCGGCTCTCCGGCGCGATGTCCCGGGCGGGCCCGTCGTGGGCCGGTAGGGAAACCCCTCTCGGATGCCGAACGCGACTGTCCACCGGGCGACCGGGGCCCGGACAAGCCGGCGGGCGCAGCGCTGGCTGCGGCGCTGGGAGGGGGAGGCGATGAGACGACGAGGGGTTCCCGCGATAGGCTGGTTGGTCGTCGCCATCCTGATCGGCCTGCTGACACTGCCGGCGGCCTCGCAGCAGCCGCCGCGGCGCGGGGGCACCGTCACGATGGCGCTCTACCAGGAGCCCGAGCTTCTCAACCCCTACATGGCCACGCAGACGGCCTCGTTCGAGGTCATCACGATGGTCGTCGAGGGGCTCCTCGCGAACGACGAGAAGGGCGGGTACGTCCCCCAGCTCGCCACCGAAGTGCCGAGCCGCGCGAACGGCGGCGTGTCCCAGGACGGCAAGACGATCACCTACCACCTGCGCTCCGGCCTGCGGTGGTCGGACGGCCGTCCGCTCACCTGCGATGATGTGAAATTCACCTGGCAGGCGATCGTCACCCCGAAGAGCGGCGCGATCAGCACCACGGGGTACGATCAGATCCAGGCCGTGGACTGCCCGACCCCGCAGACCGTCGTCGTGCGGTACAAGACGTTCTACGCGCCGTTCCTCAGCCGGTTCCGCTGGATCCTCCCGCGCCATGCGACCGGCGACCCCGCGAACATGACGAGGTGGGACTACAACCGTCGGCCGCTCGGGAGCGGCCCGTTCCGGCTCACCGAGTGGGCCTCGGGCGACCACATCACGCTCGTGCGCAACGACAACTATCGGATCAAAGGACAGCCCTACCTCGACCGTGTGATTATCCGGATCGTCCCCAGCCGCGAGGTCGGCAAGCAGCTCATCAAGACCGGCGACGTCGATATCGTCTGGGATCTGATCGAGTCCGACGTGCCGGAGCTCCGCGGCGTGCCCGGGATCAAGATCAGCGCGCCGCCGGGCCCGGGCGCCGAGCGGCTCGTCCTCAACCTCGCGGACCCCTCCCTCGATGGCCCGTCTCCTGAGATGGTGAAGCAGCATCCCCATCCGATCCTCGGCGACCCTCGCGTCCGGGAGGCGATCGAGCTCGGGATCAACAAGCGTGAGATCACGAGCAAGCTGCTCTTCGGCCTGGCGACGGTCGGCACGAACGAGCTGCACATCGGCTGGGCACGGTGCGTGACGCCGCCGAGCTCGTACAACCCGCCCAAAGCCCGGCGCCTCCTCGAGGAGGCCGGCTGGGTGCCCGGGCCGGACGGCATCCGGGTCGCGAAGGGCGCCCGGTACGCGAAGGACGGCACGCGGCTCCGCCTGAAGCTCCAGACCACGACCGGGAACAAGCTGCGGGAGCAGGCCGAGCAGCTCATCATCGAGTACATGCGGGCGATCGGGCTGGAGTTCTACATCGAGAACGTGCCGTCCGCGGTGCTCTTCGGCTCCTGGGCGAGCGGCGCGTTCCGCAAGCACGGGCACTTCGATGTCCTGATGTACACGACGAACCCCGACGCCGATCCCCACGCCCAGGTGGAGGGCTACTTCGCTTCCTGGAACATGCCGACGGCGGACAACGCGGGGCGCGGGTTCAACTACGCGCGGTACGCGAGCGACCGCGTGGACGCGGACATCAAGAAGGCCGGGAGCGTCCCCGACCTGGATCTGCGCCGGGCCGCGTACTGCGACGCGATGAAGCAGATCGTGAGCGATCGGCCGCACATCTACCTGTACGACCGGGCGACGATGAACGGCTACCGCGAGCGGCTGCAGGGGTGGGTCGCGAACGTCTGGGAGAACGTGGGGTGGAACGCCCAGAGCTGGTGGGTGTCCCGGTAGGCTGAGTCGCCGGGGGGGACCCCCGGACAGCGCCCTGCCGGCGTGCGACCGGCCGGGCCGCCGCGCCGGGTGACGCCGGATGACCCGATACCTCGCGCGCCGTCTGCTCGAGGCCGTGCCGCTGCTGATCCTCATCAGCGTCGCGGTCTTCTTCCTCATCAACATCATCCCGGGCGGCCCCACCGCCGCGTACGAGAACAACCCCCACCTGACGCCCCAGGACCTCGCGCGCATCGAGCGCGAGCTGGGCCTCAACCAGCCGATCTACGTGCGCTACGTGCGCTGGCTGGGAGCGGTCGCGCACGGGGACTGGGGCTACTCGCTGGCCTCGCGCCGCCCGGTGCTCGTGGAGATCGGCGAGCGGCTGCCGAACACGATCTACCTGCTCGGCGTGGCGTTCGCGGTCACGCTCGCGCTCGGGATCCCCATCGGGATGCTCTCGGCCCTCCGGCAGTACTCGCTGTTCGACCATACATCGACGACGCTGGCGTTCATGGGGCAGTCCGTGCCGATCTTCTGGTTTGGGCTGATCCTGATCATCGTGTTCCACGTCAGCCTTCGCAACCCGCTCACGGGGCTGCCGCTCCTGCCCGGGGGCGGGATGTATACGCTGGGGGAGCCGTTCTCGGTGTGGGACCGGGTGTCTCACCTCATCCTGCCGGTCTCGATGCTCACGCTCGCGACCGCGGCGCAGTACGTGCGGTACATGCGAGCGAGCATGCTCGAGGTCGTGCACCAGGACTACATCCGCACGGCGCGCGCCAAAGGCGCCGGCGGCCGGCGCGTCGTCTGGCGGCACGCGTTCAAGAACGCCGCGCTCCCGCTCGTGACGGTGATCGCGCTCGACCTCCCGACGCTGTTCAGCGGCGCGCTGTTCACCGAAACGATCTTCAGCTGGCCCGGGATGGGGCGGCTGTTCTACGATTCGGCGCTGCGGTTCGACTACGCGCTGCTGATGGGCATCATCATGGTCAACGCGGCGCTGATCATCCTCTCGAACCTCGCCGCCGACGTGGTCTACGGGTGCCTCGACCCCCGGATCCGGTATGTCTAGGGACCTCCGCCACCTCTCCCCCGGCGTCCCGGCCGATCCCGCCCTGGTCCCGTCCCGCGCCGGCGCGGGCGAGGTCGTGCTCGCGGGCGCCCCGCCGCGCGTGCCCCGGCGAGGCCGTCACCGCACGATGGCGCAGCTGGCCTGGGCGCGGTTTCGCCGGCACCGGATGGCGCTCGCGGGCCTGTGCCTCGTCGCGGCGTTCGCCCTCGGCGCGGCCGGCGCGCGCGTGATCTCGCCGTACGATCCCGAGAGGTCGGATCTCGACCACCGGCTGGCCGCGCCGAGCTGGCGGCACCCGATGGGGACGGACGACCTGGGGCGCGACCTCGCGACGCGGGTCCTCTACGGCGGGCGGGTGTCGCTGACGATCGGGGTGATGGCGATGGCGCTCGCGGTCACGATCGGCACGGCCGTCGGCGCCCTGGCCGGGTACTACGGGAGGTGGGTCGATGGCGTCCTGATGCGGCTGACCGACATGGTCCTCTCGTTCCCGTCGCTCTTTGTCCTCATCCTCTTGACCCTCGTGCTCCGTACCACCCCCGTGCCGTTCCTCCGCGGCGGGGTGCTCGCGATCGTCCTCGTCATCGCCCTGCTCTCCTGGATGACCGTCGCGCGCCTCGTGCGCGCCTCGTTCCTCTCGTTGCGGGAGACGACGTTCGTGGAGGCAGCCCGCGGCCTCGGCGCGGGCAACGCCCGCATCATCGTGCGGCACATCCTGCCCAACAGCCTGAGCCCGATCATCGTCGCCGCGACGCTGCGGGTCGCGAGCTCGATCGTGACCGAGTCCGGCCTGAGCTTCCTCGGGTTCGGCGTCCAGCCGCCCGTGCCGACGTGGGGCAACATGCTGCAGGCGGCCCAGGACCAGATGACGACCGCCCCGTGGACCGCGGTCTATCCGGGCCTGATGATCTTCCTCACCGTGATCGCGATCAACTACATCGGCGACGGCCTGCGGGACGCGCTCGACCCTCATCATCTCCGGTAGGCGCACCCGGGCGAGCGCCAGTCTGGCAACGGATTTGGTGGGGCCGCGGGGGGCCGGCCCGTCGCTTCCTGTCGGGTCACGGATTCGGAAGTGCGCTCAGGGCCGACCCTGTCTCCGTCAGCGTGTCGTCGGGACGCCCTCCCGGAGGCAGGCCTCCAGCGCGCCCACCACACGCTGCATCCGCTCCAGCTGCGCCTGCGAGCCGAGGTGGCCGATGCGGATGACCTGCCCGGCGAGGTGCATGAGGCCGCCGGAGATCGCGATCCGGTGCCGCGCCCGCAGCGTCCGGATCAGCGCGGTCGCGTCCACCCCCGCGGGGGGGTACGCGACGGTGACGGTCGGCGACGCCCACCGACGGTCGGCCAGCACCCGGAACCCCAGCCGTTCGAGGCCGTCGCGCAGGGCGGCCGCCGCGCGGCGGTGGCGTTCGAAGCGGGCCGTGAGGCCCTCGTCGAGGATGCGCCGCAGCGCGCGGTCGAGCGCGACGACGATGCTGCTCGGGATCGTCACCGGATACGGGTGGTGCGGCCACTCGCGCTCGTACTGCCGCCATCTCCGCAGGTTCAGGTACCAGCCGCACCCCGGCGACGTCTGGCGGTCGATGATGTCCCACCCCTCCTGCGCGACCGCCACGGGCGCGAGCCCGGCCGGAGTCTCCAGGCACTTCTGCGAGGCGGAGGCGACGGCCGCGAGCCCCCACGCGTCGGTCTCCACCGGCGTCCCGGCGAGGGACGACACGGCGTCCACCACGGTCGCCGCGCCCGCCTCGCGCGCGGCCGATGCGAGCTCCGCGACGGGGTTGAGGACGCCGGTGGACGTATCGCTGTGCACCACCGCGAGCAGGTGGAGGTCCCGCGCGCGCAGCCACCGTCTCGTCTCCTCCGGATCGGCGGGCCGCTCCCACGGGACCTCCAGGGCCTCGACGTGGCGGGAGTACGAGCGGGCGATGTCGAGCAACCGGTGGCCGAAGAACCCGTTCACGACGACCCCGACGTGGCCGTCCGCGCCGGCCAGGCTGCCCAGCACCGCCTCGATCCCGCCGCTGCCCGAGGCCGGGATGGGATACACCGACGCGGTGGTGGCGAAGACCCGGCGCAGACGGGCCGTGAACTCCCCATAGAAGGGAAGCCAGTCCGGGCCGTAGTGCTGCCGCACGGGCTCGGCCATCGCGGCGAGCACCTCGGCGCTGACGGGAACGGGGCCGGGAATGAGCAGCTCGATATCGTCGTGGGACATCGATACCCTCCTTGTACCCCGCTTGCGGTTCGGTGGAGACGCAGCCCGCTCCTCCGCAGTGCCTCGCGGCGCACCGGGCGGGGAGCGCCGATTCCCCGCGCCGGCCTGTCTGCGCCGCCGCGGTCACCGAGACGCGGGCGCGCAGAGGTTCACGCTGAAGCGGCCGGCGGCGTCCACCCACCGCTGCTCGAGGCGCAGGCCGGCCTCGGACGCCAGCGCGTCGATCTCGGCGGGGGAGTACTTGTAGGAGTTCTCCGTGTGGATCGCCTCGCCCGGGGCGAACGCGATGGCGAGATCGAGGGCCTCGATGCGCACGCGCTGGCTACCCTCGCTCACCAGGTACATCTCGATCCGACCGACCTCCGCGTTGTACACCGCGCGGTGCAAGAAGCGCCCGGGGTCGAACCGGCCGCCGAGCTCGCGGTTGATGCGCACCAGCAGGTTGCGGTTGAACCGTGCCGTGATCCCCTGGGCGTCGTCGTAGGCTGCTTCCAGGACCGCGCGGTCCTTGCGCAGATCGATACCGAGCAGCAGGCGGTCGTGCGCCGATACCGCCTCCCGGACGCGGCGCAGGAACTCCGCCGCCTCGGGCCGGTCCAGATTGCCGATGCTCGAGCCGAGCCACAGGATCAGCCTGGGGCGGTCCGCCTCCTCGGCCACGTGGCGGAGCCCGTCGGAGTACTCGCCTGCGACGGCGCGGATCTCCAGCGCGGGGTAGTCGGTGAGCAGCGCGCGCGCGCTGTCGAGGAGCGCGGGCCGGCAGATGTCCACCGGCATGTACCGCGCCGTCCCGTGGCGGCGCAGGAGCGCCTCGATGAGGACGCGGGTCTTCCGGGCGCTCCCGCTGCCGAGCTCGACGAGCGTGATCGGGCCACGGAACAGGGAGGCCAACTCGCCGGATCGCTCCTCGAGGATCGCCTGTTCGGCCCGCGTGAGGTAGTACTCGGGCAGCTCGCAGATCGCCTCGAACAGGCGCGAGCCTTCGCTGTCGTAGAAGTACCAGCACGGCAGGCGCTTGGGGTGCGCCAGCAGCCCCGCCCTGACGTCACGCGCGAACGCGGCGTGCTCGCCCGGGCCCCCGGCGTCGACGAGGGCGAAGCGCCCGGAGCGCGTCAGGATATCGTCCCGCTCGCGCATGACACGGCGCAGAGCTCCCGCAGCAGCTCGTCCCACGCGAGCCGCTCGCGGGCGGGATCGACCAGCGGCCTCACGCGCTCGCACCCCTCCGCCAGCGCCCGGTAGAAGGCCGCATCCGTCTCCGCGCGCCGCAGCAGCTCGGCGAGCGCGCCGGTGTCCTCGACCGGGAAGTACCCGGGATACTCGGCGCCCAGGATCCCCATCGAGCCGGGGATCCGCGAGGCGAGCACGGGCACGCCGGAGGCGATCGCCTCGGAGAGCGCGTTTGCGCCGCCCTCCGTGCGCGAGCTGAGGACGAGGAGCCGGCTGCCCGCGAGGATGCGCAGCGCCCGCCAGCGCGGGCGCTCGCCGAGCCAGCGATAGCGGGGGTTGTCGGCCTGCTCGGCGAGGGCCTCCCGCTCCATCTCGGGGCTCAGCGCGGCTCCCAGGTGCACGATGCGGATCCGGGAGGAGGCGGGGAGCATCCGGGCCGCCCGCGCCGCGCGCAGCGGGTCCTTGACCGGCCGCAGGTGCGCGAGGACGCACACGTCGAAGGTGCCCGCCCGCGGCGCCCGCGCGCCCGGCGGCGGCGTGGCGGACTGGTAGATCACCCTGGCCTTGTCGTGCAGGTGCGCCGGGAGCTGCGCGATGCCCAGCGGCTGCAGCAGCACGAGCCGGGAGGCCATCTCCAGGGCCTGCTGCGCGAGCGGGTCGGTGTCCAGGTCCCCGTAGAGATCGGTGCCGGTCAGGACCACGACGAGCGGCCCGCCGGGGTGCCGGTCGCGGTAGCGCGCCGCGGATGAGAAGCTGCGCCGCGCGTGGAGCGCCACCAGCAGGTCGCAGCGGTCGTCGCGGTACTCCTCGCGGACGGCGACCCGGTGCCCGAGCGCCCGGAGGATGCGCGTCCACCGGATCGCGGTGACCCGGTTGCCGCTGCGCGAGCCGGGCGGGGCCGGCGTGATCAGGCAGACGCGCATCTCAGCGGCGCTACGCTGCCCGGCACCCCGCGGCCGCGCCCGAGACAGAGACCCACCGGTCCTTCAGCCGCCCGCCCTGCAGGTGCGGAATCCCGCCAGCACGTCGCGCCGGTCCGGCGTGAAGTAGTTGCGCCAGGTGTTGCGCAGCATCCGCGAGCGCGTCGCCCAGCAGCCCCCGCGCAGGACCTTCCGCGTCCCGAACCAGGGCTCGGAATACTCCTTGTACGGATCCGGGGTGAAGCCCGGATAGGGCAGGAACGTGCTGCTCGTCCACTCCCAGACGTTGCCGATCATCTGCCGGCATCCGAACGCGCTGTCGCCCGCGGGAAGGGCGCCGACATCCAGACAGCCCATGGCCTGCCAGTCCAGGTTCGCGCGCCGCGGCGTCGGGGGCTCGTTCCCCCACGGGAAGCGCCGCTTCGCACCGGACAGCCGTGCGCCGCCCGGCCCCGGATCCGACGCCGCGGCGGCTTCCCACTCCGCCTCCGTCGGCAGCCGGCGGCCCGCCCACCGGCAGTAGGCGTCC
Organism: Bacillota bacterium; assembly: GCA_021324295.1. Classification (GTDB taxonomy): domain Bacteria; phylum Sysuimicrobiota; class Sysuimicrobiia; order Sysuimicrobiales; family Segetimicrobiaceae; genus JAJPJJ01. The sequence goes on from JAJPJJ010000082.1 coordinate 97,784, forward strand.
GCCTCGTACCAGTTGACGTGAATGACCGGGCGGTGCGGCTCGAGCGCGCGCCACTCGTCGAAATCCCGGCGCAGCCAGGCGCCGGCGTCGCGCCGCCAGTACACCGGATGCTCCGCGCGGGCCTGCTCGCGCCACGCCCACCCGTCCTCGCTCCACAGCTCACGCCGCCGATAGCCGCCGTCGTCCACGAACGCCGCGAACTCGGCCTGGGTGACGGGCGCGCGCGCGATCGCAAACGGCCCCACCTCCACCGGGTGCGCCCACTTCTCGTTGTCGAAGACGAACGGCTCGTCCGGCGTGGCGCCCAGCGCGAGCGTGCCGCCCGGCACCTCCACGTCGCCCGGGAGCGGCCCACCACCGGCCGCGCCCCGGGGATCGCGCTGTCCGAGCTCCCGCGCCGGGGCGTCCGATCCGGCGCCGGTGCGAAACAGGCGCGGCGCGGGATACGCCAGCGTCTGCCGCGTGTAGGTGAACGCCTCCGTGTGCATATCCTCGTGGAACACCGTGTAGAGGACGTGGTACGCCAGCTCCGGACCCGGCGCGCCACGGGCGAGCACCTCGCACACGCGGTCCCGCACCGCGCGCATGTAGGCCAGGGTCTCCTCGCGGGACGGCAGCGGCAGGTCCCATCGCGCGTCGTGCGGCACCGCCATCGAGTCGTACAGCGCGTCCGCATCGGCGCGGATCGGTTGCTCGCCGCACACGTGCCGCAGGACCCACTTCTCCTGGAACCACGCCATGTGCCCGATCTCCCAGAGCATCGGGTTGACGATCGAGAGGCGCGGCCCCATCAGTTGCTCGTCGGTGAGATCGGCGACCAGCTCAAACGTGCGCTCGCGAGCATCCCGCACGTACTCGGCCAGGTCCTGCGCGGTCACGGTGGCATCGAGGGGGAGGACCATCAGCGACCTCCTAGGGGAGCGCTCGGCCGGGGCCGCGGGCAGTCCGCGGGCCTCCTGGACGAAAACGCTGGAGGCTTAGGCGGCGTCCGGCGGCACTCCTTCCCGGCCCACCCGGTGGGCGCCGCGGGGAGGAGCGCTGCTCCACCGCGATGCCCGGGCCGCGCGCGCGGTCCCCGGGGACGCGCCCGTTCCCATCCGTCCCGCGCCCGGGATCGCTCGCAGGGGACGAAGGACGCCGGCTGCAATGCCCGGCGGAGGCCGGACATCGCGCTGCACGCACGCCAGCACGCCATCGCGCCGGGTCTGGCAGCGGGTGCGGAGGGGCAGGGCCGGCCCGGGCGCCCGTCCGGGGTCCGGCGCACGGTGGACCCCTACAGGCCGAACGCGTGCGCGAGCAGCCCCGCGAGCAGCCCGGTGGCCGCGGTCAGGCCGCCCAGGAGCGCGAGCACGCGCACGGGGAGCACGCGCGCGAGCATGAGCAGAGACGGCAGGCTCACCGGCGCGAGCGTCAGCAGCAGGACGCCGGCCGGACCGGCCCCCACCCCGGCCGCCAGCATCGTCTGGATGATCGGGATCTCGCCCGCCGTGGGAATGACGAAGAGCGTCCCCAGGACCGCGAGCGCCGCGAGGACGAGGGGATCGCCGCCCAGGTGCAGGCCGCCGGATGGGAAGAAGAACGCGCGCGCCGCCCCCAGCAGCGCAACCATCACGATGTACTCGGGCGTGAGGCGCACCGCGAGTCGCAGCAGGCTGCGCAGCCAGCTGGACGCCCCAGGCTGTTCTCCCGCCTCCGCGGCGGTCCGCGGCGGAACCTCAGGCGCGGCGGCGTCCGGGGCGTTCCGGCCCGTCTGCGCGACGAGGCGGGATGCCAGGAGGGCGCCGCCGAGGACGAGCGCGACGCCCAGCGCCACCCGCAGGGCCGCCCAGGGCCAGCCGAGCGTCAGCACGATGAAGGCCAGGACGGCGGGATTCAGCGTGGGGTTCCCCAGCCACAGCGCTGCCGTGCTGCCGATCGAGGCTCCCTTCTTCCGGAGGCTCACGGCCACCGGTGCGGCGCAGCACGTTCACATCATGCCCGGCAGCGCGAGCACGCCGCCGAGCACGGACGAGCGCAGGGTCCCGCTGCAGAGCACACGGGTCAGCCAGTCGCGGGGGAGCAGCGTCTCGATCGTGGCGGCCAGCAGCAACCCGAGCACCCACGCCTGCCACACCGACTTGAAGTAGCTCTGCGCGTACTGGATGGCGGCAGCCACCGATGGCGAGGGCGCCGCGACGCCGGTGCTGAAGACGATGTTGCTGCCGATCGAGTGCCGGACGGCCGCGGCGAGGGCCCGGTGGAAATACGGGTTCCACTTGACGATGAACAGCCCTAGGACCGCGATCGCGAGCAGGACGCCGAGGCCGCGCAGGTGTTCCGGAAGCCGGCCCGGTGCCGTCGCCGCTCGATCTTCCATACTCAGCCTGTCCCCCTGCCCTCCGCACGGGCGCGCCGGAAGCACCGCCCGCGCTCCCTTGAGCAAACCATACCGAGTTGGTATGCTACGCTCAAGCGTCCTACCGATTCGGTATGTCCCTCGGACGCACCGAGGGGATCGCCAGATGGAGGAGCCGAGCGAGCTCCAGGCGTTTCTGCGCGTGGCCGCCTGCGGCAGCCTGACCGCCGCGGCCCGGGAGCTCGGCCTCACCCAGCCCGGCCTGAGCCGCCAGATGCAGAAGCTGGAGCGGCGGCTCCAGGTGTCCCTCTTCGCGCGGACCCCCGCCGGCGTCACCCTCACGCCGGCGGGCGAGCGGTTCCGGGCCTACGCCGAGGAACTGCTGGCACGTCACCGGCAGCTGCTCGACGAGCTGCGCGGGACGGAGGCCGGCCTCGCGGGCACGCTGCGCGTGGCGGCCAGCACGACGCCGGGAGAGTTCCTCGTGCCGCGGCTCGTCGCGGAGTTCACCGGACGCCACCCGGACGTGCGGCCGGTCGTCTTCACCGCCGACTCCGAAGAGGTCACGAGCGAGCTGCTCGAGCGACGCTGGGACGTGGGCTTCGTCGGCGCGCGGATCAAGCGGGACGGGCTGCGCTTCGATCCGGTGGCGGACGACGAGATCGTCCTCGCCGTGCCGGCGCACCACCCGCTGGCCCCGGCGGCGGAGGTCCCGCTCGGGGCGCTCGCCGGTCAGCGCTTCGTGGACCGAGAAGGCGGCTCCGGCACCCTGCTGAGCGTCCGCCGCGCGCTGGCCGAGCGCGGGCTCCAGCTTCCACCGTACCGGGTGAGCATGACGCTTACCACGACGCAGGCGATCGTGTCGGCGGTGCGGGCCGGCTACGGGATCGGGTTCGTGTCCTCGATGGCGCTCGCGGATCGCCCAGATGGGCGCGTCGTGGGGGTGCGCCTCGCGGGCGTCCCGCTGCGCCGCACGCTCTACATGGTGCGCGAGAAGCGGCGGGTCCTCTCCCCCGTCGCGCGCCGCTTTGCCGAGTTCGTCCTCGCTCGGTCCGCGCCGCCGGGCCGGCCGTCGCGCTGATCGCCCGCGCTTTTGCGCGCACGAGCGCGGCGTCACCGGGGCGCCCGCGCCGCCAGTGTATAATGGCTGGCGTGGACCAGCATGCGGTGCCGGCGATCGCCGTCGAACAGCTCACCAAAGCATTCGGCCGGCTCGTGGTCGTGGACGACATCTCGTTCTCGGTTGCCCCGGGGGAGATCGTCGGGTTCCTCGGCCCGAACGGGGCCGGCAAGACCACCACGCTCGCGATGCTGCTCGGGCTGCTGCGGCCGACGCGCGGCCGTGTGCGGGTCCTCGGCCTTCCGATGCCGCAGGCGCGCCAGCGGGTCCTCGCGCGCGTGAACTTCACGTCGCCCTACGTGTCGCTGCCCGGCAACCTCAGCGTGCGCGAGAACCTCACGGTGTTCGCCCGCCTCTACGGCGTGCGCAACGCGCGGTCGCGGATGGAGGGGCTGCTCGCCCGGTTCGGCCTCGCCGGGATGGAGGGCCGCACCACCGGCCGCCTCTCCTCGGGAGAGAGCACGCGGCTCGGGCTCGTCAAGGCGCTGCTCAACGATCCGCAGGTCCTGTTCCTCGACGAGCCGACGGCCAGCCTGGATCCGGACGGCGCGGAGCGCGTGCGCGAGATCCTGCGGCAGATCCGCGCGGAGCGCGGCATGACGATCTTCTACACCTCGCACAACATGCAGGAGGTCGAGCGGTTGAGCGACCGGATTCTCTTCCTCCATCGCGGCCGTGTGATCGCCGAGGGACCGCCCCGCGACGTGCTCCGGCGGTTCGAGCGCGACACGCTCGAGCGCATGTTCCTCGACCTCGCCCGCGAGGGCCAGGAGGTGAGCGCCCCGTGAGCGCCGTGCGCGCGGCCGCTCCGGGGCCGACCTCCCCGGTCCCGCCGGCGGAGATCGCGCTGCGGCCCGGGATCAGCGCCGGCCGGATCGTGGCGCTCCTCCTCCGGCAGCTCTTCCTGTACCGGCGGAGTATGATCCGGTCGCTGGAGATCATCTACTGGCCGGTCCTGGACCTCCTCGTCTGGGGCTTCCTCAGCGTCTACGTGGCCCGGCTCCGCGGGGGCGCCGGCGTCGCGGTGGCGTTTCTCATCGGCGGGATGATCCTGTGGGACATCTTCTTCCGGGTCCAGCAGGCGATCTCGGTGTCGTTCCTGGAGGACGTGTGGACGCGAAATCTGGTCAACGTGTTCGTGAGCCCGATCAGCACGGTCGAGTTTCTGCTGGCGACGATGCTGCTGGGCGTGATGAAGATCGTGGTCATCGGGTTCCTGCTGGCCGCGCTCGCGCTGGCGCTGTACGCGTTCAACATCTTCCAGTATGGGCTGGGCCTCCTGCCGTTCGTCCTCAACCTGATCCTCGCGGCGTGGGGGATGGGGATCATCACGACGGCGCTGATCCTCCGCTTCGGGCAGGGCGCCGAGGCGCTGGCGTGGGCGCTGGCGTTCCTGTTCCAGCCGTTCTCCGCGGTGTTCTACCCCGTGGCGGTCCTCCCGCCCGCGCTGCAGGCTGCCGCCTGGATCCTGCCGACGACGCACGCGTTCGAGGGGATGCGGGCGGTCCTGGCCGGGCGCGCGGTCCCGTGGGCGCACGTCGGGTGGGCGGCTGTGGAGAACGCGGTGCTGCTGGGCCTGGCCGCCGCGGTCTTCGCCTGGGTGATGCGGATCGCCCGCGAGACCGGGCTGCTGCTGCGGACCGAGGGGTAGCCAGCCACGTCCGCGATCGCCGCACCCAGCGCCGGCGCAAGCGGCTCCTCCGGCGACGGACGCGTCCGGACGCGGGCTTCCGATTTGACTGTGCGCAGGGAAGCCCGGGGATGCGCCGAATGTCCTTGCGCGGGCTTGCGGCGACGGCGTCCGCCGGGGGTGCCCGAGGCGAAGCTGTGCTGACGGTCAGGCAGGCGTTGGAGCTCGACGTGCTCCGGGACGTGAAGGTCGTCGCGGGCGGCGCCGGCCTCGACCTGCAGATTCGCTGGTGTCACATCATCGATAACCCGGAGATTGTCCAGTGGATCCAGGGCGGCGAGTTGCTCCTGACCACGGGGTATGGCTGGCCGGAGGTCGAGCAGACGAGCCGCCGCACCATCCGGGCGCTCAACGCGAAGAGGCTGGCGGCGATTCTCTTCGACCCTGGTCCGTTCCTCGGCGAGATTCCGGCCAATGTTGTAGACGAAGCGGCCCGTCTCTCGCTGCCAGTCCTCGTCGCTCCACGCAAACTGCGGTTTGCCGACGTCACGGAGGCCGTCGGGCGGGAGCTGATCCGGCGGCAATACGAAATGATCGAACGCGCCGACCGCTATCATCGTCAGATCACCGCGGCAGCGGTGGAGGCGCGGGATCTCAACGATATCGCCCGGACGGTCTCGCGGTTGACGCGCCGCTCCGTCACGATCGAGGATGCGGACTGCCGGCCGCTCGCGCACGCCGATGGCGGGCAGGGGCCCGCCGCCGCGCAGGCGGCGGGCGGGCCTGCCTCCGGCTCCGTACCGGCGCTCCGCAGCTGCCGCGCCGCGGAGACCGTCCGCGAGCGTCTGCGCAGCACCGACGGCGCCATGCGGCTGGCCGGCCGCGCGGCCTGCGCGATCCGGGCCGGCAGCGAGTTGCTCGGGTATCTGTGGATCCTGGAGGGCGCAGCACCTCTCGGCGATCTGGAACTGCGTGTTGCGGAGCACGGTTCTATGGTCGCCGCCTTGCACATTCTGCGACAGCGGTCGCAAGCGGCGGTTGAGGCGAGAATCGGTCACACCGTCGTCGACGCGCTGATCCGCGGAGACGTGCCGGAGGAAGACCTGATCGAGCGGGCGCGGCTGCTTGGGTACGACCCGGGGGACCGCTATGCCGTGATGATCGTCTCGCTCGCGGACCGCGCGGGACGCAGCCGGAAGTGGCCGCTCAGCACCCGGGAGGAATACTACCGGCGCGAGCGCGCCTCGCAGATCGTGCGCCGGCTGCTCGGACAAGAGCGGCTTCCCGTTCTGTCCACCTACTCGCTCAACCGTATCGTCTGTCTGCTCCCCGTCGGACGGATGACGGGGAGCGACGGGCTGCGCCGGTTTGCGCGTCTCGTGCACGAGCATCTTCACGGAGCGGGCGGCGTGGCGCCGCTGCTGATCGCGGTAGGGAGCGCCCACGCCGGGTTGTCGGGCGTTGCCAAGGCGTATTGGGAAGCCGACCGTGCGATCGGCATGGCGAAGGGGACCGATCGTGTCTTGTTCTTCGAGGATCTGACGCTCGCGCATCTCTTGGCGCAGATCTCCGACTCCGCATCCCTGCAGGCCGCGTATGTCCGGACCCTCGGCGAGGTGCTGGCCGGTCCGGATGGCCGCGCCGTGCGCGAAACGCTGTGGGCCCTTGTTGACTCGGGATTCAATCGGGAGGCCGCGGCGGCGGCGTTGGGCATTCACCGGAACACCATTCGGGCCCGTATCCAGCGAGCGCAGGCCTTGCTTGGCCGGTCCCTGGACGAACCGGCGATCCGTCGTGATCTCGCGGTCATGAAGGAGATCGAACATCTGTTGGATACCGCGGCCCGTCCTGCGACTTAGCGTTCGATCTGGCTACCGGTCCTGTGCAGACCGCACAGATCGAGGCGACTGGGTGGTGCGACGGGCACCTTGAATCTTCAGTCCCGGACGCGCACTGTGGTTAAGGAACGTCCGGTCCACGGTCAGTGACATGCTGCGAAGCGCCCGGAGGTCGGTCGCGACGTTCGAGCCGGTAGGGCGGCTGGCGCTGCCCGGCGGCGGCCAGATCGTCGTGGAGGGGCCGTACGCGTATGTGGGACACATGGCGCCACCCCACGGCACATCGATTCTCGACGTTGCGGATCCCGCCCAGCCCCGCGTGCTCGCGCAGCTGCGCGTGCCGGACGACATCCATTCGCACAAGGTGAGGGTCGCCGATGACCTGATGCTCGTGAACTACGAGCGGTACCCCGAAGGCGACCGCACCCGCGCCCCCGATGTGGGGCTCAAAGTTTTCGATGTCATCGACCGGCGCCGGCCGCGCGAGATCGCGTTCTTCCGCACCACCGGCCGGGGCGTGCATCGCTTCGACCTCCGCGGCACACATGCGTTCCTCTCCACCGAGTGGCCTGGATTCCGGTCGAACATCCTCCTGATCGTCGACTTCGCAAACCCGGTGCATCCCGCAGTGGCGGGGCACTGGTCCTTTCCCGGTCAAGAGGCGTCCGCATCCTGTGAACCGCTGCCGGCTGACCACTGGGTGCATCTCGCCCTCGCTCGCGGCGACCGCGTGTACGCAGCGTGCGGCCACGCCGGCGTGATGATCGTGGACATCTCGGATCTCCAACGCCCGCGCACCGTGGGCGGGATCGCGTGGGATCCGCCCTACACGGCGCCGACCCACACGTTTCTCCCCGTGCCGCATCCGATTCGGAACCGGCGGTTTGCCGTCGTCACGGACGAAGACGTGACGGACGATGTGCTCGAGGATCCGCCGGCATTCATGTGGGTGCTGGACATCACGAACGAGCGGCGGCCAGTTCCTGTGGCAACCTATCATGTCGATCCGGCTGGCCTCGCCGTGCCGGGACAGCGGTTCGGGGCGCATCAGCCGTGGGAGCACATTCGCGAGGACAACATCGTCTTCGTCGCTTGGTTCAGCGGGGGGGTGCGAGCGGTCGATATCTCCGATCCCTACCGGCCCCGCGAGGTGGCCGCCTACGTCCCGCCCCCGGGACGGGGACGGCCGGTCGCGCAGACCAACGATGTGTTCGTGGATCGCCGGGGGCTCGTCTATGCCATCGACCGGCACGAGGGGCTGACCGTGCTCGAATTTCATCGCTAGGGGAACCGGCTTCCGACCGTGCGTTCCACCGGGGGCGCGTGGCGGGCGCTCAACGTGTGACGAGGAGGGGGAGCCTATGCTGCGTTGCGGCCGTCTTGCAGCCGGAGCCGTCGCGGTCCTGGCAATCTCTTTCGTTGTGGGGCTTCCGCGGGGAGCCGACGTTTCGCCGGCCGCTGCGGCGGTCGCCGGCTGGGTGCTACCCACCGGACCGGTCACGCTCACCGAATGGGACGGCGGCGACGGCACGAAGTCGGCGTTGTTGCGCGAGTTGATCGCAGACTACGAGAAACTCCATCCGAACGTCAAGGTCAACTTCGAGACCGACGTGAAATCGCTGAAGGTCGCCGCGGCGATCGCCGCGGGCACGGCGCCCGAGATCTTCGAGGCCTCGGACGCGAACCTTCAGAAGTACATCGCCGCCAAGGCGGTGGAGCCACTCCCGCCGGCGGCCTGGGGGCAGTCGAGCGTTGACGGCGTCCTTGCACTCTACCTGCCCCACGTCCTGGACGCCGTGACCGCGGGCCACAGCCTGTACGCGGTGCCGGACCAGCTGAACGCGCACAGCCTGTACATCAACAACCGGATGTTCCGCGCCGCCGGTCTCGATCCGGCAAAGGGTGCGCCGAAGACCTGGGACGACGTGGCGCGTCTCAACAAAATCCTCACGAAGAAGCAGGGCGACCGGGTCACGCAGAAGGGTTTCGAATTTCGCTACATCTGCGACGACGGGCACTGGCAGGCGCACGTCTTCCATATCCTCGTCTACCAGGCCGGCGGCGACGTCATCAAAGACGGCAAGCCGGTGTTCAACAGCGAGGCGGGCCTGAAGGCCCTTACGACCTGGAAGTCGCTCGTCGTGGCGCCCGCCGTGACCTCGAACACCTGCTCATCCCCGTACCAGGACTTCGCCGTCGAGCAGGACGCGATGACCTTCGCCGGCCCGCACGTCGGCAAGATCGTCGAGCAGATCAACCCGGCAATGAAGGGAAATTACACCGTCGTGCCCCTGCCCCAGATGCGGCCCGATCACCCCGCCACGCTCATCTACTCGTTCAATTGGACCGTCAACGCGCGAGCCTCGGCGGCCCAGAAACGCGTGGCGTGGGACCTCATCCACTTCATGAGTTCGAAACCCGAGATGTGGTGGCAGCGCATTCAATTCCTGCAGGGCACCCGGGGCTGGCTCACGATGCCGGTGGCGCGCAACACACCGTTCATGTCCGCCTTCACGCACGATCTGTCCGTCGGCCGGCCGCTGGGACGCACGACCTACTACGCCGACCTTCAGACGATCATCGCGCGGATGGTGGATCGCGTGATCCTGAAGGACGTGGACCCGAAGACCGCGCTCGCCGAAGCATCGGACGAGTTCACCAGGGCGATCTCTAAGTAGAGTCGCCGGATGGACGCGGTCGACGTCCACTTCCACGTCGTGCCGCCGGAGTTCTACGAGGCGGTGCGGCGCGGAATGTTCCGCGACTCGGTGGAGATCGAGCGCCGTGGCGGCGTGGAGCGCATGGTGTACCACGCGCCGGCCGGGGTGGTGCTGGAGCCGGACGCGGAGATCGATGCGCGGTGCTCGGATGCTCGCCTGATGCTCCAGGGCCTCGACCGGCGGGGGTTGGACGCGGCGGCGGTCGGGCCGTCGCCGGGCCAGTTCTACTACTGGGCCGATCCCGATCTGGCGGACCAGATCGCGCGCGTGATCAACGACGGTATTGCGGTCCTGGCGAAGGCGCATCCGGACCGGATGTTCGGCATCGGCACGCTGCCGATGCAGGACGGCGCGCGCGCCGTCCGAGAGCTCGAGCGCGCCGTGACCCGCCTGAACCTAAGGGGCTTCGAGATCTGCACGCACATCAACGGGCGCGACCTGGACGATCCGGCGTTCGCCCCGGTGTTCGCCGCGGCCGCCCGGCACGACGTCCCGATCTTTCTGCACCCGCAAAACTGGGGCGACATGCGGCGTCTTCGGGACTACCACCTGTGGAATCTCGTCGGCTTCCCGGCGGAGACGGCCCTCGCCGCCACGCGTCTGATCGCGGGGGGCGTGTTCGAACGCCACCCGGACCTGAAGATCATCCTCGCGCATGGCGGCGGGTACTTCCCGTATCAGATCGGCCGCCTCGACCACGGATACAAGGTGCGCGCGGAGCTCCACGATCGCCTGCCGAAGCCCCCGAGCGCCTACCTGGCGGGGATCTACTGCGACACGCTGACCCACAACACTGCGGCGCTGCGGTTCCTCGTCGAGCGCCTCGGGGACGACCACGTGGTGATCGGCACCGACTACCCCTTCGACATGGGGGACGAGTCGCCGATCGAGACGGTGCGCGCCTGCCGGCTGGGCGCGGAGCGGGAGGCCAGGGTGCTTGGCGGCAACCTGTTGCGCCTCCTGCGCGTGGCGTAGGCGGTGTGGCTGACGCGTGCTGGGCCCCCCGCCGTCGCCGGCGGGTCCTCCGCGCGGGCGGAGCGGATCGGCGGGGGCGCCCCGCATCGCCTTCCCGTTCCCACGGTGCCCCGCGCCGCGCGGGCGGCGCGATGGCTGCGGTCGGCGGAGGTCCGGCACCAGGCGTGGGGCTACCTCTTCCTCGCGCCGATGTTCCTGCTGCTGGTCGTCTTCAAGTTCATCCCGATGATTCAGGCGCTCTACCTCAGCCTGACGACTTATGATCTGTTGAGTCCACCGCGGTTTGTCGGGCTGCGCAACTACATGACGCTGCTCGGTGATCCGCTTTTCCACCAGTCGGTCGGTGTCACCGTCTACTATGTCTTCGGTACCTGCGGGTTCATCTGGTTTCTCTCGCTGGCGATGGCGCTGATCTTCAACGCGCCCCTACCCGGGAAGAACCTGCTGCGGACCATCTATTTCCTTCCGGCAATCGTCCCCGTCGTTGTGTACGCCGTGATCTGGCAGTTCCTGTTCCACCCGTACGGCCTGCTGAACGTTGCGCTTCACGCTGTCGGTCTCCCGGCGATCCACTGGCTCACGGACACCCGGGCGGTGATGCCGGGGTTCATCCTCGCCGCCCTGTGGCGGTTTGTCCCGTACTTCATGATCGTCTACCTTGCCGGGCTACAGAACATCCCGCACGAGTACTACGAAGCCGCCGCGATCGACGGCGCGGCCGGGGTACAGGCGTTCCGGTACGTCACCCTGCCGCTCCTGCGTCCCACGATCCTCCTGGTGGTGGTCGTCTCGATCATCCTGATGTCCAAGGTGTTCACGAACGTGCTGATCATCACCGGCGGCGGCCCGGACGGAGCCACACGGGTGCTGTCGCTGTTCATCTACCAGACCGGGTTTCAGTTCTTCAAGATGGGCCTCGCCAGCGCGGCCTCGATCTTCCTGCTCCTGGGGACGATGACGTTCACACTCCTGCAGCTACGGCTCTTCCGCGACGATGCCCGCGGGTAGGCGCCAGGATGCGCTCTACTGGTGCGGCGTCCTGCTGGTCGCCGGCTGGGGGCTCGTGCAGCTGGCCCCCATTCTCTGGATGATCTCGACATCGCTCAAGCCACTGCGCGAGGTCTTCGCGCTGCCGATCCAGTGGGTTCCGCGACCGCCGCAGTGGGCGAACTACCCGGAGGCCTGGAACCACTTTCCGTTCGCCCGCTATTTCGCCAACAGCTTCATCGTCTCGGCGTCGGTCACCGTGCTGAACGTCCTTCTGGCCGGCATGGCCGGGTACAGCCTCGCCAAGTACCGGTATTTCGGGCAGCGGGCGTTGTTCATCGCCGTCCTGAGCACGCTCATGCTGCCGATCGAAGTGTTGATGGTGCCGACGTTCCTCATCGTGAAGAGCCTCGGCTGGCTCAACACGTATCAGGGGCTCGTCATCCCGGTCGTCGCCGACGCGTTCGGCATCTTTCTGATGCGGCAGTACCTGTTGAGCCTGCCGGATTCGCTGGTCGAGGCGGCCCGCATCGACGGGGCCGGCGAACTCGGTACCTACTTTCGCATCGTCGTGCCTCTGTCGTGGCCCGCCGTCCTCACCCTTGCGATTTTCACGTGGCGGGAGACGTGGGACGCGTTCGTGTGGCCGTTCATCATCATCACCGACGACAGCCTGCGCACGGTGCCGATCGGCCTGCAACGGTTTCAGGAGCAGTACGTGACCACCTACAACTCCGTGATGGCGATTTCGACCGTGGCGATGATCCCGATGGTGCTGCTGTTCTTCTTCTTCCAGCGCGCGTTCATTCGCGGGATTGCGCTGTCCGGTCTCAAGGAATGACGTCCGGCGAAGCCAAGGTGCCCCCGATGCGACCGACCGAGCTTCCGAGCGCGACGCAGAGCCCGAGGTTCTCGGGCATCCGGACGTTCATGCGGCTGCCCTGGGCGGCGCCTCCTGCCGCGGATGGTTCGCCGATATCACGCGACGGTTTAGAGGAAGGCGCCTCACCGCCGGCTGAGCCTTCGGCCAGCCCGGCCCGGCGAGAGGCCGGCGCCGAGGTGGCGATTCTTGGCATCCCCTTTGATACGGCTGCGAGCTTCCGGACCGGCGCCCGCTTCGGGCCCTCGGCTATCCGCGACATCTCGGTGTTGCTGCGGCCGTCCAACCAGTTCCACCGGATCAACGCCCTCGAGACCCTCCGCGTCGTCGACCGGGGCGACGTCGCCGTCGTGCCCGGCGATATCGCCCGCACCTACGTAAACGTGGAGGCGGAGTGGGCAGCGTGCGCAGCGGCCGGAATCGTGCCGATCGGGCTCGGCGGCGATCACTCCGTGACGCTCGGCGAACTGCGCGGGCTGGCCGCGACACGCGGCACGCTGGCGCTCGTCCAGTTCGACTCGCACTCCGATACGTGGGACAACTACTGGGGCGTGCGGTACACGCACGGCACGGTCTTCCGGCGGGCGTGCGAGGAGGGGCTGCTGGATACGGCGCGGTCGATCCAGATCGGACTGCGCGGAAGCGAGTACGCGCCCGGAGACCTCGACGATACCCGGCGGTTGGGCTTCGAAGTCCTCCTGGCGCAAGATCTCGCGCCGATGTCCCCGGCCGAAGTCGGCGCGGTGATTCGGCGCCGGGTGGGTGCCGGACCCGCGTTTCTGTCCTTCGACATCGATTTCTTCGACCCGGCGTTCGCCCCCGGCACCGGCACGCCCGAAGCCGGCGGGCCAACGAGTGCTTTCGGACTGCAGGTGCTCCGTCAACTGGCCGGCATTCCGTTTGCGGGGTTCGACGTGGTGGAAGTCCTACCGGCGCACGATCCGACCGCGATCACATCACTGCTGGCTGCGACCGTGGTCTTCGAATTCCTGGCCCTCGTCGCGCTGTCGAAGCCGGCGGTGCGCTGACCCAGTGCCGTGCTGGAAGGACGACGGTTACTCCGGGCAGGGCCACGACACCTGCGGCGGGACGCGCAGCCAGATCGTGAGGGCCCGAGCCCAGCGTTGGGAGGCCCTACGCATCGTGCCGTATCCTCCTCACGGGACCGAGGTCATTTCCTATGCGCCCGCCATTGCGTTCAGCCAGCACTGCTGCGGTGATTAATTTCTGCGGCGGAGGTGTGGTTTGAGACCGAGAGTGTTTGTCAGCCAACCGATCCCGGAACCCGCCCTGGACATGCTGCGTGAGGTCGCGGAGGTAAGCATGTTCCCGCGTCTCGATCGCAACATGAGCGAAGACGAGTGGATCATGGCCGCCCAGCGCGCGGACTACCTCTTCGTGATGGGCGGGAACATCATCACCGCCAACGTTATCAAGGCCAACCCGAAACTCAAGGGCATCGCGATGGTGCACCGGCGGCTGCCAACCAACAACGCGATCGACCTAGATGCCGCGCGGGCAGTTGGCGTGCCCGTGGTCTTCCAGTATCCCTGGGAGCCGGTGTACGATCGGATCGCGGAGGCGACCTGTGATTTGACCATCGCGATGATCCTTGACCTGGCCTACCGGTTGTCGGACGCCGACCGCTACACGCGATCAGGCCGGCCGCTGCAGGAGCACACCATGGCGCTCATGGGCATCGGCGTCACAGGGAAGATCGCCGGGCTCCTCGGCCTCGGCATCGTTGCGCGCAAGATGGTGCCGCGCCTGCGCGCGTTCCGGATGCACGTGCTGTACACGAAACGCACGCGGCTTGCGCCCGAGGAGGAGCGCGCGCTCGGCATCGAGTGGGCGGACCAGGGCGAGATCCTCAGGCGCAGCGACTTCGTCTGCCTGGAGTACGACTACAATCCGAGCAACCACAAGATCATCGGCGAGCGGGAGTTTGCTATGATGAAGCGCACCGCGTATTTCATCAACACGGCACGGGGTCGGCTCGTTGACGAACCGGCGCTCGTGCGCGCCCTCCAGAACCGGACCATCGCGGGCGCCGGCCTAGATGTCTTCTGGCACGAGCCGCCGGGATCGCCGGAGATGGCGCCGAGCCCGGAGTTCTTCAAGATGGACAACGTCGTACTGGCGCCGCACAACGGGGGCGCGACCTGGGACGCGCGCACAGAGCTGACGAGGGCGACGGCACGCCAGATCATCGCGCTGATCGCGGGGGAGCGTCCGGAGGGACTGGTGACGGACTGAGCCGGTGAGGTCGCTCGACGTCCACTTCCACGTTGTTCCCCCGGCGTTCGCGGACGCCGTGCGCCGGGGCGTCTTCGTCGCGGCGGTGCACACCGAGCGCTCGGGGGGTGTGGAGCGCATGGTCTACCACGCCCCGCCGGACGTCGTCCTCGAGCCCGGCACGGCACTCCGGCCGGATCTGTACGACGAACGGCTCATCCTTGAGGGGGTGACCCGGCGGGGCCTGGACGTAGCCGTGATCGGGCCGTCGCCGGAGGAGTTCTACTACTGGGTTGAGCCGGCGCTTGGAGCGCGCATCGCTGCGGCCCAAAACGACGGCATGGCGGAACTGGTCCGGGCGCACCCGGACCGCTTCGTCGGGCTGGCCACGCTGCCGATGCAGGACCCTGAGCGGGCCGCTGCAGAGCTCGACCGGGCGGTGACGGAGTTGGGGCTGCGCGGCGCGGAGATCTGCACCCACGTCAACGGCCGCGACCTCGACCATCCCGGCCTGCGGCCGGTGTACGCGGCGGCGGAGCGGCTCGCCGTCCCGCTGTTTCTGCATCCGCAGAACTGGGGCGACATGCGGCGGCTTCAGGACTACGCGCTGTGGAACCTCGCCGGGTTTCCGTTGGAGACGGCGCTCGCGGCCTCGCGTCTCATCATGGGTGCCGTCTTCGAGCAGTTCCCGAGGCTCCGCGTCATCCTCGCGCATGGCGGAGGGTACCTGCCGTACCAGGTCGGCCGGCTCGACCAGGGTTACGCCGCGCGGCGCGCGGCGAAGGGGCGGCTGCGGCGCCGTCCCAGCGAGTATCTCGCGAACCTGTACTGGGACAGCCTGACGCACAACGCCCTGTCCCTGCGGTTCCTGCTGGACCGCGTAGGCGACGGCCACGTCGTGATCGGCAGCGATTATCCGTTCGACATGGGGGACGCGCGGCCGGTGGACACCGTGCGTGCGCTGGGGCTTCCCCAGGACGTCGAAGAGAAGGTACTGGTCAAGAACCTCGCGGGGTTGCTGGGCCTGTGAGCGGCCAGACGCGGCGCGCCGCGGCATCGGCGTCATCCGGCAGCCGGACTGCGGGAGAGTAAGGAGGGATTGGCATGCGGAGATCGCGCCTCGTACTGGTCGCCACGCTGCTGGCGGTCGTCCTGTCCGCCTTGCTGCTCGGCAGCGGGGGACGGGCCGCGCGTTCGGCTCCGCCGGGCTTCCCGACGGGGAGCATCACGCTCACGATGTTCGGCAGCGACGAAGCGCCGGGGTTCCACGTCGAAGAACGTCTGATTGCCGAGTGGCAGCAACTGCATCCGAACGTCACCGTGCAGGCGCAGCAGACGCCCCTGGGGCCGGGGTTCCAGAAGCTGTCCACGCAGCTGCCGAGCGGCGGCGGACCGACCCTGTTCGCCGTCTTCGAGCCGTGGATCGAAGGCTTCGTGCCGTACATGGTGCCCGCGATCCCGGCGGCATTCGGCTTGGCCAGCATGCGGCAGATCTACGATCTTTACCTGCCGCATTCGCTGGATGCGCAGAGCCGTGGCGGGGCGATCTACTGCCTCCCGAACTCCGCTCCGGCCTGGAGCCTTCTTGTCAACAAGCCGCTGTTTACCGCGGCGAGTCTCCGGATCCCGGAGGACATCCCGCGTACATGGGCACAGGTCGCCGCCCTGCAGAAGAAACTGACCAAGTACGACGCGAACGGCCAGCTGGTCCGCCGCGGTTTCGGTATCCGGTACACCGCCGGCCCCCAGTGGTACGCGATGCTGTTCGTAGCGACGGTCGAGTCGCAGGGCGCCCGGGTGCTGGACCGGGACGGCACGCCGCTGCTGACCTCTCCCGCGGCTGCCAACGCGATGCGGGTCTTCCAGGAGAACGCCGTTGCCCCGACGATCACGAAAGACGTGCAGACGTCGCCCTACCAGGACTTCGCCGATGGGCTCGACGTGATGTCCTACGGAGGGGCGAACGCCGTGAGCTTCGCGATCCGCCTCAATCCGGATCTGAAGGGCAACGTCTACGTCTCGCAGCTGCCGAGCCTCTCGGGGAAGCCCGGCGGGTCGCCGAAGTACTCGTTCGACTACTGCGTCAACAAGAACGCGTCCGCCGCGGAGCAGTTCGCGGCGTGGAGCCTCATCGATTACATCACGAGCCACGGCGTGGTGCGCTTCATGAACACCGGAAGCATCACGCCGCGCAAGAACGTCTTCGAGGCGCCCGAGGTCAAGAGCACCCCCTTCATCGAGGTATTCAAGAACGAGCTGATCTACGCCCAGCGGTTGCCGCAGACCCGGCATTGGGGCCAGCTGCAGGCGGCGATTCAGAACGGCGTGCAGAAGGTGGTGTTCAAGAACGTCCCCGTCCCGCAGGCGCTGCAGGAAATGCAGCAAGAGTACCTGCAGGCGATCGGCAAGTAGGCGTTCGAAGAGAGGAGCGTAATCGTCCCGACTCCGGAAGCCCCGCCAGTCTCGAGCCGGGACCCCGCGACGCCTCGTGAGCGGCGAACGCATCGTACGCGTTGCCGTCGCCGGCTGGCCGGCGGAGCCATTCTGGACCCGCGTGCGCCGGCGGTGGCTTGGCCCCACCCAGCCTTGGTGGGGGGCCGCGTTCACCGCGCCGGTCCTGGTGCTGCTGGTGTGCTTCAAGTTCTGGCCGATGAGCTACGCTGCGTGGCTCAGCCTGACGAACGCCTCCCTGACGGACCGGGCCCGGCGCTTCATCGGCGTGTCCAACTACGTGCGCCTCTCGCACGACACGACGTTCATCGGCGCGCTGGAGACCACGGCGCGCTACGTCGGCGCCACCATCGCGGTGTCGATGGTCCTCGGGCTCGCCCTCGCCGTGCTGATCAACCAGAAGGTCCCCGCACGGGGAGTGTTCCGTACGCTGCTCTTCCTGCCAGCCGTCGTGCCGCTCATCGTCGTGCCCATCCTATGGCAGTTTCTCTTCCACCCCTACGGCCTGGTCAACAACGCGCTGAAAGCGCTCGGGCTGCACCCCGTGAACTGGCTGCTCTCGCCCCAGGGCGCGGTGGGAGCTCTCGTGGTGGCGACGGCCTGGCGGCTAACCCCGCTGTGCATGGTCATCTACCTGGCCGGACTGCAGTCGATCCCGGGCGAATTGTACGAAGCCGCGAAGGTCGATGGCGCGGGCGCCGTGCGGCGGTTCCAGTCAATCACGCTGCCCATGCTCAAGCCAACGCTCCTCGTCGTGGTCGTGTTCGCCATCACGTTGACCGTCCAAAACTTCGTGCTGGCCCTCGTCATGACGGGCGGAGGTCCCGATAACGCCAGCACCACGCTGTCGCTGTTCGTCTACCAGACCGGCTTCCTGGGGTTCCAAATGGGCTACGCATCCGCGGCCGCCCTCGTGATGCTGTTGATTATCGTCGCCTTTACGGTGGTGAGCCTCCGTGCCTTCAGGATCGAGGAGTGAGGACCGATGAGCTCGGCGACCACCGCCGTCCGCTTGCGAGCGCACGCTGCGACGATCGCGCTGCTGCTCCTGCTCACCGGGGTGACCGTCGTCTTTCTGGTACCAATCTTCTGGATGGTCTCGACGTCGCTGAAGTCGAACCAGCACGTCTTCGACCTGCCGATCCAATGGTTCCCGCGTCGGCCGCTCTGGAGCAACTATCCGACCGCGTATGCCACTGTCCACTTCACGCGCTACCTTGTGAACAGCGCGATCGTGACGGGAAGCGTCACCATCCTGAACGTGGTGCTCTCGGCCCTCGCCGGTTACGGCCTTGCGAAGTACCGCTTTCTCGGCCGTCACGTTCTGCTGCTGCTCATTCTCGCGACCTTGATGCTGCCGCTAGAGGTAGTCATGGTGCCCCTCTACCTCACGGTGCAGCACCTGGGCTGGCTCAACAGCTACCAAGGCATGGTCGTTCCCGTGTCCGCGAACGCGCTCGGAGTGCTGATGATGCGGCAGTATTTCCTGTCGCTGCCCGATGATCTGATCGCCGCCGCGCACATTGACGGCGCGGGCCACCTCGGCACCTTCCTTCGCATCGGCGTCCCGCTGGCCTGGCCGGCACTCCTGACGGTCGCGATTCTGATCTTCCAGTCGACTTGGGACGACTTCGTGTGGCCGTTTCTCGTCATCAGCAGCCCGTCGAAGGCAACCGTTCCGCTCGCCGTGCAGTCGTTTCAGTCTGCCGAGACGTCGAACTTCCCGATGCTGATGGCCGTGTCGTCGATCGCCTCCGTGCCGCTGACGGTGCTCTTCTTCGTGTTTCAGCGCCAGATCATCAGCGGCGTTGCGACGACAGGGATGCGGCACTGATGCTGCGGCACACGGCGCTCTTCCTCCATCGGGACACGATTACCGAGGACCAGAAGCTGGCGATGCTACGGGGGCTCGCCTTCCTGCGCATGGAGTGCGCCGGGGTGCGCGCAGGCGACTACGGCCAGGACCTCCTAGGCGGTTCGAGCCCGCTGCTCGCGGTGCCGCCGTGGCAACGCACCCCGCGCTGGCGCGCGCGCCGGGAAGGACCCCCGAGCAACTACGACGTCGCGCTCCACCTCGACTTCGACGACGACACCGCCTTGGCGCGGTACCTTGCCGACGAACGGCGCGTCGCCATCGAGCGCTGCAACGCCGCCGTCAATATCCCGGAGCTGACCGCGCGCATCGAGTGGCGATACGAAGGGGCGCCGTTAATCCGCCGCGGGTTTGTCCGCCATACGGCGATGTTCGTCTGGGCCGACGAGGCGGACCCCGCCGCGCGTTCGCGCGCTCTCTCGGCCGCCCGGGGCCTCGCCAGGGCCCCGGGCGTCGTGTCCGTCGTGGCGGCCGAGGACGTGGGTGGCCCCGCGGCTAACTTCGATTGGGTCCTGGACGTGCAGATGCAAGATGCGGCGGCTGCCCGCGCCCTGGTCGAGGGTCCCTGGTACGCCGGCGCGATGGGCATCATCGCACCCGCGACCAAGTACGAGTGGACCGCGCGGGTCACGCACGTGATGCGGGGCTACTAGTTCGATGACGATCTCGCCGGTCCTGCGCCGCGTGGTCCTGTGGCGCTGGAGTGCGCGAGCCACCCCGGAGCAACGGCTCAGGGCTAAGGAGGGGCTCGCCTACATCAGCTATGCGAGCCCTGTCGACGCCGTGGATTTCGGGGAAGACCTCGGCCTGTCCGGCGGCACGCACTACGATCTCGTGCTGCTTCGGGATCATCGCGACAAGGCGTCCTGGGACGAGTACAACCGTGACGCTCACCACTACCGGGTCGGCGGGTTCATCGATACGATCACCCAAGAAGGCAAGACGGTGCGGGCCGACTACGTTTACAAGGGCCCGACGTCGGTGCGGGGTCGGGTGCGCCATCTGGCGCTCTACGCGTGGCGCGAGGGGCTTGACGAACGGGAGAAACGGGAGGCGCGCCGGGCGCTCGCGGGCCTGCGCGTCGCATGCGATGTCATCTTCGCGCTCGAGGTGGCCGACGATCTGGGGTGGGCCACGGTTGGAAGGGCCGATCTCGTGCTGGAGGTGCACTTCCCTGACGAGAACGGCGCCCGGGCATTCCTCGGGCACCCGGCATACCGCGAGGCCGCCGAGCTGCTCGCCGGGCTCACGCGCCCAGAGCGAACGGCCACGATCCAGCATCGAATGAAGATGGGGTGACCTCAGCATGAGGAGGACCGCCAGCCGGGGTGACAAGGTGGATGCCCGGCAAGGCCTGATGCTACGGCCCCCGCATGATGTGCGAGACGCGTGCCGTCCACTCGTACTTCGTCGCGGCGGCCACCGCTTCCATGGCCCGCGCATAGTACGGACCCCCGAGCAGCTGTTCCACTGCGGCGCGATCCGGCAACTGCACGTCCAGGATCCAGTCGTAGTTGCTGACCAGCCGCCCGACGTTGTGGCCCACCGCGACCGCCTCCACACCCGGCGCCTTGCTGAGGGCCCGAACGGCGTTGAGCGCCCGCTGCTTGGCCTGTTCCGACATGCCGTCGGCCCAGACGAACATCGCCACATGCCTGAGGTGTCCCCGCCGCGTCGGCATCTCGCCGTCCAAGTACCAGTCCACTCGGGCCGTCAGCTCGTCCCAGGACACCGCTCCGTTGAACGCCGAGGCAGCCCTATGGGCGGGGTGCGGGCCGTACTGGCGGTACGCGTCCCAGTCATCGAAATCGAGGTGGAGCGCCACGTCGTAGTTGGCCGGAGGACCATCCTTTCCGCACCTCCAAACGGGCATCGCCTCGAAGGGAGGCGGGTCATCGAATCGCCGGGAGCCGCCGAAGACATCGTCGCCGTAATCGCCCGACCGCACCATCGGGCACTCCATGCGGACGTAGGCCAAGCCCTTCAGCATCTCCGCCTGCAAGGTCGGTGTGGTCGTATCGCGCAGCCGCCAGATCACAGAGTGACGCAACATGACACGAATATTTCTCGTCGGTGCGCGGCGCGGTCCTGCGTGCGCGCGGCGGCCGGGCCTGAAGGGACACGGCCGCGGCAGCGCAGGCGACCGTCGATCATGTGGCTGCCCGCTGCGCATGTGATGATTTACGCCGTAGGGGTCGGCTCTGATTTCACGATTGTCCGCGACGGCGTCCGCGGACACAGGCGGGGAGGCGACCGATAGCCGTCGAAGGGAAGACTGCGGGATACCGCGGGAGGGCCGGGGGGAGTCAGATGCCATTGGGATGGGGAATTATCGGGACCGGCGGCTTTGCCGGCAGCGCCACGGCGCCCGCGATCAACGCCCTCGGCACGGAAGGGTCGCTGATCGCCGTCGTCAGCCGCGACCGCGGCCGCGCCGAGGCGTTCGCGAAGCAGCACGGGGCGTGCCGAGCGTACACCCACTACGCGGACCTGCTGCGCGACCGCGAGGTCGACATCGTCTATATCTCCACCCCCAACGCGCTGCACGCCGAGCACGCCATCGCGGCCGCGCGGGCCGGGAAGCACGTGCTCTGCGAGAAGCCGCTGGCCACGAGCGTGGCGGATGCGCGCCGAGTTGTCGAGGCGTTCGAGGCGGCCGGGCTCAAACTCGGCACCCACTTTCAAACGCGCCATCACACTGCGTTCGCCGAGACGAAGCACCTGCTCGACCGGGGGACGATCGGCGACGTGATCCTCATCCAAATCGAAGTGAGCTCAGGGACGAACCAGCTGCGGAGCTGGCGCGCCGACCCGCAGCTCGCCGGTCTCGGCTCGATCAACAACATCGCCGTCCATCCGTTCGATCTGCTGCGGTACCTGCTCGGGTCCGAGGTGCGCGAGGTGGTTGCGATGACCGACGTGGGCCGCAGCACCGAATTGGAGCGCATGGTGCTCGCGCTGCTGCGATTTCAGAACGGGACGCTGGCGTACGTCAACGCGAACCAGCGGGTCCCGCACTTTCAGCCCGACATCGACATCTACGGCACCGATGGTCGCGTCGTCGGCATCGACTGCACCCGGCCCTTCCGCGAGGGCGAGCTGCGTGTCCTGACTGCGGCGGGAGAGCAGGTCACAAAGCACTCGAGCAAGGACGCCGTCGTGCGATCGGTGGCGGCCTTCAATGACGCCGTCAAGCACGACCGCGAGCCGAATGCCTCGGGGCTCGATGGCCTCCGTAGCGTGCAGCTGACCGACGCCGTGATCCAGTCGGCCCGGGAGGGGCGGCTCGTCGAGGTGACCTACTGATTGACACGGGGGGGCGCGGTGACCGGCACCCATCGTTCGCAGATCGCTTGGTCACGCGGCCCGGGGGCCACCGGCTACGAGGCGCGCGTCGATATGGGGCGCCTGCGCGCCGGGCGGGTCGCGCGCGCGGCAGGCTATGACCGTCTCGGATCTCGATGCGGTGCTGGTCCGGAAGGAAGAGAACGTCCGGTACCTCACGAGTTTGCGGCCGCAGATCATCGCCGGCAAGAACGGTGTTCTCAACGGTGCGCTCTGCACGCAGGACGGGACTGTGGCGCTGCTCATCTCCGGCGGCGATCGCGACCGTGCCGAGGCCTCGATGCCCTAGATCGCCGACTGGGAGACGATTCCGATCCTGGAGGAGCCGGGTCTCATCCGGCGCGCCGCGGTCGAGATTATCCCGGGGGCTGTTGCGCCGACGGGGCCTCCGCGGCGCGCGGATGGGGATCGATCTGGCGAGCAAGCTGCTCATGGACGCGCTGGGCGACACCTGCGCTGATATCCGGTGGGTGGACGGTGACGTGGCGATGCAAGGCGGCCCGGCGCATCAAGACGGCCGACGAGCTCGCGCTGATCGAGGAGGCGACTGCGATCGCCGAGGCGGTCACGGCCAGCGCCGTCGCCGCCGTGCACGAAGGGGTGTGCGAGTGTGACGTGGCCGGCGAGGCGCTGCGGGCGCTCTACCGGCTCGGCGGCGAATATGCGCACGTAACGGCGCCGTTTGTGGCCAGTGGCGAGCGGATGTCGCCGCCGACCCGGCTCGCCACGGACAAACTGATCCGCGCAGGCGACCTCGTGTTCATCGACATCGGCGCAATGTGGAACGGCTACTTCGGGGACGTCGGCCGGACGGTAGTCTGCAGTGAGCCGTCGCCCGAGCAGCGGCGCATCTACCGGGCGGTATGGGACGGCCTGCAGGCCGGCATTGCGGCGATGCGGCCGGGCGCTACCAACGCCGAGGTCACCGCCGCGATCCGCGCCCGGGCCGCGTCCCACGGCCTCGGCGGCCGCTTCCTGAGCCTCTTCATCGGCCACGGCATCGGGTGCAGCTCTAACGAGCCGCCGTACATCGACGAGCTCTTCCCCGGCGCGGCGACCGTGACGCTGGAAGCCGGGATGGTGTTCGCGCTCGAGCCGCTGATCTGGCTGCCCGGGGTGCCGGGAGGCGGCGGGGTCCGGCTGGAAGATATGGTGGCCGTGACGGAGGCGGGGGGGGCGGCGTATCTCGCGGAGTCCCTACTGCGCGACGCTGCTGGCGTGATGGTGTAAACAGCAGGAGCGATCTTTGCGGTCGAGCCGTCGACGCCACCCACACCACCGGTCGGGAGGCACCGCGAACGAAGGGAGGCACGTCGACGACCACCATTTGCTGCGGAAGCGCACTTTGTTGCAACCCCGACGCCTGCCAAGCTATGGTCCGGGGAAGTTTGCGGCGCATCATGTTGGAGCGGTACTAAGCGGCGCCGTGCGGGAGCGTCCTCGCTCGTGACGCCAGCATCCTCCCCCGTCCGGCGGCCGGGTTCCGTGCCCGGGCCGCAGGTGCTCGCCGGGACGTCCGGGTTCGCGTTCGCCGAGTGGAAGGGCGGCTTCTACCCGCCGGAGCTGCCGGGCGACCGGATGCTCTCGCACTACGCGGCCCACCTGCCCACCGTCGAGATCAACGTCTCGTTCTACCGCATGCCGACCGAGGCGATGCTCACGGCGTGGGCGGCGCAGACGCCGGGCGACTTTCGCTTCGCGATCAAGGCGCACCGCCGGATCACGCACACGAAGCGGCTGCGCGACGTGGACCAGGACGTCCGCTGGCTCTATGAGCGGGTCGGCACGCTCGGCGACCGCCTGGGCCCGGTGCTGTTCCAGCTCCCGCCGTCGCTACGGAAGGATCTGCCCCTCCTCCAGCAGTTCCTGGCGTCGCTCCCGCCCCTGCCGTATGTGGCCGTGGAGTTCCGCCACGCGACCTGGCACGACGACGCGGTCTACGATGCGCTGCGCACGTATCGCGCCGCGCTGTGCATCGCCGAAGACGACGACTCGTGCGCGCCGCTCGTGCACACCGCGCCGTTCGGATACTACCGGCTGCACCGCCTGCGGTACACTCAGGCGCAGCTGGCGGGCTGGGCCGAGCACCTGAGCGCGGCCGCGGACCTCCGCCCGGTGTTCTGCTACTTCACGCACGAGACCGGGCCCGAGGCGGTGGCGTACGCGCGGCGGCTGATGGAGCTCGCCGGCCGCCCGGCGCGCTGAAGCCCTCCCGCTCCTCGCGGCGCGCGCCGGTTTCTGCTAGGATCGTCTCGTGGGCCTGAGGGAATACCGGCAGAAGCGGCGGTTCGAGCGGACCCCGGAGCCGCGCGGCGCCGCGCGCGCCGCCGCAGGCGCGTCGCGTTTCGTCGTGCAGGAGCACCACGCGCGCCGCGTGCACTGGGACTTCCGCCTGGAGATGGAGGGCGTGCTCCGCTCGTGGGCGGTGCCCAAGGGGCCGTCGCTCGATCCCGCCGACAAGCGCCTGGCGGTCGCGGTGGAGGACCACCCCCTCGAGTACGCGGAGTTCGAGGGCGTGATCCCGGAGGGCAACTACGGCGCCGGCACCGTGATGCTGTGGGACCGCGGGACGTACGCGTGCCGCGAAGGGGATCCGGCCGAGGCGTTCCGGCGCGGCAAGATGACGCTCGTCCTCTCCGGCCACAAGTTGCGCGGCGAGTTCCACTTCGTGCGCACGAAGCGCAACGAAGGGCGCGACTGGTTGCTCTTCAAGGGGAAGGACGAGTTCGCGAGGACCGGTTTCTCCCCGCTCGGGACACGCTCGGTGGCCAGCCGGCGATCCGTGGAGGAGATCCGCGCCGACCGCGGCGCCCGCTGGACGCCGGCGCGGCGCGGTCGGCGATCAGCCCGCGACGAGGACCCGGCCGACCCGTTTCCAGCGCCGTTCCGGCCGATGCTCGCGCAGCCGGTCGAGCGGCCCTTCGACCGTCCCGGCTGGCTGTTCGAGGTCAAGTGGGATGGCGTCCGCGCCCTGGCGTTCCTCCGACGCAGCGGCGCGGCGCAGGAGGTCTCCCTCTACAACCGCGCCGGGCGGCGCCTCAACGCCCGGTTTCCCGAGATCGTGGACGCCGTCGCGGCGCTGGACGAGCAGAGCATCGTGCTGGACGGCGAGATCGTCGCCCCGGACGAGCGCGGCCAGCCGAGCTTCGCGCGGCTGCAGCACCGGCTGCATCGGGACGCGGACGCCGGCCCGCCGCACATCCCGGTCGTCTACGCGGTGTTCGATTGCCTGTATCGCGGTGGGCGCGATCTGCGCGCGCGCCCGCTGGCCGAGCGCCGACGCGCGCTCGAGGAGGTGCGGCTCACCCAGGGGATCGTCCGGGGCGACGTGGTCGAAGGGAAGGGGCTCGCTCTGTTCGACGCGGTGCGGGCGCACGGGCTCGAGGGGATCGTCGCCAAGCGGGGGGGCAGCCCCTACCGGCCCGGCGTGCGGAGCCCCGACTGGCAGAAGGTCAAAGTGCGGCACACGACCGAGGCGGTCGTCGGCGGCTTCACTAGGGGGAAGGGGCGCCGGGCCGCCACCCTCGGCGCGTTGATCCTGGGCCAGTACGACGGGGAGGGCCGGCTCGTGCACATCGGCCAGACAGGCGGCGGGTTCGCTGAGGCCGACCTCCGCCTGGTCTCCGCGCTGCTCGAGCCGCTCGTGCAAGACACGTGCCCGTTTGCGCGCCGGCCGCGGCCGGCCGCCCCGACGACGTGGGTGCGGCCGCGGGTCGTCGTCGAGGTCGAGTACGCGGACCGCACGCCGGACGGGATGCTGCGGTTCCCGGAATTCGTGAGGGTGCGAGACGACGTCCCTCCGCAGGAGGCGCGGCTGCCCGCCTCCACGGCGGCGCAGCCCGGGGCGGCCGGCCCCCGGGAGCGAGGCGCGGGAGCGGGGAGCGCGGGGCCCGAGGGACTTGCCTTCACCAACCTGTACAAGGTCTTCTTTCCGGCCGCCGGGTACACCAAGGCGGACGTCATCGACTATTACCGGCGGATCGCCCGGTACATCGTGCCGCACCTGCGGGATCGCCCGCTCACGCTGCGGCGCTTCCCGAACGGCATCGACGGCGAGGACTTCTTCCAGAAGGACGTCACCGACGCGCCCGCGTTCGTCCGGACGGAGCGGCTGTGGTCCGACCAGGGGGAGCGGGACATCCGCGCGATCATCGGCGCCGACGAGCCGACGCTCCTGTGGCTCGTCCAGCTCGGCTGCATCGAGATGCACGCGTGGTTCTCCCGGACCACCCCGGTCGAGGCGCCCGGGCGGGGGGGGCCGGGCCTGGCGTTCGCCGGCTCGGCGGCCGCGCTCGAGCACAGCGTGCTCAACTACCCCGACTTCATCGTCTTCGACATCGATCCGTTCCTGTACCCGGAGGGCCAGGCGCCGGTGAGACGCCACGGCGAGCTGGATCCCGACTACACGCGCCGCGGCTTCGAGGCGGCGCGCCGCGCGGCGCTGTGGCTCGGCGAAGCGTTGGAGTCGGTGGGCCTCCGGGCGTTCGCCAAGACGTCCGGGAAGACCGGGCTGCACGTCTTCGTCCCCATCGAGCGCCGGCACACGTACGACGTGACGCACGCCTTCGCCAAGACGATGGCCGGGTGGCTCGCCGACCGGCACCCCGAGGAGTTGACCGTCGCGTGGGCGGTGCGCGAGCGCGCGGGCAAGGTCTTCCTCGACTACAACCAGAACGCGCGCGGCAAGACGCTGGCGAGCGTCTACAGCCTGCGGCCGGTCCCGCAGGCGACCGTGAGCGTGCCCGTGACGTGGGACGAGTTGCGCCGGGGATTCGATCCGCTGCAGTGGACGATCGCGACGGTGTTCGAGCGGCTCGAGCGCGTCGGCGATCTGTGGGCGGACATCCTGCGCAGCGCGCAGAGCCTCGACGATCCTCTCGCGCGCGTCGCCCGCGCCCGCGAGGCCGGCTGAAGCCCGCGCCGGGCCCGCGACGCGGACCTCGGGCCATCGTCCGCTGCGGGAGATCCGGCCGGTCCCGGCGAACCTGCTCAGGGGCCCCCCCGCGGGCGCAGCCCGCGCGATGGAGCACGCCGAGGAGGAGGACCGATGCCGGAGCACGCCAGGTACGTCTGGTTCGACGGAGCGATCGTGCCGTGGGAGGAGGCGCGCGTGCACGTCTCCACCGCGGCCGTGCTCCGCGGCGCCAACGTGTTCGAGGGCGTCCGCGCCTACTGGAACGCCGACGAGCGCGAGCTGTACATCTTCCGGGATGCGGCGCACATGGCCCGCCTCTGGAACTCCGCCAAGATCATGCGGATGTCCCCGCCGTGGACGCAGGAGGAGCTCAGCGAGGCGGAGGTCGCCGTGCTGCGCGCGAACGCGTTCGAGGGCACCGTGTGGTTCCGGCTCACGCTGTACGTCGGCGAAGGCGAGGAGCGCGGAGGATCGGACGGACAGGTGCGCATCGGCGGGTTCATCCTGCCGCGGCTGTCCCCGCGCTCGAAGGGTGTCAGCGCGGGCGTCGACTCGTGCGTCAGCACGTGGACGCGCATCGGCGATGCCTCGGTGCCGCCGCGCGTGAAGGCGGGCGCCAACTACCACAACGCCAGCCTGGCCTGGATGGAGGCGCGCCTTGCCGGGTACTCGGGCCAGCCGATCATGCTCAACGAGAGGGGCAAGGTCGCGGAAGGCCCCGGCGCCTGCCTCATGATGGTGCGGGACGGCCGGCTCGTCACGCCGCCGGTCACGTCTAACATCCTCGAGTCCATCACGAGAGCGACGCTGCTGGAGCTCGCGCGCGACGCCGGCATTCCCACGCAGGAGCGGGAGATCGACCGGACGGAGCTGTACGTCGCCGACGAGGCGTTCTTCTGCGGGAGCGGCGCGGAGATCACCCCGATCAACTCGGTGGATCGCTACCCGGTGGGGACGGGCCGCCCCGGCCCGCTCACGCGGCGGCTGCAGGACCTCTACTTCTCCGTCGTCGAGGGGCGCGTGCCACGGTACCGCGACTGGCTGACGCCGGTGTACCAGCGGGCCACGACGCCGGCCTGATCGGCGGCGGGCACCGGCGGGCGACCGCCGGGCGCCGGGAGGACAGCGATGCGTACCGGGATCGTCCTGCCGCAGATCGGCCCCGCATCCAGCCCCGAGGCGATCGTGCGCGCGGCGCAGCGCGCCGAGGCGCTGGGCTACGACGGCGTGTGGGTCACCGACCGCCTGCTCTATCCGCTCCAGCCGCAGACGCCGTATCCGGGGACCCCGGACGGGTCGCTGCCCGCCGTGTACCGGCGCGTCTTCGACCCGCTCGAAACGCTGGCGCTCGCCGCGGCTCACACCCGCCGGGCGTCGCTCGGGACCAGCGTGCTGGACATGCCCTTCTACAATCCGGTCGTGCTCGCCCGCCGGTTGACGACGCTGGACGTGCTCTCGGGCGGCCGCCTGCGCGTCGGGCTGGGCCAGGGGTGGTCCAAGGACGAGTACGACGCGGTCGGGATCGCCCCGCAGAGGCTGGGGCGGCGGGCCGACGAGTTCATCCAGGTCCTCACGGCGATCTGGACGACCGACCCCGTCGAGTTTCACGGCCGCTTCTTCCACGTCCCGCGGTCCATCATCCAGCCCAAGCCGGTGCAGAAGCCTCACCCTCCGCTCTACCTCGCCGGGTACGTCCCCAGCGCGCTGAGGCGGGCGGCGACGCTCGCCAGCGCGTGGCATGTCGTGGGCGTGCCGCTCGACGGCATGCGGCAGATGAGCGAGGCGCTCAGGACGATGGCCAGGGACGCGGGCCGGGACCCCGCGACCGTGGAGGTCGTCGTGCGCGCCAACCTGCACATCACCGAGGCGCCGCTCGGCCCGGACCGGTGGATCTTCACCGGCACGCTCGACCAGATCCGGGAGGACGTCGCGGCCACCCGGCAGCTGGGGGCGGCCGAGCTGATCTTCGACCCGACGTTTTCCCCGGGCGTCGACTCGGAGCGGGAGTTCGTCGCGGCGATGGAAACGATCCGCCGGCTGGTGTAGGCCTTCACCCTCCGCCGCCGGCCGGCCCGGCGCGAGCGGCGGCGGGGCCCGCCGTCCACTGGACGACGAACTCGGCCCCAAGGAGAAAGCTGCACGCGAGGGCGTAGACCCAGACGAGCAGCGCCATGATCGCCTGGAGCTGATGATACAGCGTCGCGAAGTCCGCGACGCGCGCCAGGTACAGGCTCAGCGCGTACGCGATGCCGTGCCAGACCGCGGTGGCGACGATGGCCCCCGGCCAGGCGTCGCTCCAGCGGACGTACGCGTTGGGCAGGAACCGGTACCCGGTCCAGAAGATCGCGAACTGCGCCAGCGCGGTGGAGACGGTCAGCACCCGGCCGGTCCCCGCCGGCGGCCGCCGCGGCCACCCGAGCAGATACCCGATCTCGCTGTAGCGGATCAGGCGGAACACGAGGACGGTGGCGATCAGCATCCCGAGGAAGATCAACAGCGACAGCGCCATCGTGAGGATGCCGACGAGGAACCGCAGGTGAAAGATGCGGCCCCGGACCTCCCACACGCGGTCCAGGGCCACCTGCAGGGCGGCGAAGACGCCGGTGGCCGCCACGGTCAGGCTCAGGAGCCCGACCACACCGAGCGTGCGCTGCTGGCTATACGCGTCCCGGATCGCGCGCAAGAGGAGGTCCGCATCGCCCAACCCACCGAACAGCCGCCCGATGTTGCGGGCGACCGCCGCGGCGGGGAACACAACCTGCAGGCCGATGAGCAGCAGGACGGCCAGCGGCAGCAGGGAAAACAGCGCGTAGAAGCCGATCGCCGCCGCGGAAAAGAGATCGCCGTGCCGCCAGAAGCCGAGGACCGCGCGCCCGAACGCCAGCGTGACGCGCCGCGGCAGGGCGAGCGCCACACGGGTCTGGCGGCGCGTAGCCGGCGTCTCCCGAACCATGCCTTCTCCTTTTTTTCCCTGGGCCGCCCCCGGCCGGGCGCTCACCGCCCCAGGCGCCGGGGCTCTCCGGAGGTGCTGTGTGCGTAAGCGCACGAGCCTGGCTGCGATGCTCCCAGCGAGCGTCCTTGTGGCGTGGCTCCTCCTGGTGCTGCCGCGGCCGGCCCTCCCCGCGCCCTCGGGTGAGGAGGGCGGGATCCTGACGTTCCACGGCGACGCCGCGCGCACCGGGTGGAACGCCGGCGAGCGCACCCTCACGCCGTCCACCGCGCGCGGCCTCCACAAGCTGTGGACCGCGGCGCTCGAGGGCGAGATCTACGCGGAGCCGCTGGTCGTGCCGGGCGTCGCGATGCTGGGACGCGTCCGCACCGTCGTCTACGCGGTCACCGAGCGCGACCTCGTCTACGCGCTCGACGCGGCCGACGGGAAGCGCCTCTGGGGGCCGGTCTCGCTCGGCGACCCGGTCCCCCTCGCGAGCCTCCCGTGCGGGAACATCGATCCCGTTGGGATCACGAGCACGCCGGTCGTCGATCGGAGCGCCGGCACGCTGTACGTTGCCGGGCTGACGAGCCCCGACGGGGGGCGCCGCAAGATCTACAAGATCGGCGCGCTCGACATCAAGAGCGGCGCGCTGCGGCCCGGGTGGCCCGTGGAGATCGCGCCCGCGGCCGCCTCCCGCCGGTTCGACCCCGGCGTTCAGCAGCAGCGCGGCGCGCTCACGCTGCTGCGGGGGGTGGTATACGTCCCATTCGGCGGCTACTTCGGCGACTGCGGCGACTACCACGGGTGGGTTGTCGGCGTCCCCGTCGCCGACCCTCACAAGCAGGAGGCCTACGTGACCCCCACGCAGCGCATGGGGGGCATCTGGGCGGCCGGCGGGATCGCCGCCGACCCGGACGGCAACCTGTACGCGGCCACAGGAAACAGCGAGTCCACCGGGCGCGTGGACTTCGGCAACAGCGTGCTCCGCCTCGCCACCTCTCCGCTCCGGTTCTCGGTGGCGCCGCGCGCCTACTTCACCCCGAGCAACTTCGTCTCCCTCAACCAGAGCGACACCGACCTGGGGTCCACGGCGCCGCTCGTGCTGCCCGATCAACCGGGCACGTCGACGCCGCGCCTCGTCTTCATCGCCGGGAAGCAGGGGGTCGGGTACTTGATCAACCGGGACGACATGGGCGGGCGCGGCCGCGGCGACGGGATCACGGGCGAGAGCACGTACAGCCGCTGCGTCTTCGGGACCTGCCAGGGTGGAGGGCCCCAGGTGTTCTCGGCCACCGCGTACTGGGACGGCGGCCCTGCCGGCCGCCTGATCCTGGTCCCCGGCCATGGGAGCCAGCCCGCCCCGTGCCGGGGGACCGGCGGCGTGGTGGCGCTGCGCATCGGCGCGGCGCCGGGCTCGCGCGCCGCGACGTTCACCGTCGCCTGGTGCAGCCCATCGATGCGCGACCCGGGGGCCCCATCCGTCACGGGCGCGGGGCCGGACGGCGGTCTCGTGTGGGTCGTGGATCGCGGCGCGGGCGCGCTCTACGCGCTCGATGCGCGCACAGGCGCGGAGGTCTACGTCTCCCGCGGCGCGGACGCGCTCGGCGCGGCCCACCAGTTCATCACGCCGGCCGTGTGGGGCGGGCGCGTGTACGTCGGCGCGGGCCACGAGGTCGTCGCCTACGGGCTGCGGTAGGCCGCCTGCCCGCTGTGCGTGGGAGGCGGCGGGACGAGCAAGCAGGGGAAACTGCCCCGGCCGTGAACAAATGGGCCGGAGCGCGCGGGGCACGCTGATGCCCCACATCGCGTCGACGGGGAGGGGGCGTATGTGGAGGATCTCCGCCTGGGCCATCGCCGCGGCCCTCGGCGCCGTGCTCGCCGCGCCGGCGCCCCCGGCGCCGGGAGCCGGCGCGGGGCTCGTGTTCGGCGTCGTCCTCGTCGGCCCGCGCAACGATCACGGGTGGAGCGAGGCGCACTTCATCGCGGGCCAGTACGCGGAGAAGAAGGTCCCCGGCGCGCGGATGGTCTACGTGGACAACGTCAACCCGGCCGCCAAGCCCGGGGTGACCGTCCCCCAGATCGTCGACGACATGGTCTCCAAAGGGGCGCGGCTCGTCCTCACGACATCGGACGACTTCAAGGACGGGACCCTTGAAGCGGCCCGGATGCACCCGCAACTACCCATCATCAACGTCTCGGGCGACCACGCCTGGAAGGCCGGCCGCGACTACAAGGCGCCGCCCAACGAGAGCAACTTCATGGGCCGGATGGAGTACATGAAGATGGTCGCCGGCTGCGCCGCGGCGCTCACGACGCGGACCGGGAAGCTCGGGTATCTCGGCCCGCTCGTCAACGACGAGACCCGGCGGCTGGCCGACTCGGCCTACCTGGGCGCGCGGTACTGCTGGGCCACGTATCTCAGGAAGAGCCCGGCGAGCCTGCGGTTCAAGGTGACGTGGATCGGGTTCTGGTTCAACATCCCCGGCCAGACGCTCGATCCGACCAAGGTCGCCGACGACTTCTACAACACGGGCTTCGATGTGGTGATCTCCGGCATCGACACGACGGAGGCGCTGGTCGAGGCGAACAAGCTGGCCAGGGCGGGGAAGCGCGTGTGGGCGGTCCCGTACGACTTCAAGGGCGCCTGCCGGGAAGCGCCGGCCGTCTGCCTGGGCGTCCCCTACTTCAACTGGGGGCCGGCCTACGTCAAGGCAATCACGCTGGTCCGCGACGGCGCCTACAAGCAGTACTGGGATTGGAACGGCCCCGACTGGAAGAACATCAACGATCCCGACACCTCCGCCGTCGGCTTCGAGCGGGGGCCCGCGCTGAGCGCCGCAGCCAGCGCCAGGCTGGACGGGCTGATCAGGGGGATGGGCGCCGGCTCGATCGTGCTGTGGAAGGGGCCGCTGCGGCTCCAGGACGGCTCGCTCTACCTCCGGGCGGGCCAGGTGGCGAGCGATCAGCAGGTCTGGTACATGCCGCAACTCCTGCAGGGCATGGAAGGGCCGAGCAAGTAGTGCTCCCCCTCGCGGCGCTCCCTGCGCCGGCAGCGGCGCGGTCGTCCGTGGGGCAGCCGCATGCGGGTCGAGCTGAGGGACATCCATAAGTCGTTTGGCCCGGTGCGGGCGAACGACGGCGTGAGCCTCACGGCGGACGCCGGGACCATTCACGGCATCCTGGGCGAGAACGGCGCGGGCAAGAGCACGCTGATGAAGGTCCTGGCCGGGATCCTCCAGCCGGACCGCGGAGAGATCCTCCTCGATGGAGCCCCGGTGCGGATCTCCTCGCCCGCGGCGGCGATCCGGCTCGGCATCGGGATGCTGCAGCAGGATCCGCTCGACTTCCCCTCGCTCAGCGTGCTCGACAACTTCCTCCTGGGCAGCCCCGGCGGTCTCGTCCTGGATCGCCGGCGCGCGCGCGACGCGTTGCGGCGACTGGGGGCCCGCTTCGCCTTCGCCCTCGATCCGGATGCGCGCGGCGAGGACCTCACCGTCGGCGAGCGCCAGCAGCTCGAGATCCTCCGTCTGCTCCGGCTCGGCGTCCGGGTCCTCATCCTCGATGAGCCGACGACGGCGATCTCGGCGTCCCAGCGAGGTCAGCTGTTCGCCGCGCTCCGCGCGATGGCCGCAGACGGCAAGGTCGTGTTCTTCGTGTCGCACAAGCTCGAAGAGGTCCAGGAGCTCTGCGACGCGGTCACCGTCCTGCGGCGCGGCCGGGTGGCCGGCGAGGCGGCGATGCCCGCCGAGACCGGGCGGCTGGTGCAGCTCATGTTCGGCCAGGAGCCGCCGCGCGTAACCCGAGCCCGGCTGCCCCTCGGCCCCCCGGTGCTCGAGCTCGCCGACGTCACGGCGAGCGACGCCCGCCTGACGCTCGAGCACGTGTCGCTCCAGGTCCGCGCCGGGGAGGTCGTCGGGCTGGCGGGCCTGGAAGGCAGCGGCCAGCGGCTGTTCCTCCACGCGTGCGCGGGGCTCGCGCCGGTGACGCGCGGCCGCGTGCGCATCGCGGGCCGCGACCTGACCGGCCGCTCCTACGCGCAGTTCCTCGCCGCGGGCGGTGCCTACCTGCCGGCCGGCCGCCTCGGCGAGGGGCTCATCCCCGGCCTCACGCTGACCGAGCACGCTGCTCTCGCGGGCCGCCACGGCACCCTGTTTGTGGACTGGCGCGCCGCGGCGCGCGCCGCCGCCCGCCACATCGGGGAGCTCCATATCCGCGGCACGCCTCGCACCGACGTGCAGGCCCTCTCCGGTGGGAACCAGCAGCGGGCGCTGCTGGCGTTGCTGCCGGACCACGTCTCCGTCCTCCTCATGGAGCACCCCACCCGTGGCCTGGACCTCGAGTCCGCGGAGGAGATCTGGCGCCGGCTGCTCGACCGGCGGGCGCGGGGAACCGCGATCGTGTTCTCTTCCTCGGATCTCGACGAGCTGCTGGCGCGCAGCGACCGCATCCTGGTGTTCTCCGGCGGGCGCGTCGCCGGCCCCCTGGATGCCCGCGAAGCCACGGTGGAGCGTCTGGGCGAGCTGATCGGGGGGAAGGGCGTCTGAGGGACGGGGGCTCCATCCGATGGGCCGGCGCGGTCCGCAGTATCGGGGCCGGCCTCGCCGGCATCGCCGCAACGGCCGGCGTCGGTGCTGCGATCCTCGCGGTGCTGGGGGCGTCTCCCGTAGAGGCCTACCGGCTGATCGTCGCCGGCGCGCTGGGACAGCCCGAGCGCGTCGCGTTCGTGCTCTCCGCCTGGGCCCCTCTGCTCCTCGCGGCGGCGGGGTTGCTCGTCACCTTCGCCGCCGGCCTCTGGAACATCGGGGTCGAGGGGCAGGTGCTCCTGGGCGCGGTGTTTGCGACCGGGGCGCTCCGAGCCCTGGGACACCTGCTCCCGCCCCCGGGCGCGGTGCTCCTCGCGGGCCTCGCCGCGGTCCTGGGGGGCAGCCTGTGGGCGTTGCTCGCGGGGGCGCTGCGCGCCTACGGCAACGTGAACGAGATCTTCGGCGGGCTGGGGCTCAACTTCATCGCCGGCAGCCTGACGGTCTACCTGGTGCTCGGTCCGTGGGCCCGGCCCGGCATCGCCTCCACCAGCGGGACGCTGCCGTTTGCGCCGTCGTTGTGGCTGCCGACGATCCCGGTCCCGCCGCTTGAGGTCCCCGGCGAGGTGTTCCTCGGCATCGCGGCGATGGGCGCGGTCTCCGTCGCCCTCCGCGGAACCTACTTCGGCCTGCATCTCGCTGCGATCGGGAGAAGCCTGCGGGCGGCGCACCTTCGGGGGATCCCCACCACCCGGGAGATGCTGCGGGCGTTTGCGGCCTGCGGCGGGCTCGCCGGGCTCGCGGGGTTCGTGCTGGTCACCGGCGCGCACTCGCGCCACCAGCTCTTCCCCCTGATCTCGGGAGGGGACGGGTTCCTGGCGATCCTCGTGGTGCTGCTCGCCGGCCGCAGCGCCCTGGCGTGCATCCTCATCTCCGGGGCGTTTGCGGCGATCTCGATGGGGAGCCTGCAGCTGCCGCTCGCGATGCAGCTCGACTCCTCGATGGGCGGGGTCATTCAGAGCCTGCTCGTGCTGTGCGCGATCCTCCTCCGGGGCCTCCGGGCGCGGCTCGTCTCTCGGGAGGGATGAGCGATCGACATCCTCGTCCTCGCCGCCGCCGTCGTGGCCGCCTCGCCGCCCGTCGTCTTCGCGGTGCTCGGCGAGACGCTCGCGGAGCGGTCGGGCGTCATCAACCTCTCCCTCGACGGGCTGCTCCTGCTCACGGCGATGGTCGCCTTTGCCGCGGCGCGGGCCACGACCACCCTGCTCGCGGGCTTTGCCGCCGCGATGGCCGTCGGCGCCCTGGTCGGCCTCGTGGTCGCGGTGGCCAGCCTGACCCTCCGTCAACACCAGGTCGCCGCCGGCTTCGTGTTGACGCTGCTCTGCCAAAACCTCGCCTACGTCCTCGGCGCCCCGGTCGCCCACCTCCCCGGCCCCCAGGTGGCGCACCTTCCGCTGCCGCTGTTCCGGAACTGGCCGGTCCTCGGGCCGGTGCTCTTCAGCCAGGACCCGCTGGTCTACCTGAGCATCGCCGCGACCGCGGCCGCCTGGTGGTACCTCGCCAAGACGCGGCCCGGGCTGGTCCTGCGGGGCGCTGGCGAGCGGCCGGCCGCCGCGCTGGCCCGCGGCATCCACGTCACGCGGGTCCGGTACCTGTACACGCTCGCGGGCGGCGCGCTCGTGGGGCTCGGCGGGGCGGCGTTCTCGCTCGCGGTCAAGCCGGGGTGGAGCCGCCCGTACGGCATCGAGGGCACCGGCTGGATCGTGCTGGCGATCGTGATCTTCGGGAACTGGGACCCGCTGCGCGGGGCGGCGGGCGCGTACCTGTTTGTCCTGCTCCAGACGCTGGCGACCGTCCTGCAGAGCCTGATGCCGCGCGTGCCCACCCAGGTGTTCCCCACGCTGCCGTTCCCGCTGATGATCCTCGCGCTCCTGCTCGTGACCGTGGGGAACTCCGAGTGGGTCCAGCGGGGGCTCCGCCGCCTGCCCGCCGGGACCCGCCGCGGCGTCGTGCGCGTCCTCCGCGCGCTGCAGGCATCGCCCCCGGCCGCGCTGGGGGTCCCGCTCGAGCAAGAGTGAGACCGCGCGCTACCGCATGATCTCCCGAGTCTGCGGGGGGTGCGGACAGACGGATCGGCCGCGGGGGTGCCCCGCGCGTGCGGTCGCGGAACGGCCTCCCGCCCCAACGCATCGCGGGAGCACGGCGATCCGTTGGGGGCCCCGGGAGGGCGCGCAGCGCGGGCCCGCCGCCCCCTCGAAATCGCGCGACGCCGCGTTAGACGCCGGCGCGGTCGACGTACGCGTCCAGCTCGTCCAGGAGGCGCTCTTTCCCCGCGTCGTCCAGGAACGACCCGCGCACCGCGTTGCGGGCCAGGCGGACGATGTCGTCCCGCGTGAGCCCGAGCGCCTCGCGCGCCGCCTCGAAGTTCTCCTCGACGTACCCGCCGAAGTACGCCGGATCGTCCGAGTTCACGGTCACGCAGAGGCCCAGATCCAGCAGCCGCTTGAGGTTGTGCTCGGCCATCGTGGGGAAGACGCGGAGCTTCACGTTGGACAGGGGGCACACCGTGAGCGGCACCTGCTCCTCGGCCAGCCGCCGCACGAGGCCCGGGTCCTCGATGCACCGCACGCCGTGGTCGATGCGCGAGACGTGCAGGAGGTCGAGCGCCTGCCGGATGTACTCCGGCGGCCCTTCCTCGCCCGCGTGGGCGACCGCCCGGAACCCCTCCGCCCGCGCCCGCTCGAACACCGCCCGGAACCTCTCCGGCGGGTTCCCGGCCTCCGTCGAGTCGAGGCCCACGGCCACGATCCGGTCCTGGAAGGGCCGCGCCTGCTCGAGGGCCTCCATCGCGGCCTCGCTGCTCAGGTGCCGCAGGAAGCACATGATCAGCGCGGAGGAGATCCCGAGCCGCCGGCGGCCCTCGTCGAGCGCGCGGCCGATCCCCGCGACGATCGTCCCGAACGGCACGCCGCGGCCGGTGTGCGCCTGCGGATCGAAGAAGATCTCCGCGTGCCGGACGTTCTGGCCCGCGATCCGCGCCAGGTAGGCCCACGCCAGGTCGTAGAAGTCCTCCTCCCGCCGCAGCACGCTGCATCCGGCGTAGTAGAGGTCGAGGAAGGACTGCAGGTTCTGGAAGACATACGCGCGGCGCACAGCGTCCACGGAGCGCCACGGGAGCACGATGCCGTTGCGCCGCGCCAGCCGGAACATCAGCTCGGGCTCGAGCGTGCCCTCGATGTGCAGGTGGAGCTCCACCTTGGGCAGGCCATGCAGGAAGGCCCGCACGCGCCGGTTCCCCCTGTGCGCCGGCCTCTTGCGGCGGCGGCCGGGCAGGATGGCCGGCAGTTTCTCCACAGCGGCGCGCCGCCCCTCCCGCCTCACGTCGCGCCCGGTACGGCCGCCGGCCCTGCGCCGCACGGGATCTCGAGCCCCTCCGCCACGTCCCGCGTTGCGGTTCCCAGCTCCGCGCAGAGCCGCCGCATCGTGTCCAGGATCCCGGCCCGCTCACGTCCGTGGGCCAGGCGGGCCTGGAACTCCCTGATCACGGTCGGGGTGAGCACGACCCGCCGGACGCGTCCGCTCGCGCAGTCGACGCGGAAGATGCACGATTCGTCGTTGCGCTCGACCGGGTCGACCGCGTAGTCGTCGATGTAGTCCCCGCAACTGTACAGGATCGGCCGCTCCCGGTAGACTTCGACCCCGCGGCAGATGTGGGGGCTGTGCCCGAAGACGACGTCCGCGCCGGCGTCGACGAGGAGGCGGGCCGCCTCGACGTGCTCCGGCAGCGGGGCCCGGCCCCAGTTCGGCCCCCAGTGGGCGGAGACGATCACGAGGTCGCTGCGCCGCCGCGCGTCCGCGACGGCGCCGAGCAGCGCGTCGAGCCGCGGGGTCCTGCCGGCCAGCGGCACGTAGAAGATCCCGGGTGCCGCGGGGCCGGCCTCCCATCCCGGCTCGTTGTCGGTGAAGGCCACGAGCGCCGCCCGGCCGCCTCGGATCGCGCACACCGCCGGCCGCCGCGCGGCCTCGAGCGACGCGCCCGCCCCGGCGGCGAGGATACGCCGCTCCCGGAGCACCGCGAGGCAGTCCAGGAGCGCATCGGGCCCGTAATCCAGCGAGTGGTTGTTGGCGAGCGAGGCGGCCGTGACACGCGCCGCGCTGAGCACCGCGACGTTCCGCGCATCGCTTCGGAAGGTAAACACCTTGCCGGGCCAGGGCTCGCCCCGGTCCGAGAGCACGCACTCCAGATTGATGAAGACGGCATCGGCCGCGTGCAGGAGCGGAAGCGTGTCGCCCCACGGGTACTCGGGCGGGCAGGCCGCCAGCCGCGCGTTGACCAGGCGCCCGAGCATGACGTCCCCGACGAAGACCAGCCGCATGGTCCCCGCGATCGCCTTTCCGCTCAGTGGCCTACGGCGTCAGATTCGCCGGGATCAGCCGCTCCACGATGAGGACATCGCGCCAGGCCCCATCGAGGCGCCCGTGCTTCTCGTAGCGGCCGACCTCGCGGAACCCGACGGACCGCAGAAGCCGCAGGCTGGCCGTGTTCTCCGGGAAGACGCGGGACACGAGCTTCCAGAAGCCGGCGCGCTCGGCCTCCCGGATCAGCGCCTCCATCGCCAGACGGCCCGCGCCGCGCCGCCGCGCGGCGCGGGCCGCGTACACGGAGAACTCCGCGATCCCCGCGTAGCACGTGCGCGGCCGGTACGTGGACGTGGAGGCGAAGGCGATGATCCTGCCCTCTTCCTCGACGACGACGATCGGGTGCACGCCGTCGAACCAGCCGCGCACGTCCTCGGGCGTCCGCGGCTGCGTCTCGAACGTGGCGGCGCGGTCCTCGATGCCCTCGTTGTAGATGCGGGCGATCGCGGGCGCATCGTCGGGTCCGGCGGGCCGGGCGCGCATCGGGCTTCGGGCTCGCTCAGAAGTAGTTGGACGTGATCCCCCCGTCCACGACCATCACGCTGCCGTTCACCCAGGTGGACTCGTCGGAGGCCAGATAGAGGGC
Source organism: Bacillota bacterium (assembly GCA_021324295.1). Lineage (GTDB taxonomy): Bacteria > Sysuimicrobiota > Sysuimicrobiia > Sysuimicrobiales > Segetimicrobiaceae > JAJPJJ01. The sequence continues at coordinate 137,545 of JAJPJJ010000082.1, forward strand.
CATGCTGACGATGTCGTCCGGGCGGCCGAACCGGCCCATCGGGATCCGGTCGAGGCGGCGCTTCCGGGCCTCGGGGTTGTTGAGCAGCCACGACGTCAGGAGCGGCGTCTCGATCGGGCCGGGCGCGATCGCGTTGGTCCGGATCCCGCGCGGACCGAACTGAACGGCCAGGGACTTCGTGAGCGCGAGCACCCCGCCCTTGCTCGCCGTGTACGCGTCCTGGGGCACCGTGCAGCCGACGAGCGCGACGAAGGAGGCGACGTTGATGATCGAGCCGCCGCCGCCACGCAGGAGCTCCGGGATCCCGTGCTTGCAGCAGAGGTAGATGCCTTTGAGGTTGACCGCCATCACCTGGTCCCAGACCGCCTCCTCGACATCGACGACGGAGCCGTCCTGCTCGGGGAAGATCCCGGCGTTGTTGTAGAGCACGTCGAGCCGGCCGAAGCGCTCCACGGTGCGCCGGACCATGGCGCGCACGTCGCCTTCCTTCGAAACGTCGGCGCGGACGAACAGGGCGTCCCCGCCGTCCCGGGCGATGCGGGCGGCGGTCTCCTCGCCCCCCTCGGCGGCGACGTCAACCGCGGCGACGCGCGCCCCCTCGCGGGCGAAGGTGAGCGCGGCGAGGCGCCCCATGCCGCTCCCGGCGCCAGTGATCAGGACCACCTTGTCACGGAGCCGCATGCATCACCCCTCCGGCGTGGCCTGGTGCTTTGGTACACCCCCGGCGGCAGATGGCGGTGCGGCGGGGGGCCGCCCCCGGCTCCGCGCCGACGCGGTCTGCAATTTGGCGCGGCGGTCCGCTAGAAGCGACCGCGTCGAACGTCCGCTCCGGGCGGGTCCCCGTGCCCTCTCCGGACCGCCACCGGATGCGCCCAGGGCTAGATCCGTTCGAAGTTGCGCGCGAGCTCCCAGCACGTGACCGCCCGGTCATACGCCTGCTGCTCGAGGCGACCGGTGTGCACGTAGTGCTCGACGACCCGATCGCCGAACGCCTCTCGGGCGATCTCGCTGCGCTCCAGCTCCGCGAGCGCCTCGCGCAGCGTCCCGGGCACGCGCGGGAGCCCCTCGGCCCGGTAGGCGTCCCCTTCCACGATCGCCGGCGGCTCGATCTCGTGCTCGATGCCCCAGAGCCCGGCCGCGATCGTCGCGGCGAAGGCGAGGTAGGGGTTGGCGTCGGCTCCCGGAATCCGGTTCTCGATCCGCAGGCTCCGGCCCGACCCCGTCACGCGGAACCCGCATGTCCGGTTGTCGTGGCTCCACACCGCGAACACCGGCGCGAACGTCCCCGCCATGTAGCGCTTGTACGAGTTGACGTACGGTGCGAAGAAGTACGCGAGTTGCCGGGCGCCCGCGAGCTGGCCGCCGAGGTAGTGCCGGAACAGCGGCGACATCCCGAGCGGCGTTGCCCCCTCGTGCCAGAAGAGGTTGCGCCGGCCGTCCCGATCCCAGAGGCTGCTGTGCACATGGCAGGAGGATCCGGCGGCATCGGGCCGCCACTTCGCCATGAAGGTGATCGCGACCTGGTTGAGCGCGGCGATCTCCTTGGCCGCCTGCTTGAGGATCGTATGCCGGTCCGCCATCTCCACCGGCGCGGCGTAGCGCAGGTTGATCTCGTGCTGACCGGAGCCCCACTCGCCCTTGCTGAACTCGACGGGCACGCCGGCGGCGTCCAGGCCGGAGCGGATCTGCCGGATCAGCCACTCCTCCTTGGTGCCCTGGAGGATGTGGTAGTCCTCGCTGTACTGGCCATACAGCTCGAGATCGTGGTAGTGCTTCCTCCGGGCGCTCTCGTAGGTCTCCCGGAAGATATAGAACTCGAGCTCGGAGGCGATCATCGGGAGAAAGCCGCGCGCGTGCGCGCGCTCCACCTGCCGCCGGAGGATCTGGCGCGGCGACTCCGGCACGGGCTCGCCCGAGTCGTCCACGACATCGCAGAGCACGAGCGCCGTCCGCTCGAGCCACGGCACCGGGCGCAGGGTGCCGAGATCGGGCTGGAGCCGCACATCGTGGTACCCGGTGTCCCAGCTCGTGAGCCGGTAGCCCGGCAGCGGCTCCATCTCGACGTCGCACCCCAGCAGGTAGCTGCACGCGTGGGCGCCGTCCCGGGCCACCTCGTCGACGAAGAAGTGCCCGGTGACGCGCTTGCCCATCAGGCGCCCCTGCATGTCCACCATCGCCGCGACGACGGTGTCGATCTCGCCGGACGCGACCTGCGCCCGCAGGTCGTCCAGGGTCAGCCGGCCACGCATCGCCTCGCTCATCCGGCGTCCGCCTCCCCTCCCGTCCCCGGACCCCGTCCCGGCCGCGGTCCCTCCCCGGGCGGCGCGGGCCGGACACCCCTGCTTCCATGAGATCGGCGCGGAACCCTCTGGTGCGGCCGATCCGGCGCGCGCGGCGCCCGCCCGCCGCCGGCGGGCAGGAGCGCCAGGAACGCCGCCACCACCGGCGAGAGCGTCCGGTCTCGGTGGTAGATGAGCGAGAAGTCCAGGTGGAGCGGCTCGCGCAGGGGCCGACCGGCCAGGCGCCCCGTTGCGAGCTCCTGCGCGACGGCGGCCTGCGCCATGATGCCGACCCCGATCCCGTCGGCGACGGCGCTCTTGATCGCCTCGTTGCTCTCCAGCTCCATCGCGGGGAGGGCCTCCAGGCCGTGCCGCTGGAACGCCCGCTCGATCATGCGGCGGGTCGCCGACCCCGGCTCCCGCAGGATGAGCGGGTACGCGTGCAGCTCCTGCATCGTCACCGCGGGGCGGTGGGCGAGGGGGTGCCCTGGGGGGAGGATGGCCAGCATCCGGTCGCGGATCAGCGGCAGCGACCTCAGGTGGGGGTTCTCGCACGGTCCCGCGATCACCCCCGCGTGGAGGGTGAAGTCGAGGACCTGCGCGAGGATCGTGTTCGAGTTGCCGACCGACAACCTCACCCGCACGCCCGGGTAGCGCTGCTTGAACCGGTCGAGGAGGTCCGCGATGTAGTAGGCGCCCGCCGTCCGGCTGGCGCCGACGTGCAGGCGGCCGGTCCGCAGGCCCGCGACGCTGTCCATCGCGTCGCGCGCGGCGTCGAGGAGGTGGAAGATCCTCTGCGCAAAGACGTCCAGGGTGCGGCCGGCGTCCGTGACCACGACGCGCCCGCCGACGCGGTCGAAGAGCGCGAGGCCGAGATCGCGTTCGAGCCGGGCGATCTGCTGGGTGACCGCGGGCTGGGTGACGCCGATCTGCCGGGCGGCCGCGCTGAAGCTCCGGAGGCGCGCGACGAGGTGGAACGTCCGCAGGGGAACGAGGGGGAGGGGGCGGACGGCCGCGCGGCGCCGCGCGCGCGGCGCCGCGCGGCTACCGGGGTGCACTTCCATAAGGAATGCTAATCGAGATCGCCATACCTGCTTATTTGACATTATCGGGGCGCGCCCTCTAGGATGGGGGCGCAGGCCGTCCGCCGTGGAGGCGCGCGCCACCCGCATGCAGCCGCGGACCACACCCAGGCAGGCCGAGAAGGTCATGACCGCCGCCGAGGCGGTCTCCCGCTTCGTGCGTCCCGGCTCGACCGTGGGGATGGGAGGTCAGAACATCGGTCGCTGCCCCGTGGCGCTCGCGCACGAGATCATCCGTCAGCGCATCGGTGAGCTCACCGTGGTCGGCTGCAACCTCTCGATCTCGATGGACCAGCTCGTCGGTGCCGGCCTCGTCCGGCGGACGATCTGCGGCTCCGGGAACCTGGAGCGGTTCGGGACGACGTTCTGCTGGAGGCGCGCGATCGAGGACGGGACCCTCGAGGTGGAAGACTACAGCCACCTGGCGATGGTCACCCGGTTCCTGGCCGGCGAGATGGGCGTGCCGTTCATGCCGACGCGGAGCCTGCTGGGTTCAGATCTGCTCCGCGCGGCAGAGAAGGTCGCGCCCGCGGGCGGTCTGGGCGGCACCGCCGGCCGGACAGCGCCACCGACCACGCCGCATCCGGATCGACCCGTGGTGATCGACAACCCGTGGAATCCCGGGGAGCCCGTGGTGCTGGTCCCGGCCCTCCGGCCGGACGTCAGCATCGTCCACGTCCAGCGCGCCGACGCCGTGGGCAACGTCGTCATCGAGGGATTCGCGACCCACGAGCCCGAGATGATGCGCGCGTCGCGCCACGTGGTCGTGAGCTGTGAGGAGCTGGTGCCGAACGACGAGATCCGCGCGCATCCCGAGCAGACGACCGTCCCGTTCGTCCACGTGAGCGCGGTCGTCGTGCAGCCCTTCGGCGCGTACCCGACGTCCACGTACCGGTACTACGACTACGATCCGGTCCACGTCGCCGCCTACCAGGCGGCGGCGCGGGGCGGCGCGGGGGCGGTGCGGGAGTATCTCCGCGCGCACGTCTGGCAGTGTGCCCGCTTCGATGACTACCTGCAGCGCGCCGCCGGGCGGGAGCGGCTCGAGGCCCTCAGGCGGGCGATGCAGGAGATGGTGTAGGGCGATGCCCGCGCCGCCCGGTTACTCTCGCCAGGAGCTCATGGTGATCGAGGCGGCCCGGCACGTCAGGGACGGCGACGTGGTCTTCGTGGGGACCGGCCTCCCGCTGCTGGCGGCGACGCTCGCCCAGCGGACGCACGCGCCCAACGTGGTCTGTGTGATCGAGAGCGGGGTGATCGCGCCGCGCGTCCGCCCGACGCCGGTCTCGGTCTCCGATCCCAAGGTGATGTACCGGGCGGTCCGGCTGGGCACGCTGCGGGAGGTCCTGGGGTGCCTGCTGCAGCGCGGCCTCGTCGACCTGGGGTTCCTCGGGGGCGCGCAGATCGACCGCTACGGCAACATCAACTCGACGGTGATCCACTCCCCCGGCGGGATGAAGCGGCTGCCGGGCAGCGGGGGCGGCAACGACATGGCGTCCCACTGCCGCCGGCTGCTCGTCATCACCCGGCACGAGCGCCGGCGGTTCCCGGAGCGGTGCGACTACATCACGAGCCCCGGGTTTCTCGACGGCCCGGGCGCGCGCGAGCGTGCGGGCCTGAGCGGAGACTTCGGGATCACCGTGGTCACGGACCTCGCGGTGCTGGAGAACGATCCGGAGACCTGCGCGCTGCGGATCGCGCAGCTCATGCCCGGCATCACGGTGGACGCGGTGCGCGCGCAGACGGGCTTCGCGCCGGGGGTGGCGCCGGGGGTGCGCGAGGTCGCGCCGCCGGCCCCGGAGGTTCTCGGCGTGCTCCGCGACGAGGTGGACCCCGACCGCGTCTATCTGAGGGAGGACGAATCCGTATCCGCGGCAAGGAGGTAGCGCGCATGCCACCCGCATCTCCCGTGGATGGCCGGGAGCCGTTCCACTGGCGGACGTCGATCGCCTACAAGACCAGGGAGAAGATCGTCGTCCGGGGCTACGATCTCAACGAGCTCGTGGGGAACATCAGCTTCGCGGAGATGGCGTACCTCGTCTGGCGGGGCGAGCTGCCGCCGCCGGCGCACGGCCGGATGCTAGACGCGCTCCTCGTCAGCATGGCCGAACACGCGTTCTCGCCGTCGTCGGCCGCGTGCCGCTTCGTGGCCTCGGGCGGGGTCCCCCTGCACGTCGGGGTCGCCGGCGGCATGCTGGCGATTGGGACCTACCACGGCACCGCGGACCGGCCCGCGGGGCTGTTCAAACAGGCGGTCGAGCGGATGGACCGCGAGCATCTCGACATCACGGAGGCGGCGCGCCGGGTGGCGGGCGACGCGCGCCGGGCGGGGCAGCGGCTCCCGGGGTTCCACCACCCGCAGCACATCCAGGACCCGCGCACCGCGCGGCTCCTGGCCCTCTCCGACCGGTACGGGATCTCGGGCACCTACGTGGCGATGGCGAGGGCCATCGAGGCCGCGACCGAGGAGTTCTGGGGCCGCCGCATCTTCCTCAACGGGCCGGGGGCGGTGGGCGCGATCTGCCTGGATATGGGCTTCGACGTCGAGCTCATCAAGGGCGTCTTCCTGCTTTCGCGGACGGTCTCCCTGGTCGCGCACACCTACGAGGAGCAGCACCGGGAGAAGGGGTGGCGGGCCTCGGTGAACGCCTCGACGGTCCAGCCCCTCGACCTCTCCCTGCAGCGGCCCGAGTTCTACGACGGCCCGCCGGACCGGGCGCTGCCCCGGGACCGCGGCGCCGGAGCCTAGGCGCGATGCGCCTCTCGATCCTCGAGGAGGTCCCGCGCGGCCGGTTGTTCATCGGCGGCGAGTGGGTGCGGGCCGCCTCCGGCCGCTCGTTTCCGACCTACAACCCCGCCACCGGGGAGATCCTGGACCGCGTGCCGCTCGCCGAGGAGGCCGACGTCGGGCGCGCCGTGGACGCGGCCCGGGCCGCGCTTCCGGCGTGGGCCGCGACGCCGGGCCCCGAGCGCGGCGCCCGGCTGCGGGCCCTCGCCGCGGCTCTGCGCGAGCACCGGCAGGAGTTCGCGCGCCTCGACGCGCTCAACTCCGGCAACGTCATCTCCGGCATGCGGCGGGACGTGGAGTGGGCGGCCGAGTCGCTGGAGTACTTCGCCGGGCTCATCCCCGAGTTGAAGGGCGAGACGCTGCCGGAGGAGCCGACGGCCTTCTCCTACACCGTCCGCGAGCCGTTCGGGGTCGTCGGCAAGATCAACCCATTCAACCACCCGATCCGGTTCGCGGCCGAGAAGCTCGCGGCTCCGCTCGCCGCCGGCAACACGGTCGTGGTGAAGCCGCCCGAGCAGGCGCCGCTCTCCTCGCTGGCCCTGGCCCGGGTGCTCGCCGGCATCTTCCCGCCGGGGGTCGTGAACATCGTCACCGGGGACGGCCCAACGACCGGCGCGGCCCTGGTGCGGCATCCCCTCGTGCGGCGGATCGCGCTGATCGGGTCCGTCGAGGCGGGGCGCGCGGTGATGCGGGCGGCGGCCGCGGAGCTCAAGACGGTCACCCTGGAGCTGGGCGGCAAGAACCCGATCATCGTGCTCCCGGACGTCGACCCGGACGAGGCGGCGGCCGCCGCCGTGGCCGCGATGAACTTCAACCGCGCAGGCCAGTCGTGCAGCAGCACGTCCCGCGCGTTCGTCCACCGGCGGCTCCACGACGCCTTCGTGGAGGCCGTGAGGTGCCGCCTCGCCCGTCTGCGCCTGGGGCTCCCGGAGCACGACGAGAGCGAGATGGGTCCGCTCGTCTCGCGCGAACAGCACGAGCGGGTGCTGGGCTACATCGAGGCCGGCCGGCGCGAGGGTGCGCGCCTCGTGTGCGGCGGCGGCGTGCCCGACGATCCCACCCTCCGCCGGGGGTTCTTTGTGCAGCCGACGCTGTTCGACGGCGTGCGACCGGAGATGCGCATCGCGCAGGAGGAGATCTTCGGGCCCGTGCTGGCGGTGCTCGCCTGGGACGATGAGGAGGAGATGCTCCGCCAGGTCAACGGCGTGATCTACGGGCTGAGCGCGGCGATCTACACGCGCGACTACGCCGCGGCGCACCGGCTCGCCCGGCGGATCGAGGCCGGGTACATCTGGGTCAACATCCCGGGCGGCCACGCCCTCGGCTCGCCGTACGGCGGCCTCAAGCAGAGCGGGATCGGGCGGGAGGAGTGCCTGGACGAGCTGCTGAGCTACACGCAGGTCAAGAGCGTCCGCATGCGCCTGCCCGCAGGCCCAGCGTGAGGGAAGGAGGATCACCATGCCCGGCCCGGTAACGCAGCGTACAGGCCAACCGCTTTCCGCGTCCGTCGCCTCCCGCGTGCTGGAGGACGACCGGCGGTACCTCCTGCACTCCTGGTCGGCGCAGAAATCGCGCCGGCCGATCGTCATCGCCGGGGGACAGGGGGCGATGTTCTGGGACGCCGAAGGGAGGCGGTACCTCGATTTCGCCTCCCAGCTCGTGAACGTCAACCTGGGGTTTGGGCATCCCCGCGTGGTGAGGGCGATCCAGGAGCAGGCGGCGGAGGTGTGCTACGTGGCGCCGGAGTTCGCGAGCGGCCCCCGCAGCGCGCTCGCGCGCGCCGTGGCCGAGGTGACGCCGGGGGACCTCAATCGCGTGTTCTTCACAACCGGCGGCGCCACGGCGAACGAGGCGGCGATCCGGATGGCGCGGCTGGCCACCGGCCGCCAGAAGGTCATCACCCGGCGCCGCAGCTACCACGGGGCGACCGCCGGGGCGCTCTCGGTCTCCGGGGACCCGCGGCGGCGGGGCGCCGAGCCGGGGGTGTGGGGGACCGTGGTCGCGGAGGACCCGTTCTGTTATCGCTGCCCGTTCGGCCTGGAGTATCCCGCCTGCGGCATCCGCTGCGCCGACCACATCGGGGAGATCATCGAGTTCGAAGATCCGGACACCGTGGCCGCGGTCATCGTGGAGACGATCACCGGGAGCAACGCCCGCATCGTGCCTCCGCCCGAGTACTATCCGCGCCTGCGGGAGATCTGCGACCGCTACGGCGTGCTCTTGATCTGCGACGAGGTGATGGCCGGATTCGGCCGCACCGGCCGGTGGTTTGCGATCGACCACTACGGCGTCGTCCCGGACATGATGACGCTCGGCAAAGGGATCACGTCCGGGTACGTGCCGCTCGGGGCCGTCGCCGTGTCGGACCGCGTGGCGTCCTTCTTCGAGTCGAACGTGCTGCTGACCGGTGCGACGTACAGCGGCCACCCGCTCGCCTGCGCGGCGGGCGTGGCCACCCTGGCCGCGTACCACGAGGAGGGGCTCATCGAGCGCGCGCGGGTTCTCGGGGAGCGCTTGATCGCGCGGCTGGCCGAGATCGGGGAGCGCCACCCCGCCGTGGGCGACGTGCGGGGGAAGGGGCTCTTCGCCTGCATCGAGCTGGTGCGCGACCGCGCCACCCGGGAGCCGCTGGTGCCGTGGACGCCCCGCGGGGCGCAGGAGAAGCACCCGGCGATCTCCGCCACGCTGCGGGCCATGCTCGAGCGCGGCGTGTACGCCTACGCGAAGTGGAACATGATCATGCTCGCGCCGCCACTCGTCATCACCGAGGCCGAGCTCGAGGGGGGCCTCGACGCGATCGACGCGGCGCTGGCGGTAGCCGACGAGCATGCGGGCCGCACGTGAGGCCCGGTCCGTCGGGGGAGCACCCTCTCGTGAGCGGGCGTGCGCGCGTGGTCCTGCTCGGCATCGACGGGTGCCCGGCTGAGCAGCTCTCGCCGTCCCTCACGCCCCGCCTGTGGGCGATGGGCGCGGACGGCGGGCTTACGCTGTCCGGCCGCGCTCCCCTGCCGTCTTCGACGTACCCGTGCTTCGCCACGCTGCTGACCGGCTGCCTGCCGTCCCGGCACGAGGTCCGGGCGACCGCCCGGCGGCCCGGCGTCGTGCCCGGTTGGGCGGGGCAGCCGCAAGTGGCTGTGCCGACGCTCTTCGACGCGTGCCGCGCCGCCGGCCTGCAAAGCGCCGCGGTCCAGGGCGACCACCTGCTGCACGCCGTTCTCCGGACCGAGGCCGCCGACGTGACCTGGCCGCCGGGCGGGGTCCCGCCGCCCGGGGTTCCCCTGGATGCCCACGGGTACCCGACCAACGCGGCCGTCCGCCCGCATCTGCTCGCCGCGGCCCGCGATCCGGCGATCGACTTCCTCTTCGGCCATCTCAACGAAGGCGATACGCTCGGCCACGACCTCGGCCCCGATGCGGCCGCCGCGCGGGCGAGCTACGCGGAGGCCGATCGCATCGCCGGGGAGCTGCTCGATGCGCTGCGGCCCGCGTGGACGCGCACGGTCGTGATCGTCCTGTCCGACCACGGGATGGAGCCCCGCACCGGCCGGGCTCCGATCGACCTGCTGAACTCACCCCCCGTCCGCGCGCTCGTGGCGGACGTGCTCGGCGACGGCGGCGCCGCGCTGGTGCGGCCGCGCGACGGGGTCACGCCGCGGGATGCCGGGGCGGCGCTGGCGGACGTCCCCGGGGTCGCGGGATGGGGGGGCGGCGACCCGGGGCCGATCGTCGCCGAAGCCCAGCGCGGGTGGATCTTCGCGACGCCGAGGCTCCCGCTCCGGGGATTCCACGGCGGGCCGGCAACGGCCCGCACCTTCGCCGTGGTCGGCGGAGGCCACCGGGCGGTGCCCGCGCTCGCTCGGTCGATGGCGGCGCGGCCGCCGCACCTGGCCGATTGGGCGCCTACGATCGCCCGGCTCCTGGGCCTCGAGATGCCCGGAGCCGACGGCCGGTCGCTGCTGGAGGAGTAGGGGTGCCGGGCCGGACGCACGCCGCAGCTGAGGAGGATTTTCGCCCCCCCGGGAAAAGTAAGGTGGCCACAGCCGGACCGGGCGCGATGGTGCACAGGCCGTTGCGTCCACTCGTTCCCCCGGGCCGGACGGTCTCGGACCGTCCACCGGGGCCTCCGCCGCACCCCGGTAGGCTGCGGACCCGCGGGCATGACCCGATCCCATCGCAGGCGCAGGACCGGGCGTGGTGACGGGGCGGGATCGAGGGCAACAGGGCAGCATGCAGTGAGCACGGGAGGGGGTGGGGGATGCGTATCGTCAGACGATTGCTGCTGATCGGCGTCGTCGCGGTGGTGGGTGCCGGGATGATCCTGGTCCCGGTCAAGACGTTGCTGGGCGCGGCGGAACCCATCAAGCTCGGCTGGGTGGGGCCGCTGTCGCCGCCGGGCGGGTACGCCGATGGCCAGCTCATGAAGGACGCGGCGACGCTCGCCGTCGATGAGATCAACGCCAAGGGCGGGGTGCTCGGCCGGCCCATCCAGGTGAGCTATCAGGACACGCGCGGCCTGCCCGAAGAGGGCACCGCCGCCGCGGAGCGGTTGATCTCCCAGGAGCACGTCGTCGCCATCATGGGCGAGTTCCACAGCTCGGTGTTCCTGGCCGAGATGGAAGTGGCCCACAAGAACGGGATCCCGATCGTGGCCGTCGATGTCTGGGCCAACAAGATCACGGCTGCGGGCTATCCCGAGGTGTTCCGCGTGGCTCCCTGCCAGGCGCTCATCGCGACGCAGTGGGGCAACTGGATGGTGGCGGCGGGCTTCAAGAACGTCGCCATCATCTACGAGAAGACCGACGGCGGGCAGAGCGCCCGGGACGTCCTGCTGCCGATCCTGCAGGCACACGGCGTCCGCTACGACGTCGTCGGCGCCGACCTCAACCAGACGGACTTCACGGCGCAGATCGAGCGGTTCAAGACCCACACCCCGCCGTACGATCTGTTCCACACGATCTACAGCGAAGCGGGGCTCTACCCGATGGTGCAGCAGGCCCACAGCGCCGGGTTCGCGCCGACGGCCCGCACGGGCATCAGCAACACCGGCGGCCCGGCGACGACCCCGACGTTCTGGAAGAACGTGGGCGACGCGGGGAAGTACCTCGTGACCGAAGTGGTCGGGCTCCCCAAGGCCAAGTGGAACAACATCACCCGGGCGTTCGTGGCGAACTTCACCAAGCGGTTCAACAGCCCGCCGACCCCGCAGGCGATCGAGAACTACGACGCGACGTACATCATCGTGGACGCGATCAAGCGCGCCGGGGGCACCGATCCCAAGGCCCTCATCGCGGCGCTGGAGAAGACGACGTGGGTCGGAGGCCGCGGCAAGTACTCGTTCGCGACGGATCACAACCCCGACTGGCACTACCACCAGTTCGTCGACGCGCCCGTGAACCTCGTCCAGTTTGACAAGGTCGGCCAGACCCCGGATGACGCGCCGGTCGTGTGGCCGAGGAGCCTCGCGACCGTGCAGTATACGTACAAGCGGCCGCCGCAGTGACCCGCGGCCCGCTCCGGTAACGCCAGCGTCGTGGGGAGGCCGGCACTCACGGGCCTGCCGTGGGGGCACGGCCTCCCCCGCCGTTCCATCGCGCGGAGCCGACGCCCGTAGATGGACTATCTCCTCATCCAGGTCACCAACGGGGCCATCATCGGCATCATCTACGCTCTGATCGCCGTCGGCGTCACGATCATCTTTTCCATCCTGAAGATCGTCAACTTCGCGCACGGCGATCTCTACATGCTCGGCGGCTACACCGCGTACTACATCGTCACCTTCCTCGGCGTGCCGCCGCTCGGGGCGCTGTTCCTGTCGATGGCGGGGCTCTTCCTCTTCGGCATCGTCCTGGAGCGGCTGTTCCTGACGCCCCTCTATAGCGATCGCACCGAGCGGAAGGACGAGTACGGGCTCATCGTCACCTTCGGCCTGGCGTTCTTCCTGCGCAACACCGCCCTCATCGTCTTCGGCCCGTTCCCGCTCCGGCCCCCGTCGTTTGTGCCGGGCGTCGTGCACGTCGGGGGTCTGGCCGTGACCAACGACCGGATCGTCGCCGGGGCCGTCGGGGTGCTCCTGATCCTCGCGCTCCTCTACTTCATGCATCGGACGATCTGGGGGCAGGCGCTGGATGCGGTGAGCCAGTCCCGGGACTCCGCGGCGATCGTCGGCATCAACCCGCGGCGGTTCAACTCGCTGGCGTTCGGGGTCGGCGCCGCCCTCGCGGCCGCGGCGAGCGCGCTCATCGCGCCGATCTACTCGCTCTCCCCCGGCATGGGGGTGCTGCCCAACATCCAGGCTTACGTCATCGTGATCCTGGGCGGCATGGGCTCGGTGCTCGGCAGCATCGTGGCCGGGATCCTCCTCGGGGAGGCGGAGGGCCTCTTCACCGCGTTCTTTCCGGATCCGACGCGGGCCCTCGCCTACACCAACGCCTTCGGCGTGCTCGTGCTGATGATCGCCCTGATCCTCCGGCCGACCGGGCTCTTCGGCCGACGCCACGTGCGGATGGAGTAGGACGTGCGCGGGCTCCACATCTACATCGCGCTCGCCGTCGCGGTCCTGTCGTTGGTCTCCGCGCGCACCCTCAACGCGTACTGGATGCACGTCGCGATCATCGCGATGTTCTACGGCATCCTGGCGTCGAGCTGGTCGCTGCTGGCCGGGTACGCAGGGCTGTTCTCGCTGGGCCACATGGCGTTCGCCTCGCTCGGCGGCTACACCTCGGCGCTCCTCGTCCAGTGGTACCACATCCCGATCCCGCTCGGGATGGCCGCCGGCGTGGCGCTGTGCACCGTCGCGGGGGGCCTGATCGGGTGGGTCTGCCTGCGCATGAGCGGCCCGTACCTCGCGATCTTCACCCTGGGGTTCTCGGAGATCGTGCGGATCGTGCTCTCGACCGAGGACCAGGTCACCGCCGGCATGGCCGGGCTGCACACGGCCCCGCTGTTCCGCGCGCCCACGGACCTCCCCTACTACTACACGGCGTTCGGTCTGCTTCTTTTCGCTCTCGCGGTGCTGATCCTCATCACCCGGTCCCGGTGGGGACTCTTCCTCCGCGCCCTGCGGGAGGACGAGCAGGCGGCGGCGGCCTGCGGGGTGGCGGTCGCGCGGTTCCGGATCCTCGCGTTCGCCATCGCGAGCGGGCTCGCCGCGCTCGCGGGCGGCTTCTACGCGCACTACATCGGCATCCTCACCCCGAGCCTCGGCTCGCTCGACCTCATGGCCGTGGTCGTCGTGATGGCCGTGATCGGCGGGATGGAGCGGATCCCCACCGCGGTCGGCGGCGCCTTCGGCATCGAGGTGCTCCAGGAGACGCTGCGGGCCTACGGGCAGTGGCGGCTCGTCCTGTTCGGCATCATCCTGCTGCTCACGATGCGGTTCGCGCGGAACGGCCTGCTCACGCCGTTGTGGAGGCTGCTCACCGGGATCGGCGAGGCACGGCGGCCGGCGCCGGCGCCGCGGGGCATCGGCCCCGAGGGGTCGCGGCCGTGACCGGCGACGTGCTCGTGCGGGGCGAGGGGCTCCGGAAGCGGTTCGGCGGCATCGCCGCCGTCGACGGCGTCGACTTCGCCGTCGCCCGCGGCGATCTCATCGGCCTCATCGGCCCGAACGGCTCCGGCAAGACGACGCTCATCAACCTGCTCACCGGCCACCTCGCGCCCGACGCCGGAACGGTCGTCCTCGGGCGCGCCACGGTGGCCGGGGCTCCGCCGTACGTCTTCGCGGGGCTCGGCGTGGCGCGGACCTTCCAGCTGACCCAGCTCTTCGGCCGCATGACCGTGCTCGAGAACATGCTGGTGCCCGGGCTCACCCGTCCGCATTCGACGTGGCCGGGGGCGGCCGCGCGCGCCCGCGCGTATCTGGACTTCCTCAACCTGTCGCACGTGATGCATCTGGAGGCGAAGAACCTCTCCGGCGGCCAGCAGAAGCTCCTGGAGCTCGGACGGGCGCTCATGCTCGAGCCGACGCTCCTATTCCTCGACGAGCCGTTCGCCGGCGTCCACCCGCACCTGCGGGACGAGCTGATCAAGCGGATCCAGGAGCTGCACGCCTCGGGCCGCACGTTTGTCGTCGTCGACCACGATATGGAGTCCATCCTGCGGATCGCGCGGCGCCTGGTCGTGATGGCGCGGGGGCGGAAGATCGCCGACGGGCCGCCGGGGGACGTGCGGGGGGACGCCGCGGTGCTCGCGGCGTACGCGGGGCTCCAATGACGCCGGCCGCTCCGGCCCCCTGGCTCGTTGCGCGGGACCTCGTCGCGGGGTACCTGCCCGGGATCAGCATCCTGCGCGGGGTCTCGGTCGAGGCCGTGCCGGGGCAGGTCCGCTGCGTGCTCGGGCCGAACGGCACGGGCAAGTCCACGCTGCTCAAGGCACTGTTCGGGTTCCTGCCGCCCTGGGAAGGCGAGGTCGAGGTGGGCGGCCGCCGCGTCACGGGTCTCCTCCCGCACGAGATGCGCCTGCACGGCGTGGTCTACCTGCCGCAGCGCCCCAGCATCTTCCCCTACCTGTCGGTGGAGGTGAACCTGCGGCTGGGGGCGTGGCAGTACAGGGGCCACCGGGGCCGGGTCGAGGAACTGGTCGGGCGCGCGGTCGAGCGGTTCCCGATCCTCGCAGAGAAGCGACGCCAGCCCGCGGGCACGTTGAGCGGCGGGCAGCAGCGGCAGCTCGAGCTCGCCCGGAGCCTCATGCACGACCCGACCGTCTTCCTGATCGACGAGCCGACCGCCGGCATCGAGCCGCGGGTGGCGGCGCAGATCTACGGCCTCATCAAGGACCTCGCCGCGCACGGCAAGGCGGTCCTGCTCGTGGATCAGAACATCAAGCGCGCGCTCGAGATCGCCGACTACGTGTACGTGATGCGCACGGGCACCGTGCTGTCCGAGGGCTCGAGGGAGACGTTCGGCGGCGACACGGAGGCGCTCGTCGCCCGCTGGCTGTACGCGAGCGGGAGCACGTAGACGGGCCGGCGCCGGCCCCCCGGCGCGGCCTACGCGCCGCGTTCGACCTCCGCGAGGGACTCGTCGAGGATGTCGAGCGCCCGGTCCAGCTCCTCGCGCGCGATCACGAGCGGCGGCGCGAGGGTGAGGATGTTGCCCATCGTGACCTTGAGGCTCAGCCCGCGGGCCAGCGCCGCGTACATCACCGCCTCGGCCTCGTCGACCGCGCGCTCCCGCGTCGCGCGGTCCCGGACGAGCTCCGCGCCCAGCAGCAGCCCCAGCCCGCGCACGTCGCCGATGAGCGGGTGCGCGGCCTGCATGCTCCGCAGGCGCGCGAGCGCGCGGTCCCCCAGCTCGCGTGCGCGGCGCAGCAGCCCGTGCTCCTCGATGTAGGCGAGCGTCGCGAGCGCCGCGGCGCAGGCGACCGGGTTCTTCTCGTGCGTGTAGTGGCCCAGCGCCCGGTCGGGGGCCACGTCGAGGCCCGTGCGCGCGATCACCGCGGCGAGCGGGAGGATCCCGCCGCCGAGGCCCTTGCCGATCACGAGCACGTCCGGGACGACGCCGAACTGCTCGCAGGCGAACATCGTCCCGGTGCGGCCGAGCGCCGTGGGGATCTCGTCGAGGATGAGCAGCGTCCCGTGCCGGTCGCACGCGCGCCGGACGGTCTGCCAGAACTCCGGGTGCGGGATCGAGGGCGTGCTGCGGACCGTCTCGGCCACGACCGCGGCGACGTCGCCTTCCTTGTCCAGCACATACTCGATGTAGCGGGCGCAGGCGAGGTCGCATCCCCCGCGCGCGTGGCACCCCCAGACACAGCGGTACGGGTCGGGCGGGGGGACGTGCTCGGTGCCGGGCAGCAGCGGGCCGGCGCCCCCGCGGAAGATCTCCTCGCCGCCGACGGAGATCGCGTCGAGCGACGCGCCGTGGAAGGAGTCCCACATCGAGATCGTCTTGTGGCGGCCCGTGGCAACCCGTGCCAGCTTGAGCGCGATGCCGATCGCCCCGGTGCCGCTCGGGCAGAAGAGCACCTTGGTGAGGTCTCCCGGGGCGAGCGCGGCCAGCCTCCGCGCCAGCGCGACCGCCGCCCGGTTGGTGTAACGCCGCGGACAGAAGCTGAGCTCGTCGAGCTGCGCCTTGATCGCCGCGATGACCTCGGGGTTGGCGAACCCCACCTGGTGGACGTAGTTGCCGTGGAAGTCCAGGTACCGGCGGCCCTGGAGATCCTCCACGTAGGCGCCCGCGCAGGCGCGCAGCGCGTTGAGGCACGGCGTGGAGAGGGCCTGGTGGACGAAGTAGCGCGCATCCTCGTCGAGCAGCGCGCGTGTCCCGGCGTCCAGCGACGCGGCCTGCCACCGGGCGCGTCGCGGGGAGATGTTGAGGTCTCCTTCGGACCGCAGGCGTGAGAGGTCGCTCATGGCCGTATCCTCCGGGTCGGCGCGCCGGGATGCCGGCGCGCGCGGGATGCGGTTTCGGAGCCGGTCGTGGGCAGGAGGAGATTCGCCGTGCGCCCCCCAACGGCACTATTCGGCGCCCTGGCGGCGCGCTCATGCGCGCCGCCAGGGCCCCCGGCGTCCGAAGGCAGGAGGGAAGGGAGGGTGCACGCATGCCGTCCGCTGCGGGCCCGCGTCTGGTGATCCGCCTCAAGCGCGCCTACGATCCCCCGTCGCCCGGCGACGGGCCGAGGGTGCTCGTGGACCGCCTCTGGCCCCGCGGCGTGGGCAAGGACCGGTTGAAGATCGACGCGTGGCTGCGGGAGATCGCGCCGAGCGCCGCGCTGCGGCGGTGGTTCGGGCACGATCCGGAGAAGTGGGACGAGTTCCGCCGGCGGTACCGAAAGGAGCTCGCGGCCAAGCGCGCGCTGCTCGACGACCTCGCGCGCCACGCCCGCGGCGGGAAGCTGACGCTCGTGTACGGCGCCCGCGACCCCGAGCACAATCAGGCGGTGGTGATCAAGGAGGTGCTCCAAGGGGGACCCCCCTCCGCGGCGCGGCCGGCCCGCCCGCCGCGCGGTACCGCACGGAGACGATGACCGCGCCGGCGCAACCGTGACCGGCGGCCTCGGGACGCGGCGGGAGGGCCTGGCCCGGCTCGCCGGGGGACGGTTCGATGTGCTCGTGATCGGCGGAGGCATCACCGGCGCCGGGGTCGCGCTGGAGGCGGCGGCGCGGGGGCTGTCGGTCGCGCTCGTGGAGCAGCAGGACTTCGCGGAGGGCACGAGCAGCCGGTCCACGAAGCTCATCCACGGCGGCCTGCGGTACCTTCCGATGCTGGATATCGCACAGGTCCGCGAGGATCTCGAGGAGCGCGGCCTGCTGCTGCGGAACGCGCCGCACCTGGTCCGGCCGCTGCCGTTCGTGCTCCCCCTCTACGCGGGCGCCCGGCGGCCCCTCGGCCTGCGGCTCCCCGCTCTCCTCCGCCCCCTGCTCCCGGCCGGGATCGCCTGCGGCCTGTGGGCGTACGACGTCCTCGCCGGCCGGCCGGTCCCCCGCGCCGCGTCTGCCGATCGCGGCGCCGGGCTGCCGCGGCACCGCCGGCTGGCGCGCGACGCGCTCGCCGCGCTCGCCCCGCATCTCCGCCTCGAGGGGCTGCGGCGGGCGTATCTCTACTACGACGCCGTGACCGACGACGCCCGGCTGGCGATCACCGTCCTGCGCACGGCCGCGCGGCGGGGTGCCGTCGCCGTGAACTACGTGCGCGCCGAGGCGCTCGTCACAGAGGGCGGACGCGTCGCCGGCGCCCGCGCGCGGGATGTCCTGTCGGGCACGCGCTTCACGGTCGCGGCGGGGACGACGGTCAACGCGACCGGCGTGTGGGCCGAGTCGGTCGCCGCGCTCGCCGGGCCGCCCGCCTTCCGGGTCCGGCGCGCCAAGGGCGTGCACCTGGTCGTCGCCAGAGCGCGCCTGCCGCTCGCCCGCACGGGCGTGGTGCTGCCGGAGACCGACGACGGGCGGCTCGCATTCCTCGTGCCCTGGCAGGGCGCGGTGCTCCTCGGGACGACCGACACCGAGTGGACCGGCCCGCCCGACGCGCCGCCGGCGTGCGACGCGGACGCGGCGTATCTGCTCGAGCACGCGTCGCGGTTTCTCGACGTCCGCCTCGCCCGCGACGACCTCCTCGGCGCGTACGCGGGCCTCCGCCCGCTCGTGAGCCCGGCCCGGTCGGGTGCGGCGAGCGCGCGCCTCTCACGCCGGCACGTGGTCGTCCCGTCGCCGGCGGGCCTCGTCACGGTCGTGGGCGGCAAGCTCACCACGTACCGGCGGATGGCGGAGGACGTGATGCGCTGCGTGGCCTCCCCCGCCCGCGCCGCCCCGTCCGTGACCCGGACGCTCCCGCTCGAAGGCGCCGAGGGCCTGGCGGACGCCCTGCCGGGCCTCCGGGCGCGGGCCCGGGCGCTCGGGGTGTCCCGCCGCACGCTGGTGCACCTGGTCCGATCCTACGGCACCGGGAGCGCGGCGATCCTCGACCTCATCGCCGACCGTCCGTCCCTCGGCGAGCCCCTCGCGCCGGGCTGCCCGCACGTCGCCGCGGAGGCCGTCGCCGCCGTCCGGGACGAGATGGCGGTGACGATCGCGGACGTGCTGATGCGCAGGACGCGGCTCGCCCACCTCCTGCCGCGGCAGGGGCGCGAGATCGCGGGGCGCGTGGCCGCGCTGGTGGCCGGGGAGCTCGGGTGGTCCCGTGAGGTGCAGGCGGACGCGGTGGATCGCTACGCGCGGGCGGCGGCGTCGCTCGTCGCGCCCGGGGAGGCGTCCTCGTACAGCGGTGCAGGGGGTCCGTGGTAGACGAGGCCGTCCCTGGCCAGCCCCACACCCCTTCCGCTCTCCCGGCCGCTCCGGCGCCGTGCCCGCGAGCGCCGGCGCCGCTCGGCGGGCCGGGCGCACCGGTGGACCTGTTGCGGCGTGGAGTCCCTGGGCATATTGTGCAAGGTGATACCGCAGCGCGTGGCTGGATCAACGGAAACCGGGAGGCACAAGCCCGTGGATCCGACGCTCATCGCCGTCGTCGCCCTGGCCCTGTTCTTCGACTTCACCAACGGCTTCCACGACGCGGCCAACGCCATCGCGACCAGCGTATCCACGCGGGCGCTCACCCCTCGGATCGCGGTCGCCTTTGCCGCCCTGCTCAACTTCGCCGGCGCCCTCATCTCGGTCAAAGTCGCCACGACGGTGGGGCAGGGCATCGTCCGCCCCGAGGCGGTGACCCTCAAGGTGGTGCTCGCCGGCGTGGGGGGCGCCGTCACCTGGAACCTGATCACGTGGTACGCGGGCCTGCCCACCAGCTCGAGCCATGCCCTCATCGGCGGCCTGATGGGCGCCTCCGTCGCCGCCGTGGGACCGGATACCGTGCGCTGGGGCGGCCTCGTCGAGAAGGTGCTGATTCCGTCGGCCCTCTCGCCCGTCCTGGGGGTCGGCGCGGCGGCGGCGGTTGTGGTCGGGATCACCTGGCTCGTGCACCGGCAGCGCCCTGGCCCGGTGAACGCGGGGTTCCGGCGCGCGCAGATCCTGTCCGCCGGGTTCGTGGCCCTCGCGCACGGCACCAACGACGCGCAGAAGACGATGGGCGTGATCGCGCTCGCCCTCGTGGCGGGACACCCACGCGCGCAGTTCCACGTGCCGCTTTGGGTGATCACGAGCGCCGCCGCCGCGATGGCCGCCGGCACGTACTCCGGCGGGTGGCGGATCATTCGCACGCTCGGCCAGCGCGTGGTGAAGCTCCACCCCTACCAGGGGTTCGCGGCGGAGACGGCGACCGCGGCGATTCTCTTCACCACCGCCCAGCTCGGCTTCCCGGTCTCGACCACGCACGCGATCAGCGGCTCCGTGCTCGGCGCCGGCGCCGTCCAGCGCTTCTCCGCCGTGCGCTGGGGGATCGCTCAGGATATCATCGCCGCCTGGCTGCTCACGATCCCGGCGGCGGGGGCCGTGGCGGGCCTCATGGAGCTGGTCAGCCGGGCGCCGGAAGGGTCCACGATCGTGTTCGGCCTCACCGTGGTGATCGCCGCCCTCATCGCCGGCGCCCGGGTCCGCCGAGATCGGCTTCGTGTGGCCGAGCAGCCGCAGCCACCGTAGCGTTCGTTGCCGATCGCCGGCGCCCGGGACGGAGGGGCGGGAGCTGCCCGGGCCGGCCGGCGCGGCGCGCTCTGCGATCGGAGATCCCAAGGAGGGCCCGCATGGTGCTGCAACTGTTTCCCAGGGAAGAGAGCTTCTTTGTGCTGTTCAACCGGGCCGCGCAGAACGTGCTCCGGGGCGGCCAGATGCTCCGCGAGCTCTTCGACGACTATCGCGACGTCGAGCAGCGAGCGGAGGCGATCAAGGCGGTGGAAGAGCAGGGCGACGAGATCACCCACGACCTCATCGACCGGCTCAACCGCACGTTCGTCACCCCGTTCGATCGGGAGGACATCTACGACCTCGCCAAGCAGATCGACAACGTGCTCGACTGGATCGAGGCCGCGGCCGCGCGGATGGCCGTGTACCGGATCCCTCAGCCGACCCGCGAGGCCCGGGAGCTGGCGCACATCATCGTCAACGTCTGTGAGGTGATCGTAGAGGCCGTGGGCAATCTCCGGAAGCTCGACCGGCTCGACGGCCCGATTCAGGAGATCAACCGCCTGGAGAACCTCGCGGACCACCTCCAGCGCGATGCCGTGGCCGCCCTCTTCACGGACAACGTGAACCCGGTCGACGTGATCAAGTGGAAGGACGTCTACGACACCCTGGAGGAGGCCACCGACCAGGCGGAAGACGTGGCGAACGTGCTGGAGAGCATCCGTACGAAGCAGATGTGAGCCGGCGGCGCCTGCGCCGCGCGGTGCGGGGGGCGTGTTTGCGCGCCGTCGCCCCCGTGGTACGCTTGGGCCGAGATGGGCCGCGTGCGGGGAGCGGGGTAAGCGGGTGGGGGACAGGATCTTGCTCGTCGACGACGAGCGGGCGATCGTCGAGTCCCTGCGCTACGCGTTAGAGCGGGAAGGCTACGAGGTCCTCGAGGCCGCGGACGGCAGCGAGGCGGTGCGCCTCGCCCGCGCGCAGCCTCCCGACCTCGTCCTGCTCGACATCATGCTCCCCGGCATGAGCGGGTTCGAGGTCTGCCGGATTCTCCGCCAGGAGTCCTCCGTGCCCATCCTCATGCTCAGCGCACGCGCAGACGAGCCGGATCGCGTCGTCGGCCTCGACCTGGGCGCAGACGACTACATCACGAAGCCGTTCAGCCTGCGCGAGGTCCTGGCGCGGGTCCGGGCGGCGCTCCGGCGCTCCAGAGCCGCCGGGGCGGGCGGCGCGCAGGATGAGATCCTGCGCGCCGGTGAGATCGCTATGGATCTGGCGCGCCATGAGGTGACGGTGCAGGGCCGGGGCATCGCGCTGCCGCCTCGACAGTTCGACCTCCTCCGCGCGTTCCTCGCCAACCCGGGGCGGGTGCTGACCCGCGAGCTGCTGCTGCAGAAGGTGTGGGGCTACGACTTCGGCGGCGACGACCGGACGGTCGACGTGCACGTCCGCTGGCTCAGGCGCAAGCTCGCGGAGGCAGGATCGCGAACAACCATCGAGACCGTCCGGGGCGTGGGCTACAAGCTCATAGGATAGCATGCCGCTCCGTCGCGCGCTGACCCTCGCGTTGCTGATCGAGGCCGCGCTCGCCGCCGCCGCCGCGGCGGCCGCGCTGGCGCTCATGGGGCCCCCTGCGCCGCCCGCGGGACCCGTGCTGGCGCTGGCGGGAGGATTGGCCGGGGGCCTCGTGGGCGCGCTCGCGCTGGGGGGCCGGCTGGCCACGGCGGTGCGGCGCCCGCTGCGGAAGATCGCGGCGGCGGCGTGGCCCGGGGCCGAAGGACGCCTGCGGCCCGTCCCCTTGGCCGAGGCCTCGTTCGCGGAAGGCCGCGAGACCATCGCCGCCTTCAACGTGATGGCCGCGCACCTCGACCGGACGATCGACACGCTGGCCCAGGGCAAGAACACGCTGGAGTCGGTGCTGGCGCACATGAGCGACGCCCTGCTGATCCTCGATGCCCGGGGCGTCCTGACGCTCATCAACCCGGCGGCGGAGCGGATCTTCGGGGTCGCCGCACCCCTCGTCGCCGGGCACCGCCTGATCGAGGTGCTCCGCCACTTCGAGCTGGACGCCCTGATCCGGGAGGCGGAGCGCGAGCGGGCCCCGGTGGCGCGCGAGCTCGTGGTCCACCGCCCTCAGCACCGCGTGCTCCGCGTCCAGGCGAGCCCGGTCCGCGGGCGGCGGGGAGAGTTCCTCGGGACGGTCGTCGTGGCGCAGGACATCACCGACCTGCGCCGGACCGACCTCGTCCGGCAGGAGTTCGTCGCCAACGTATCCCACGAGCTGCGGACCCCGCTCGCGGCGCTCCGGACCCTCGCCGAAGCGCTGCTCGACGGGGCGGCCGGCGACCGAGAGGTCGGGCCGCGGTTTCTCAACCAGATCGTCGCCGAGGTCGATCGGCTGACGCTGCTGGTCAACGACCTCCTCGATCTCTCTGCGATCGAGAGTGGCAGGGCCAAGATGGAGATGGCGCCCGTGCCCCTCGGCGAGATGGCCGAGGACGTCGCCGCCAAGTTTCGGCCGGTAGCGGATCGCCGCCGGATCGCGTTGCGGCTCGAACCGCCTGCCGGTCCTCTCCTCGCCTGGGGGGACCGCGAGCGCCTCGCGCAGGCCGTGGCCAACCTCGTCGACAACGCCGTCAAGTACACTCCCGACGGCGGTACCGTGACCGTCTCGGTGGAGGGCCGCGGCGACCTCGTCGCCGTCGCGGTGGCGGACACGGGGATCGGGATCGCGCCCGAGCACCTGCCCCGCATCTTCGAGCGGTTCTACCGCGTGGACCGGTCGCGGTCCCGAGCGCTCGGCGGCACCGGTCTCGGCCTCAGCATCGTCAAGCACATCGCGACCTCGCACGGGGGCCGCGTCGAAGTCGAGAGCACGGAAGGGCGCGGGAGCCGCTTCACGCTGCTGCTTCCCCGCGTCCCGGACGGCATCCCGGAGCGGGGCTGAAGACGCCGGGGCGTCCGCTGGCCTCCCGGCGCGCCAGCGATCCACAGGACGCGGGAACCCCATCGTCACTCTTAACAACTTCTTAACGTTGCGTTCTGGCTGCTATCGCGGCCGGTTAACGCTGGCACCGCACCATGGCCGCAGGGGCGACAATCCCGCCCGGAGTCGAAGGAGGGACACGATGAGAAATGCTCTGTGGCGCCGGATCCTGGCGAGTCTTGCGGTGGTCGGCGGGGCGGTCGCGGCGACACTCGGCGGCCTCGGGCCCGCGACCGGCGCGGGGATCGTTACCCTGACCGGCGCGGGCGCAACATTCCCCTTCCCCCTGTACTCGCGGTGGTTCGCGGAGTACAACCGCCTGCACCCGGACGTGCGCGTGAACTACCAGGCGATCGGGAGCGGCGGCGGGATCGAGCAGGTCCGCAAGGGCACCGTTGACTTCGGCGCATCCGACGCGCCGCTCTCCGATGCGCAGCTCCAGGAGATGGGCCGGCCGATCCTGCTGATGCCCACGGTGGCGGGGGCGATCGCGATGAGCTACAACATCCCCGGGGTCGGGACCGGGCTCCGGCTCACCCCGCAGAATATCGCCGCGCTCTACCTGGGGCAGATCACCAGGTGGAGCGATCCCAAGCTCGCCGCGGACAACCTCTCGACGAAGCTGCCCGATATGCCGGTCACGGTCGTCCACCGCTCCGACGGCAGCGGCACAACGTTCCACTTCACCTCCTTCCTGTCGCTCGTGAGCCCCGCCTGGGCCACCAAGGTCGGGCGCGGGACCTCGGTCGAGTGGCCCGTGGGCATCGGCGGCAAGGGCAACGAGGGCGTCGCGGGCGCCGTCAGGCAAATGCCGGGCGCGATCGGGTACGTCGAGCTGGCGTACGTGAAGCAGAACAGCCTCACCTACGCGCTCGTGAAGAACCGCGACGGGCGGTGGGTCGCGCCGTCCCTCGGCGCGACCACCGATGCCGCCGCCGCAGGCGCGGCGCAGATGGTCAAGACAAGGGACGTCCGGGTGTCGATCGCGCACGCGCCGGGCCCCAAGACGTATCCGATCGTCGGGTTCACCTACCTGCTGCTGCCGCGCGAGCGGACCGACGAGGCCAAGGGGCGGGCGCTCGTCGGCTTCCTCTGGTGGGCGATCCACGACGGGGAGCAGGACGCCGCGCAGCTCCTCTACGCGCGGCTGCCGGAGCCCATCGTTCGGATCGACGAGGGCATCATCAGGCAGATCACGTACCAGGGCAAGGCCCTTCTCACAGGGAAGTAGCAGCCGGCGTCTCGTGTTCCGTTCTCAGGTCGGAAGGGAGGCCGAAGCCCTCCTCCTGCCGCCCGGAGGCGCTCGCCCCCGCCGGTGGGCCGACAGGACGTTTCGCGGCGCCCTCACCGCCCCGGGCCTGGTCGTGGTCCTGCTCGTCGCCTGGATCGCCGTCGAGCTGACGGGGGCGGCGATGCCGGCGATCCGCCGCTTCGGTCCCGCGTTTCTCTGGACGTCTCGTTGGGATCCCGTCCACAACGTCTTCGGGGCGCTGCCGTTTGTGTACGGCACGATCGCGTCATCCGTCCTGGCGGTCGTGATCGGCGTGCCGATCAGCCTCGGGGTCGCGATCTACCTGGCGGAGATCGCCGGAGCGCGGACCGCTCGTCTCCTCTCGTGCTTGATCGAGCTCGTGGCCGCGATCCCGAGCGTCATCTTGGGGTTGTGGGGGATCTTCGTACTCGCCCCGTGGGTGCGGACGGTCGTCGAGCCCCCGCTGGCGGCGGTGCTCGGGTGGCTGCCGCTGTTCAGCGGCCCGGCGTACGGCATCGGCCTGCTCGCCGCGGGGATCATCCTGGCCATCATGGTCATCCCCGTCGTCTCGTCCGTCTCCCGGGACGCGCTGCGGGCCGTCCCCCAGGAGCAGCGCGAGGCGATGTACGCGCTCGGCGCCACGCGGTGGGAGGTGATCCGCCACGCGGTCCTGCCCTACGGCCGGAGTGGGATCATCGGAGCGATCATCCTGGGCTTCGGCCGGGCGTTCGGTGAAACGATGGCGGTGACGATGGTGATCGGCAACCGGCCGCAGATCGCGCCGTCCCTCTTCCAGCCGGCGTACACGATCGCCGCCGCGCTGGCCAACGAGTTCTCCGAGGCCACCTCCGACCTCTACCTCTCGGCGCTCGTGGAGATGGCCCTCGTGCTGTTCGCCGTCTCGCTTCTGGTCAACGGCGCCGCCCAGTGGCTCGTCTCGCGGATGACGCGCGCATGATCACGCCTGCCCGCACGGCGCGACGGCGCCTGGTGACCGACCGCGTGATGACGGCGCTCTTCCTGGCGGCGATCGTCGTCGCCGTCGCCCCGCTGGTCAGCGTGCTCGGCTACATCGTCGCGCAGGGGGTGTCCGGGATCACCTGGGCGTTCTTCACGCGCCTGCCGGCGCCGGTCGGGGAAGGGGGCGGTGGGATGGCCAACGCCCTCGTGGGGACCCTGACGCTCATCGCGCTGGCGTCCTGCGTCGGGGTCCCCGTCGGCATCCTGGGCGGCCTGTTCCTGGCCGAGATCGGCGGTGGGGCGCTGGGGTGGTGGATCCGCTTCACCGCGGATGTGCTGAACGGGGTCCCCAGCATCGTGGTCGGCGTCTTCGTCTACGCGCTCGTGGTCGTGCCGATGAAGCGGTTCTCCGCGCTGGCCGGAGGGATCGCGCTCGGGATCATGATGATCCCGCTCGTCATGCGGACGACCGAGGAGATGGTGCGCCTCGTCCCGGCGGCACTCCGGGAGGCGTCGCTCGCCCTGGGGATCCCCTGGTGGGTCACGACCCTCCGGGTCACCCTCCGCGCGGCGACCGCCGGTGTGATCACCGGCGTGATGCTGGCCGTGGCGCGGATCGGGGGCGAGACGGCCCCGCTCCTCTTCACCGCGTTCAACACGCAGTACTGGCAGGCCGGGTGGGACCAGCCGATCGCCTCGCTCACCGTGCAGCTCTACAACTATGCGATCGCGCCCTACGACGACTGGCACCGGCAGGCCTGGGCCGCGGCCCTGGTCCTGATGGCGATCGTCCTCGTCCTGAACGTCGCAGCCCGCGCGGCCGGCCGGCCGCGCTCTTTGGGGGGGTAGGAGGCAGGTGGGCATCGTGACGACGCTGCGGAACCAGGCGCTCTCAGACGCGCTCGCGAGGGCCGAGCCTGCGGGGAGCGTGGGGGCTTGGCGTCTGCGCGTGGAGCGCCTGCACGCGTACTTCGGGCGCGTGCACGCCGTGCGAGGGCTGTCGATCGCCATCGCGGCGCACCGCATCACCGCCATCATCGGGCCCAGCGGGTGCGGCAAGTCGACGTTCCTGCGCTGCCTCAACCGGATGCACGAGGTCGTGCCGGGCGCCCGCGTGGAGGGGCGCGTGTACCTCGACGGCGAGGACATCTACGCCCCCTACGTCGATCCGGTTACGATCCGCCGGCGGGTCGGGATGGTCTTCCAGCGGCCCGCCCCGTTCCCCACGATGTCGATCTACGATAACGTGGCGGCGGGCCTGCGCCTGGCCGGCGTGCGCGACCGGCGGCGGCTGGACGAGGCGGTGGAGCGCAGCCTCCGGCAGGCCGCCCTGTGGGACGAGGTCAAGGATGCCCTCGGCAAGCCGGGCACGAGCCTGTCGGGAGGGCAGCAGCAGCGGTTGTGTATCGCCCGGGCGCTGGCGGTCGGGCCGGAGGTGCTCCTCATGGACGAGCCGGCCTCGGCGCTCGACCCGGCCTCCACGTCGAAGATCGAGGAGCTGGCGCGGACCCTACGGGAGACGCTGACGATCGTCATCGTGACCCACAACATGCAGCAGGCGGCGCGTGTCTCCGACAACACCGCGTTCATGCTGGCGGGCGAGCTGGTCGAGTACGGCCCGACGCCGCAGATCTTCACCCGCCCCGGGGACCATCGCACCGAGGACTACGTCACGGGCCGGTTCGGCTGACGGGGGACCAGGCCCCGCCGGGTGACGGGTATCGCGACACAGGGAAGCGGCAATGCAGCTGAAGGCGCGACCTCGGTCGGCCGGGGCCCGGGCCAGTAGACCACGAGCGCCGTGACGTGGGCAAGCGGCAGTGGACGTGGAGCGTGCTGCCCCGGCCGACGGGAGCCGGGCGCGGCCCGTGCGCCGGCCCGCAAGGCGGCGCTACACGCCCGCGAGCGTGAGGATGAGGTCTGTGCCAAAGGCGATGAGGAATCCCGCCGTAATCCCCGAGGCCATCCAGATCTGGGCCCCGAGGCGCCGGCCCACGCTGAACATCTCCCCGACGATGTAGATGAGCGCGCCCGCGGCGAGGGCGAGGAAGAGGACGGAGGCGGGCAGCACGGTGACGTGATAGCCGAGGAGGGTTCCCGCGAACGTCGGTCCCCCTCCGATCAGGCCCAACAGGCCCAGGAACGGCCACGATGGTCCCTCGCGCGCCGCGGAGAGCGGCGCGGCGACCGCAAACCCTTCCGTGATGTTGTGCAGTCCGAACCCGACGACCAGGATGACCGCAAACGAGATCGCGCCTTGCGCTGCCGCCTGCCCGATCGCCAGGCCCTCGGAGAAGTTGTGCAGCCCCAGCCCCGTCGCGATCATCAGCGCCATCTGTCGCGGCAGGCGTGCATCGGATCCTGCCCGGCGCATCGCCTTTGCATCGAAGGCGACGAGGCCCACGAGACCCACGGCCAGGCCCATGACCAGCATCGTCACGAGAACCGCAAACTGACCCCACTGCCCGGTCCTGGCGCCGCTCTTCACGGCGTCCTCCACCGGCTCGAGCGCCTTCGACAGGATGTCCCAGACGAGGAACAGGAGTACGCCGAGAGCCAGGGCGGTCAGGAGGCTTTGGAAGTGCGCCGTCTTCTGCTTGAGGCGGGCCACCGGCAGGCCCAGGTAGATCGTGAACCCGGCCAGCGCCCCGAGCCCGACCGTGTGCCACATCTCCATCGGAGCGCCTCCCCCGCGCGCCCGCAACCCGCCTTGCGTGCAGCGCAGGAACATTAGGGACGCCTAACCAATACCTGATTGTAGAGTAGCCAGCTCAACAATGGTGTCAAGCGCACGACGCTCGACCGGCCGGCAGCCCAAGCGCGACAAGCCATCGCGAAGCGCGTAACGGGCTGGCGGACGTAAAGAGGTGGCAGGATGGGGATGGATGGGTTCTCTGCGGATCGGGCGCTGGCGGCGCTTCGGGCTCGGGGGCGCAAGGTCACGGCTCAGCGGATGGCCGTCCTCCGCGCCTTGGAGCAGGCCGACCATCCGACCGCCGAGGAGCTCCACGCACGCCTCCGGGAGGCCGTGCCCGGCCTGGCGCTCAAGACCGTCTACGCGCGATTCTCCACGAGCTGGCCGCCCTGCGGCTGGTGGAGCCGATCCCCATGCTGGCGGGCGCCACCCGGTGGGAGCCGAGGCCGACCCCGCACGCCCACTTCGTCTGCGACGACTGCAGCCGCCTGGTGGACCTTCCCGTCGATCCGACGATCCTGCTGGCACTGGCGCAGCGCTCCAGCCGCTTCCGGATGACGCGGACCGTTCCTGATTTCGAGGACATTTGGGACATGTCCCCACGTCAGCCGAACAGCGCTGCTGACGATTCGCGTGCCGGAGTCCCACCGGCAGCGGACGAGCTGATCCCACGCCGGGCC
>JAJPJJ010000122.1 GCA_021324295.1 Bacillota bacterium
CAGCCCACCGAGATATCCGCCGCGAACGCCGAGAGCACCGCGACGAACAGCAGCGCCATCCACATCCGGCCCCGCATCCTGCGCACCTCCAGCGATCGCCCTCCCAGTATATCGGCGCCTCGGGGGGCTGGCAACCAGCCCGCTGGCCCCCAGGAGAGCCCGCGTGTTGTTCCCCGGGCATGCGCTCGCGCCCTGCGTAGGCAGGAAGGGACGGCGCGGCGCGAGGACGGTCGAGCCCCAGACGATCCCCGTCTCGCAGGGCGCCGTCCCAGGCCCCACGGCGGCGAACACACCGAGAGGTCTTCTGCCGGCGCGTTGTGGCTCCCTGCTCGACCTGCTACGGTATCGCTGGACCCGCGTGTGGCGGACCGCGATCGGGGTGCGTGCGTGTGAGGACGACATTCGCCATGCTGGCGTGTGCCGCCGTGATCGTGCCGCTGGCCGTGCGCCCCCGGCTAGGATGGAGGTGTGAGCCGACCTCATGCTGTCGAGACGGGGATTTCTCGAGCTCGGGGCTGCTTTGACCGCTGCTGCCGCGTCGTGGGGCGCGTGGCGGATCTTCCGGACCGCGGAGCCGCCGGCGCCACCGGCGCTCCCCGACGCGCCGCCGGGCCCGCTGGGCGCGTCCACGATGGCAGCGCTGCTGGCCGCCGCCGAGGCAGCGATCGGCTTCCCGATCGAACGCGCCCACTACGAAGAGTACTTCCGCTGGCGGGCGGCGCACCTCCACGGCTATCGGGCGCTCTATCGGCGCTTCGAGGTCGTCGTGGACCGCGAGGCGCACCGGCTGGCCGGGTGTGCGTACGCGGCGTGCACGGCGGCGCTGCGCCGGCGGATCCTCGACCACTCCTCCCGCGCGGGGCGGCCGAAGACCGCCTGGGACCGCCTGCGCGTGGGCCTGGCGGGTCGCGACTGGCTGCTCTACGAACAGTACGTCCTCGGCGAGGCGCTGGCGCTCTTCGCGCGGACGGATGCGTGGGTCGTGCTGGGGTACGACGCGTGGCCCGGAACCCCACGCGGCCTCGACCGGTACCGGCGCCCGCCGGGATAGCCGGGACGCCCCGGCGCGAAAGCCGCTCGGGGCACCGCGGAGGCGCACATGGCCGGGAAGACGGTTGCGATCATCGGATCGGGCATCGTTGGGACGACCCTCGCGTACCTGCTCACGGCGCGGGGCCACCGGGTGGACGTGTTCGAGCGGGGGCCGGAGTATCCGTATCCGCACACCCCCCAGTTCCGCGACCGGTTCCTGCACGGCTACGAGAATCCCGCCTACTGGCTGCCCCCGGATCTGCAGAACCACATGCTCTCAGGCACGTACCACGGCGACCTCGAGCAGGAGTGCCATATGCTCGTCGGGGGAAGCGCCACGCACTGGGCCGGCATTACGCTGCGCATGCGCCCACAGGACTTTAGGACGAAGAGCCTCTACGGGTTCGGGGACGACTGGCCGCTGACCTACGAGGACCTGGAACCATACTACTGCCGGGCCGAGGCGCTGCTCGGGGTCTCGGGCACGGATGCCGACAACCCGTTCGCACCGCCGCGGTCCCGGCCGTATCCGCTGCCGCCCTTCGAGCTGAGCTACGAGGACCGCCGGCTCGCGGAGCGGCTCGCCGCCCACGGCATCGTGCTGCACACCACGCCCCAGGCCACCACGCGCCGGGCGTACGACGACCGGCCCGGATGCGTGAACTTTGGAGCCTGCGACGTGTGCCCGATCGGCGCCCGGTACTCGCCCAACCACCACCTGCTGCGTGCGATCGCCACCGGCCGGTGCGCGCTGTACCCTCAGACCTCGGTCCGGCGCGTGGTCGCGGACCCGTCCGGGCGGGCGAGGGCGCTCGTGTACCGCCCGAACGACGGCGCTGCGGACCGGGAGCACGGCGCCGACGTGATCATCGTGGCGGGCGGTGCCATCGAGAACGCGCGCCTGCTCCTCCTCTCCTCGCGGGACCGCCAGCCCGATGGCGTGCGGCTCAGCGAGCAGGTGGGCCGGCATTTGACGTTCCACCACCTCTGGACCGGACGTCTCGACTACGCGGCGGCGATGTATCCGGGGCGGGTCGGACGCTTTACCGGCCAGAGCTTCCAGTTCCTCGATCCGCCGGACCGGGGGCGCCACGGGGGCATCAAGCTCGAGTTCTCCGCCAACATCGTTCCGCCGCCGCAGCGCCCGCTCTCGGACGCCGCCACCGGGGCCGAGGTACTCGACGTGCTCAGGCCGACCCGCAACCAGCGGATGCTGACGCTCCACGCCGAGTGCGATCCCAGCCCCCGCCGCTACGTGGCGCTCTCCACCGCGCGCGACCGCTTCGGAGACCCGTTCGCGCACGTCCACTACGAGCTCACCGGGTTCGACCGCAGGACGTACGACTTCGGGCGCGCGCTGTTCGACCGCATCGCGGTGGCCACGGGCGCACGGCACGCCGACCTCGATGGGATCGAATCCTTCTCGTCCGGCGGTCACCACATGGGCACGTGCCGCATGGGCCGCGACGCGCGCGACAGCGTCGTCGACAGCTTCGGCGCCCTGCACGGGAGCCCCAATCTGTTCGTCGTGGGCGGCAGCGCGTTCGTCGGGCCGGCCGCCGTCAACCCGACGCTGACCATGGTGGCGCTCGCGATCCGCACCGCCGCCTACATCATCCGGCATCTGGTGTAGCGTCCCAGCGCGGGGGCAGGCCCGGCGAAGACGTGGGAACCCCTGGGCCAGGATCGACGCCCAGCTCCACGCGCTCGGCCCGGTCCGCGGTCCGGCGGAGGAGCCGTCGGCGGCGGCCGACGTCGAGCCGCGGGCTCCCGGTCCAGGCAGCCCGCCGGCTGCGCGCGACGGCGTCGCCGGCCGGATCGACGCCCATCGCCCCGGCCGCGTTGCAGGCAGTCTTGAAGAAGTCATGAAGAAGCCCTGCCCACCGTTGGCCGGCCTGCCCTGCCGGGCCATGCTGAGCTCGCCGTCGAAGCCGCCACCGAATCGCGGGAGCACGGCGATTGGTTGGGGTGGGACGCCGCTCCTCGACGACGCTACCGCCCGGCCCCGCGGTCTCAGCCCGCGACCGCGGGGCCGGTCCGTTCCACGTCCCGCCATGCTGCGGCGGGGTCAGGGACCGCACGGTGTCGTGCGGGCGTCGTCACGGCGTGGGGGCGGTCGCCGGCGCGGGGCTCTCCGCGCGCTTTATGATCGACCAGGCCTTGCCGTCGAACTTGACCGTGTCGCCGACGCGGACCTGCTGGTAGAACGCGAGCGGCACCTCGTAGGCCGTGC
>JAJPJJ010000028.1 GCA_021324295.1 Bacillota bacterium
CAGCCCACCGAGATATCCGCCGCGAACGCCGAGAGCACCGCGACGAACAGCAGCGCCATCCACATCCGGCCCCGCATCCTGCGCACCTCCAGCGATCGCCCTCCCAGCACATCGGCGCCCCGGGGGGCTGGCAACCAAGCGCGGTGGCCCCCGGGAAAGCCCTGGGGGCCACCGTGCGGCAAACTGCGCGCGGGATGTCTAGAACGTGTAGTCGATCTGCGCGCGGTACAGCAGGTGCTGGTCGACGTTGTTGATCCGCAGATCCCGGATCTTGAACGTGATCTTGGCGCTCGGCGCGAACTTGTAGACCACGCCGGCCTCGTACTCTGTGAGGTTCTGGCCGTTCGAGACGTTGTTGCCGAAGAACCCGATGCCGTAGATCGTCCAGTTGGTGATCGGGTCGAAGCTGAGCTGCGCGGTGACGCCCTGCGCGTTGCCGGGGTAGAGCACGTCGTCCATCGCGATGTCAGCCTCGGCCGCGCCGTACGGCGGGTAGAAGTTCGCGCCGTAGTTGAGGTAGCCGACCTGCGCCGAGAAGTTGTGCCCGACCCCCGTCAGCGTCCCGAGGTCGACGGTGAAGTTGACCTGCCACCCGTTATCGCTGCTGCCGTGGACGGCGTCGTTCCACTGGGCGTACTCGCCGTCGAAGTGGATCCCCGGGATGATGTCCCACTGGACGTAGCCGTCCCAGCCGCTACCCGAGGCCGGGCACTGGATCCCGGTCGCGGTCGCCGGGCAGTTGGCCGTCGCGGGGTTCTTCCCGCCGGCGCCCGGGCCGTAGAGGTGCCACAGCGTCCCGTTGGGCGCGGGCCCCGCGAAGCTGCCCGGGTTCGTGAACGTGTTGGCGACGTAGTTGGCGCCGACGCGCAGGCCGGGGATGATCCCGATGCTCGCGTCCAGGCCGTAGGCGTCCTCGCCCGAGAAGTAGGAGGTCGAGCCGACGTTGCCGGTCACCCGGGTGATCACGCCCTGGAAGCGCAGGTCCGCGAACTGCGGCCACGAGCTGGTGAAGTAGAACCCGTCCACCACGTTGGCGCCGCTATCGGCCGTCGTGTCCTCCCAGGTGTCCCCGGCCGTGTTCATCAGGAGCCCGAACGGGCCGAACTGCACCGGGTGGGTCCCGAAGCCGATGCCCGACCCGCCGAACCGGCCGAGCCAGAACTCGAACGGCGTGCCCCACGCGTTCTTCCAGTCGATGAACAGGTTGTCGACGCTGCCGAACATGTACTGGCAGAGCGACCCGTTACCGCCGCACCCGAAGTTGGAGCTGTTGAAGATCTGGTAGGTCTGGCCGCCGACGCCGCCGCCGGTGAGGAACGCGGCGATCAGGTGGATGTCGGGGGCCACGCTGCCGTCGAACACGAGCTTGAGCACCTCGCGCGGCCTCGGAACGACCGGGTTCGCCGAGGCGTCGGTGCTGCCGGTCTGGGGGTTCCCGTTGACCGGTGTGCCGCTCGCGAACCGCTGGTCATCGTAGCGGAAGCGGAACCCGCCCGTGATCCGGACGTTGTCCAGCTTGGCCTTGATCGCGTTGAGCTCTTCCTCGATGGCCGTGACCCGCACGCCGAGGGCGGCCAGCTCGGCCCGGAACTCGTTCACGAGCCGCTGGATCGCCTCGAGGTCGGCCCTCGTCACCTGGGGCGGCTGCGGCGCGGGGATCTGGATCGACTCGATCCGCGCCAGCAGCCGGGCCACGACCATGGCCATCTCGTACCGCGTCATTGCCCGATCGCCCTTGAAGGTCCCGTCGGGGTAGCCCTCGATCAGGCCCTTCGCCGCCAGCTCCGCGATCGCGTCGTAGGCCCAGTGGTTCGTGGGCACGTCCGCGAACGGCTGTGCGAAGGCGGGAGCGATCAGAGCAAACACGAGCGCGGCTGCGACTACCACCGCGAGATGTCTCATGCTGCTCATTCCCCCTTGCGTGTGATGTCGGGCGTCCGCAAGGGCGACGACTCGAGTGTCCGTGTTGTCTCTCGCCGCCCGATCCCCCGCGGTCACCCGCGTCGTGCCCTCTCCCGGCGCATCACCCTGCGGTGCCTCCCCCTCCTTCCCGGGTGAGCCTCCCAACCGCGGCGTCTCGCCGCAGGAGCGGGCAACAACTGGCGTCTGACGAACCGGGGTGTAGCGCTCGCCGGGCGTCCGGCCGCCGAAACGTCGGCATGCGGCCTCCGGCGATCCTCTACGAAGCTTCGCTGGCGCTGCGCTATTCTAGCCAGCCGCCGGTTGCGGTGTCAAGCAAGGTGGCGGCATGGATCTCCCGATGAGCATACGACGGGATTGGGGGGAGGTCCTGCCGAAATTGCGGAGATCTTTGCCCGCCGGCCCACGGGCGCCGTGACCGTTAGGTACACCTAACAATCCGCGCCGCCAGAAACGGCTCGCGTGCAGAACTTTGCCGCGGTAAACCATGGCACGTAACGGGATCGCGGCAACGTGCCGTCCCCCTCCGCCGGCCAATCCGGCCAGGTGCACGAACGTCCGTGCGATCAAATGCGCGGACCTCCGTGCCCGTCGGACGTCCGGTCGCTCCGCGTGGCACCGATCCGGTCCCGGCGTGGGGCGCCCGGGCGGCGAGGTAGCTACGGGCGAGTCAGGATTGACGCGAACGCGTGATCGCGCGCGCCCTCAAGTATGCCTCGGCGATCAGGATCGCGGCGTAGTCGTCGTACGGCTCTGGGGGCACCTGCAGCGAGAGCGGCACGAGCCGCCTCCATCCCCGGGGCGGATGGTCCACGAAGTACCGGCGGCGCGCGGCCAGCGTGGTCCCCTGCTCCTCGACGGCCTCGACCGGAACGCCGAGGCCGGACAGCCGAGCCAGGACCGCGGCGCCGGCCGTCCGGTTACCCACGAGCACGCGGTCGACGTGGTAGGCCTCCGCCCACGCGTGCACGACGTCCGCGAGCTCGCCGAGCGTCGCGATCCGGCGGGCGACGACGCCTCCGGGCCCGTAGACCGCGATCCCGCACCTGTGCCGGCCCGGGTCGACGGCGAGCACCGTCACCGGAACGTCACCAGCACCGGCCCGATCGTGTACGTGTCGACCAGCGCCACCGCGCGTACGTCGACGGGCGCGTGCACGGTGGCGATATGGTCCAGGGTCTCGAGGAAGATCGCCGGGTCGATCCGGAGATCCGGCGGGCTCGAGGCGAGGGCAAAGGCCGGCGAGATGATGCCCCGGCGCTTGGCCGCGATCGCGGCCGACGTGCCGAGGTCGAGGAGGCCGGCCTCGATCTGCGCCCGGCCACCCCGGCCGTCGATCCGCCGCGTGGCGATCGTCTGCCCCTCCTTGAAGACGAGGAGATTGGGGAAGACGATGACCGAGGCCCGCACGGGCAGGCCCCGGACGGTATTCTCCGACGCGATCATCCGGACGACCATCGGCTGGCCGCGCTCTGCGATATCCCGGGCCACGGCGTCGGCGGTGAGGCCGGGGGGCGAGATGTGGATCGTCACCCCGTCGGGGCCGGGCGCCGCGCCGCGCTGCCGCGCCGCCTGCGCGGCGAGATCGAAGAACGTCTGCACCCGGCGCCGGATCTCGTCGAGCGGAGAGCGGCCTTCGATCACCGTGCGGAGCACTTCCTGGTCGTTCATGTAGACGACGTCCCGGACCTGAAGCGCCCGGAGCTCGGCCTCCTGCTGGGCGATCTGGACCTCGAGCGTCCGCGTCTGTTGCTGCACCTCTCGCAGGTGGAACAGCGCCTGCCGGGCATCGTTGCTCACCAGCAGCACGACGGCGAGCGTGACCACGGTGATCATCATCCCGGTGAGGACCGTGATGATCTGCGCGGTGTACCGGGGGCGCAGGCCTCCGAGTGTGAGGCGGCGCCGGCCGATGTTCCGGCCGACCAGGTTGCCGATCCATGCCACCAGGCCGCTCACGAGGATGAGGATCGGGATCAGGATCGCCGCGACGCTCACCGGTCCGCGTCCCTCCTGTGGCGCGTGATCTGGCTCCGCCGCAGGCGGCGGAGCAGGCGGACGTATTCCGCGATCTCGCCGGCCCCGAGCTTGCTGCGGCCGTGCGCCCGCTCGGTGAAGCGGTACGGGACCTCGGCGATCCGCCCGGCCCGACCCGAGGCCAGGATCTCCACGAGGAGCTTGTAGCCGCGTCCCTCGAAGCGCACCGCCTCGAAGATGCGCCGGCGGGCCGCGAAGAACCCCGAGACGGGATCGCGCACCCGCAGGCCCAGCAGCAGCCGGGCGAGATGCGCCGCGCCCCAGCTCAGGACGCGGCGGTGGACCGGCCACCCGGCGACGCCGCCCCCGGCGACGTAGCGCGACCCCACCGCCACATCGGCGCCGGCCGCCACGGCGCCGAGGAGGTCGGGCACGACCTCCGGCGGATGCGAGAGATCGCCGTCCATCACGACCACCACGTCTCCCCGGCCGCGCCGGACGCCCTCCAGCACGGCCGACGTCAACCCGGCCTTGCCAGGGCGGCCGGCGACCACGATCGGCATGATGTCGCGCAGCTCGAGCGCCACGCGGGCGGCGACATCGCCCGTGCCGTCCGGAGACGCGTCGTCGACGACGACCGCCTCGCCGTCCAGGCCGGAGCGCTCCACGACCGCCGCGAGCCGCCGCAGCAGCAGCGGCACCGTGTCCCGCTCGTTGTACGTCGGCACGACGACCGTCATTCGCACCCGCGCCGACCTCCACCGGGGCGTGCCCGCACGATGGGCTCACCCGGGCCGGCCGCAGGCCACCGCGGCCGGCTTGACCGTGAGCACCCACGTGCCCGCGGCGCCGAGCGTCCGGAGGCCCAGCGGCAGCCGCGGGCCCGACCCGCCCGGGCCGGCCCGCAGCGCGCCGGCGGCCGGCGGGCGGTACGCGTCGCCCTGCGAGAGGCCCGCCGCCGGGGGCCCCGCGGCGGCGGGGGCGGTCACGAGCGCGCCGAGCTCGTCCGCGGTCGTGACGAGAAAGACGCGACCGCGCGCGCACAGCCGCCGCTCGAGCATCGCCGGGTCGGCGATCCACTCCACCGGATGCCCTGCATAGTATACGAGCGAGGCGAGCGGGCCGATCCGGTAGCCGATGATCCGGTCCCCCGCCCGCGCCGCGCCGCGCAGGAGGGCTGCGAGCGGCCGGACCGGCTTCTGCGCCTCCACGGCGGGCCCCGTGATCGTGTACAGGATGCCAACGAACGCGGCCATCGTCGCGGGCAGCGCCAGGAACGCGGCCGTGTACCGGCGGGAGCGGAACAGGACGGCCGTCGCGGCGGTGCCGAGCACGAGCATGCCGAGCGGGGGGGCAAGGGCGCCCCGGACGGAGGCCCACGCCTGCGGGTACCGCACGGTGGCAAACGCGACCGCCGCGGCGATCAAGAAGACCACGACCCCGATCTGCACCAGGAACGAGGTGGCGAGCGTGCGCCGGAGCGCCATTCCCCCCTCGAACAGAAACTCCTCCCACAGACGCGCGATCGCGACGGCCGCGAGCGGGTACACCGGGAACACCTCGTCGGGCAGGGAGTGCCCCGCGCCCACGGCCACCGCAAACGTGGCGGCGCACCACAGGAGGCAGAGCAGGCTGCCGTCCTGCCAGCGCCGGCGGTAATGGTAGGCCACCGCGCCGGGCAGGAACGCCGTCCACGGGACCGCGCCGAGGACCAGGACCAGAGCGTGGTAGAGCGCCACGAACGGGAGGGCCGCGATCGCCTGCGGCAGCCGGACGGCGCCCGGATCCCCGACCGCGGCGACCCAAAAGGCCCGGCCCTCTCGAAGGCCCCCGATCGCGTACCAGGGCGCGACGATCGCGAGGTAGACGAGACCGCCCCAGATCCACGGGACCTCGCGCCAGCGCGCCAGCGTGCCCCGGTACGCCAGGAACAGGACGAGCACCAGGGCGGGGAGCAGGAGCCCGACCGGCCCGCCGGTGAGCGTCGCGAGGCCGGTGTAGAGGAAGCTGCGCACGTAGTCCCGAGGGGTCCGGTCCCGGTACGCGCGGTAGAAGGCGCGCAGCGCGAGCAGCAGCAACGCGACGAACGCTGTGTCGAGGACGGCGAGGCGGGACACGACCAGGTACTCGAGCATGGTCGCGAGGACGAGCCCGCTCAGCACGCCGGTCCGGGGCCCGAACCATTCGCGGCCCAGCGCCATCGCCGCGCCGACGCCCACCAGGCCGAACGCAGCGGCGCAGACCCGGACCGACCACTCGGAGAAGCCGAAGACCCGGCCGGACGCGGCCAGGAGCCACGTCCACAAAGGAGGCCGCCCGAACCACGGACGGCCTTCCAGCCGCGGCGTCATCGGATCCCCGGTGGCGACGATTTCCCGGCCGATCTGCGCGTACCGGGGCTCGTCGGTGTCCCAGAGGCTCCCGGCGCCGAGACGAAAGGCGAAGAGCCCCGCCGCGAACAGCAACACGAGCACACGCAGGGCCCCCTCCCGGCGTCCCAGGGGCAGGAGCGCGGCCGGGCGGCCGCTCACCGCGCGGCCCGGATCAGCAGGATGGCGCCGGCCGCTCCGACGACGGCGTCGGGCAACCAGGCGGCCAGCACCGGGGAGAGGAGCCGGCCATCGGAGGCGAGCTGCGTGGGGATCGCGATGAGGTAGTACCCGACGAGGACCAGGATGCTGAGCCCCAGCCCCACGCTCGGCCCCGACCGGTGGGGCCGCAGGCTGAGCGGGAGGGCGACGAGCGCGAACACGATGCTGCTCGCCGCCGTCGCGAGCTTCGTGTGCAGCTCGCCGACGTACGCCCGCGTCTCGGAGCCCTGCCGGCGCAGGGAGGCGATCTCGTGCACCAGCTCGCGGAGGCTCATGTCGGAGGGCTGCTTCGGCGGCAGGGTGAACTCCTCGGGGGAGCGCGGCACGGTGACCTCGAGGGTCGCGAACTTGGTCACGACGATGCTCCCCTGGGAGAACGCGTACACGTGCCCGTCGTGGAACGTCCACTGCACGCCGCGCACGTACTGCGCGGCGCTGGCTTCGATGATCTGCAGCGGCGTGCCCTTCGTGAGGTAGACGACCGTGACCCCCTCGAGCGTGCGGCGGTGCGGATCGTAGCGGTGCGCGCTGTACAGGGCGTTGCCGCCCGCGGTCGGCGCCTGGAAGAACACGTTGTCGATGGGCCGGAGGTCCGGCGCGTGGGACATCACGTCGCCGAACACCAAGCGGTACTGGTCGTCGCTCAGGCTGACGATCCCTTCCTGGAACACGAGGATGCCGAGCGCCGCGAGGCAGCCGGTGAGGACGACCGGCCGGGCGATGCGGTAGAGGCTCGCGCCGGCGACGCGCAACGCGGCGATCTCGTTGTGATCCGCGAGGCGGCCGATCCCCAGCACGGTGGCGAGCAGGACGCCCATCGGTCCGCTGAAGGCGATGAAGTACGGGATCTTGTAGACCATGAGGACGAGCGCGACGTGGATCGCCACGCCCTGGCCGATCACGAGGCGGGCCAGGTAGAAGAGGTGGTTCATCACCAGGAGCACCGTGAACAACCCCAGCCCGAACGCGAACGAGGAGCCGATCTCGGCGACGAGCAGCCGGTCCAGGAGGGCGGGCATCACAGCCGAAAGCCCTCCCCGAGGTAGAGCTGCCGCGCCTCCGGGCTCTCCAGCAGCCGCCCCGGGTCGCCGGCCAACAGGATCCGACCGGCGTGGATGATCTCGGCCCGGTCGACGATCGCGAGCGTATCGCGGACGTTGTGGTCGGTGATCACGACGCCGAGCCCCCGCTGGCGGAGGTACCGGACGGTCTGCTGCAGCTCCTGCACGGACCGCGGGTCGATCCCGGTGAACGGCTCGTCCAGCAGCACGAACTGCGGGTCGAGCGCGAGCGCGCGGGCGATCTCCACCCGCCGGCGCTCGCCGCCGGAGAGGCTCCAGGCGCGCTGGTGGGCGATGCCGCCCAGGTGGAACTCCTCCAGCAGCGCGTCGCACGTCTCCTGGCGGGCCCGCGGCGACAGGTGCGGCTGCTGCTCGAGCACGAGGAGGATGTTCTCCTCGACGGTCAGCCGGCGGAACACGGAGGGCTCCTGGGCGAGGTAGCCGAGTCCCATCCGGACGCGCACGTCCACAGGGGCCGTCGTGACCGGCCGGCCGCCGATCCGGACCTCTCCGGCGTCCGCGCGCACCAGGCCGACGATCATGTAGAACGTCGTCGTCTTGCCGGCGCCGTTCGGGCCGAGCAGCCCGACGACTTCGCGCGGACGCACCTCCAAGGACACGTGATCGACGACGGTGCGACCCCGGTACCGCTTGACCAGCCCGTCGGCGCGGAGCAGCCCGCCGACCTTCTCGCGCGACGCCACCGGGGTCATCGCGGTGGAGGCGTCCGCTCCGCGGCCTCCTGCGGATACGCCACGATCTGCGGATGCCCGTCGGCGACCGCGAGGTGGCGGGCGAAGTCCACGTCGATCTGTTCGGCGGTGAGGGTATCCCGGCCGCGCACGAGCACGGCGCGGCCGGAGAGCACGGCCACCTGCCGGCGCCGCGAGTACGCCGCCCGGTCGGCGGACGCCCGCATC
Organism: Bacillota bacterium; assembly: GCA_021324295.1. Classification (GTDB taxonomy): domain Bacteria; phylum Sysuimicrobiota; class Sysuimicrobiia; order Sysuimicrobiales; family Segetimicrobiaceae; genus JAJPJJ01. Next base: position 8,470 of record JAJPJJ010000028.1, read on the forward strand.
TCCTGGCCCTGCCGCTGGAGCACCACGTGGCCGGTAGCCTCCGCGTCGTCGGTGCCCAGATCGATGGCGATGCGGTCGGCCTGCAGGCGGTCGACGCCACGGGTCAACACGACGTGCCCCTCCACGGTGCTGCGGCGGGCGAGGCGGTCGTAGGTCACGCGATCGCCGCGCACTTCCTCGTCGGCGCGGATCATGACCACGTCGCCGGTCGCCTCCGCCCGCTGCGCATCCGGCCGGTCGTCCGCCTCGATGCGCGCCGCGCTGAGGTGCGCCCAGACGCCGCCCTCGAGCAGGCGGCCGGCAACCTGCCCCACGGCGAGAACGTGCCTGGCCGCGAGGTCCGCGGTGATGCGGTCGGCCGACAGCTCCATCGTGGGCGTCGAGATCGTCCCCCGCCGGGGCAGGAGGGCGCGTCGCCGGGCGCCATCGTAGAAGATCTCGGGCGCCTCCAGGCGCTGGGCGCCGCGGGTCACGACGACGCGCTCGCCGCGAAACGTGTACTGGTCGCTCTGCGCGTCGTACTCGACGACGGTGGCTCCCTCCACGTCGACGGGCAGCCGGTCCTCTCGCGCGGAGCGGGCCGGCGAGAGCTGGGCGAGAGCCGGGCGAGGGCCCGGGGCGGCCGGCGGCGGCCACACCAGCCCCGCGCCGAGCAGCACCAGGAGCGCGGCGGCCGTGGCGGGGGAGCGCGGGGGACGGCTCAACGGACGGTCATGCGCACGTGGCCGAAGAATCGCGTCTGGCCCAGCGCGGTGTTGGAGGTCATGTGGTCCGCGTACATGACCACGCGCTCTTCGACGACGCGGATGTGTCCGTTCCCCGTCACCTGCTGCGTGGCGGGGGAGTAGTGGAGCGCATCGGCGAAGATCTCGCGTCCGTTGCTCGCGGCCCCGTGCACCTGACCTTCGATGTCGACCTCGCGGGTCTGCGTGTCGTACCGTCCGCGTGCGCCGGTGACGGTCATCTGCGTGCCATCGGCGTTGTAGAACGTCGCGCGCACGTTCCGCAGCTCCACGACCTGCCGGCCCCGGGCGAGGACGACGTCGTCGGCTCTGATCTGCCACCGTCGGCGGCCGGTCTCGTCGGTGCCGACGAGCGTGCCGGCGCGGATCTCACCGGTGGCCACCCCGGCGCGCGGGGCGGTGGTCGAGTCCTGTCGCTGCGCGGCGCCGCGCGGCGGAGTCTCCGTGGTGATGCGGTCCTCCGGCCCCGGCACCCGCACGCTCCGCGGGCGGCGGGCCCCCGCTGTTCCCTCGTCGGCCTCCTTGGACGGCCGGCCGTCTGGCCCGATTGGGATCGGGCCCTGCGCGTCGGCCGGACGCGTCTCGTCCCGGGTCGCCCGGGAGAGGTCCGGCCCGGGCGGGCGCGCGCCGTGCGGGATCAGGCTCCACGCGAGCGCGGCGAGCAGAACGCCCGGGATCATCCAGAGTCCGATTCGACGCCAGAGGGCCATCACGGCCTCGCCGTCCACCGCCCTATCGTAGCGCGCGCGCCGTCCGGCTGTCCAGCGCGCGCAACACTTCCGCCGCGGCGCGCTCCAGCGCGCCCGGCGGCCCGAGCTGCCGCCGCACCGCGGCGAGGTCGTCCCGGATCCGCTGCCCGAGCTCGGCGTCGGTCAGCAAGCGCTCCACCTCCGCGTAGATGCGCGGGCCCGTAACGGCGCCCTGGACCAGCTCGGGCACGATCGGCCGGCCCGCCACGATGCTGGGCACCGAGAGGCCCGTACGCTCGAGGTCCGGTGGCACGACGAACCGGCGGGCGATCCACTCCGTGAGCCGGGACACGCGGTACACCACCACCATCGGCACCCCGAGACACGCCGCCTCGACCGGCGCGGTTCCGGACGCCACCACGACCACGTCCGACGCGGCCATCGCGGCGATCGAGACGCCCGGCGGTTCTCCCGGGCTCGCCGCGTCCCCCTCTCCCCTGCCGAGCACGTGCACGGGCACCCGCGAGGCGGCCACCGCCCTCTCGATGGCCGGCCGCAGGCGACGCGAGGCGATCGGCAGCACGAACTGCGCGCCGTGCGCACGCCGGAGCCGCCGGGCCGCCTCCAGCATCGGCGGCAGGAGGGCGCGGACTTCCTGGTCCCGGCTGCCGGGCAGCAGACCGACGAGGGGCCCCCGGCCCACGCCCCATGCCTCTCTTAACATCCTGGGCCGCTGCGTGGCCATCGCCGCCGCGTCCACGGCCGGATGGCCCACGAACACGACATCGGCGCCCGCACGCCTGTACGCGTCCGCCTCGAACGGCAGCACCGCGAGCAGCCGGACGCCATGCCGCGCCATCCGCGCGGCCGACCGGCCCCGCCGGCCGTGCGTCTGCGGCGGAAAGAAGTACACGACGGGGAAGCGTCCGGCGAAGCGCCCGGCGATCTCGCGGTTCATGCCGGGAAAGTCGATCAGCAGGAGGAGATCCGGCCGGAGGCGCTCGATGAGGCGGCTGAGCCGCAGGAAGCGGAGGGCATAGACCGGAAGCCGCAGGTACGCCTCCGCGTAGCCGATCACGCCCCACCGGGTGCTGTCCACGAGGACGTCGACGCCTGCGGCCGCCATCTCCGCGCCGCCGACGCCGCAGAGGGCGAGGTCCGGGCGGAGCCGGCGCAGCGCGCGGGCCAGCAGGCCTCCCTGGTGATCCCCCGAGACCTCGCCCGCGACCATCAGGATGCGCGGCGGCTGGCGCATGGATGCGGCCGCGCTACGGTGGGCGGAGCTGGCGGAGCACCTCCAGCAGCCGCTCGGCGGGCGGCCGGTCCGCCGGATCGCGGCTCCGGTGCGCCAGGCGAACGATCCCACCGGCATCCACGATGACGTCGCCGCCCAGCTGGTAGGGGTCGCCGCGCACCACAGGCAGCCGGGCGCCCGCGGCGAGCCGCCGCATGTAGTACCAGGCCGTGCGCGGGCTCCACGTGCGGAGGACGGAACGCCTGAGGCCGTAGGCGCGGTAGACGCGCCGCTCCCGATCGAGCAGCAGCGGGAAGGACACCCCGGTGTCCCGGAGCCAGGCCCGCGCCCACCTTTCCTCGTCGAAGGAGATCACGAGGACCCGGGTACGGAGCCGATCGAACTCGCTGCGGTGTGGATGCAACTGCACCACGTGGTCACGGCACGGGAGTCAGCCGAGATAGCGGAGGAACACCAGCAGCGCGTTCTCCCCGGCCTGCAGGACGTCCTGCAGGGCGATGGGCGGACGGTCGACCGCGGGGAGCGTGAAAGCGGGTGCCGCGTCTCCAACCCGGAGCATGGCGTCCCTGCCGCAGACCCACGTGGCCGGGGGCTACCGGCCGAACGCCGCCCGCACCATCTCCCTGGGCGAGCTCATCGTGGCCAGCACCGCGGTCGGCTCGTAGCCGCAGTGCGCCATGCAGTTGGCGCACTTGGGGTGCCGCCCGCGGCCGTACCGCGACCAGTCGGTCTCC
>JAJPJJ010000001.1 GCA_021324295.1 Bacillota bacterium
ACGGAAGAAGAACTCAAGGAAGCCATGGAGATGATGCGCGAGCTGGTGCGCTACATGGCCTTTCCGCAGTCGGCGTTCAAGGGCGTGGACGACTGGCAGGAGACCATCATCGAGCACGCCATCGACGCTTCGTGGCGCGCCAAAGGGCCGAAGGCGACCCTGGGCGACGTGGCCCGCTGGCTCGCCGGTCACGACGATCAGCGCGCTAAGGACATCGCCGCGCAGCTTCGTCCCTACGTCGAGGGGCGTTTCGCGTCCTGGTTCGACGGGACCGGCGCGCCGGTCGATCTGCGCAGCCGCTTCACGGTCGTGGAGATGGACGACCTCAAGGGACAGGGCATGTTCCGCAACGTGGTCCTGACCATGGTGATGCAGCGCATCGCCGAGACCATGTACGGCCTGGGCGATGCCTCGATCCCGAAGCTCATGATGATCGACGAAGCCTGGGACCTGCTCGGCGATCTGCAGTCCGGCGGCTTTATCGAGCGCGCCTACCGCACCTACCGCAAATATGGCGGATCGGCGGGGATCATCACGCAGGGTTTCAACGACCTGACCCGCTCGCAGGCCGCGATGGCGGCCTACGCGAACTCCTCCTGGCTGTTCGCGCTCGCGCAGAAGGCCGAATCTCTGGATGCCGCTTTCAAGGCGGGTCTCCTGATCGGAGACGAAGCCCTGCGCGAGGAGCTGAACTCCGTGCACACCGCACCCGGCACCTACTCGGAAATCTTCGTGCGCGCGGACACCGGGCAGGGCATCTACCGCTTCGTGGCCGACCCCTATACCTACTGGCTCTACACCACGGCCCCGGACGACCGGGCCGCGCGGGCCAGAGAGGTAGAGGCCGTGCTGTCGGAGAATCCCGGGCTTGCGCACGGGCAGGCGCTCGCGCTCGCCTGTCGCAGGCTGGCCGAGCGCACCGCGCGCAAGCGTTACGGTAAGACCGCCGCCGAAGTCCTGGAGGCGCGCCGATGATCCGGGTTGCGCTTTGGCTTTTCGCTTTCGTCTGCGGCGTGGCCGTTGCCGAGGATCGCATCTACCTCATGGTCTCGGACTCGATGCCCAAGGAGATGCTCCTGTCCTACGGACGACAGGCTGCGCGCTCGGGTGCGGTGCTGGCCTTCCGGGGGATGGATCCGGATCACGATCTCGTCTGGTTCTTCCGGGAAGTGCTGAAACCGCTTTCGGAAACCGGCGCGGCCATGGTCATAGACCCGCGCGTGTTCCAAAGCTACGGCGTGACCGCCGTGCCGACCTTCGTGCTCGCGCGCGAAGCGCCGTGCGCGACGATGGAGGAGCGCCGCACGCAGAACGGTTCGCCCTGGCACGCCTGCGCGCGGGCCTCCGATCAGGACTACCGGAAACTTTCCGGGGCGGTGTCCCTGGATTACGCCCTGCGAAGACTGCGCGGCGAGGAATAGCGTGTGGCTCCGCAACCTGTGTCTGAAACTCCTGCACGCCGACGGCCTTCAGCCCTGGCTCATCTCGCGCCTTCTGTGGCGGCACGTGCGTGTGGCGCTGGACGGTTCGTGGTCCGTCTCGTTTCAGGGCCAGAGCTTCCGGCTCGGCCGGGAAACGGTGACGGCGCTCGCGCTGTATCGAGAGTGGCTCGGACTTCCGGCCTTCTCGGAGCCGCGCGCCGAACACCGGCCGCTCGTGCAGGTGAGCTTTCACTGTCCCTTTCCCATCCCGGCCGACCGGATTCGGGCGGTCGTGGAAACCCAACAACCGGAGGATCCTCAATTTGAACAAGCGTGATTTCGTCATTGCTGCCTGCCTGTGCCTTTCCGCCTGCGGCGGAAAGAAGGTTTCCGGCAAGACCCATCTACTCGCTCCTCCCGAGGAGCACTCGCAGCCGCAAAACCCGGGTTCCGTGGCAGTGCCCGCGCAGGGGCAAGGATCGGGCCTGCCCGGGGCGCTCGAACACCTCGTCGCCTCCGGGCACATGAAGGTGGAAAAGACCTTTCAGGCGACCTCCGGCATGACCGGGTATCTGGTCGCGCAGGAGGACGGGAGTTACGGCGTCCTGTACGGACTCGACGGCTACGTGATCGCTGGCGCGGTGATCGCGCCGACCGGCGAGAACCTGACCACCACCTACCTCGAACAGTACGCTCCGAAACCCGACCTCGACTCGTTGGTCAAGGACATCGACGGAGATCCCACGGTGTTCGCCACGGGGCCTTCCGACGCTGCCGCGCAGATGTACGTGTTTTTCGATCCGAACTGCATCTTCTGCCACAAGCTCCGGGAACAACTGAAACCCGTGGCGGAGAAAATCCGCGTCCACTACGTGATGCTCGGCCTCATCAAGACCTCATCCGGTCCCAAGGCGGCGGCCATCATGTCCGACCGCGATCCGGCCGCAGCGCTGGATCGCAACGATGCCGGTTACTCGGAGGCCAACGAGGAGGGCGGGATCGCGCCTCTGCCCGACCCGCCGCCGGAAATGCAGGCCGCGCTCAAGCGCCATCTCGACTGGCTGCGCAAGGCAGGCGCGAGCGGCACGCCCACCATCATCTACCACGATCCAGCCGGGAAGTGGACGGTGCGCTCCGGCACCCCCGGACAGGACTGGCTCGTGGCCTACGCGCTGAACGGCCGTGGATAGTCGTTCCGTTCTCATCGCGGGAGGGCTGGCGCTCTCGCTCGCCGTGGCGGGACTCGGCTTGGGGCACCTCATGGGCAGCCACTGGGAGGGGCGCTGCTGCGTGACGGTCGATCTGGTGCGGATCACGAACGCCGAGCGCAAGGCGTTCGGAGTGAGGGGTGGTGACGAGATCGAGATGCTGCGCATCGGCCGCAGCATCGCGCCCACCATCGCCGAGCTGGCGGGCGGACGCATCGTGCTGGTCAAGCAGTCGGTCGTGGGCGGCGACCTGCCCGATCTGACCGATCAGGTGCTGGATCGCCTGGGCCTGCCCAAGGACGCGCCGACCATCGACCTGCGGCCGAACCTTTCGGACGTGCCTACGACCGGCGAGGTCTCCGCGCAGAAGTTCTGGGACGAGTGGCAGCAGCAGCACAAGCCGCCCAAGCCGCAGCAGAAGGACGACAAACTGCCGTGAACGCGAAGTTCGGAACCCGCGAGTTCTGGAGCCGCTTTCTGGGCGGCCTCTTGATCGGCTACTGTCTGGTCGTGGCCTTCCGGCTCCAGCCTTA
>JAJPJJ010000084.1 GCA_021324295.1 Bacillota bacterium
GGCGGCGGTTCCCCTCCTTCCGGGCCCTCAACCCGGTCTTGGTTTCATCCACCAAGAGGGTAACCGACCGCCCTTTCCGTTTCCACACCTATTGACGATACCTCGCCTTGGGATGCTTGCCACTCTCCGCCGGCATAGGTCAGTTTGGTGCGACAGGTATCTCGGGCAAGGACCACGGCAGGGCGCCCGTGCTCGCGTTGGATGGCTGTTTCTATGCGGCCTTACGCGGCGTGAAACGGGAGCATCCTGCCTGCGTGTTGATTATCTCCGAAAAGTCGGTCATGTCGTCTGCGACACCATGAAGGATGAAAGTGTGCGCGCAAGAATCGGCTGGTGCAACCGGTGACAAGAGGTCGCGGTCCACTGGTGCTGGGAGCCCGACGAAAAGTCAGACCCTGGTGGCCGCAGGCACCGTGAATTGTTGCTCCCTTCGGGGAAGCACGCAGAGTGGGCCCGCCGGTGCCGAGGCAGGGCCGCTGCGGGCGCAGGCGGCCGCGGACGAAGTCAGCCATCTAGACATGTTTACATCTAATTATCTATAATAGCGCTCGGTGAGGCGATGCTCGCACGGGTCCAGAGCGCGACGGTGGTGGGGCTGGACGCGGTGGCCGTCGATGTCGAGGTCGACGTCGGCCAGGGCCTCCCGTCGTTCGCGATCGTCGGGCTGCCGGACGCGGCGGTGCGGGAGGCGCGGGAGCGGGTGCGCGCCGCGATCCGCAACGCGGGGTACGAGATGCCGGCGCGCCGGATCACGGTGAACCTCGCCCCCGCCGACACCCGCAAGGAAGGCCCGGCGTTCGACCTCCCGATCGCGCTCGGCATCCTCGCGGCGACGGGGCAGGTGCCGGCGGGGGCGCTCGCGGGGTACGTGGTCGTCGGCGAGCTGTCGCTGGACGGGGCGGTGCGCCCGGTGGTGGGCGCGCTCAGCATCGCGCTCGGGGCGCGGCAGTGGCGGCGCCGGGGGATCGTCGTCCCGGAGGCCAACGCGGCGGAGGCGGCGATCGTGGAGGACCTCCCGATCCACGCGGTCGCGTCGCTGGCCGCTCTCGGGCGGGCCCTCGCCGCGCGGGAGCCGCTGCGCCTGTGGGAGCGGCGCGCGGGGGAGCTTCGGGAGGCGGGGGGCGGGGGCGTCGACCTCGCCGACGTGCGGGGGCAGGCGTACGCGCGCCGCGCGCTGGAGATCGCGGCCGCGGGCATGCACAACGTCCTGCTCATCGGGCCACCGGGGTCGGGCAAGACGATGCTGGCCCGGCGGCTCGGGACGATCCTGCCGCCGTTGACGCGCGAGGAGGCGATCGAGGTGACGCGCATCTACAGCGTCGCCGGCCGCCTGTCCCCCCGGGGGGCGCTCGTGACGACGCGGCCGTTCCGCGCGCCGCACCACGCCGCCTCGCTGCCGGCGCTCGTAGGCGGCGGGGCGGTGCCGCGGCCGGGGGAGGTGAGCCTGGCGCACCTCGGGGTGCTGTTCCTGGACGAGCTGCCGGAGTTTCGCCGGGATGCGCTCGAGGCGCTGCGCCAGCCGCTCGAAGAAGGGCGGGTCGTGGTGGCGCGGGCCCATGCGGCCGTCGTCTTTCCGGCGCGGTGCATGCTCGTCGCCGCGATGAACCCCTGCCCGTGCGGGTACCTCGGCGACCCCATCCACGCGTGCGTGTGCGCGCCGCCGCAGCGTCTGCGGTACTTGGCCCGCGTCTCCGGCCCGCTGCTCGACCGCGTCGATCTGCACGTCGAGGTGCCGAGGCTGCCCGGCGCCGCGCTCACCTCCCCGGCGCCGTCGGAATCGTCTGCGGCCGTGCGCGACAGGGTGGTGCGCGCGCGGGCGCGGCAGGCCGCGCGCGGCGCGGGCGCGGGGACCGACGCCCTCACCAACGGGACGATGCCGCTGGGCCTCGCGCGCCGCTGCTGCGTGCTGGAGCCCGAGGCGTCCGCGTTCCTCCGCCACGCGATCGACCGCCTGGCGTTGAGCCCACGCGCGTACGAGCGGATCGTCCGGGTCGCCCGCACGATCGCGGACCTCGAGGGGGCGGACGCGATCCGGCTCCCCCACGTGGCGGAGGCGGTCGGCTACCGGACGCTCGACCGCCCGGTCGAGGGCATGGTGAACGCGGTGGGGGAGTGACCCTGTCGTGCGGCGCGCCCCCGCAGGGGCGCGCGCTCTCGCTGTGGGTCGCGCTGCGCGGCCATCGCGACTGCCCCCGGTGCGGGCCGGGGTACCCGATCTCGCCGGCGTGCGCGGCTGCCTCCCTCGTGCCGATCGCCGCCGACGCATGCCCGCGCTGCGCGCAGCGCTGCTGTGCCGGGCGGTGCCTGAGCCTGGGGTGCCGGCGCGGGTGGTTCCGCGCCGGGGCGACGTACGCGGCGCTCGGGTACAACCAGGGAGCGGCGCAGCGGCTCGTGCTCGCGGCCAAGGACGCGGCCGACCCGCGCGCCGCGCGGCTGCTCGGCCGGTTGCTCGCGGGTTTCCTGCGGGCGCACCCGGCGCTGCGGCGCTACGACCTGCTCCTGCCGGTTCCGTTTCATCCCGAACAGCTGCGCGGCCGGCCGGTCCATCCCCTCACCGCGATCTACCTCGATGCCCTCCCCGCGCTGCGGGCGCTGGTGCGGTGCGACGACCTCGCGCCCCCGTGGCTCGTCCAAGTGCACGGCGTGCCGAGCCTGCGGGGTCAAGGCGAGCATGCGCGGTGGCGCGCCGTGCGCGGCGCGTTTGCGCTGGGGTTTCGCACGCGGATCCTGCGCGGCGCACGCCTGTTGCTGCTCGACGACGTGATGACGACGGGCGCGACCGCGAGCGAGTGCGCCCGCGTGCTCATCGAGGACGGCGGTGCGGCCCGCGTCGACGTCCTGGTGCTGGTGCGCCAGCCGTGGCATGCCCACCGGGGAGAGGGCGGCCGAGATTTGACAGCGTCTCAGGCCGGGGTATAGAATCCATGGACGATGCGTGCGAGCGGCGGTGCCTGATCGCGCTGCACTTGACGCCGCACCTCGGCGCCCGCCGCATCGCGCAGCTCGTGCGCACGCTCGGGTCGGCGGCCGCCGCCTGGCATGCGCCGGAGCCGGTGCTGGCCGGGGTGCGCGGAATCGGGCGGCATCTCGCGGCGTTGATCGCACGGGAGCGGCGCGGCGTGGACGTCGAGCGCGAGCTCGGCCGCGCCGAGGCGGCGGGCGCCCGGGTGGTGACCTGGCTCGACGCCGGTTATCCGGCCGCGCTCCGCGATCTGCCCGACCCACCCCCCGTCCTGTATCTCCGCGGCGCGTGGGCCGGCGGGGACGGCCGCGCGGTGGCGATCGTCGGAACGCGGCGCGCATCGGCCTACGGCCGCGGGGTCGCGCGCTGGCTCGGCGAGGTGCTGGGCGCCTCGGGCGTCGTGGTCCTGAGCGGGCTCGCCCGGGGCGTCGATCGGGCGGCGCACACGGGGGCGCTGCGGGGCGGAGGGGTGACGGTCGGCGTGCTCGGATGCGGCGTGGACGTGACCTACCCGCCCGAGCATCGCACTTTAATGGAAGCGATGCTGGAGCGGGGGGCCGTGGTGGCCGAGATGCCGATGGGCGCGCCGCCGCAGCCCCGACAGTTCCCGCCGCGCAACCGGTTGATCAGCGGCCTGGCGCGCGCGGTGGTGGTGGTCGAGGGGGATGTGACCAGCGGAGCGATGATCACGGCGCGGTTTGCCGCCGCCCAGGGCAGGGTCGTGTTCGCGGTCCCGGGAAGCGTCCACGCTCCGCGGAGCCGCGGGCCGCACCGGCTGCTGGCCGAGGGTGCGCGCGTGCTCGCGGCGCCTGCGGACCTCGCGGAGGTGCTCGGCCTCCCGCGCGATGCGCTGCGTCCCCGGCCGGCCGCCGCCCCCGTGACGGCCTCGCTTTCGGAGACGGAGCGGCGCGTGCTCGAGACCCTCGGAGACGAGCCGCGGCACGTCGACGCGATCGCCGCGGCGTCCGGCCTCGGCCCGGCCCACGCGTCCGCGGCCCTCGCGGCGCTCGAGGTCAGGGGTCTCGTCCGGGAGTGCCCGGGGAAGAACTTCGTGCGGCGCGGGGTGGACCGCGCGGGAGCCGCCCCGATCGATGCAGGAGGCGCTACGTGGCCAAATCGCTTGTCGTCGTAGAGTCGCCGACCAAGGCGCGGACGCTCAAGAAGCTCCTGGACCGCCGGTACGACGTGGTCGCCTCGATGGGGCACGTCAAGGACCTGCCGCGGAGCCAGCTCGGCGTGGACGTCGACAACGGCTTCGCGCCCAAGTACGTCGTGCCCAAGGGCAAGGGCCCCGTGATCAAGGAGCTTCGGTCGGCCGCGAAGAAGGCCGCGGGCGTCTACCTCGCCACCGATCCCGACCGGGAGGGCGAGGCGATCTCGTGGCACCTCGCGACGATCCTCAACCCCGTCAACCCCAAGATCAAGCGGATCGAGTTTCACGAGGTGACGAAGGATGCCGTGCGGCGGGCGCTGTCCGCCCCGCGCGATATCGATCAGAACCTCGTGAACGCCCAGCAGGCGCGGCGCATCCTCGACCGGCTCGTCGGCTACAAGCTGAGCCCGCTCCTGTGGCGGAAGGTGCGGGGCGGGCTGAGCGCCGGCCGCGTGCAGTCGGTGGCCGTGCGGCTGGTCTGCGAGCGAGAGAAGGAGATCGAGGCGTTCGTCCCCCAGGAGTATTGGACGATCACCGCGCGGCTCACGCGCGAATTGGAGGACGCGCCGTTTGCGGCCCGCCTCATCACGAAGGGCGGCGACAAGGTCTCGATCGGCACGGAGGCCGAGGCGCAGGCCCTCGTGCAGGAGCTCGAGCGGCTCCCGTACGTCGTGGCGGAGGTCCGCCGGAAGGACCAGCAGCGTCACCCGGCAGCGCCGTTCACGACGAGCACGCTGCAGCAGGAGGCCAACCGGAAGCTCGGCTACTCCGCCGCCCGGACGATGGTCGTGGCCCAGCAGCTCTACGAGGGCCTCGACGTCGGCCCGGAGGGGACGGTCGGCCTGATCACGTACATGCGTACAGACGCCGTGCACGTGGCGCCGGAGGCGCAGCGGCAGGCGCGGGAGTACATCGCGGAGGCGTACGGGCCGTCGTACGTGCCGCATGAGCCGCGCCGGTACACGTCGCGCCGCGGCGCGGAGGGCGCCCACGAGGCGATCCGGCCGACGTCGGTCCGCAGGACGCCGGAGGCGGTACGGCCCTACCTCAAGACCGACCAGTACCGCGTCTACAAACTGATCTGGGAGCGGTTTGTGGCGAGCCAGATGGCCTCGGCGGTCATGGACACGCTCGCGGTGGACATCGTCGCCGGGCCGTACGGGTTCCGGGCGACGGGCTCGCGCGTGAAGTTCCCCGGGTTCCTCCGCGTCTACCTGGAGGGGCGCGACAACGGGGAGGAGGAGACCCCGGAGGGATGGCTGCCGGAGCTGGCGCAGGGAGACCGGCTCCGCCTGCTCGGGTTGGATCCCGCCCAGCACTTCACCCAGCCGCCGCCCCGCTACACCGAGGCCACGCTCGTGCGCGCGCTGGAGGACCGCGGGATCGGGCGCCCGAGCACGTACGCCCCTATCATCGAGACGATCAAGCAGCGGGGGTACGTGGAGCTGGAGGACCGGCGGCTGTACCCGACCGATCTGGGCGTCCTCGTGAACTCCCTGCTGGTCGCGCACTTCCCGCAGGTGATGGACGTCGAGTTCACCGCGCACATGGAGGAGGACCTCGATCGGGTCGAGGAAGGCAAGGAGGACTGGATCAGGCTGCTCCGCGCCTTCTACGGCCCCTTCGCCGAGGTGCTCAGCCGGGCCGAGAAGGACATCGAGGAAGTGGACATGGCGCCGGAGGAGATCGGCGAGGCGTGCCCGCGGTGCGGCCGGCCGCTGGTGAAGCGGCGGGGTCGGTTCGGCGAGTTCATCGCCTGCTCGGGGTACCCCGAGTGCTCGTACACGCGGCCGGTCGGCATCGGCGTGCGATGCCCGCTCGACGGGGGCGAGATCGTGGAGAGACGGACGCGGAAGGGGCGCGTCTTCTACGGGTGCGCGAACTACCCGGCGTGCACCTTCACGTCGTGGGATCGCCCGCTGGGGCGCGCCTGCCCCGTCTGCGGCCAGATGCTCGTGGCCAAGCGGGCCCGGCGCGGTGCGACCCCGAGCGTCGTGTGCAGCAACAAAGCCTGCACGTACAAGGAGGCGCCCAGGGCGCGCGAGCCGGAGCACGTCGGCGCGCCGACCTGAGGCGCTCGCGCCTGCGCGACGGGCCCGCGCCGGAGCAGCGGCAGGGGTGGCTGTGATGAGGGTGGGGCAGATGCGGTCCACCACGATCGTCGCGGTCCGGCGGGATGGCCGGGTCGCCGTGGCCGGGGACGGCCAGGTGACCACGGGCGCGACGGTGCTCAAGCACGGCGCCCGCAAGGTGCGGCGGATCGGGGACGGCGTGCTGCTCGGGTTCGCCGGCTCGGCCGCGGACGGCCTGACCCTCTACGAGCGCCTCGAGCAGAAGCTCGGCGAGGCGCACGGCCACCTACCCCGCGCGGTCGTCGCTCTAGCCAAGGACTGGCGGACCGACCGCATCCTCCGTCGCCTGGACGCGCTCATGGTCGTGGCCGACCGTGAGCACCTCTTCGTCCTCTCCGGTGGCGGCGACATCGTCGAGCCAGACGACGGGGTGGCCGCGATCGGCTCCGGCGGGCCGTATGCCCTGGCCGCGGCGCGTGCCCTGCTGCAGCACTCGACGCTCGGTGCCGAGGAGATCGCCCGCGAAGCGCTGCGCCTCGCCGCCGAGATCTGCGTGTACACCAACGCTCAGGTGACCGTGGAGGTCCTGTAGTGCCATGGAGACCCGGACGCGGCCCGACGGGGCGCTGTCGATCGAGGCGCTCACGCCCCGGCGGATCGTCGAGGAGCTCGACAAGTACATCGTGGGGCAAGCCGCCGCCAAGCGCGCCGTCGCGATCGCGCTGCGCAACCGCTACCGTCGCAGCCGGCTCGATCCGGCGCTGCGCGACGAGGTGATCCCCAAGAACATCCTGATGATCGGTCCGACGGGGGTGGGCAAGACCGAGATCGCCCGCCGCCTCGCCCGCCTCGCCGCCGCCCCGTTCGTCAAGGTGGAGGCCACCAAGTTCACGGAGGTGGGCTACGTCGGCCGGGACGTCGATGCGATGGTCCGCGAGCTCGTGGAGACCTCGGTGCAGATGGTCAAGGCGGAGCGCATCAGCACGGTCGAGGCGCGGGCCGCCGCGGCGGCCCGGGAGCGGCTGGTGGAGATCCTCGTGCCGGCGCCGCGGCGCGAGCCGGGGTTCACCAACCCGCTGGAGGTGCTCTTCGGCGGGGGCCGGGCGCCCGCCCCCCCGCCCGAGGCACCGGGGGCGGGCGCGGACGACCTCCGCGAGCGACGCGCCGCGGTGCGGGACCGCCTCGATCGGGGCGAGCTCGACCGGGAGACGGTCGAGATCGAGGTGGAGGAGACGGCGACACCGATGATCGAGGTGTTCTCCGGGCAGGGCGTGGAGGAGATGGGCGTCAACCTCCAGGACCTGTTCGGCAGCATCCTGCCGCGCCGCCGCCGTCGCCGCCGCATGACCGTGCCGGAGGCCCTGCGCGCCCTCACCCAGGAGGAGGCCCAGAAGCTCATCGACATGGACGAGGTGGTGCGCGAGGGCGTCCGGCGCGCCGAGCAGAACGGCATCGTCTTCATCGACGAGCTCGACAAGATCGCCGGGCGCGAGGGGGGCGCCGGTCCGGATGTGTCGCGCGAAGGGGTGCAGCGTGACATCCTCCCGATCATCGAGGGGTCGACCGTCACGACGAAGCACGGCCCCGTGCGCACCGACCACATCCTGTTCATCGCCGCCGGCGCGTTCCACGTGAGCAAGCCGTCGGATCTGATCCCGGAGCTGCAGGGTCGCCTCCCGATCCGCGTCGAGCTGGCGCCGCTCACGGAGGAGGACTTCGTGCGGATCCTCGTCGAGCCCCACAACGCGCTGACCCGGCAGTACACGGCGCTGCTCGCGAGCGAGGGGGTGACGGTGGAGTTTCCGCCCGACGGCGTGCGGGAGATGGCCCGCATCGCCCACCTCGTGAACGCCGAGACGGAGGACATCGGGGCCCGCCGGCTGCACACGATCCTCGAGAAGGTGACGGAGGAGATCTCGTTCGCCGCGCCCGAGATGCCGGCGCACGTCGTGATCGACGCCGCCTACGTCCGGGAGCGGCTGGCCGGGATCCTCGCGAACCGCGACCTCAGCCGGTACATCCTGTAAGGGCTGGCGCAGGCGTTTCGGAACCCGAGATGGCTGATCGCCCACAGCACCAATAATAGGCTGGTTGGGTGTTTGCCTCTGCCCGTGTGGACAGGGGTTTCTATTTTCGCATTCGA
>JAJPJJ010000057.1 GCA_021324295.1 Bacillota bacterium
GCCGCCGCCGCGGCGGCGGCGCGGCAGGCCGAGACGCAGGCCACGCGGGCGCGCCAGGAGGCCGACGGCCTCGCCCGGCGCGTCGCCGCAGACGAAGCGCGCCTGCGGGAGCTGGTCGCGGACATCGTCGCCGCATCCGGCCCCGAGCCGATCGAGGAGCGCGTGTGCGCGGCCGCCGCCGCGGCGGCGGCGGGGCGGCGCCGGCACACCGAGATCCAGGGGGCGCTCGGCTCCGCGCGCGAGGCGTACCAGGCGGCGCTCGCCGAGCGCGCTGCGCTCGGCGAGCGCCGCGAGTCGCTCGCGGAGCAATTGGCGGCGGCCGAGAAGGACGCGGGCTCGCTCGCCTCCGAACTCGGCGCCCTGGACGCACGGGTCCGGAGGGTCACGACCCACCCGAGCCCCGAGCAGGAGCGCTCCGACCTCGCCGCGGAGGTGCGGCGGCTCACGCAGGCCCTCGAGATCGCCCGGGAACGGGCCACGCGCGCGGCGACCGTGCTCGCCGGATGCGAGGCGCAGTGCCGGGACGCGCGCGCCGCGCTGGCCGCCTCCGAGCGGCGGGCCGCCGAGCTGGCACAGGCGGCGGCCCGCGCCGCGCGGGACGCCGGGTTCGACGGGCTCGCGGCCGCCCGCGCGGCGGTCCTCGATCCGGCCGCGGCCTCGGCCCTCCGCGAGCGCATCACGGCGCACGCCGCGGCCCGGCACCGCCTCGAGCAGCGGATCGCCGAGCTCGAGGCGCGCCTCGGGGGCAGCCGGGTCACCGAGGAGGATCTGCGCGCGGCCGAGGCGGCGCAGCACGAGGCCGAGCAGGCGGAGCGGGCGCGGGTGGAGGAGGCCGCCCGGCTGAAGGCGGAGACCGGCCGGCTCGCGGAGCGGGTCGAGAAGGCCCGCGAGCTCGCGGGGGAGACCGCCGCGGTCGCGCGCGAGTTCGAGCTCTACCGCCTGCTCGCCGACGACCTCCGCAGCGGCGGATTCCAGAGCTACGTGCTCGAGGAGGCGTTCGCGGAGCTCGCCGCCGGCGCATCGACACGCCTGTGGGCGGTCACGAACCGCTACACGCTGGAGTACACCGGCGGCGGGGCGCTCGCGGTGGTCGACCACGACAACGCCGGCCAGCGGCGCAGCGCCGATACGCTGAGCGGCGGGGAGACCTTCCTGGCGTCGCTCGCGCTCGCGCTCGAGCTCAGCGAGCAGGTGCGGCGCCGGCACCACGGCGTCAGCCTCGACAGCCTGTTCATCGACGAGGGGTTCTCGACCCTCGATGCGGCGGCCCTCGACAGCGCCGCGGCCGCGATCGAGTCGCTCCGGCGGGACGGCCGCATGGTGGGCGTCATCACGCACCTCGCGGAGCTCGCCGATCGGCTGCCGGCGCGCATCGAGGTGGAGAAGCGGGCCGACGGCTCGCGCGTGCAGATCCGCCTCGGGTAGGCCGCGGCGCCTCGGCCCTCGAGGCCCCTCGTCCTATCGGATGTCGAGGACCGGGTGGAGCTCGACCCCGTTGGGAGCGACGCCGTTCTGATGGTGCAGCACGTCGACGAACAGGACCCCTGTGACGTCGACGACCGGCCTCCCGCGCACGCCGGCGTACCGGGTGCGGCTGGGCCGCCCGAACCGGCGATCGTACTCGCGCCGCGCCCGCGCGATCTCGCCCCGCACGCGAGAGCCGTAGGCGCACTCCGGCGCCGGGATCTCGGCGATCATCGTCTGCTGTGGATCCCCGGGATCCGCGAGCACGAGGTGGTAGTCGGCGTCGGGCTCGAGCTTCGCCCGCAGGAGGCGCGCCCGGACGGTGTACGTCTTCCGCTCGACGGGCAGCCTCGGCGTGGTCCGGTCGACCGGGGGGACGGGCATCTGCCGCAGGGTCGCCACCGTCGAGGACACGGGGTGCAGGTCCACGTCCTTCGCAGCGGGGTCGGCGAGGATCTTGACCGGCCATCGCTCGACGCCGCACGCGGTGACGCCGCGCGGGGCGGCCGGGGGCAGCGGGAGCAGCCCCAGGATCGCCGCGACGCCGAGCGCCGCCGCGGCGAGGGCGTGGACCGCTGAACGCGGCCGGGGGCACCGCACCTGCGGGCCCGAGTCCACCGGATGCCGGCGTCCGACGAGCATCGTTAGATCCCTCCCTGCGCCGCGCGGGCCCGCGTGCCCTCGGTCGGCGCGGGTGGGTCCGGACCACCCGGCCGGGCAGAGGGACCGGGCCTGCGCGAAGGAAAGTCAGCACAGCTCGCGCAGCGTCGCGTTGCGAGTCCGCTTCCCGGGGGGTTCCGCATGTGGCACAACATGTTCGTGCCCGAGTTGTCGGTGGCCGAGAAGATCGTGCGCCCGGTCGTCGTGTACCTGTTCCTGGTGATCGCCGTCCGCCTCGCAGGACGGCGAGAGCTCGCCCAGCTCAACTCGTTCGACCTCGTGGTGCTGATGATGCTCGCCAACACGGTCCAGAACGCGACGATCGGCAACGACAACTCGCTGGCCGGGGGGCTCATCGGCGTGAGCGCCCTCCTGCTGGCAAACTACCTGGTGGGCCGGTTCCTGTACCGCCATCCCGCGGTGGACCGGCTGCTCGAGGGCGCGCCGACCGTCCTGATCCGGGACGGCCGGATGCTCGAGGCCAACCTAGCGCGCGAGGCGATCACCGAGGAGGAGCTCATGGAGGCGGTCCGCAAGCAGGGCCTCGCCTCCGTCGGGGACGTGGCGGAGGCGGTCCTCGAGACGGGCGGCGTGATCACCGTGATCCCCCGCCACCCCACGCTGGGGGAAGAGAAGATCCGCCTCCTCGAGGGCAAGCTCGACGCGATCCGGGAGGAGATCGCGCAGGTCCGCCGCGCCCTGGCGCGCGCCGGCGGCCCGCCCCCGCGCTGAGTCGGGATCGGGGGCTCGCCACCGCGCGCAGCGGCGGCGTTTCGCCGCGCGGTGCGGGGGGTAAATGCCTCGGGAGACGCAGACGCGCTTTCCACCGGCCTCGCCAAGATGGGTGCGCACAGCGACACGGCGCTCGTCGAGCGCAATCTGAACGAACGCGGGCGCCGCGAGGCGGAACGCCGAGCCGCGATCACCGCGGCGACCGTGCACGAGGCGATCCGCCTGGAGGGCGAGGAGGAGCTCGACCGCCCCCCCTCCGCCCTGGCGTGGTCGGGATTCGCCGCGGGCCTGTCGATGGGATTCTCGCTCGTGGCGCAGGGAGTCCTCTTCCCGCTGCTCCCCGACGCCCCCTGGAGGCTGCTCGTGGTGCGCGCCGGGTACACCGTCGGCTTCTTCATCGTGGTCCTCGGCCGGCAGCAGCTCTTTACCGAGAACACGCTGACGCCGATCATCCTGCTGCTCTCACGGCGCGGCTGGGCGAAGCTGCCCGACGTCATTCGACTCTGGGCCGTTGTCCTCGCGACAAACCTCGCCGGGGCGATCCTGTTCTCCTGGATCGTCGCGCATAGCCGCCTCTTCTCGCCGCCGGTCCACGCCGCGTTTGCGGCCATCAGCCGGAGCGCGGTGGCGGGCGATCCGTGGACGATCCTCCTCCGGGCGATCTTCGCCGGCTGGCTCATCGCGCTCATGGTATGGCTCCTCCCGTTTGCGGCGGCCGCCCGCGTCACCGTGATCGCGATCATCACGTACCTCGTGGGGGTGAGCGGGTTTGCCCATGTCGTCGCCGGGGCCGTCGACGTCTCGTACCTCGTGGTCACCGGGGCGCTGCCGGCGGGCTCTGCCGTCCTCGGGTGGATGCTCCCGACCCTCGCCGGGAACATCATCGGCGGCGTCGCCTTTGTCGCCATCCTCAACCACGCGCAGGTGACAGCGGGCGCCGGCGGCCCCGCCCGCGGGCGGGCGTAGCCCCCCGGGGTGCGGGGTCGATCCCCCGGGGAGGATCGCCGTCCGGCCCCACGCGCCCGGCAGGCCTAGGCCGGGATCACCGGCAGCAGCACGTGCGACGGGCGCTCGGCGTCGTGGAAGACGGTCTGGACCGCGGTCTGCATCGCCTGCTCGAGTCCGAGCGGTCCCCCGGTGTTGGGGTTGATATCGAACCGCGGGAAGTTCGACGAGGAGATGTGGACCCGGATGCGATGCCCCGCCTGGAACACGACGCTCGTGGGGTACAGCGTGATCGTGAACTCGTACACGGTCCCGGGCTCCATGAGCTCCGGGACGGTCCGCGAGGCGCGGTACCGGGCGCGGATGATCGAGTCGCCGATGTTGAGCTCGTAGCCGTCGGGGTAGTCGCCGTTGGGCGGGTAGACGTCGATCAACTTGGCCGTGAAGTCGGTATCCGGCGCGGTGGACGCGGCCCAGAGCTTCACGGCCACGGTTCCCGTCACTTCGAGGTCGTCCTCGAGCGGAGGCGTGGAGAAGACGAGCACGTCCCGCCGCGCCGACAGGGGCAGGCGGTCCCGCGCTCCGTACACGTGCGGGCCGCCGCGCTGATCGAAGCCGCCGCCGGGCATCACGTCGTACCCGACCGAGATGTTGCCGCCGATCGTCGGCACCGGATCCCGGGGGTCGAAGACGTAGCGCGACGGCGCGGCCCCCGACGGCGGGCGCCGGCGGCTCAGGCCGCCCCCCGGCTGCAGGTAGAACGGCGTGGGCTCCGTGCGCGCGAGCGGCCACTCCCGCTCGAACCGCCAGCGGCCGCCGACGTCGAGCCGGCCCGAACCCGGCAGCCTGCGACCCGAGCCGCCGCCCATCACGAAGATCTGCACGGGCGGCGTCTCCAGCATCCCGGTGCGCGCCCCCTTGAGCACGGCATCGAACCACCGCAGCCGAAACAGGTCGTAGCCGAGCGGCGCATCCGGGCCGAAGTCGGCGTCGCCGGCGTACGAGAGATCGAGGTTGGCGGTGCCGTGGATCCACGGCCCCATGACAAGGCGCACCGGCCCTCGCTTGCGCCGGCTCAGCTCGACGTAGTTGGTGACGGTGGAGCGGGCATAGGAGTCGTACCAGCCGCCGCAGAGGTAGAGCGGCACATCCGCGTGCCGGTCGTAGAGGCCTTCGATGGAGTACCCGGGACGGCTCGACCAGTACTCGTCGTAGTCGCCGTGCTGCCAGACGTCCAGCAGCCAGCGCTCGTAGGAGGGGACGTGGCGCAGCGGGGTGAGCCCGGCCTTGGGCGGGGTGTGCCGGAGCCACGAGCGCACCTCGCTCCACGCCTGCTGCATCGCCGCCCGCGTGGCGGGGTCGGCCATCGCCTCCCGCGAGGTGAGCGCCATCATGAAGGCGTACAGGAAGAACCGCATCTCGAAGGCGCCGCCCTGCCGCATCGACGCGGTGTGGTAGTTGTGGAAGCCCTGGCTGACGAACTGCGCGGCGAGGCCCGGCGGATCCAGGGCGGCGAGGCTCGTCTGCGTGCAGGAGGAGTAGGACAGGCCGATCGTCGCCACCCGCCCGTCGCACCACGGCTGCCCGCGCGCCCACGCGACCGTCTCCACCCCGTCGGGGCCCTCGTTGCCAAAGGGATACCACTCGCCCTCCGACGCGTACCGCCCGCGCACGTCCTGCAGCACGACCGCGTAGCCGTGGCTGGCGAAGTACCTGGCCGAGAGGACGAGCCCCGGGTTGAGCTTATCGTAGGGGGTGCGCTCCAGGATCGCCGGCCAGGGGCCGGGCACTCCCGCGGGGAGGTAGACGTCGGCCGCGAGCCGGGTGCCGTCGCGCAGGCGGACCGGCACGTTCCGCTCGCACGTCACGTTGCCGATCAGCACGCTCCCCTACCGGCGAAACACCGCCATCGGCAGCAGCGCGCTGACGATGTACTGCCCTGCGTCCACGACCTCGGCGATCCTGAGATCCACGCAGAGGCTCGCGAGGATGTAGGCGTCCTCGGCCGAGAGGTGGTGCGTCTCGGACAGATGCGCGATCATCGCCCGGACCGCATCCTGGGATGCCTTGTACAGGTCCGGCCCGACGCCGGTCGTCCCGTACCATCCCCCCTGATTGACCCGCGGGACGAGCGGCCCGGGGGTGACGAACTGCGGGGCGGGGATCCGCCGGCCCTTCTGGAGCGTCAGGCGGAGCGCCGCATACATCGGCGCCTCGATGCCCGTGACACAGACCTCCCCGTCGCCCTGCGCGGCGTGGGCGTCCCCGCAGCTAAACAGCGCGCCCTCGACCTGCACGGGCAGGTAGAGCGTCGCACCGCGCGTGAGCTGGCGCGTGTCCATGTTGCCGCCGAATGTGCCCGGCGGCATCACCGCCTGCTTGCGCGCGCCCGCCGGGCAGACGCCCATCGTCCCGAAGAAGGGCTCGACCGGGATGGCGATGTCGTCGCGCAGGCGGGCGACGTCGCCGTCGGTGAGATCGAAGATCCGCAGGTAGGGCTCCGTGAAGTCCTCGGCGAGGAGCCCGAGGCCCGGGAGGATGGCGGTGTACCCCCATCCCTGGGTGTGGATGTCGAGGATCTCGATCGCGAGCGTGTCGCCGGGCTGCGCGCCGTTCACATAGACCGGGCCGGCCAGCGGATAGACGCGCTCCCAGTTCAGGGTCGCGAGGGTCGCGGCGGTCGACGTCGGCGTGATCTGGTTGTCGGTCACGTCGCGCGTGTGCAGGACCACCACATCGCCGCTCTCCACGGCCAGCGCGGGGGGGTGCTGGACGTCCCAGGTAAAGTGCACGCTCTCGGGCGGGACGTACCGGGTCGTCATCGGAAGGCCTCCGTCCCCTCCGCGGAGGGCAGGATGGTGGACTGTTCCGCGCCGGGCCGCGGGATCCTCCCCGCGGCCCGGCGCGCCCGCGTGGGCGCCGGCGACGCTCGACCAGGCGGGCGCGCCGCGATCGCCCGCGCCGCATCCGCCGGAGGCATCAGCCGCCCGTCGGGCCGGGCCCGGGGTGGTCCGATACCGCCGCGAACACCTCGTCCACGGCCGGGGGGCGCTCGAGCAAACCCTGCGCGACCTGATACCGCATCAGGTATGCGAGGGCGCGCCGGTTGGCCTCCCCGAGGCCGTAGGGGAACGGGTCGCCAAATAGCGCCTCCTGCTCCTCGAGGGCCGCGCGGCCCCAGACCAGGCTCGTGGCGTGCGGCTGGCGGAGGTGCCGGGCGCCCAGCGCCTTCGCCCGCACGAACGCGTCGTACAGCTCCTGCGCGAGGGTCGGGCGCCGGGCCAGCGCCCCGTCGCGGATCGCCACCGTGTGCATGATCGGGTAGACCCGCGTCCGCCGCCACAGGTCCCGCTCGACGTCGGCGACGGACGGGAACAGGCGCGCGACCATCCCGGCCTCGAACGCCGAGGGCACGTCGGGCGAGATCACCGCGTCGATCGTGCCCGCGGCCAGCAGCGACCAGAGATCGGCGCCCGGCCGCTCCTCCACGGCGAGCGCGGACCGGTGCGGGACCAGCTCGCGCCCGGTCCGCACCCACGTGATCGTCTCCATGGGCACGCCGAAGTGCTCGTGGAGGTCGCCGCGGGCGACCACCGACATCGTGAACTGGAGGCTGTAGACGCCGATCCGGCCGCCGACGAGCTGGGCGGGGAGCGTGATCCCGCGCCGGACATACAGGCCCGACGGGCTGAAGAGCCGCCGCGGAAACACCGGGACCGCTGTGAGCGCGGCGCCCCGCGCGCGGGCGAGGATGTAGGACGACATCGACAGCTCGGCGGCGTCGTACGCCTCCTCCAGGAGCATGCGTTCGTGGCGGGGACCGGACCCGACGAGGAGCGGGACGACCCCGGCCACCGTGACGCGGCCGTCGAGCAGCGCCTGCGTACGGTCGTAGGCCTCAAGCGCGAGCGTGATCGGCATGGGCCCGCAGCGCCGGCATGAGCGAGGCGAGCGCCCGCCGCAGCTGCCCCATCGGATCGTAGGAGGCGAAGCGGATCAGCGGCAGGTTGCACCCGGCGTCGATGAAGCGGCCGATCCGCTCTGCGACCTCGTCCGGCGTGCCGGTGACGAGGCGCCAACGCAGGTACTCCTCCGGAAACGTGCCCGCGTGGTACGTCTCGTAGAACCGCCGGGCCTCGTCGAACGCCGCCTGCGGGCTCGCGTTGATGTTGACGTAGAAGTGGACCATCGCCGTTGTGGGCCCCGGCACCCGGCCCCGTTCCGCCGCGTACGCGCGGATCCGGCGCCACCGCGTCGCGAACTCCTCGGGCGTGCTCATCTCGACCTGCCATCCGTCGCCGAGGCGCGCGACCCGGCGGAGCGCGCGCGCGACGATCGCCTCGTCCGCGTACGGCGCCTGGGGGTTGCTGGCGATCGCGATCGGGCAGGGGTCCTGCACGGGGGTCACGGTGAGCGTGACATCGGCGAAGCGGTAGTACCGGCCCTCGTGGGTGACCGGCTCGCCGCGCCACAGCGCCCGGAGGATCTCGATCCCCTCGACGAGGCGCCCGGCCCGCTCCTCCATCGCGACGCCCATCGCCGCGAACTCGACCTCCCACCGGGCGCCGCTCGGCGAACGGTGGCCGGACTTGGTGTGGGGGCCGCCTCCCATGCACGCGACGAGGTACGCGCGGCCGTCGCTCATGCGGTCGAGCGCGGCCCACTGGTTGGCCAGCACGATCGGGTGGCGGAAGATGAAGCTGGCCAGACACGAGGTGCCGAGGAGCACGCGGCGGGTCCGGCCGGCGACCGTTGCGAGGAACACGATCGCGTCGATCCGGGGCTTGGCGATCAGGCTGTCCCCGGTGAACACCGCGTCGAACACCTCGGACCGGTCGGCGATCTCGGCCATCGCCACAAGTTGCGCGGGGTCCGCGGCTCCGAAGACGACGCCACGGTTCGGCAGGCTGAGGCCCAGGCGCACGCGCCCGCTCATCCCCGGTGCCGCGGCGAGGCGCGACGCGCCGCGGTGAGCTGAGTAAACGTCGTGATCCCGAGGTGGTTCAGCAGGGGCCAGTTGGTGACGAACAGGAGCCGCGCCGGCCGCCGGGGATCGTCGTTTACGTGGCGGTGCGTCACCATCGGCGGGATGTACAGGCCGTCACCCGCTCGCCAGCGCACGATCCTCCCGTCGTGGACGTCGTGCCCGCGCCCCTCAAGAACATAGGCGACGGCCTCGAAGTTATGATGGTGCGCGCCGGTCGCGGCCCCGGGCGGGATCTCACGGATGAACATCGCGAGGCTCCGCGACGCAAACCCGGTCACGGAGTCGACGATATACGCGCTCCGGCCGTGGATGTTCTCCTCCCAGCGGAGCGCGCGCGCCGGGATCGCGCGCTTCGTCGCCCGGCGGCGGGCCTCCGCCGCCGCGCGGACGTAGTGAATGCCCCGGACAAAGGCCTCCATCGCGCGCCGCGTCATCCTGCGCTGTGCCATCTGTGCGATGCCTCCGGCGTGACGTGTGGCGGCGCGGAGCCCCACGGCTACCCACGCTGCCGCTGGCGGGGGTCGAGCCGCTCCGTCAGCGCTTCGCCCACGACGTTGAACGATACCACGGTCAGACACAACGCTGTCGCGGGCACGATCACCAGGTACGGATGGCTCTGCAGGAACTGAAAGCTCTCGCTGATCATGAGGCCCCAGCTCGGCCGGGGCGGCTGGACGCCGATGCCGATGAAGCTGAGGGTGGCCTCCGTCAGGATGAGCGCGCTGACGTCGAGCGTCGCCCGCGCGGCCAGCAGGTGCACCGCGTTGGGGACCAGGTGGCGGACGAGCATCCGGCCCGGCCGCGCGCCGAGCGCGCGCGCCGCCTCGATGTAGTCGCGCTCCCGCAGCGCCACGACCTCGCTGCGGATCGTCCGCGCCATCGCCGGCCACGCGGTCATCGTCAGCGCCAGCACGATGGTGACGAGGCTCGGGCCGAAGATCCCGGTCACGAGCACCGCAAGCAAGAGCGAGGGGAAGGCGATGAGCAGGTCGACGACCCGCATCAGCGCCGCGTCGAGGCGGCCGCCGTAGAACCCCGCCACGGTCCCCCAGGCCACGCCCACGATCGACTCCGCGGCGACGGCCGAGAAGCCCACGGTCAGCGAGACCCGCGCCCCGTACAGCAGCCGGGTGAGCAGATCCCGCCCGTACTGGTCGGTCCCCAGCCAGTGCGCGCGGCCGGGCCCCTGGAAGGCGTGGTCCAGGTCCTGGCGGTCGTACGTGTACCCCGTCAGCCACGGCGCGCCGAGCGCGAGGGCCACGAGGAGTGCGAGGACGCCCGCCGCCGCGGCGCCGGGCCAGTCCCGCCGGACCGCGCGGAGGAGGGCCGGGGCACGGGGCATCCGCACCCCGGGACGGGCGATCGACAGGTCAGTACCGAACGCGGGGATTGAGGGCGGCATACGAGAGGTCGACGGCCAGGTTGATGACGGTGAAGAGCGCGGTGTAGACGAGGACCGCCGTCTGGATCACGGTGTAGTCGCGCTGGAGGATCGCATCGACGGCGACGCGGGCCATCCCCGGGATGTTGAAGACCACCTCCACGACGAACGCGCCCGTGATCGCGTACCCGAACGCCATGCCGACCGTGGTCACGATCGGGAGCGCCGCGTTGCGCAGCACGTGCCGCGCCAGGATCGCGCGGCCGTGGAGCCCCTTGCTCCTCGCCGTGCGCACGTAGTCCTCCGCCAGCACCTGCCGGACGCTCGCCCGGCTGATCCGCGTGATGTACGCGGTCGGGGCCGCCGCGAGGACGGTCACGGGCAAGACGGAGTCCCCGGGGATCCCCCATCCGGCGACGGGGAGTACCCGCCAGCGCAGGGCGAACAGGAGCACGAGAATGGCCGCCACGACGAAGCTGGGCACGGAGAGGCCGGCCAGGACCCCGACCTGGATGAGACGGTCGAGCGTCGAGCCGGGGACGAGCGCCGCCCACACGCCGAGCAGCACGCCCGCGGCCGACGCGACGGCGACGGCCAGGGCGGCGAGGCGCATGCTCGTCGGCAGCGTCTGCCGCACGATGTCGCTCACCCGGCGGGCCGGATTCACGTACGACACGCCGAAGTCGAAGGTGGCGGCCCGGGCGACGTACGTGGTGAACTGCACGAGCAGCGGGCGGTCGAGCCCGAGCTCGTGGCGCATGCGGGCGGCTGCCCCGGGGCTGTAATGGTCGCCGAGCAGCACCTGCACCGGGTCCCCCGGCGCGTAGTGGCCCGCGAGAAAGATCACGAGAGCCGTCCCGAGCAGTAGCGGAACGGTGAGCGCGACGCGGTACGCGAGGTAGCGAATCACCGCACGCGGGCGCGTCGCCCTACCGCTGCACGCTCACCGTGTTGAACCGCAGCCACCCGGAGAGCGCCGGCGTCGTCTGCAGCCCCTGGACGTACGGCTTCTTGAGCAGCGCGAACTGCGTAAACACGATCGGCACGATCGCCGCGTCCTCGACCGCCAGCGCCTCCGCCTTGTGGTACAGGGACGTCCGGGCGGCCTCCGTCGGCGCCGCGTTCGCCTCGTCGACGAGGCGATCGAACTCGGGGTTCGCGTAGCTCACGCGATCGAGCGGGGACTTGCTGTACAGGAGCAGGTCGAGGTAGTCGCTGTAGTCCAGGTAGTCCGCGGCCCACCCGGTCATGAACGCCGGGAAGACCGTCCGCCGGTTCATCCCCTGCTGGAAGTTGGCAAACTCGGTCTTCTGCAGGCGGACGTCGACGCCGAGGTTGTCCTTGAGCATCGCCGCCACCGCCTCGGCGGCCATCTGGTAGTCCTGGGCGATCGGGTTCATCGCGATCACGAGCGGCGGCAGCTTGCCCGCGAAGGGGGAGGCGGCCAGCAGCTTCTTGGCCCCCTCGGGGTCGTAGGGCAGCCCCCGGTACCCGCTGTAGAACCCGGGGATGCCGGGCGGCACGATCGAGGCGGCCGGCTGGTAGAACCCGAAGAACACGGTGCGGGCGATCTTGCTCTTGTCGATCGCCATCGCAAACGCGCGCCGCACCCTCGCGTCCTTGAACGGCTCGTACACGCGCGGATTGGGCCCCAGCCAGATGATCTGCGCGCGGGGGAAGACGAGGAGCTCCTTGCCCAGCGCGGGATGCGCCTTGATTCGCTGGAAGTCGGCGAGCGGCACCTGGACCAGATCGAGCTGACCGGCCTGATACTCCGAGAGGCGCGTCGTCGCCTGCGTCACGATCGGCATCTCCACGCGCGCGATCCGGGGCGCCCCGAGGAAGTAGTGGGGGTCGCTCGTGAGGGTGACGTGGTCGTTGTGGACCCACTCGCGGAGCATGAAGGGGCCCGATCCGGCGTCGCGGGACTCGTACCAGCCCTTGCCGCCCTTCTCCACCACGTCCCGGTCGAGGACCACCGCGGCGTAGTACGCGAGGCGGTTCAGGAAGCCGCCCCGCGCTTTCGGGTTGAGCACGAACTGCAGCGTCATCGGGTCGACGACCTTGATGCCCGCCAGCCCGGGCGCGCCCTTCTGCTGGGCATCGTAGCCTTCGATCCCGGCCAGCACCACGTCGGCCACCGAGGTCCGAAGCGCGGGGTCGCCCATCCGCTCGAACGACCACTTCCAGTCGGCGGCCGTGACCTTCCGGCCGCTGTGGAACCGGACGTTCTCGCGCAGGTGGAAGGTGTACACGAGCCCGTTGGGAGACACCTCCCAGCTCCGCGCTCCCTCGGGCACCAACCGGCCCTTGCTGTCGAAGCCGACGAGCGTCGTGTACATGAGGAACGAGAGATCCCCGGACGAGAAGTCGGTGGCGAAGTACGGATCGGCCGTCGGCGGCTCTCCCCCGAGCGGCGTCCGCAGCACCCCGACGACCTGCCCGGCGGCCGGCGAGCCCCTCCACGCGCCCACGACCCCGCCGACCAGCGCGGCGGCCACGACCAGTGCGATGATCCGTCGATGCACGTGTCTCCCCTCCCCCTGGATGCCCCTCGTCTCGTCCTGGATCCGCTTCCCGGGCGGCCGCCCTACGCGCGGGCCCCGACCGCGTGTCCCTGCTCTCCCTGGCGGACGGTCTGCAGGTAGTCGAGCACCTCCGCCATCGCAACGACGTCGGCGTACTTCATGTGCATGTCGAAGAGCGCGACTTTGTGCGACGTGATCCCGCGATCGCAGACGCATTCGACCGGGACGATCACGCGGAAGCTGTAGTTGAACGCATCCAGCACCGTGTCGCGGACGCACCCGCTCGTGACGGTGCCGGTCACGATCACGGTATCCACGCCGTGGTAGATCAGGTAGCTCACCAGGTCCGTGCCGAAGAACGCGCTGGGGCCGGACTTCACGATCACCGACTCGTGCGGAAGCGGCCGCAGCTCTGGAACGATCTCGTACGCGGCGGGGTCGGCCATGATCGGCTGGCGGCTCGCGGTCGACTTCCACCGTCCCCGCTCGGCGGGAATCGACCGCGGCCGCGCCTTCGAGAAGAACACCGGGCACCCGGCGGCGCGGGCCGATGCGAGCACCGTCCGGATCGCCTGCACGGTCGCGGGCGCCGACGGGCTGCTGAACGGATACGCGGGGTCGACGAAGGCGGCATACATGTCCACGACCAACAGCGCCGGGCGCCGGCCGAAGCCCATCCGTCCGCCCCAGCCTCCGCGCTCGTACAGCGCCTGCTCGTCGGGCGGGATCACGTCATCCCAGATCGCCACGGCCCACCTCCCAGACGTCCTGCCGTCACGGTTGCGGCGCCCAGGCGCTCATCAGCGGATGGGCCACGCCGAGGGTCCGGGCCAGCGTCGCGATCTCGCCCCACAGCTCGGAGGAGATCCGGAGGCCCCCCTCCGCGTTCCGGCGCTTCCGTGCCGCGCTGCCCTCCCCCGGAAGACGGATCTCCCCCGCCCCGGGCCGCACCGGGCCGGACGTGATCTCCGCCGCGAGCTCCGCCAGGCTCCGGTGGTACGTGTCCAGCGGCAGGAACGCCTCGACCTGGATCGCCCCGACGAAGTTGGCCGACGACGCCGGCGGCCAGACGCCCGCCAGCACCCCGCAGAGGATCTCGATCGCGACCGCGAGCGCGTACCCCTTGTGCCCGCCGAGCGGGGCCAGCGTGCCGTGCGGGGGGAGCGCCCGGTGAGGGTCCCGCGTCGGGTTGCCGTCGCTGTCGAACGCCCACCCGTCAGGGAGCAGCTGGCCGACCTTCTGCGCCAGCAGGACGTTTCCGCGGGCGCCCTGCGTCGTCGAGAGGTCCACGACGACCGGCGGTCCGTCGCGGCGCGGGAAACCGATCGCGAGCGGGTTGGTCCCGAAGACCGGCTTGATCCCGCCCCAGGGGGCGACCCACGAAGACTTCGGGTTGCCGGCGCACGCGATCAGGCCGATCATTCCCTGATCCGCCGCGGCCTCGACGTAGGCGCCGAGCCGGCCGATGTGGTTGGTGTTGCGCACGACGGCCAGGCAGACGCCGGTCCGCGCCGCGCGCGCGATGCACCGCGCCATCGCGTCGGAGGCGGCGACGTGGCCCCACCCGTTGTGGGCGTCCAGCACCAGCGCCGCGCCGGCCTCCCGCTCGACCGTGACGGTCGTGGGCGACGCGATCTCTCCGCTGCGGGCCCACCGGACGTACGGCGGCACCCGCACCAGCCCCTGCGAACGGTTCTCCCGCTCCTCGGCATCGACGACGTGCGCCGCGACGAGCCGCGCCTCACGGTCCACGACGCCGGCCGCCGCGAGCAGCGCCCGGACGAGGTCCGCGAGCTCGGCCGCGCGGATCGGGCCGACCTCAGCCACGCTCGTCCCTCCGTGCCGCCGTCTCTACCACCACCGGACCGGGCAGCGGTTCAGGCGCTCGACGCCGGTCGCGGTCACCCACCAGACGTCCTCCCAGCACGCGGTCCCGAACCCCGTGCGGACCAGCATGGGCTCGAACGCGAACACCATGTTCTCCTCGAGGATCGCGGGGTTGCCGGGCGCGAACGCGGGCAGGTCCTGGGTCGCACACCCGATGCCGTGCCCCCGGAAGTACAGGCAGTCTTCGTAGCCGGCCGCGCGCGCGTGCCTCAGCGCGATCTCCGCGAGGTCGGCGATCGCGGCGCCGGGGTGGGCCGCGCCCATCGTCTCCTCGACGATCGCGACCTGGGCCTCCATGAACCGCCGTTGCTCCGGGGTCGGCTCGCCGCAGACACGCTGGCGCGAGATGTCGCTGTGGTAGCCCATGTGGCGCCCGCCCACGTCGATGTACACCATGTCGCCGCTCCGGACGCGGTTGGCGGTGGGCGCCATGTGCTTGAACCCGGCCCGCGGCCCGGCGCACACGGAGATCGCGAACGCCGGGTGCTCGGCCCCGGCCTGGAACATCGCGTGGTAGGCCTCGGCCGCGAGGTCGAACTCGGTGATGCCCGGGCGCACGGCCTCCATCGCCGCGCGGGCCGCCTCGTCGGCGAGGTGACACGCCCGGCGCATCACCTCGATCTCGCGGGGGCTCTTGATCGCGCGCATCGCCCGAAGCAGGTCGTCCGCCGGGCGAACGCGCGCGTGCGGGAACGTCTCCGCGAGGAATCGCTCCAGCCGGTGGGCGCACGCGCCGATGACGCCGATGACGCCGCGGTCGCACCCCCGCTCGCGGACGAGGTCCTCGACGTGGTCGAAGACCGTCGCCGGGTCGGCGCTCCCGGTCACCGTGCGGGGCGCCGCCGCGCAGCGGACATCCTCGATCCAGCAGTCCTGGATGCCGGAGTGCATCGGCTCGCCGTGCATCACCGCGTTCGTGGTGAACCCGGGAGGCCCGTCCGCCGGGACGACCACGATGCTCTCGCCCCCGTAGAAGTCCTCGAAGTTGGTGAGGTAGCGGATATGGGACGGATCGGCGCGATTGCCCAGGACCACGAGGCAGTCCAGGCCGTCGCGGGCCATGCGCCGGGCGAGCGCGGCGATCCGGGCATGGTACTCCTCCACCGGAAACGGCAGGTTCATCCACGGGAGGCGGTCGGCGTACGCGTAGGACACGCGCCCCCAGCCGTAGGGCATCGGCTGGCGGTCCCTAGCCCCCACCGGCGTCTGCTCCCGTCGCCGGCCCGGGCGGGGCCCCGGCGGCCTCGCCGCTCTTCAACCCGGTACCGGTGAGCGCCACGATCGTCGTCTGCGCGCCCGCGATCCGCCCGTCGCGGAGGAGGCGCTCCGCCGCCGCGGCGGCGACCGCGGCCGTGGGCTCGACGAGCAGGCCACGGTTCGCCAGAGCGAACCAGCCGCGGTAGATCTCCGCCTCGCTGACGGTCACCACGTCCCCGCCGCTGTCGCGCACCGCCTGGAGGATCTGTCGGCTGCGCGGCGGCCGCTCGACCCGGATGCCCTCGGCCATGCTCGCGCGCAGCGGGAAATCCACGTCGTCCACGGAGTCCCGGCCGGCGCGCAGCGCGTGGTACAGCGGGGCGCAGTTCTCCGCCTGGACGCCGAAGATGCGCGGGAGGGCGTCGACGACGCCCGCATCCCGCAGGAGGCGGAACCCGAGGGAGGCGCCCAGCACCAGCGTGCCGGCGCCCACGGGCACCACCACGTTATCCGGCGCCCGCCCGCCGAGTTGCTCCCAGATCTCGAGGCTGAACGTCTGCGTGCCGGCGAGGAAGTACGGCGACCACAGGTGGCTCGCGTAGAACGCGCCGTTCGCCGCCGACTCGGCGGCCCGGGTGACGTCCGCGCGCGTGCCTTCGACGAGCACCAGGCGAGCGCCGTAGCTGCGGATCTGCCGCGTCTTGATCGGCGAGGTCGCCGCCGGAATGTAGACGTCGCAGGTGATGCCCGCGGCGGAAAAATAGGCGGCCATCGACGCGCCGGCGTTGCCGGAGGAGTCCTCGACCGCCCGCCGCGCCCCGAGCGCTCTCAGGCAGCTCGCCAGCACGGCGGACCCGCGGTCCTTGAACGACCCGGTCGGGGAGAGGAACTCGAGCTTGTACTTGAGGCCGGTTCCCCGCTGGGCGTCGATCAGCGGGGTCGTGCCCTCCCCGAGCGAAACGACGTGCTCCTCCGGGATGCGGGGCAGCGCGTCGCGGTACCGCCAGAGGCCGGGGGGTCCGGAGGAGAGCGCATCGACGTCGAACGCCGATCCCCCCAGGAGATCCAGTGGCCCGCCGCACTCGCAGCGCCACGCCTCCAGAGACGGCCGGGAGACGCGGCCGCACACGCTGCACCGCAGCTCTCCGAGGCCGACTGCGCTTGGGGCCTGCCGTTCCCGCCCTCCCATCGACGCGGCACCGTGAGGAAGCGACGTCAACAGCGCCCCAAGTTTCTCACATTGAGACGAATTTTGCAATACGAGAATCGATGCGACCGCGCAGCGCGTAACCTACGAGAGGCCGTACCGCCGGAGCTTTCGATAGAGCGTCGCCAGGCTCACGCCCAGGGCTCTCGCCGCCTGGCGCTTGCCGTCCCCGGATGTGCCGTGCCGGGCGATCACCTCCTGGATCAGTTGCCGCTCGGCCTCGGCGAGCGTCGGGCACAAGGGGCGAATGGCGGGGCCGGAGACAGGGATGTCGCGCAGGACGACGAGGCGCCCGATCACCCGGTCGCCGCGCCGCCAGGGACCTACCGTCTCCACAAAGCGCAGGCGCTCGCCGCGGCGGTCGAACGTGACCTCCCTTTCCCCGTGCCATTCCTCGGGCCGGCGGTCCGCCGCGGGCGGATACCAGTGAGCCAGTGGCTGGCCGGTGAGGTCCATCTCCGCCCTCAGCTTGTCGAGCGCGGCGCGGTTGCAGTAGAGGACGATCCCGGCGTGATCGACCGCGAGGACACCGTCGCCCAGGGAGTCCAGGACCGCCTGCATCCGTTCGGCCGGCGCGATCGCGCCGGGTGCCTGCCGACGGTGCGCGGCCGCGCCGGCGAGGAGGTCGGCCACGACCAGAAGGAGGTCGGTGAGCTGTCGCCCCTGCGCGCGGAGGGCGGCGTCCTGCTCCGCGTCGCGCGGGACGAGGCCGATCGCCCCGGCCGCGTCGCCGCCCGCGAGCACCGGACACGCGACGGCGGGGGAGGCGGCGCCGGGCTCGTGGGCCGGCGCCCAGGCGGGCAGCCCGGTGCGCATGCACCGGACGTACAGCTCCGCGTGGAGACGGAGGCTGAGGTGCTCGCGCACCGGCCCGGTGCCGGCGACCAGCGTGAGGTCTCGGTCCACCACCGCCACCGACACGTGCAGCGTCGAGGCGAGCAGGTCCGCCACCTGCTGCGCGGCATCGTGAGCGTGGGCGAGCGAGGCCGTCATCCCGGCTCGCGCGGCGACCGTGCGACCGGCGCGCGCCCCACCTCGATGCGCAGGATGGATTCCAGCCCGCGGATTATGGCCGTGCTGTCCTGTCCTCCGAACCCCAGCGCCCGGGCGAGCTGCAGGAGCTCCGTCGCGCCGTTTGCGACCGGCAACGGCACGGTCATCTCCCGCGCGAGCGCCGTCGCCTGCCGGATATCCTTGTGGGCCATGTCCAGCCGAAAGCTGACCGTGTCGAACGCCCGGGCCAGCACCTTCGGCACCATGTACTGCAGGGCCGGGCTGTTCGCCGTGGACGCGGACAGCATCGCAAAGAGTTGCTCGACGTCCAGGCCCGCCGCGGCGGCCAGCGCGAACCCTTCCGCGATACCGGCGCTCGCGATGATGGCGATCATGTTCTGGACGAGCTTCGCGGTGTGCCCGGCGCCCACGTCGCCGAAATGGAAGATCCTGGAGCCGAGCGCCTCCAGGATCGGACGCACCGCGGCCAGCGTCGCATCGGCCCCGCCGACCATGACGGTGAGCGTCCCATCCCGGGCACCCCGCGGTCCCCCGGTGACCGGCGCGTCGAGAAACCGGCCGCCCCGCTCGAGCACGCGCGCGGCCACGCGGCGCGTCGTCGGAGGGAAGCCCGTGCCCATGTCGATCACCGTGTAGCCCGGTCCCATCCCCGCGGCGGCACCGTCTTCGCCGAAGAGCAGCGCCTCGACGTCCTCGCCGCGCGGGAGCATCATGATCCCGACCTCCGTCTGCCGGACCGCATCGGCGGGCGCGCGCGCTTCCACCGCGCCCTGCGCCACGACGCGCTCCACCGCGGCCCGCGCCCGGTGCGGGACCACGACGACCCCGTGCCCCGCGCCGAGCAGCCGGACGACCATCGGCTCGCCCATGATGCCCACGCCGAAGAACGCCACGCGTGCCATAGTCACCTCCCCGGACGACCGCGCGCAACCGCTCCGCACGGTGCGTGCCGAAGCAGTTCGTCTCCCCGTCGGCGCGCCCCTGGCGCGGGCCGAGCGGGCGATCCCCGCAGCGACCGGGGGAGCGTCCACGCCCCGCGCTCGATCACGTCCTCCTGGCGCGCAGGGCAGGCCCGCCGCGTCCCCTCGTCGGCGTCAGGACCACGTCACGACCGGATAGCGCGTCAGGCGCTCGTAGCCGGTGTCCGTGATCAGCAGGGTGTCCTCGACCACGCCGGTCCCCAGTCCCTCGACGACGACCATCGGCTCATACGCCAGGGTCATCCGCGGACGCAGCTCGGCGGTGTTGCCCGCGAACAGGCCCGGCGCCTCCAGCACCGACATGCCGATCCCGTGGCCGAACCCGCCCGGGCAGTAGTAGGGCTCGTACCGGGTTCCCCGCACCACGGCGAGCAGGGCGCGGGACACCTCATCGACGGTGCGGCCCGGGCCGAGGACCCCGAGGCCCGCGTGGTAGAGGTCGAGGCCTACCTGGAGAAGATCGCGGGCGCGGCGCCCGGCCCGCCCCACGGCGGCGCAGCGGCTCGCGTCGGACATGTAGCCGCGCCAGGCGGCGCCGAGATCGATGAACACAAGCGCTCCGTCCTCGAGCGGCCGCCGCCGGGGCATCCCGTGCTTCAGGCCCGCCTGCGCGCCCCCGACGACGCACGTGGCAAAGGCCTCCCGGCCGCCGAGCGCGTGCAGGCGCTGCACCCCGGCCGCCGCGACCTCCGTCTCCTCGGCGCCGGCCCGCAGCGCCCCGAATACCGCGCCCAGCGCCTCGTCGGCGAGCATCCCCGCGCGGCGCATCGTGTCGATCTCTTCGTCGCTCTTGTAGAGGCGGATCGCGGCCAGGAGGTGATCGGCCGGCCGCAGGTCGGACAGGCGCGAGGCGAGGGCAGCGTACAGCGGATGCGGAATGTGCGCGAGCCCCACCAGGCCGACCCTGGCCGCCGGCCTCACCGCGTCGGCGGCGAGCGCCGCCACCTCCTCCGGAGACCCACCGTAGACCGGGCCGAGGGCGACGCGGACGTCCGGCACGCGGCACATCCAGATCATCGAGTGCATCGGCTCCCCGTGGAGGACGGAGTCGGTCGCGAGCGCGATCCGCCCGTCCGCGTGCAGGACGGCGAAAGCGTGGCCGAACGCCGGCACGTAGTTCGTCAGGTAGGTGATCGCCGACGGCGACGCGGCGCTGCCAAAGACGCAGAGGGCATCCAGCCCCTCGCGGGCCATCCCCTCGCACAGCGCGCGCACCCGGCGATCGTATTCGGCGTCGCTGAACGCGGGGACGAGGTACGGCGCGCGAGCTTCGAGGTCGAACGCCAGACGCGGCATGGGCCCTCACCTCCTCGGCGGGGACGCGATTACGTCTTGAAGGCGCCGCGGCCGACGGCCACGACCGTCCCGTCCTCGCTCGTCACCTCGACGTCGGCCAGGGCGAGCGACCGCCCGGCCTTGACCGTGCGGGCCGTCGCCGTGAGCGCGCCGCCCGTCGCCGGACGGAGGTAGTCCACGCGCAGGTCGATCGTCGGTACATCGTAGCCCACGGTCGCGATGACTGCGAAGTCACCGGCCGTATCGATGAGCGAGGCGATGGCGCCGCCGTGGACGTACTGCCCGCCCTCGTCGTCCCCGGCCAGCAGCTCCGGGCGGACCGGCATCCGCACCACCACCTCGCCGGGGGCCGCGCTGACCATCTCGAGCCCCAGCAACCGGTGGTACGGCGAGCGGCGCAGCATCGCCGGAAGCGCCTCCGGCGGCAGGCGTGACACTAGGCCCCTCCTTTCAGGACGCCCACCAGTTCCCGGGCGCGCGCGCGCAGCACCGCACGATCGACCTTGCCCGTGCCGCTGAGCGGAGCGGCGTCGATGACGAACACTTCGCGGGGATGAGCGTAGGCGGGCCCGCGCGCGAGGCAGAACTGCTTGAGCTCCTCGGGCGTGGCCCCCCGGCCCTCGCGCAGCACCACGAAGGCGACCGGCGCCTCGCCCTTCACGGCGTGCGGGACGGCGACGACATACGCTTCGCGGACCGCCGGGTGGAGGAGGAGGAGGTCTTCGACCTCCTTCGGATAGACGTTCTCGCCGCCGACGTTGATCATGTCGTCGATGCGGCCGAGGATATAGTAGTATCCGTCGGCGTCGCGGCGCGCGAGGTCCCCGGTGTGCAGCCATCCCTCGGCGTCGAACTTCTGGGCGGTGAGCTCGGGCGCCTTGTAGTAGCCGCGGGCGAGCCCGGGGTTCCGGACCCACAGCTCTCCCGCCTCCCCCACGCCGGCCTCGCGCCCGTCGCCCGCCACGACCCGCACCTCGCAGCCCGGCAGGGGCAGCCCCGCGCTGCCGATCTTGCGCGGGCCGAAGCGCGGGTTCTCGAGGACGACCGGGCCGCCCTCGGTCAGGCCGTATCCCTCGCTGATCCCGGCCGGGAACGTCTCCTGAAACTCCTCGAGGAGATCGGGCGGCACCATCGCGGATCCGCAGGCGGCCCACCGGAGCGAGCTTGTGTCGTGCTCCGACAGGAGCCGCTTCTGGTTGAGCACGAGGCGGAACATCGCGGGCACGCCGGTCATGTAGGTGCACCGGTACCGCGCGATGGCCCTGATCACGTCCCCCGGATCGAACCCCGGCAGGATCACGAGGGCGCCCCCGCGCATGAGCAGCGGCTTCACCGCGGACGCCATGGCGTTCTTGTGGTAGAGGGGGACCGCGACCAGCGCGCGGTCGGTTTCGTCGAGCATCATGATCCGCCCCACCATGTCCGCGTTCCAGAACTGCCCGCCGTGCGTCAGCAGCACCCCTTTCGGCCGGCCCGTCGACCCGGAAGTGTACGGCTGCATGCACACGTCGTCGGGCGCCACCGGCGCCGCCTCGCCTCGAGGCGAGGCGGCGTCGAGCAGCCGCTCGTACGACAGGGCGCCCGGCGGGGCCTCGCCCGTCACGACGAGCGCCCGCAGCGCACCCACGTCCGCCGCGAGGCGCAGCGCCGTCTCGCGCAGCGTCCCGGATGCCACCAGGACTTCCGCGTCGGAGTGCTCGACGCAGTAGCGCAGCGTCTCGTAGCCGAGCCGGATGTTGAGCGGCACCGGAACAGCGCCGGCGCGCATGCTGCCGAAGCACACCTCGATGAACGGCCACTCGTTCGGGAACAGGACGGCCACGCGGGAGCCGGGACGCACATCGAGGCCGCGGAGCAGGGCGGCCACGCGGCGCATGCGGGCGTCGAGCGCCGCGTACGTCAGTGTGACGTCCCCCTGGATGACGGCCGGCCGTTCGGGGAAGACCCGCACCGGCACGTAGGTCAGCTCACCGAAGTTGGTGGGGCGCATCGGGCCGCCTCCCCTCCCTTCCGGCTACTCCTGCGGGCGGATGATGACCTTCCCGAACACCTCCCGCTCCTCGAGCAGCCGGTGCCCCTCCGCGGTCTGCGCCAGCGGCAGCACGCGGTCGATCACCGGGCGGATGCGCCCGGACCACGCCGCGCGCAGAACCGCCTCGAGCTCCGAGCGCGTCCACCCGTCCGAGCCGAGGATCGTAAGCTCCCGCGCCCAGATGTAGCGAATATCGGTCCGCGGATCGTACCCCGTCGTGGCGCCGCAGGTCAGCAGGCGTCCGCCCTTGCGCAGGCTGCGCAGGCTGCGCACCCACGTGTCGGCGCCGGAGTAGTCCACCACCACATCGACCCCCCGCTTCCCCGTCAGGCTCCAGACCTCGCGGTCGAACTCGACGTCGCGGTAGTTGATCACGTGGTCGGCGCCCAGCGCGCGCAGCCTCGCCAGCTTGTCCTCGCGGGAGGCGGCCGCATAGACGATGCACCCCGCCATCTTGGCGATCTGCACGCACGCGGTGCCCACGCCCCCCGAGGCGCCGAGCACCAGGATGTGCTCCATCGGGCGGATCGAGCCGCGGGTGACGAGCATCCGCCACGCCGTCCCGTAGGCGATCGGCAGGGCCGCCGCCTCATCGAACGACACGGCCTCCGGCAGGGGGATGAGGTTCGCCGCGGGCACGAGCGCGTACTCCGCGAGCCCCCCCGGCGCGTCCTCGCCGATCGCCCCGTGCGCGAGCGCCGGATCCACCACCACCCGCTGTCCCACGGCCACCCCGCTGACGCCGGGCCCGACCTCGGCGACCGTCCCCGCGATGTCGCCGCCGGAGATGAACGGCAGCGGGGTCCGCTTCCCGGGCATCCCGCGCCGGACAAAGATATCGAGATGATTGAGACCACACGCGTGGACCCGCACCACGACCTGGCCGGGGCTCGCGGATGGGGCCGGGATGTCGTCGATGAGCTGCAGCTTCTCGCGACCTCCGTGTTCGTGGATAACGACCGCACGCATGCGTCTCCGCGTCCTCCCCGTTGACCGTGTAGGTCAGGTGTGGTGCCGCGGATCCAGCACGTCCCGGACCGCATCACCGAGAAAATTGAAGGCAAGCACAGTCGAGAAGATCGCCAGCCCGGGGAATCCGGCGATCCACCATGCCGCCGGCAGTTCTCGCCCCATGTTCACCATGGCTCCCCACTCCGGTGTGGGAGGCACCGCCCCCAGGCCGAGAAAGCTCAAGCCAGCCGCGGTGACGATCGCCGAACCGAGGTCCACGGTCGCCAGCACAATGATGCTGGATCGGACGTTGGGAAGAATTTCGCGCACGAGGATCCGCCAGGGGAGCTGGCCAATGGCGACCGCCGCGTCCACATACTCCAGGTGCCGGATGCTCAGCACTTCGCCCCGCGCGAGGCGCGCATAGCCCGGCCACCAGACGAGGACCATCGCCATCGCGGCGTGCACGATCCCGGGCCCCAGCGCCACCGCGATGGCCATCGCCAGAATGATGGATGGGAACGCCATGATCACCTCGGTCGACCGCATGATCGCTTCATCGACGGCGCCGCCGAGGTATCCCGAGATGGTCCCAATCATCATCCCGACGACGCTGCCGACCAGGACGACGCCGACCCCGATCAGCAGCGTCACGCGTCCACCGTAGACAACGCGGGTGAAGACATCCCGTCCGAGGTTGTCGGTCCCGAAGAGGTGCCGCGCGCTGGGAGGCTGTAGGCTTTCATCCACCCGCTGGTCATCGTACCCGAACGGCGCCACGACGGGGGCAGCCAGGGCGAGGGCGGCCCATACGGCGACCACGAGTACGCTGATCAGCACGCCCACGGTGCGCCACGCACGGCGGGCACGCACGGCCTGCCGCATCTCGGCGACCGCTCGAAGCTCGACACGGCTCCCGATAAGATCGAGGTTAGTCATATCGAATGCGCGGGTTGATATAGGCGTAGAGCACATCCACCGCAAGGTTGATGGCCACGTAGAAGATCCCCACAACCAGTGCGACTCCCATGACCGCGGGGAAGTCCAGGTTGCCGGCCGAGCTATATGCGTAGCGGCCCAAGCCGGGCCAGGAGAAAATCGACTCCGTGAGGACGGTCCCCGCCATAAGCTGAGCATACAGCAGGCCGATCACGGTAATGACGGGAATCAACGCGTTCCGCACAACGTGGCGCCAGACCACGCGGCGCTCCGCGAGCCCCTTCGCCCGCGCCGTCCGCACATAGTCCGTCCTGAGCACGTCCAGCACCGTGGCTCGTGTAATGCGACCGATGAACCCGACCCCGATCGTTGCGAGGACGATGGCGGGCAGGACAAGGTGCGCGAGCGCGTTCCAGAAGACCGGCCAGTTCCTCTCGAGGAGGCTGTCTACCGCATACATCCCAGTGATCGGGCGGCCGGGAGCGAGCCCCGGATCCAGTTGTCCAGGTGGCGGTGCCCATCCCAGACCGAAATAGAAGACAAAGAGCAGTAGGATGGCGAACCAGAACGTCGGCAGCGCGACGCCGGCCGCCATGACCGTGCGAATCACAACGTCGATCGGGCTATCGCTGCGCACCCCCGCAACGACGCCAAGTAACCCGCCGACGATAATTGCCAGGATCATGCTCGCCGTCGCCAGCTCCACGGTGGCCGGTAGCGACAGCGCCAGCTCCACTCCCACAGGTTGCTCGGTCGTGATCGACGTCCCCAAGTCGCCCCTGACCAGGTGACCGAGGTAGACGAGATACTGGATCGGCAGAGGCCGATCGAGGCCCCATTTCTCGCGGAAGGCGGCGACCAGCTGCGGGTCCTGCGCGGCGTGATCGCCGAGGTTCGCAATGGCCATGTCGGCCGGCAGCGCATGAGAGATCAGGAAGGTAACGAACGTGATGCCGAGGAGCGTGGGCACACTTAGTGCCAATCGGCGGACGATGTACCGAAGCACCGGCGCGACCCAGCAGGTTCGCCCTCGCTATCCGCGCAGACGGCCTTCACAGCAGGTCGGGACATTCCGCCCCGACTCGGCCCCATCGTCCGCCTCACCGGACAACGTAGAGGTGATTGTCGCCTTCTGTGAGCACTTCGTGACCGTCCCTGGTGATCAGGACGGTCTCGCTCACGCCTAGCCCGTGCTTCGGATAATCGAAGATCGTGGGCAAGATATGGAAGATCATGCCAGGCTGGAGCTCGCGGGTCTCTCCTTCTCGCAACTGGAAAGTTTGAGCCTCGCTCCAGTCCGGGGGAAACGCAGCGCCTAGTGAGTACCCGGCTTTGTGGCGAAAGAGATCACCACAACCCGCATCGTTCATGACCCTGCGCACCGCCCGGTCGACGTCCTGTGCCGGAACCCCGGGGCGCATCCGCTTGATCCCCTCCTCGATGGCCCGCCGGCATAGGTCAACACGGTCGATGATCTCCTTGGGCGGCTCGCCCACAAACGCCGTCCGCATCATGGCGGCGTGATAGCGCTTGACCGACGCGCCGATCTCATGACCGGACTTGCGCAAGTCGCAGTTTGGCGCCCTATAGGGGCGTCACGGCACATTTCAGTTGACGGCGGGACATGAAGGCGAGCGAGACTGTGGTGTCGACGTCAA
>JAJPJJ010000114.1 GCA_021324295.1 Bacillota bacterium
CCGGAGACGCGACACGACAGGCGGAACATCCGACCACGCGCCGGACCGGCGGCCCGGCGAGATCCGGCGCGAGAGCCACCCCGCCCGCTCCCGACCCAGGTTCATGCCGGCCGGGTCGTCGAGCGTGATCCCTTGTCAGCCGCGGGCCCCGGCGTCGTCCAGGGCGCGGTTCGCCAGCGCGTCGGCCGCGGCGTTGCGCTCGCGGGGCACCCGGGCGATCTCGACCCGGGCGAACGCGCGCAGGCGGGCGAGCGCCTCGCGGTGCAGCGGCGCGAGCGCCGGGCTCTTCACCCGGTAGCGCCCGGTGAGCTGGCGCACGAGCAGCTCGCTGTCGCTGTGCACGCGGATCGCGCGGGCCCCGAGCATCTCGGCCTCGCGGAGCCCGCGGAGGAGCGCGCGGTACTCCGCGACGTTGTTCGTCGCGACACCGATCGCCTCGCCGATCTCGCGCACGGGGCGGCCGGAGCGGAGCAGGACTACGCCGATCGCGGCCTGGCCGGGATTGCCGCGCGAGGCGCCGTCGATGCAGACCACCCAGTCGGGGGCGGGGACGCGGGCGCCGGTCCTCCCCTTGCCGTCTTCCTGCGTCGCGATCCCTGGTCCGACGGCCCGGGCCCCCATCCGCCGGAGCACCATGCGTCACCTCCACCGCCGTCTCTCCGCGTCGCGGTATCCGTGATCGAAGGACCCGGGCCCCCATCGCGCGGGCCCGGGGCACCGCCGCTCCCACGCCGCCTC
The DNA here is from genome assembly GCA_021324295.1 of Bacillota bacterium. Classification (GTDB taxonomy): domain Bacteria; phylum Sysuimicrobiota; class Sysuimicrobiia; order Sysuimicrobiales; family Segetimicrobiaceae; genus JAJPJJ01. The sequence goes on from JAJPJJ010000114.1 coordinate 739, forward strand.
GCACCGTCGCGATACTCAAGACTCAAGGCTCAAAACTGCCCGTCCGCGAAGAGGATACGGCGGCACCGCTCGCACGTGACCACCTCGCCGGCGCGGACGCGCGAGATGAACTGCGGCGGCACCGTGTTCCCGCAGGCCCCGCAGAAGCCGCCGCGGATCGCCGCCACCGCCACGCCGCGCTCCTGGGTGGCGATCCCCTCGTACTTCCGGAGGAGCCGCGGGGCCAGACGCGAGGCCCGCGCCGCGCGTTCCGCGGCGAGCGCGGCGATCTCCCCGTCGAGCCGGTCCCGCGCCGCCTCGAAGGCGGCGACGTGGACGGACAACCGGTCCGCGAGCGCGCGGAGCGCGGCCTCCGCGCGGGCGGAGCCCGCGGCGAGGGCGTCGACCTCCTCGAGGAGGCGGAGGATCTCGTCCTCCAGCCGGTCGCGGGCACGCGCGAGCGACGCGACCTCATCCTGGAGGCTGGCAAGCTCCTTCGGGTTGGTGATCCGCCCGCCGTACAGGTCGCCCTCGGCCTTCTTCTGCTTGGCCTCGGTGCTCGCGAGGTGCAGCTCGCGGTCCCGCAGCGTGGCCTGGGCGCGCCCCAGACGCGCCGCCGCGTCCGCGGCCGCCGCGCGCGCCGCCTCGACCTCGGCGCGCAGGCGGCTCCCGTCGTCGAGCGCCGCGCGCCGGGCGCGCGCGCCGGCGAGCCGATCATCGAGCTGCTGCAGGGCCCACAGGTCGGCCAGGGCGGCGGGCCCGCTCTCGGGCGTCTCCTCGCCGGCCGGGAAGGGGACGCCCGCGGCGCGCTCATCGGTCATCGGAGGGTCACCAGGTAGATCCCGTGCCGGCCGTCGTCGGTCTCAGCGACGAACGCGAGCTGCCCGCGGTCGTTGAGCGCCGGCGCGCTGAACGCGGTGAAGCGTCCGCCCGCGGGCGCGGGCTCTCCCGCGCGCCCGATCACCCGCACGCCGGATCGCGTGGCCGCGTACAGGGCGCGTGGGACGGGCCCCGGGGTCCCGGGCTCGAACACGACGGTCTCCTGCGCGTTCATCACCGCGTTGACGAAGGTGGTGAGGGCGCCGCCGCCCGTCACCGCCTCGCCCTGGCGCGCCAGCGTCACCAGGGTCGCGCGGCCGGTCGTGTAGAGCGCCTCGCGGATCCGGCTGCGCGCCGTGCGGCCGACGAAGCCCACGGTCCCCGCGGCGCTCAGGGCGACGAACCCGAACTCGGTGAACCGGCCGCCCACCGGCGCGACGTCGTCGGTGGTCACGACGGGCACCGCGTGCCCGCCGGTCACGACGTAGATGCCCTGGGTGGCGTGCGCTGTCGTCGAGGCGACGACCGCGACCTGGCCCCGGTCGTTCAGCGCGGGCGAGCCGTCGAGGAAGAATTGGAACACGCCGCCGGTCGGGGCCGGCTGGCCCGCCATCAGCACCGGCGCCGTGCTGCCCTCGCTGCTCGCGAAGATGCCTTCGCGGCCGGCCCCCGTCGTGCGGCCGACGAACGCGACGGTGTCCTGGCCGTTGATCGCCGGGTTTGCGAAGTCCGTGAAGGCGCCGCCGGAGGGGGCCGGCTGCCCGACAGCGACGAGCGTGCCGATCTTCCCTGCCCGCGCGAGGTACAGACCTTCCGGCGCCGCCCCGCCGGCCGTCCGGCCGAGAAACACGACCGTCCCTCGGTCGTTGAGGATGATGTCGCTGAACGCCCGGAACACCCCGCCGGTCGGCGCGGGCTGCCCGGCGCTGGCGAGCGTGACGAGCCGGCCCCGGGACAGCATGTACACGGCGGCGCTCGCGTGGGGGTTGGTGGTCAGGGCGCCGAACGCGAGGTCGCCCCGGTTGTTGAGCGATGGATCGGACAGCTGCCTCAGCCGGCCGCCGCCCGGGGCGGGGTCCCCGGTACGCACGAGCGCCCGGATGCCCTGCGCGGCGGGCCGCACGCCGGCCGCCACGCCGGGACCCGGCCCCGCGGCCAGGATCGTCAGGAGCGCGACGAGGGCGGAAGCGAGCGGGAGGATGCGGCGGGACCGTTCCATTCGCTCCTATCGTAGCCCCGCTTCGCCGGGTTGCCAAGCCCGCGAAGTGCCTCAAAATTATCGACACCGAAGAGCGAATTGTTGCCTCAAAATGCCGGTCACCGGCACCCAGGAGGCAACGTGGGTCCTCTCAGTGTACGGGAATAC
>JAJPJJ010000065.1 GCA_021324295.1 Bacillota bacterium
GGGGGAGGGATGGCCTCCCGACGCGGCGGAGACGGAGCGCCTCTACTATACGGACGCCTACCGGCGGGCGTTCAGCGCCCGCGTGGTCAGGATCGTCCCGCCGCGGGGCGACCGCCCCGGCGGAGCGGTCCTCGACCGCACGGCGTTCTACCCCACCTCCGGGGGGCAGCCGCACGATACGGGGGTCCTCGCGGGGAGGCCGGTCGTCGACGTCGTGGACGCGGGAGGGGAGATCGTCCACGTGCTGGGCGGCGCGGCGCCCACGGGCGGCCCGGTCGCGGGCGCCGCGGTGGAGGGCGCGATCGATTGGGACCGGCGGTTCGACCACATGCAGCAGCATACGGCCCAGCACGTCCTCTCCGCCGTCTTCCTCCGCGAGCTCGGGGCCGAGACCACGTCGGTGCACCTGGGCGAGACCTCGACGCTCGACCTCGCGATCACGGATCTCTCCCCCGAGGACGCGCGGCGGGTCGAGGACGCGGCCACCCGCATCGTCTTCGAGAACCGGCCGGTGACGGTGAGCTTCGTGGATACCGCCGCCGCCGCCGCGCTCGGCCTGCGCCGGCTCCCGCGCCGCGCCGGGCCCGGGCGGCCGGGCCCCGGGACGCTGCGGGTGGTCGAGGTCGCGGACTGCGACCGATCGGCGTGCGGTGGCACGCACGTGCGGAGCACCGCTGAGATCGGGCTCGTCCTGCTCCGGAGGTGGGAGCGGACGCGCGGCCGGGTGCGGGTCGAGTTCCTCGCCGGATGGCGGGCGGTGCGCGACTATCGCTGGAAGCACGCGTTCACGAGCGCCTGGAGCGCGCGCCTCAGCGTCGGCGACCGCGAGCTCGCAGACGCGCTGGACCGGCTCGTCCGCGACGCGCAGCAGCGCGAGCGGCAGCTCGCCGAGGCCCGCCGCCGCTTGGTGGGCTACGAAGCGGCGGAACGGCTGGCCGGGGCGGCGGGCGCCCCGAAGGTCGTCCGGGTGGAGCTGCGGCACCGCGGGGTCGAGGAGGTCCGGCTGCTGCTCCGGGAGATGACGTCCCGGGAGCGATGCATCGTGCTGGCCGGCCTGCCGGACGCGGGCCGGCTGTGCTTCGCGCGGTCCGCCGGCGACGGGCCGGAGATGTCGGCGGTGCTCGGCCGGGCGTGCCGTGCGGTGGGCGGTCGCGGCGGCGGCACCGCCGAGTTCGCGGAGGGCGTCGTCCCGGCGGGCGACGCGGTCATCCAGGCGCTCGCGCTGGCCGAGCAGGAGGTGCGTGGTGCCTGAGCTGCCCGAGGTCGAGACGGCGCGGCGGAGCCTCGCGCGGGCCGTCGTGGGCAAGACGGTCGAGCGGTGCGTGGTGCGGCGCCCGGTGGCGATCCGCACGCACAGCCCGCAGGCGTTCAGCCGCTCGATCCGCGGCGCCACGATCACCGACCTGGTGCGGCACGGGAAATCGCTCTGGTTCGCCCTCGGCCGGTGGGTGCTCGTCTTCCACTATAAGCTGGCGGGCGTCGTCCGGTTTCACCCCGTCTCCCCCGGACCGGATGCGGGGACAACGCTCCTGCTCGTCTTCACAGACGGCTCGGCCCTGGAGTTTCGCGATCTCCAGCTCAGCTCGTTTCACCTCTTGCCCGCCGGGGAGGCGGGCTCGGCCGCCGGCGACGGGATCGAGCCGCTCGCGCCCGCGACGACGCTCGAGGTCTTCCGCCGCGCGCTCGCGGGCCGCGGCGTGGTCAAGGACGCGCTCAGCAAGCAGGACCGCATCGCCGGCATCGGCAACCTGTGGGCGCACGAGATCCTGTTCCAGGCCCGGATCCGGCCGGACCGGAGGGTCGAGACGCTCACGCCGGACGAGACGCGCGCGCTGTATCGCAAGACGCGCGAGGTCCTGCGCCGCGCGGTGGAGGCCGGGGGGGAACCCGATTTCGAGGACGCGTTCGGCCGCAAGGGGCGGTATCGGCTCGCGGTGTACGGCCGCGCGGGCGAGCCCTGCGTCGCGTGCGGGACCAGGATCCGCGGCGGCCGGCTGCACGGGCGGCCGACGTTCTACTGTCCTTCCTGCCAGGCGTGAGCATGAGCGCGCGGCCGCCCGTCGTGGACGCGGGCTTCGTCGCGGACGCGCTCGAGGCGATGGTCCGCATTCCCTCCGTGAACCCCGCGCTCGTGCCGGGCGCGCCGGAGATCGCCGGGGCGCGGCCGGGGCTCGAGGTGGATCGCGGCGCGGAGGTGGTGCGGGCCCTCCACCGCGCGTACGTGGCCGTCGTCGGCGCGGAGCCGGCCTATACCGGCGCGCCGTACTGGTGCGATGCCGCGCTGCTCGCCGCGGCCGGCGTGCCGGCGGTCGTGTTCGGGCCCGGGGGCGCGGGCGCGCACGCGCAGGTCGAGTACGTCGATCTGCCCTCGACCGTGACGTGCGCGCGCGTGCTGGCCGGGGCGATCGGCGAGTTCTGCGGCCTCGCGGCGTGATGCGGATCCTCACGTTCCTCTCGGACTTCGGGGCCGCGTCGCCGTATCCCGCGGCGATGAAGGCCGCCGCCGCCGCGGTCGCGGACGCGGTCTTCGTGGACATCTCGCACGAGGTGCCACCGCAGTCGATCCGCGGCGGCGCGTACCTGTTGTGGTCCGTCGCGCCGACCTTCCCGCGCGGCACCGTCCACTGCGCGGTGGTCGATCCCGGGGTCGGGACGAGCCGCGCCGCGCTCGGCGTGGCCTCGGGTGGGCAGTTCTTCGTGGGCCCGGACAACGGGCTGTTACTGCCGGCGGCGCGCCGCTGCGGCACGCCCCTCGTCTACCGCCTCCTCGATCCCACGTACTGGCGGACGCCGGTGTCCTCGACGTTCCACGGCCGCGACGTCTTCGCGCCGGCGGCTGCGCATCTCGCCGCCGGCGTCCCGCTGGCGGCGCTCGGCGAGCCCGCCGGCACCTACGTGGATCTGGCATTCCCCGAGGGGCGGTGGGACGGGGCCGGCCTCGAGGGAGAGGTGCTGTGGGTGGACCGCTTCGGGAACCTGATCACGACGATCCCCGGGGCCCTGTTCGAGCGCCTGGTCTGTGGCGGCGCGGTCGTCGTCGACACCGGCCGCGCCGCGCTCCTCGGCGTGGCGGCGCGAACGTTCGCGGACGTGGCCCCCGGGGAGGTGGTCGTCCTCGTCGGCAGCGACGGCCTGATCGAAGTGGCGGTGCACGCAGGGAGCGCGGCGGACCGGACCGGCCTGTCGCCCGGATCCGCGGTGCGCATCCATCCCGCCTGAGACGCCGGGCGCAGCAGCCGCCGTGCCGCCCGCCGCGGGCACCCGGGATCGAGACGTGCGTCGCGCCGCCGCGGATGCTATAGTACTGATATTACATGGTATCGCCGGTTCGCCGCCAATAACCCGAACTCACGCCCCTGTGCACAGGGCTCTTCGTGTGCTGCCGGGCGCACGATGCGCAGCCGGACGCCCGGTACGTGCAGATCTGGCGCGCTGGGGCGGGTCCGTGAAGGAGTAGGCGCGATGATCGACCGTACAGTCCGTCCCCGCCTGCTGGCCGCGCTGCTCGTCTCGCTCGTGATCGCCACGCTCGCGGCGTCCGCGCCGCCCCGGGCCGAAGCCGCCGACGCCCAGTTCGTGCTCACGGTGCTCCGGACGCTGCGCGAGAGCTACGTGGATCCGCTGCCTCCGGCGCGGATGCTGAACGCCGCGCTGGACTCTCTCGAGAAGCAGTTCAACGTGCAGCCGTTCGGCGGGCCGATCCCGGACGGCGCCACGGACGCGCAGGCGGCGGCGCTGTTCACCCAGCGCTTCGACGAGATCCGGAGCCAGCTCGCTGCGCGGCGCTCCGCGACCGAGCTGGCGTTCACCGCTGCCTCCGGGATGCTCGATAGCCTGCACGACTCGCACACCGGGTTCGTGCCGCCCGATCTCTATCAGGAGGAGAAGCGCCGGGAGCACGGCGAGGCGGCGTTCACCGGGATCGGGATCGTCCTCCTGGCCCGCGACGGCCAGTTCTACGTGAACGAGGTGTACCCGGGAGGACCGGCCTCGGCGGCCGGAGTCCGGGCGTTCGACCGCGTGCTGGCCGTCGACGGCAAGACGACCAGCGGGCTCACGGAGGAGACCGTGAGCTCGATGATCCGGGGCCCGGCCGGCACGAAAGTGCTGCTGACGCTCGGACGCCCCGGCGAGGCCCGGCCGGTGGAAGTCGCGATCGTGCGGGGGCAGATCACCGTCCCCGGCGTCGCGAGCAAGATGCTCCAGGGCGGCATCGGATACGTCCGGCTCTATGAGTTCGTGCCGGGCGCCGGCCGCGCGTTCCGCGACGCGATCCTCGGCCTGAGGCACAACGGGATGCGCGCGGCGATCGTCGACCTCCGGGGCGACCCCGGGGGGCTCGTCGAGGAGCTCCGCGACGTGGCCGGAGCGCTGCTGCCCCAGGGCTCGCCGGTGCTGCAGATGACGACGCGGGGCGGCCGGAAGATGACGTTGCGCACGCCCGATCCGCCGATCCTTCCCAGCTCCGTCCCGCTGGCCGTGCTCGTGGACGCGGATACCGGCTCGGCCGCCGAGCTGCTCGCGGCGGCGGTGCAGGAACAGGCCCGCGGTATCGTGACCGGCACCAAGACCGCCGGCGCGGTCGAGATCAGCATCACCGTGGACCTCCCCGAGGGCGCGGGGATGAGCGTCACGGTCGCGCGCGTGCTGAGCGGGAAGGGCGTGCGCCTGGAAGGCCATGGCGTCACGCCGGACGTTCAGGAGGCGCTGACGACGGAGGGCCTGAACGTCGGCCGCGACACCCAGCTCGATCGGGCCCTCGATGTCCTGCGCACGACGCTCGGCGCCCGCTCGCGGCCGGTGGACCGGCCGGCCCACATGGGAGGGGCGCTGTAGGAGCCGATGCGCGGCGTCCTGATCGCGATCGGCGTCATCGTGGTGATCGGCCTCGTCCTGTACGGGTCGATCGCCGGCACGTACAACCGCCTCGTGCAGGCCAGCCAGCAGGTCAACGCTGCGCAGGCCGAGGTGGAGACCCAGTACCAGCGACGGTTCGACCTGATCCCGAACCTCGTGGAGTCCACGCGCGCGGTGCTCACCCAGGAGCGGACCGTCTTCGAGGCGCTGGCGCGGGCCCGCACGCAGTACGCGGGGACGCAGCCGGGCACGCCGGAGCGCGTGGAGGCCGCCAACCGGGTCGAGGGCGCTCTCGGCCGCCTGCTCGTGATCGTCGAGAACTACCCGGTGCTGCGGAGCAACGAGACGGTGCAGTCCCTGATGCGGGCGCTCGCGGCGACCGAGAACCAGGTCGCCTACGCGCGCCGCGGCTACAACGCCGCGGTGCAGGCCTACGACACGATGGTCCAGACGTTCCCGACCTCTCTCGTGGCCGGCTCGATGGGGTTCCGCCCGCGGCCGTACTTCCAGGCCCAGCCCGGCGCCGAGCAGGCGCCGCGGGTCAACCTCACGTCCCCCTGAGGAGCCGTTGAGCGGCCGGGGCGCGCTCGGCGTCCCCCGGGTGGTCGCGCGCATGACACGCTCGGGCTTGTGCCGCCCGACGGGCGCATCGCCGCGGGCGCGGCTCGCCCGGCTGGTGGCCGCCATGCTCCTGGCCGCATCCGCCCTCGCCGCCGGAGCCGCGGCCGCCGCACCGGCGTTTCCGCGTCCCGGCGGGTACGTCAACGATTTCGCCCACCTGCTCGACCCGGCGACGCGCGAGGCGCTCGACGACCGCCTGGCGCGGTATGACCGCGCGACCGGCAACCAGATCGCGGTCGCGATCTTTCCCGATCTGGGCGGTGTGCCGATCAACGAGTTCGCCGTGCGTCTCGAGGAGGCGTGGCAGGTCGGGCGCAAGGGCCGGGACAACGGCGTGCTGCTGGTGGTCGCCCTCGCGGAGCGCCAGGTCCGAATCGAAGTCGGCTACGGGTTGGAGAGCCGGATCACCGATGCCGACGCGGGGCAGATCATCCGGCAGACGATCGCGCCGGCGTTCCGCGCCGGCCGCTACGGTGAGGGGCTCGCCTCGGCCGTGGACGCGCTGATCCGGTTGATCGGCGAGACCCCCGCGCCGGGCGAACCCGGCGGGAGCGCGGCGCCGGCGCGATCCCCGCGCGTGGCGTCCCCGGGCGGGATCGGCTTCCTGCCACTCGCGCTCTTCCTCGGGTTCGTGGCGATCGCGCTCGCCGCCTCTCGCGTCCAGCGCCGGCGCTGTCCGCGGTGCGGCACACCGCTGCGGCCGTCCGAGACGCGCTCCGGCCCGTCGGGCTATGCATATCAGGCGTGGGTCTGCCCGCGCTGCGGGTACCGGGAGAAGCGCATCGTCCCGGGCGGCTCGCCGGTCGCGTTCCCGGTGTGGCTCGGCGGGGGAGGCTGGGGGACCGGAGGCTTCTCGGGCGGCGGCGGCTTCGGCGGATTCGGTGGCGGGTCGTCCGGCGGCGGCGGCGCCACCGGGGGATGGTGATCGCGGTGCGCCCTCGTGAGGTGCTGCGCCCGGCGGAGAAGGCGCGCCTGCGGCATCTCGCGGAGGACCTGGAGCGGGACACCGGCGCCGAGGTCGCTGTGCTCGTGCTGCGCCACGTGAACGACGTCGAACGGTTTGCGGCCTCGTACTTCGATCACATCGGGATCGGCAAGCGCGAGCGCGACAACGGCCTCCTCGTCCTTGTGGTCCTGGACCGGCGCCTGATACGCATCGAGGTGGGCCGCGGCCTCGCGGCGGCGGTGTCCCCGGCGGCGGCGCAGCGGATCATCGAGGAGGTGATCGCGCCCCAGTTCCGCCGCGGGCGATACGGGGAAGGGCTGCTGCGGGGGATCGAAGCGGTCGGCCACCTCATCCGGGCCGCGGAGGGCGGAACCGCGCCGTGAGCGCCCGGGGGCGGCGCGGCGCCGCGGCCGCGATCACGGCCGGGCTCCTGGCCCTCGGGGTCGCCGCGTGGGCAGCCGCCACGTACAACGGGCTGGTGCAGGCCCGGCTCGCCGTCGATGCACAGTGGGGTCAGGTCGAGGCCCAGTACCAGCGCCGCGTCGACCTCGTCCCGGCGCTCGTCGCCTCCGTGCGCGGCGTCCTTCTCCAGGAGCGCACGGTCATCGAAGCGGTCTCCCGCGCGCGTGCCGCCTACCTGGCCTCGCCGCCGGGCTCGCCCGAGCGCGTGCGGGCCGCCGCCCAGCTCCAGGAGCCGCTCGGCCGGCTCGTGGCCGTGGTGGAAGCCTCCCCGGCGCTCCGCAGCAGCGAGACGGTGGCGCGGCTGATGGACGAGCTGGCGGGCACCGAGAATCGGATCGCGGTGGAGCGGCGCCGCTACAACGAGCGCGTGCGCGCGTACAACACGCTGGTGCTGCGGCTTCCCGCTTCGCTCGTCGCGACGGCGGGCGGCTTCCGACCGCGCCCGTACTTCGAGGCCCAGCCGGCGGCGCCCGCGCCGCCACCCGTCACCCTGCCGTCCCGGTGAAGGACGCGACCCATACCTGGCCGGCGGCGTCGCGAGACAGCGTCCGGCGGGCGCCGCCGGCGCGCACGATCAGCGGGCCGCGCGGTGTCGCCGTCTCCTCCACGCTGATCTCGGCCCCGAGAGACAGGCCGGCCTCCAGGGTGGCCCGAAGCAGATCGGTCCGCTCCTCGGGCAGGGCGGTGATCCGCGCGGGCGCACGGGGCGCGAGCGACGCGAGCGTCTGATCGCGTCGTGCCAGCAGCGTGCCGTCCGGTTTGGGGATCGGGTGCCCGTGCGGGCACGTCTCCGGGCGGCCGAGCACGTCGTCCAGCCGGGCTTCCACCTCCGGGCTGATCACGTGCTCGAGCTTGCACGCCTCGTCGTACACCGCCACGAGCTCCATCTTGAGGATGTCGGTGAGCAGCCGCTCGGCCAGCCGCAGGCGGCGCACGACTTGCGTGGCGACCTGCCGGCCCGATGCGGTCAGCCGGATGCCGCCCGCGGACGGCTCCAGATACCCGTGATGCTCGAGCCGCTTCAGCATCTCGGAGGCCGATGGGGCCGAGACGGCCATCGCCTCCGCGACCCGGGACGTCGTGACGCGATACCCCGCGAGCGCGATCGTCAGCACGCTCTTGAGGTACATCTCCGTGCGCTCGACCCTGGCGATGTCGTGCGTCGTCACGGCAGCCACCCACGGGAGAGATTCGTGTGCCGCCGGGGCTCCCCTCTCGTCCGTGCCCGGTACGACGACGCGGGCGGGCGGCGGTGGAAGGTGCCCAGGCTGATGGGGCCAGGGCCCTTCGATACGGCGCCAACCCGGCCCTCCGGGAACGCGGCGCCTCCGGCCGGCGCTTGGGAGAAAGGTCCCTGAGCGCCGTGGCGCTGGCCGGGCGTCCTTGACAGAGCTCGCGGATTAGGCTAGCCTAACGCACGGAGGAGATTCTTGACGCCCCAACTTAAGAATACGCCGATGCGCGCTTTCAGCCTGGATGGTTAGCTCCTTCCTGGTCGCCCTGCGCGAGGGCCTGGAGATGTCCCTGATCGTGGGGATCCTCCTGGCGTACCTCGCGCGCACCGGGCACCGGCGGGAGTTCCCGGCGATCTGGGCCGGGGTGGGCGGGGCGGCGATGGTCAGCTCCATCGCCGGGGCCGTGATCTTCGTGACCGCGGGCGAGTTCAGCGGCCGCGGGGAGCAGTTGTTCGAGGCGACGGCGTTGTTGACCGCCGTGGCGGTCCTCACCTACATGATCTTCTGGATGCGCCGCCAGGCGGTCACGATTCGCTCGGAGCTGCAGGCGCGCATGAGCGAGGCGCTCCGCCTCGGGTCTCGGACGGCGCTCGTGCTGCTCACCGTCGCGTCCGTGGGCCGGGAGGGCGTCGAGACCGCGCTCTTCCTGTTCGCGACCGTCCGCGCCTCCTCCCCGGTCGCCGCGAGCGTCGGTGCCGGATGCGGGCTCGCGACCGCGGTGGTGCTCGGGTGGCTGTTGTACCGCGGGACGTACCGGCTCGACCTCCGTGCGTTCTTCAACGTCACGAGCCTGCTGCTGCTCCTGGTCGGCGCGGGGCTGCTCGCGCGCGGCGCCGGTGAGCTGCAGGAGGCGGGGATCGTCCCCGCGCTCGTCGATCGGCTGTGGAACACCAGCGGCGTCCTGAACCAGACCTCCCTGCTGGGCAATCTGATGGAGGCGATGTTCGGCTACACGAGCACGCCCTCGCTGCTGCAGGTGGTGGTGTACGCCCTGTATCTTGCGGCCGTCGGCTGGTCCTATGCCCACCCGTCCCCCCGCGTGCCGGGCGCCGCCCACCCCGCGGCCGTGCGCCGCCGGGTGGAGACGGCCGCGCCGCCGAAGCCCTGAGCCGGAGCGATCCCGAGTGAGCGAGATCGCATCGGTCGTCCGCACGCTGGCGATCGCTCTGTGGATCGGGGGGATGGCGGCGCTCGACTTCATCGAGGCCCCCGTGAGGTTTACGAGCCCGCTCCTGACCCGGAATCAGGCCGTCGGCATCGGGCAGGAGATCTTCGCCAGGTTCAACAGGGTGGAGGTGGTCCTCGCCGCCATCGCGGCGGCGTCGGGGATGCTCGCGCCGGGCCCGCGGTGGACGGTCTGGCTCCTGTGGCTGATGCTCGCGCTCGTGCTCGTGCAGGCCGCGTACCTCACCCCGGCGATCACCCGGCTCGCGCACGGCCTGGATTTCGTGAACCGGGCGCCGGGCGATCCCCGGTACGCCGCGATCCGCCCGCTGCACACCGCGTACGCCGTGGTCGAGGTGATCGTGCTGCTCGCCGGCGCCGCGGTGCTCGCTGCGGCGGCGCGAGGGCGGCGGTAGGTCGCCGCCTCCGGGGCACACACCGCGCCGGCGGCGGGAGGGCCAGGGACCGGCGCGTCGCGTGCGCCCGCCGCAAGGAGAGCGGGGGTCCCGCTCCGTAGTCCTCGGGGGATCCCGTGCCGGCCTGACCGGCCCGAGGACGGGGGACGCGGCACGATGCGACACGCATGGCTCGTCGACTGCGGGCGCATGCCGTACGGCCGCGCCTGGGCGTTGCAGCGGGCGCTGCTCGCGGCCCGGCAGGCCGAGCGCGTCCCGGACACCGTGCTACTCGTCGAGCACCCCCCGGTGATCACGGTCGGCCGGGCGGGGCGCTCGTCGAACATCCTTGCGCCGCGCGGGCTGCTGGCCGAGCGCGGCATCGAGGTCTTCGCCGTCGAGCGCGGCGGCGACGTGACCTACCACGGTCCGGGACAGCTCGTCGGCTATCCGATCCTCGACCTGCGCGCCCTGGACGAAGACGTCGTGCGCTACGTGCGGCTCCTGGAAGGGACCCTGATCGCCGCGCTCCGCGAGTGGCGCATCCCCGCGGAGCGCGTGCGCGGGTATCCCGGCGTATGGGTCCGGGGCGCGAAGATCGCGGCGATCGGGGTCGCGGTCAAGCGAAAGGTGACGATGCACGGGTTCGCCCTCAACGTCGACCCCGAGCTGTCGCACTTCGAGCTGATCAACCCGTGCGGCCTCGGCAAGCCCGTGACGTCGATGGCGCGCCTGCTCGGGCGCACGGTCGCGCTCGACGAGGTGCGCCCGGTCGTGGCGCGCGCCTTCGGAGAGGCCATGCGGATGGAGTGGACGGGGCTCGGGGTCGCGGAGCTCGAGGCCGCGCTCCGGGAGCCGGTGGCCGAGGCGCCGTGGCCGGTCTCCAACGGTCGCATCCGGTCCGGGACGGAGAGCGACGGACGGACCGCCACGCCGCCGGCCCGCCTGTCGCCAAACCCGCCCGATGGCGCACGAGGAGGGACGAGGTGACACCCGATACGCTCGCGATCGGCTCGGCTCGGGCGGCGCCCGGGACCAAGGCGACGGGCTTCCTCGACGTGCCCGGCACCCCGATTCGGATGCCGCTCACGATCGTCAACGGATCCGCGCCGGGGCCGCTCCTCAGCATCACGGCGGGCGTGCACGGGGGCGAGTACCCGGGGATCGAGGCGGCGATCCGCACGGCGGCGGCGCTCGATCCGCGCGACGTCAGGGGCGCCGTGGTCGTGGTGCACATCGTCGATGTGCCGGCGTTCCACGACCGCGCCATCTACGTCTGCCCGCTGGACGGGAAGAACCCCAACCGCGTCTTCCCCGGCAACCCGTCGGGCACCGCGAGCGAGCGTCTGGCGCATACGCTGCTGACCGAGGTGATCGCGCGCGCGGAGTACTACGTCGACCTGCACGGTGGAGACCTCAACGAGGCGCTGGTGCCGTTCACGATCGTGCTGCCGTCGGGGGATACCGAGGTGGATGCGCGGACGATGGGCCTCGCCCGTGTCTACGGCATCCCCTACGTCGTGCGCGGCCGCGTCGCCGGCAGCACGTACTCTGCCGCCGCTCAGCGAAAGATCCCGGCGATCCTGACCGAGGCGGGCGGACAGGGGCTCCTCGACGAGACGTCACTCGCGACGCACCTCCGCGGCCTGCGAAACGTCATGCGGCACCTCGGCATCATCCCGGGAGCGCCGGAACCGACCCCGGCGGTCACGGTCCTGACCGAGCTCCACTGGGTGGCGTCGGAGCACGCCGGGCTGTTCTATCCCGCCGTCGCGCCGGGGGATCGGGTCGCACGCGGCCAGCGCGTGGGCGAGACGCGCGACTACTTCGGTGCAGTGCTCGCGGAGGTCAGCGCTCCGGGTGACGGGGTCGTGCTCTTTGTAGTGACGACCCCGGCGACGAACCCCGGGGATCCTCTCTTCGCCGTAGCCGGGCCGCTGTAGCCGGAAGCCGCGCCGCGGCAGCGCAGCGCACACCGCGCGGCGCGACCTCCGGACCACACCCGGCCGGCGACATCCCCGGATGTCCGCGTGGGTGGGGGTTCGTTACGTCGGCTCCTCGTTTTCCTCGGCGCCGTACTCCTCCTGCTCCTGAGCGGCACGTCTCTCCCAGGAGGCCTCGGTCTGCCCGGGCTCGCCGCGAGAAGGAGACGGCGTCGTCTGCGTCGCACCCTGCTCCGGCTTCGTCGCCGGCGCCGCGGGCCGCCGCGCCGGGGCCTTGGCTCTGGCTGCCCTCTTCTGCGGTGCCCGGCCGGCCTTCCGGGAAGGGCGGGCTGGCGCCCGCCCGCGGGCAGCCTTGGGCACGCTCTTGCGGGGAGCCGTCCTGCGCTTGCGGGGGGCCGTGCGGGCCCGGGTCCTCCCTCGTGCCGTTCTCCTCGCCATCCGTTGACCTCCCCTTTCCCAGCGGGCAAGAGTATCGCGCCCCGCACCGTTCGCGGCGTCTGTTCGACGGGTCCTGAGGTTTTCCTGTCTGCGTCTAGATGAGCCGCGAGCTGGGCAGGAATTGGCGCGGGGGTGACGAATATGCGGCCGGTGTCGGGGGGAGCCGGTGTCGTTCTCGTCCCGCGTCGTACTTCCAGTCGCAGCCTTTCGTCAAACCAGTTATCGGGGCAAGGGATGCGGGGGCGCGCTCGGGGTGTCGGTGTGGTTCTTCTGGCGGCGGCCATCGCGGCCGGACCGGCCGGCGCTGCCACCGTCCGGAGGCCCGGGCCGGCCGAAGCACGGGCGCTAACCCCGCCGCCGTTTGCCAACGCCGCCAGACCCGGGTCTGACGGGCCCGGGCGCCCATCGGCCGGGCACAGTGCCCCAGTTCCACTGTCGCTCGGCCACGCGGGGATCCCCGCGATCCCACGTGCCCAGGTGCCCCGTCCACACGCGCCCGCCAGGTTGCCCGTGACCCGCCTGCCCCGCTCGGTCCCTTCCCGGACCCCGGCTCGCGTGGCGCCCTCCCCCCGAGGAGCGTCGCCGGCGTCGCGCCTCTCGGATATTCAACAGCAGTTGACGATGCGGCGCCGCCTCCTGGCCCAGACGCGGCAGCAGGAGCGGAGGGTGCTGGGCCAGCTCTCGTGGGCGCAGGAGAAGCTCCAGAGGGCCGAGGATCGCCTCCGCCAGACGGCCGTCGCCCTGGACGGCACCCGCCGGGAGGTCGCGCAGGCGAGCCAAAGCCTCGCCGCGGTGTCCCGGCAGCTCTCCCGGCACGAAGCCCTGATGGGGGAGCGGCTCCGCGCCTTCTACGAAAAGGGCCCGCTCGCCTACCTGGACGTGCTGCTCGGCGCGACCGGCTTCCAGGATTTCGCCACGCGCACGTATCTGATCGCCCTGATCGTCAACCGCGACCTCGAGCTCTACCGGCAGGTCTCCGCCGAGCGGCAGCGGCGGGAGGAGGTCCGCGCCGCCCTGGCGGAGAGGCAGCAGCGGCTCGCGGAACAGCAGGAGCGCCTGCGGGCGAGCCAGGAAGAGGCGGCCCGGCTCGCCGCGGAGCGCCGGCGCCTGCTCGAGCACGTGCGTGCCGAGCGCTCGGCGCAGGAGACCGCGATCCGCGAGCTCGAGCTGGAGTCCGCGCGGATCACCGACCTGATCCGCCGCACCACGGCCGCGCGCCGCGGCGGCCCGCCGCTTACCCTGCGCAACGGCGCGTTCCTGTGGCCGGTCTCGGGCCCGATCACCTCGGGGTACGGGTGGCGGATCCACCCCATCTTTCACACGCGCGAGTTCCACACCGGCATCGATATCGCGGCGCCGTGGGGCACGCCGATCCAGGCGGCCGCCGACGGCACGGTGCTGTTCGCGGGATGGATGCGAGGGTACGGCATGCTCGTGATCCTGGACCACGGGAACGGACTCTCGACCACGTACTCGCACCTCTCCTCGTACTCCGTGCACGTGGGCGAGCACGTCCAGCGGGGAGAGGTGATCGCGCGGATCGGCAGCACCGGCTGGAGCACGGGCCCGCACCTCTTCTTCGAGATCCGCGAAAACGGGGACCCGATCGACCCGCTGGGGCCGTAGGCTCTTCCCCCAGCCTGGTGCGTCCGGGGGCCGTGGTGCCGCGGTGCCGCGGCGGTTGCCTTGACGCTTCGAAACAGCGCGTGCTAGACTTGTTCTTGATGGGAATCGTCAACAATCGGGGCGCGTTCCACACGACGGGCAGCGGCACGAACATCGCCGCCTGCATCTGTACGACCGCGCAGATCCCGGCGGAGGTGCGTCGCCGGGACTAGATCGTGGGCGTCGTGCCCGTCTCCGTGCAGAGCAGCGACCAGCCGCGGCGCCCACCGCCGCGGCTGTCGTCTTTCAAGGGAGGTGTGCGAACCGATGGCGCAGGTCTACTTGCCGACCCCGCTGCGCCGGCTCACCCACGGCCAGGCCCGGGTGGCCGCGCCCGGGCACACGGTGGAGGAAGCGCTGGCAGCGCTGGAGCGGCAGTACCCCGGGCTGCGCGAGCAACTCCGCGAGCCGAGTGGACAGATGCGCAGCTTCATCAACGTCTTCGTCAACGGCACAGAGATCCGCGCCCTCCAGGGGCCCGCGACGCCGCTCGACGACGGCGACGAGATCTCGATCGTGCCGGCGATGGCCGGCGGCGCGTAGGGGCGCGATGGACCTCTCCCTGCGCGAGCGCCCGCCCCGGGCCGCCCACGCCGCGCCCGACCTGCGGGTCATCGAGACCGCTCGCCTGCTGCTGCACGAGGAGCCGGATCCCGGCCGCGTCGCCCGGCTGCGGGAGGCGCTGCGGCGCGATGGCATGCTGCGGAACCCCCCGATCGTGGCGCCGGGGCCGGCGGCGAGGGTCACCGTGCTCGATGGCGCCAACCGGGTGACGGCGCTGCGAGAGATCGGCGTCCCGCATATCGTCGCCCAAGTAGTCTCCTACGAGGACGATGCGATCGTGCTCTCGACGTGGCGGCACTACGTCGGCGAGGACGCGTCGGCCCCGCCGGTCCGCGACCGGGTCGCCTCCCTGCCGGGGATCACCGTCGTGCCGGTCCCCGCGGCGGAGATCGAGGATCGGGTGGCGCAGCGGGAGGGCCTCGCGGCGGTCAGCGACGGTCGGGGCGCCGTCCTGCTCCAGGAGGGAGGCGACCCCGTCGCCGCCGCGGAGACGCTCGCGCGCCTCGTCGCGCTGTACCGCGGCCAGCACCGCATCTACCGGGTCGACGGCGGGTCGCTCGAGGCGCTGCGCGCCGAGTACGGGCCCGGGACGCTCGTGATCTTCCCGTCGTTCGAGAAGCGTGACATCCTGCTCATCGCCGCGCGGGGGGGCCGCCTGCCGGCCGGGATCACCCGGCATCTCATCCCCGGGCGGGCACTACGTCTCAACACGCCGCTCGCGTGGCTCGCCGAGCCGTCTGCGCTCGAGGAGAAGCAGGCGCGCCTGGATGCTCACGTTCGGCGGCGATGGCGGGAGCACGGCGTCCGGTACTACGCGGAGCCCACGTTTCTTTTCGATGAGTAGCCCGCAGCAGGATGACTAGCCGCCGGCCGGTCGCCGAGCGCTCCGGCGTCTCGGTGCTGGATCAGATCGGCCGGACGCCCCTCCTGCGTCTGCGGCGGGTCCGCGGCGGCCTGCGGGACGCTGTGGAGCTGTACGTGAAGGCCGAGTGGTTCAACCCCGGCGGCTCGGTCAAGGATCGCCCGGTCCTCCGGATGATCACCGACGCGGAGCAGGACGGCCGGCTCACGCCGGGCAAGACGATCCTGGACTCCACCTCGGGCAACGCCGGGATCGCCTACGCGATGATCGGCGCCGTGAAAGGGTACCCCGTCGAGCTGGTCATGCCGGCCAGCGCAAGCGAAGAGCGCAAGCGGATCATCGCCGCGTACGGGGCGCGGATCGTGCTCTCCGATCCGCTGGAGGGCAGCGACGGCGCGATCGTGCTGGCCCGGGAGATCCTGGCCCGCGAGCCGGAGCGCTACTTCAAGCCGGACCAGTACAACAACCCCTCGAACTGGCGCGCCCACTACGATACGACGGGCCCGGAGATCCTCGAGCAAACCGGAGGCCGCGTCACCCACTTCGTGGCCGGACTCGGCACGACGGGTACGCTCGTCGGGGCCGGGCGGCGGCTGCACGAAGCGAATCCCCGCATCGAGGTCGTGGCGGTCGAGCCGGACGCGCCGCTGCACGGGCTCGAAGGCCTCAAGCATATCGCCAGCTCGATCGTTCCCGGGATCTACGATCCGTCCGTCCACGACCGGAAGGTCGCGGTGTCCACCGAGGCGGGGTACGCGATGGCGCGCCGCCTCGCGCGCGAGGAGGGGTTGCTCGTCGGCGAGTCCACCGGCGCCGCGGTGGTCGCGGCGCTGGAGGTGGCCCGCGATCTCCGGGAGGGCGTCGTCGTCGTCATCGCGCCGGATGCCGGCGACCGGTATCTCAGCACACCTCTCTGGCGAGACGCCGCCCGCTGACGCGGGACCGGGCGGGGGCGCGGGGGCGCGGAGGCCTTTCGCTTTGTCCGGACTTCAGATACAATACTCCAAAGGGGATCCCGGTGGCGGTACGGCTGACGCGGGAGCAGGTCAACCGGATGCTGGCGCAGGCGCACGCGGAGGCTCCCAACGAATGCTGTGGCTTGCTGCTGGGCAGGGGCGACGTCGTCGAAGACGTCTTTCCCGGCCGCAATATCCACATGAGCCCACGCACCTACGAAATGGACCCCCAGGACCAACTGCGCGCGTTTCGCTTGATGGACGAGCGGGGGTGGGACCTCGTCGGCATCTACCACTCGCACCCGGCGACCGAGGCCTATCCCAGCCGGACTGACCGGGCCAAGGCCCTGTACCCGGACGCGCGATATATCATCATCTCGCTGGCGGACCCCGATCGCCCGCAGATCCGGGCGTTCCGGATCGTCGACGCGGCGCCGGCCAGCGCAGCGCGCCCCTCGGACGAGGCCGGGGACGCCGTGAAGGTCGTCACGGAAGAGGAAGTGGTCATCGTATGAAAGTCAGCACCCGGGCCGAGTACGGGATTCGCGCGCTCATCGATCTGGCCCAGCACTACGGGCAGGGGCCCGTGCAGAGCCACGAGATCGCCCGCCGCCAGGGGCTCCCCGAGCCGTACCTCAACCAGCTGCTGACGGTCCTGCGCCGCGCCGGGCTCGTGCTGAGCAAGCGGGGCCCGAGCGGCGGTCACGTGCTGGCGCGCTCCCCGGAGGACATCACGATCGGCGAGGCGTTCCTCATCTTGGAGGGCAGCGTCGCGCCGTGGCTGTGCGTCGAGGACGAGGACGCCCACTGCATCTACGCGCCTGGCTGCGGGCTCCGCCCGGTCTGGCAGGCGGTGAAGTCGGCCACGGAAGAGGTCCTCAACCGCACCACGCTCGCCGATATCGTGCGCCCGGCGCTCGTGCCGCTCGGAAAGGCGTGATCCGCGCGCTGGCGCCGGCCCGGCGAGCTCCCGCGTGCCCGACGCCCCCTCGGAATCCTTCCGGCGCGCCCGGCGTTGCACCTCGGTGAACACCGATGGCGTCCCGGAGCAGTGACGAGACGAGCGCGCAGGCGACGCCGCACGCGGTGAGCGCGGCGATGGGCGGGTCCGCGGACGCCGGCGACCGTCCGGACGCGACGGATGCGCGCGAGCGGTTCGAGGCGATGGCGGGCGCGCACCTCGACAGGCTCTACGGCGCCGCGCTCCGCCTGACCCGCAGCCGTCCGGCCGCCGAGGACCTGGTGCAGGACGCGCTGCTCAAGGCCTGGCGCTCCTTCCATACCTTTCAGGAGGGGACGAACGCCCGCGCGTGGCTGTACCGCATCCTCATCAATGCGCAGTACGACCGGCACCGCAAGGAGGCGCGCGCGCCGGAGGTCATCGCCGAGGACGTCGACGACGCGTACCTGCACGCGCACGCGTGGGAGAGCGCCCAGCTCCGCGACGCCGGGAACCCGGAGATCCAGGTCCTGGATGGGATGATGGACGACGCGGTGCGGGAGAGCCTGGAGGCGCTCCCGCTCTCGTTTCGCGCGGCGGTGCTGCTCGTGGACGTGGAGGGATTCTCCTACCGGGAGGCTGCGGAGATCCTGGATGTCCCGGTGGGCACGGTGATGTCCCGGTTGTACCGCGGGCGCCATGCCCTCCGTCGCAGGCTCTGGGAGTATGCCAGAGATCGGCGGTACGTGAGGGGAGATGGGGCATGAACTGCCAGGAGGCTCTGGAGAAGCTGTGGCAGTATCTGGACCGCGAGCTGGACGGCGAGTCCTCCGTGCAGCTCCAGCGCCACCTGCAGCACTGCCGGGAGTGCTTCTCCAAGGCGGAGTTCGAGTGCCGGCTGCGGGCGCTGCTCCGCCGTTCGTGCGGGTGCGATCAGGCGCCGCCGGAGCTGCGGGAACGGCTGAGCCGGCTGCTCCGCATGTTCTGAGCCCCGCGTGACCCGGCGGGCGGCGATCGACGTCGGCACCAATTCGGTCCGCCTCCTCGTCGCCGACGTCGCACACCCCCCCGGTTCGGCCCTCCCGGTCTCTCCCGCGTCCCGCCGGCCGGCTTCCGCGGCGGACTCCGCCCTGCGTCCCGTGCTCCGGCACATCACGATCACCCGCCTGGGCGACGGGCTGGAGCCCGGCGGCGCGATCCGTCCCGATGCGGCCGAGCGGACGGCGGCGGTGGTCCGCGCGTATCTCCGCCGCGCGGCGGCTACCGGTGCCGCGCCGCCCGTCGTCGCCGGCACCCACGCGCTGCGCGTCGCGCGGAACCCCGAGGCGCTGCTGGGCAAGGTCGGCGCGCCCGTCCGCGTGCTCACCGCGGAGGAAGAGGCACGGCTCGGGTTCCGGGGCGCGCTGGCCGGCCTCCCGGCCGCGCGGCGGGCCTCCCGCGTCCTCGTCGTCGACATCGGCGGCGGGAGCGTCGAGGTCGCGTGGGGGAGTTCGCGGGACATCGAGGGCAGCCGGAGCCTCCCGCTCGGCTGCGTCGTGCTCACCCGGATGTTTCTCGCCCACGATCCGCCGCTCCCCGCTGAGGTGGCGGCCCTGCGGGCGCACGTCGCCCGGGCCCTCGATCCTGTGCTCGCGCCGCTGCGGCGCCTCCGGTCTCGCCTCGTCGGTGTCGGCGGCACCATCACGGCGATGGCGGCGCTCGCCCAGCGCCTGTCACCGTACGATCCCGACCGGGTCCACGGCTACCGGCTCCCGGCGTCGCGGGCTCGCGCGCTCACCGCATCCCTGCTCGCGCAGCCGCTTGCGGCGCGTCGCCGTCTCCCGGGTCTCGCGCCCGAGCGCGCGGACGTCATCGGCGCCGGAGCGCTCGTCCTGGAGCACCTGCTCGGGCGCCTGGGCCGGCGCAGCATCGTGGTGAGCGAAGCGGACCTGCTGTGGGCGCTCGTGCTGGAGCCGCTGCCCGGATGATCCCCGCCAAGGACCCCGGCCACCCGGCGGCGTAGTCAACCCCGGGGGCGCCACCCGGCGGCGCGTCCGGCGTGGCGGTTGATGGAGGTTCGCGTCTGGACCACGGGACACCCGCGATCGCGCTCGAGCGCGTGACCAAGCGATTCCGCACGCCCGGCGGAAGCGTCTACACCGCTGTCCGCGACCTCACCCTTACCGTCGCCCGCGGCGAGTTCTGCGCCATCGTCGGCCCGACCGGATCGGGCAAGTCCACGACGTTGAGCCTGATCTCCGGGCTGGAGGCGCCCTCGAGCGGCCGGGTCAGCGTCCTCGGCGAGCCCGTGGCGGGCGTCACCCGGCGGGCCGGCTACATGTTCCAGACCGACGCGATCTTCCCGTGGAAGAACGTCCTGGACAACGTGGCGACCGGCCCTCTCTACCGCGGGGTGAGGCGGGAGGAGGCGCGCCGCCGCGCGCGCGCGTGGATCGCGCGCGTCGGGCTCGCGGGGTTCGAAGACCGGTACCCCTACCAGCTCTCGGGCGGGATGCGCAAGCGGGTGGCGCTCGCGCAGAGCCTGATCAACGAGCCGGAGATCCTGCTGATGGACGAGCCGTTCTCCGCGCTCGACGTGCAGACCCGGACCCTGATGGAGAACGAGCTGCTCGACCTCTGGTCGCAGACCTCGGCCTCCGTCGTCTTCGTCACCCACGACCTCGAGGAGGCGATCTCCCTCGCCGATCGCGTGGTCGTCTTCACGGCCGCGCCGGCGACGCTGAAGCGGACCTACCGCATCGACCTGCCCCGCCCCCGCAACGTCGCGGAGATCCGGTTCGATCCGCGCTTCACGCGGCTGTACGAGCAGGTCTGGGGGGACCTCCGCGCCGAGGTCATGATCGCCTACGAGCGCACCAGCCGGGGGACGGTGGCCTAGGCGATGGCGCAGCGCGCCCTCGCCGCGCCTGACGTGCTCGCGGCCGAGGAGCGGGCCGCGCAGGCCCGTGAGGCCCGGCAGCACCGGACCGAGCACCTGCTGCAGGGGGCGCTGTTCGTGGCCATCGTCGGTGGATGGGAGGCGAGCGCCCGGACCGGGCTGGCGGACCCGTTCTTCTTCGGCCAGCCGTCGGCGATCGTCGCCACGATCTGGCGGTGGGCCACCCGGGGCACGCCCCAGGGACCGCTCTGGCAGCACATCGCCGTCACGCTCGAGGAGACCGTGCTCGCGTTTGCGATCGGCGTCGCCGTCGGCGTCGTGGCCGGGTTTGCCCTCGGGCGCAACCGGACGCTGGCAGCCGTGTTCGGGCCGTATGTCCGGATGGGGAACGCGATCCCCCGCGTGATCCTCGGCTCGATCTTCGTGATCTGGCTGGGGTTGGGCATGGCCAGCAAGGTCGCGCTGGGGGTGACGCTCACGTTCTTCATCGTGTTCTTCAACGCGTTCCAGGGGGTCCGCGAGGTCGACCCCAACCTCGTCAACAACGCCCGCGTGCTCGGCGCGAGCCCTCGCCAGCTCTCGTTCGATGTCATGCTGCCGTCCGCGCTGGGGTGGATCACGAGCAGCCTGCACACGAGCTTCGGGTTCGCGCTCGTGGGCGCCGTCGTCGGCGAGTTCCTGGGCGCCACGCAGGGCCTCGGCTACCTCGTGGCGGCCGCCCAGGGCGCCTTCAACGCCAACGGCGTCTTCGCGGCGATGGTCATCCTCTCGGCCGTGGCCCTCCTTGCGGATACGCTCGTGACGCGGCTGGAGCAGCGTCTGGCCCCGTGGCGGCCGGCCCAGCGGAAGGGTTTCTAGGCTCCGGCGACCAAGGCGAAGGCGTCCGCGTCGCTCGCCGGAGGCCGGCGTAGGCGTTGGCGATTCGGGCGGCTTGTCGCGCTACGCAGGGCTCCTCGCGGGCGACGGGCTGCGTCGCCGGGCGCCGGCGGAGGGCACGGTCGACGGGGATCGCCACAGGGATCGCAGCGACAAGGAGGCGCACCGGATGAGATACGCACGCATGTGGGCCGCGGCATGCACGACCGTTCTGCTCCTGGGCCTCGGCGCCCGTGGGCCGGCCACCGCCCAGGCCCCGCCGAAGGTCAGCATCATGGTGGGCGGGCTCGAGAAGATCATCTACCTCCCGGCGATGCTCACGCAGCGGCTCGGCTACTTCACCGACGCGGGCGTGAACGTCACCCTGCTGAACGAGGGGGCCGGCGTGCAGGCGGAGGACGAGATGATCGCCGGCCGCGTCGACGGAACGGTCGGCTTCTACGACCACACGATCGACCTCCAGTCCAAGGGCAAGATCATCGAAGCGGTGGTCATCCTGGACCGCGTTCCGGGCGAGGCGCTCGTCGTCTCCAACCGCTCCGGCATCAAGGGGCTCGCCGACCTGAAGGGCAAGCGGATCGGCGTCACCGGGCTCGGCTCCTCCACGAACTTCCTGGCCTCCTTCCTGGTCACCAAGGGCGGGGGCTCGCAGGGCGAGTACACGCCGGTGCCCGTGGGAGCGGGCAACACGCTGATCGCGGCGATGCAGCAGGGTCGCATCGAAGCGGCGATCACCACCGAGCCCACGGTCTCCCGCCTCATGAAGATGGGCGTCGCGCACGTCCTCGTCGACATGCGCACCGCGGCCGGGACGCGGGGCGCCCTCGGCGGCACCTACCCCGCCGCGTGCCTCTACATGAAGGCCGACTGGGTCACCGGCCATCGTGACGCCGTGCAGCGGACCGTCGCGGCGTTCGTCAGGACGCTGGGCTACCTGCAGTCGCACGCCCCGGCGGTGGTGGCCGACAAGATGCCCGAGGACTACTACGTCGGCGACAAGCCGCTCTACCTCGCCGCGCTGGGGGCCAGCATGAACATGTTCAACCCGAGTGGCCTGATGCCGCCGGACGGCCCGCCTACCGTGCTCAAGGTCCTCGCGGCGTTCAACAAGGACCTCGACCCGGCCAAGATCGATCTGAGGAAGACGTACACCGATGAGTTCGTGCGGGCGGCGATGAAGATGAAGAAGTAGGCGCGCCGTCCGGCGCTGCCGGGGCCTGCCGCACCCCCCGGGTTTGACACCTCACCGGCGGTTGCTATAATGAGAGAGTGCTGCACGGAGTCAAGGTTAAGGTTGCGGCGCGGGGTGGAGCAGTCCGGTAGCTCGTCGGGCTCATAACCCGAAGGTCGGAGGTTCAAATCCTCCCCCCGCTACCAATATCGAAGGCCCGGGAAGCTTGTCGATCAAGCGTTCCGGGCCTCGGCGTCTATGGGCGACTTGTTACCCGGTGCCCCGGAGTACCTGGGAATACCGGCCAGACGCGTCCGCACAAACTGGCCGACGGGAATGCTGGGGCCATGGCCAAGTTCATTCGGGAGGGTAGAAATGGGCGGCGCCAGGTCCGGCGTCCCGACGGGCGCACAGAGCACTACGCGCGAGCGCCTGGGCAAGGCGGGCCTAGCGACCCGGTGGTTTCTCTCGCCTGCGCCTCATCTCCATTTACGCGCTCGGCTCCCGCCGCCCGACGCTCCACCCAAACGACTGACCGTGGACGACGCCGCCCGACGAGTCAACCCAACCGGACCTGGTACCGGTCGTCCTGGGGGCCCGTGTAGGCGCAGACTCCCATGCGGGCCGAGTTCGCCAGATGCCGGCCCATGGCTGCCTTGGTCGCTTGGTGCCCGCAAAGCGCGCAGATTCCGCGGAACTGCCTGCGCGAGCTCACGGCGCACCGCCGCGCCGTGTGCGTGACGACGTCCGGCGCCGCTTCCCTAGAAGCACCCGATGCGCCCGGGCGAGCTGGCGCTCCGTCACGCGCGGGAGCAGGGCGACTGACAGCGCGACCGGCCAGTCAGGGTTGGTCGTCGCTCCCGTGCCCTTGCGGTCGGGGAGCCGTCGTGTGGCGTGCGCGGCGGCGCCGCGTCTTGCGGGGTCGGCGCGACCGGGGTATGGCCAGGGGGAATCGTGGCGGGTACTACGCCGTCGGTGCTCCATGTTGCACCCACGTTTGGGGATATTGCATCTCGGCGTGGTATGCAAGCGGCGCATCGCCTGGCGCGCGGCCCGCGGCCGCCGCGCGGGGCTCCCTCCTCGGACGGCAACGTCGATCTGCGCCACCGGCACGCTGACGGCATCCGCGCGACGCGGCCCGCGTCCGCACCGGGCCGGGCGGTATAATGTACCGGACTTGCGCAAGTCGCAGTTTGGCGCCCTATAGGGGCGTCACGGCACATTTCAGTTGACGGCGGGACATGAAGGCGAGCGAGACTGTGGTGTCGACGTCAAA
>JAJPJJ010000032.1 GCA_021324295.1 Bacillota bacterium
GGCCCGGGCCCCCAACGGCCGGGGCACATGCCTCGCTTCCCCTGCCGTTTCCCCACGCGCGGTGCCCGTGGGCCCAACGGCCCGGGCCCCCAACGGCCGGGGCACACGCCTCGCTTCCCCTGCCGTTTCCCCACGCGCGGTGCCCGTGGGCCCAACGGCCCGGGCCCCCAACGGCCGGGGGCACATGCCTCGCTTCCCCTGCCGTTTCCCCACGTCGTGGGGCTTAGGATCCGGACGCGTGGCGCGGCTCCGTGGGCGCCCGCTCCGCGACGCGCTCGCGCAGCCGGAAGCGCTGGATCTTCCCCGTCGCGGTCTTCGGCAGCTCCGGGACGAATTCGATCCAGCGGGGATACTTGTACGCCGCGATCCGCTCGCGCACGAACGCCTGGATCTCGGCCGCCAGCGCGTCCGAGGGTGCCTGCCCCGGCTTGAGCACGACGAACGCGTACGGCTTCACGAGCTCGTCCCGGTCCGCGCACCCCACCACGCCGCACTCCAGCACGGCGGGGTGCTGGATGATCGTTGCCTCCACCTCCGCCGGAGACACCCACTGGCCGCCGGCCTTGAGCATGTCATCGGACCGACCGCAGTACCAGTAGTACCCGTCCGCGTCGCGGTAGTACTTGTCGCCGGTGCGGAACCACTCGCCGGCGAACGCCTGCTT
Organism: Bacillota bacterium; assembly: GCA_021324295.1. GTDB lineage: Bacteria > Sysuimicrobiota > Sysuimicrobiia > Sysuimicrobiales > Segetimicrobiaceae > JAJPJJ01. The sequence goes on from JAJPJJ010000032.1 coordinate 665, forward strand.
GGTCCGCTCGTGCTTGTTCCAGTAGTAGGCGGCGATGCTGTCGCCGCTTACGAGGAGATCCCCGACCTCGCCGGGTCCGAGCTCGTGACCGGACTCGTCGACGATCCGGACCGCGTACCCCGGGACGACCTCGCCGCTGCTCCCCGGCCGCACCCGGCTGGGCCGGTTGCTGATGTAGATGTGGAGGGCCTCGGTCGAGCCGATCCCGTCGAGGATCTCCACGCCGAACCGGTCCTTCCACCGGTTGAAGAGGGCCGCGGGCAGCGGCTCCCCCGCCGAGACGCACAGCCGCACCCGCCCGAGGTCCGCGGGACCCTCGGCGGCCAGCATCGCAGCGTAGGCGGTCGGGACACCGAAGAACAGCGTCGGGCGGTGCCGCCGGATCAGGTCGAAGTAGGCGTGCGGGTCGAACCGCCCCGGGTAGAGGACGGTGGCCGCGCCGACGCGCATCGGGAAGTACAGCGCGTTGCCGAGCCCGTAGGCGAAGTAGAGCTTGGCCACCGAGAAGCAGACATCGTGCTCGTCGATCCCGAGGATCCCGCGCGCGTACAGCTCGGCCGCGACGATCATGTCGTGGTGCAGGTGCACGGTGCCCTTCGGGGCGCCGGTGCTCCCGCTGCTCCACAGCCAGAACGCCGGCTCGTCCCGGTGGGTCGGGGCGGGCGCCAGCTCAGCGTCGGCGGCCGCCATCAGGTCGTGCAGCGCGTGCTGTCCCCTTCGCGGCTCGCCCGCGACGACGACGTGCCGGAGGCTTCGGAGATCCGCCAGTACCCCCTCCACGGCCGGGAGGAGCTCCTCGCTGACCGCGAGCACGGACGCCCGGCTGTCCCGGAGCATGTACGCGTAGTCCGCCGGATGCAGCGCGGTGTTGGTCGGGATCGGCACCGCGCCGATGCGGATGGCGCCCCAGAAGAGCCAGGCGAACTCCGGGGAATCGAGCAGGAGCAGGAGCACCCGCTCCTCGGGCCGCACGCCGAGTGTCCGCAGCGCGTTGCCGGCGCGGTTGACCTGCGCGGCGAGCTCCCGGTACGTGAGCGTGCGGTCGCCGGCCAGGATAGCCACGCGGTCCGCGCGCCCCCGCGTCAGGTTCTCGTCCAGGAAGGCGGTCGAGGCGTTGAAGGTCTCCGGGAGCTCGGGGACAAGGCCCATCGCGCCTCACGCTTTCGGCACCCCGCAGGCCACTCCTCTCGCCCGCGGGGCGGCCCTCAGACGGTCCCGCTGCGCCGACCCTTCGCCATGTAGTAGTCCCACGTCTTGCGCACGACCGCCGGCTCCCAGAGGCTCGCGCGCACCCGCGCGGTCTCCTCCTCGCTGAATGCGCGAGGAGCCCCGAGGGCCGCAGCCCACGCCTGCTTCCTGGCGTTCTCCTCCAGCCAGATCGACGCCACGAAGCAGCGCTCGATGTCCTCCCCCACGGTGACGACCCCGTGGCCGCGCAGCAGGACGGCACGCCCGCCGCCCAGCGTGCGCGCCACAGCGTCCCCCTGCGCGCTGGAGCGGATCAGGTCGGGGTCGTCGTAGACGGGCACGCCGGCGTGCGGGAAGAGGCTGCCGAGGATGAACACCGGGACGAGCGGCGCCCCGGCGATGCCGAACACGGTGGCGTATGGCGGATGGAAGTGGGCCACGCACCCCACATCCGCGCGCGCGGCGTAGATGCGCGTGTGGATCGGGAGCTCGCTCGGCGGCGCGCCGTCGCCCCCGACCTGCCGGCCCTGGGCGTCCAGGATCACGACGTCCCGGGGACCCACCGTCGCGCGGCTGGCGCCGCGGCTGTTGATCAGCAGGTGGCCGGTCTCGGGCTCCCGCACGCTCATGTGCCCGTTGAAGTCCATCAGGCCCTCCGCCGCGAGCAGGCGGATCGCGGAGGCCAATCGCGCGCTGAGGGCCTCGGGATCTCGCATCGCGCGGGCACCGCCGCTACCGGCCGGTGCGGGCGAGGAGCTCCACCCAGCCGCGCATCAGCGACTTGCCCCTCGCGATCTCCTCCGCCGCGAAGAACCTCTCCAGGCTCACCCGCTGGATCGGGTAGGCGGGGCGCTGAAAGTCCTGCTCGTATCCGAACGGCACCGTGGCGTCGATCGCGATACCGCCCTCGAAGCGCGTGTTCATCGCCGTCCACTGTCGCTCGCCCGCCGTGAGGCGCTCCTCCGGGATGAAGGTCTGCCCCGCGCCGCCGGGCACGGGGTTCAGGATATCCGTGCGCGGGTTGACACGCGTGGTCAGGCACCAGATGATCTCGTCCATGTTGTAGATGTCGACGTCGTGATCGACAGCAATCGCCAGGCGCATGCCCTGGCTCGTGGCCATCGCCGCGACGAGGAAGTTGCGGACGTGACCGTCGTCGGTCCGCAGGCGCTTCTTGACCTGGATGATGCACCCGCCCCAGTCGGTCATCGGGAACGGGATGTTCACGTCCTGCACGAGGCCGGGCTGGAGCCGCTCGCACAGCTCGAAGATCGCCGATTCGCGCACGGTCGTGTCGATGTTGTGGCAGTCGAGCATGTGGACGCCCAGCACGTAGAAGATCGGCCGGGTCTCCCGGCTGCGCATCGTGATGCCGGTCACGTGGAACGTCGGCGCCCGGTACGCCTTGCCCATGTACCCAGCCCACTCGGGGTGGAACGGGAACTTTCCCTGCCGGTCCGCCGCCTCGGCCTCCGCGGTCTCGTAGCGCTTGTCGCGCGGGTAGAGGTGTCCTTCCAGGACGAGCTCGCAATCCGCCACGGCCCAGGCGTCCACCGTGCGCGCCTTGACGATCCGGATCGGGAATCCCTGGACCGCGCCGGCCGCGCCGAGCTCGTCGCCACCTCGCGGCAGGATCACATAGTCGAAGCCGCCGCCGGCGATGAGCGTGGCCGCCGGCGGGAGGCCGAAGCACATCGTCAGCGGGATGGGCCGCTCATCGTGGTAGTGCTCGGTGATGATCTGCCACATGTGGGAGCCGGGGGCCGACTGGAAGGTGCAGATGTTGCCCCATCGGGCGTTCATCCGGTTGTAGCCGATGTGGCTACCGCCGTGGAAGTAGGGGCCCACGACCACGCTGTTTCCGCTGCCGATCGTGCGCTCCGACTCGAGCTCGGTGTGGCGGATCGCGACGACGTACCGGTTGACCTCGAGGTCGTCGGTGATGACCTCCTCCTGGCACGGCGCCTCGTCGTGCGGCACCTCGACCGGCGGGATGGGATGGGTGAGCGCGTGGGCCAGTTTACGCGTCCGCGCGACCGGGCTCTCCCAGCCGAACATCCGGTCCACGATGCCCATGTTGGCAAAGAGGTTGGTGACGGCCTGCGCGTGGGGGTACCCCTTCACGTTCCTGAACAAGATCGGATAGCTGCCATCGAGCTGCTTCTGGACGCCGGTGACCTCGAGGTCGGGATCGACCGGCACGTCCGTCTCCAGCAGCAAACCTTCGTGCCTGAGCCACTCGAGCGTGCCCCGCAGCGATTGGAGCGCGCGCTCCGTTTTCACCGGCACCGCCATCGGTCTCCCCTCCTCTCGACGAGGCTGGCCTACTGGCAACAGTCCAGGTGGTGGGTGGGGTCTGCCCCGCCGCCCCAGCCGACGCGGTCCCCCCAGCGTCCAGCCCCCGCCGGCCGGTGGCGCCGGAGGACGACGGGGCGCGCAGGTCTTCCCGGAGCGAGCGGTGGTGTCGGCGTTGACCAAGCGGGATCGTGGAACGCTCAACCCCTCGGGCGCAACAGCCCGCCCTCCGGTCGACGCCGGCACGGGCGTATCTCCGCCGCATGCCGTGCCGGACGAGGCCGCATTCGTAGCGCGGGCGTCGTGACGAGCGCAGGGAAGACCTCGCGCCCCACCCCACTGCTCCGGCATGCCCCGTGCCCCCCTGCGCTTGCGCCGGATAGCGCCACCGGAGGATTAGGACATGACCCCCCGTCTTCCTCTCTCTGGGCGTCGATCAGTCGATCGCTCCATCCGCGATCAAGCGGTCGATCTCCTCGTCGGGCAGTCCCAGGATGTCGCGGTAGACCTGGCGGTTGTGCTCCCCGAGGAGCGGGCTGCGGCGCAGCTCGGCCGGCGTCTCGGAGAGGATGAACGGGGGCGCCTCGTAGTGGAAGCGCTCGAGCTCCGGATGGGGCAGCTCCTGCCAGACGCGGCGGTGGACCAACTGAGGATCGGAGAAGAGATCCCCCAGCCGGTTCACCACGCCGGCGCGGACGCCGGCCTCCTGCAGGGTCTCCATGACCTCCTCCGGCGCCCGCTGCGCCGTCCACGCCCCCACCAGGGCGTCGAGCTCGTCCTCGTGCGCTTTGCGCGCGGCCAGGGACTCGAACCGGCGATCCTCGGCCCACTCGGGGTGCCCCACGGCCCGGCAGAGCGCGTGCCACTCGTCCTCGGTGCAGACCGCGATGACGCACCACCGATCCTCCCCGCGACACGGATAGGCGCCGTGCGGCGCGGCGTGCGGGCTGCGGTTCCCCATCCGGGTCATGGTGCGGCCGTTCGCCTCATACTCCAGGAGGGCGGGCGCCACGAACTGCAGCCCCGCCTCGTACTGGGCCAGGTCGACGTGCACGCCGCGGCCGGTGCGCCGCCGGTAGTCGAGGGCGGCCAGGACCGCGATCAGGCCGAACCCGACCGCGACGAAGTCGATGTAGGGGCCGAACAGCAGCACCGGGTCTTCCCCGGGGTACCCGGTCAGGTAGGTGAAGCCGGCCTGCGACGTCAGCTGGGAGCCGAACCCGCGCTGGCCGGACCGGGGTCCGGTCTGGCCCATGTTGCACGAGCTCAGGTACACGAGCGACGGGTTGATCTCGCGCACGGCCTCGTAGCCCAGCCCGTTGCGCGCCATGACCCCGGGCACGAAGTTCTCGATGAGGACGTCGGCCCACGCCACGAGCCTGCGGGCGAGCGCCAGGCCCTCGGCGCGCTTGAGGTTCAGCGTGACGCCGAGCTTGCTGTCGTTGAAGAGCGCAAAGGAGCCGGTGCGGTTCAACCCCGGGATGTTGTCCTTGTAGGGCGGGTAGTGCACGCGGAACCCGTCCGGTCGCGAGCGCGACTCCACGCGGATCACGGTCGCCCCGTGCTCAGCCAGGTGCTTGCCGACCATCGGCCCCGCGGCGAACACCGCGAACTCGACGACTTTGACCCCGGTCAGTGCCCCCGCCGTCCCGGCCACGCCCCGTTCCCCTTCCCTCAGAGGATCCCCCTCTGCCTCAGCGCATCCAGGTCGCCGGCGGACAGCCCCAGCTCGCTGTAGACCTCCGCGTTGTGCTCGCCGATTCCAGGAGCGCGCCGCCGGATCGCGCCCGCCGCAGCGGAAAAGCGCGCGAAGGGCCCCGGGTAGGTCACGGTAACCCCGAGCTCGGGATGCTCCACTTCCTGCCAGAAGCCCCGCGCGGCGAGCTGCGGGTCGTCGCGAATGTCGCGCGCGTCCGCGACCGGATACCCGAGGATGCCCCGCTGCGCGGACGCGGCCGCGAACTCGGCCTTGGTGCGCCGCCGGAGAAACTCCACGAACGGCTGCTCCAGCCGATCGATCTCCTCCTGGGTGCTCGTCGCGACGTTGAACGTGCCCCAGTCCACGCGCGTGAGCCACTCCGGGGCCTCGCCGAGCTCGGCCATCCACTGCACCATGGCCTCGTTGGAGCGCCGGCCGGCCTCCCCGCCGTAGAAGATGAAGTTGATGTGCCCGTCGCGGCAGCGGTAGATGGCCCGCATGCGCGCGCCGGTCGTGCTGCGCCCGACGATCCGGCTGCCGCCGCGGCACAGGTGCTCGCGCAGCAGGCTCCAGTGGGCCGGCGCGTTCGCCAGCGCCCAGAGCAGGCTGGCCTGCATCGAGACATCCACGTGCTGCCCGCGTCCCGTAGCTTCCCGGTGGTGGTGCGCGATGAGAGATCCCGCGGCCGCGTACATCCCGGCCCACATCGCCGCCTGCGGCAGGGAGACGCGCAACGGCGGGCGGCCGGGCTCGCCGACGAGGGACATGAACCCGCTCATCGCCATGGCCACGAGGTCGGAGCCGCGGTACCGCGCGTAGGGGCCGTCCTGGCCGAACGGCGTGATCGACGTGAAGACCAGGCGGGGGTTGAGCGCGGCGAGCGCGCGGTAGCCGAGCCCCCGCGCCTCGAGGGAGCCCGGCGGCGCGGACTCGATGAGGAAATCGGCCGCGCGCGCGAGCCGGCGCAGGAGATCCTGCCCCTCGGCGTGGTCCAGCGAGAGCGTCACCCCCCGCTTGTTGGCGTTGTACGCGAGCCAGGGCAGGCTCTTGTGCGGGTGGGGCTCGTCGTGATAGAAGGGGCCGAGGCGCCGGCCCGGGTCGCCCCCCGGCGGCTCGACTTTGACCACGTCCGCGCCTAGGTCTCCCAGGATCCGTCCGCACAACCACCCGTGCCGATCGGTGAGGTCCAGCACCCGGACGGGACCGAGCAGGGTCCCCGGGGCCACCGGCTCCGTGATGTGCGAGAGGCGCTCGTGCATGATCTGCGGCGCGTCTCCGGCGGCCCGCGCCCTCAGTGAAAGACGAGGCTCTTCACGACGACGGGCACGACCTGCTCCGCCGGCATGAGAGCACCGATATCCACGTAGTCGAACTCCCGCAGCGACACCTGGTCGATGCACACGAGGGGCCCGGCGACGCCCAGCTCGTCCGCGAGCATCTGCCCGAGCAGCCCGCCCACGTCGGCGTCGATCACGACGAGCAGCGGCCGGCCTGCCCGGACTGTCTCGGGCAGGGCCGCGACGATCCCGGCGGCCAGTTCCCGCAGGGCGGCGTACTCCACCCCACGGTGCCAGTGCACCGCGAGCGCGAACCGGTCCCGCCCCTCTGTGAGGTCGAGGCGCCGCAGCGCGCGGCGGATGGCGGCGGCCACCTGGTCCTGCGCCGGGGCGCGCACGTCGCGGAGCGCGGCGACGGGGACGTTGCGGACCGGCAGCACCCCCGACCCGCCCGCGGCGCCGTCCGAGAGGAAGATCGTGTTGCCGCTCACCTGTACCGTATACTGCGAGGCGCCGATGCACGTCGCGCGGATCCGCTCCCGGGGCTCGAGCACCACAAGGCCGCCGCACCGGGCGAGCACCGCCCTGCCCAGGCGCGGGCCGAGGTCACCGAACTCCGCGCTCTCGCACCCGTAGATGTACTCCGCCACCCCGCCGGAGAACACGATGTGCGTGAACGGCCCCTGCGTCCGCAGCGGCTCCGTGATCCACGGCGCCCCACCGTCTGCGGGCAGCGGCCGTCCGTGGATCACGCGCGCGACCAGATCGGCCAGGTGACCGGCGACCGCATCCAGCGTGGCGCCGGCGACCACGGTCCCGAGGGCGAGGTCCATACCCGCCGCGGCCCGCGCCAGCGCCCGCCCGGCGGGCTCCACCCGGCGGAGCGCCCCGTCCGGGTCCCAGGCCAGCAGCCTCGCCCCCAGGTGGAGCGCCGCCGTCTCCTCGACGCGCCCGCCGCGGCAGACCGCGAACTTGGTGGTGCCTCCGCCGATGTCCACGTTCAGCACGGCCGCGTGGTCCCGCGAGAGTGCCGCGGCGCCCGAGCCGTGGGCGGCGAGCAGGCTCTCGAGGTGGGGACCGGCGGTCGCGCACACGAACTTCCCCGCCTCGGCCGCAAACAGCTCGATGATCGGCGCGGCGTTCTCCCTGAGCGCGGCCTCGCCCGTGACGATCACGGCGCCGGTGTCGATCTCCGCCGGTTGGAGGCCGGCGTCCCGGTAGGCCCCTTCGATGAAGCGGGCGACCCCGGCCGTGTCGATCCGGGCGGGCGTCGCGTACGGGGTGAGGATCACGGGGGACCGGAAGCGCACCTCCCGGTGGGTGACCTGATACCGGCTCGACAGGCGGCGCCCCTGCCGCGTGAGCACGAGGTCGGAGAAGACGAGGTGCGAGGTCGACGACCCGATGTCGATGCCGGCGGTGCGCAGGCGGATGTGCTCGCCGACGTAGATCGCCGGGGACGAGCCGTCCCCGAGGTGAATGTGCTCCTCGTCGTCCTCGTGCACGCGGGGCCCCTCAGACGCGGACCGGGAACGCCTCCATGCGCACCGGTACCTCGCGGGCCGCGCAGCGCTCCACGAACATGCGGTGGACGCGAGGGTCCTGGTCCTCGTACTCGATCTGGTTGCCGCCCTCCCGCTTGCTCTTGTCCACCCCCTGGATGTCCAGGTAGCGCGCGACCTTCCACTTCGCGCCGCCCCACCGGATCGCCAGATACCGGGCGGGCGCGGGGCCCGTGTTGAAGTGCTGGTGCCACCACATCCCGGGCGGGACGAACATCGTGCCCGGCCGCCACGGCACCTCGGTGAGCTCCCCGGCGCCCTCGGGCCACATGAGCGAGTACCCCTCGCCCGCGAGGATAACGACGTGCGCGCCCGGGCCATGCCGGTGCGCCTTCTTGTACGTTCCCACCGGGAACTCGGAGATGTGCGCGCACAGCGTGTTATTGGCAAACTCGAACATCACGTTCTTGCCCCCGGCCCCGCGCTCGGCCCAGTCGTGGAGCCGGAACCGGTGGACGTCCGCGACGAAGTTGGTATCCCACACCCGGCCGGGGTACAGGGTGCCCTCGCCGCCGAAGTACCCCTCGCGGCCGTCGAAGCGGTCCAGGAAATCGAACGGGCAGTTGAACAAGAACTCCGTGTTGTGGATGAGGTTGAGCATGAGCGGCGCCGTGGTCACTCCCAGCAACCGGGCGGGCGACCGGCCCGAGCCGTTGTGCAGCCGGTGGAAGCAGTTCAGCGGGATCGAGAAGAGGCTGCCCGCCTGCCACTCGAACGCTTGGCGCGCGCCGGCCTGGTTCCACACCTCGCAGCCGCCGCGGCCGTCCAGGACGAAGTAGAACTCCTCGTACAGGTGGCGCTCCGGTGCCGTCTGCGCGCCGCCGGGCAACTCCATCACGAACGCGTTGTTCGTGTCCTCCGTGCCGAGGAGCCGGATGTACGCGCCCCGCACCCCGGTGCGCGGCCAAGGCGCCACGTCGACGCGGCGGAGGTCGGGCACCGCGACTCCCGTCACGAGCGGGATCCCCTCGGATTCGAGCCACCGCTCGTAGGCGCTCGCGCGCCACTCCGGTGGCAGCCGCTCCTCCTGGGCCAATCGCCGTCCCCCGGTGTCCATTCGACGATGCCTCCATTCAACGGCCCGGGCCCCCACCGCACGGGGCGCCATGCTTCACTTCCCTTGCCGTTTCCCCACGCGCGGTGCCCGGGGTCTAAAGGCCCGGGCCCCCAGCGCACGGGGCCCCATGCTTCACTATCCCTTGCCGTTTCCCCACGTCGCGCTGCCCGGGGTCTAAAGGCCCGGGCCCCCAGCGCACGGGGCCCCATCCTTCACTTCCCTTGCCGTTTCCCCACGCGCGCTGCCCAGGGTCTAGAGGCCCGGGCCCCCAGCGGCCGGGGCGACATGCCTCGGCGCCACCGCCATTTGCCCACGTCGCGATACGTGCGGCTGCCGTCTCCCCACGACGCGATACCTGCGCCGGGCCAGGGCCGTTCGATTCCGTGACGATGATGCCGCGCAAGAATCGTCTTTCTACGGGCCCGGGGGGATGGCCTGCTGTCGTCAAAAGGCCCGGGCCCCCACCGCACGGGGCCCCATCCTTCACTTCCCTTGCCGCTTCTCCACGCGCGCTGCCCGGGGTGTAAAGGCCCGGGCCCCCACCGCACGGGGCCCCATGCTTCACTTCCCTTGCCGTTTCCCCACGCGCGGTGCCCGGGGTCTAAAGGCCCGGGCCCCCAGCGGCCGCGACTGCTCGCTTCAACTCCAGTGCCGTCTGTCCACGTGCGCTCCCCGTGGTCTAAAGGCCCGGGCCCCCAGCGGCCGCGGCGACATGCCTCGGCCCCACTGCCATTTGCCCACGTCGCGATACGTGCGGCTGCCGTTTCCCCACGTCGCAGTACGCTACATGGGCACGTCGCGAAGGTAAAAGCACGACGCGGCGTGAACCCATCCGAAGAGGCATGCGGCCCGGCCGGGCGAGGGGGGATGCCGGTGAGCGTCGCGGCGGAGCACGGGCGCAGAACGGAGCCGTACACGGACCTGCGGGACTGGCTCCGGGCGGTGGACGGCATGGGCGAGCTGCGTCACGTGGACGGCGCCACCTGGCAGGAGGACATCGGGCGGATCTCCGAGATGCTCCACCACACCGACGAGTCGCCAGCCGTGCTCTTCGACGCGATCCCGGGGTATCCGAAGGGCTACCGGGTGCTCGTCAACCCGCTGGGAGCCCGGCGCCGCCTGGCCTTCACGCTCGGGCTGGACCCGGCGCTGGACACGATGGGGCTGATCGACGCCTGGGAGGAGCGGCTGAACCGGATCGAGCCGGTCCCGGTGCGCGAGGTGGGTGATGGGCCGATCCTCGAGAACGTCCTGGAAGGCGACCGCATCGACCTCCTCGCGTTCCCCGTGCCGCAGTGGCACCCGCTGGACGGGGGCCGGTATATCGGTACCGCCGTGGCCGACGTCACGCGGGACCCCGACTCTGGTTGGATCAACTTCGGCACGTACCGGGTTATGGTCCACGACCGCAACCGCTGCGGGTTGTACATCTCGCCAGGGAAGCACGGCCGCCTGCACCGCGACAAGTACTTCGCGCGCGGAGAACCGATGCCGGTCCTGGCGATCGTGGGGATGGACCCGATCCTCTTCCTCGCGAGCTGCCTGGAGATCCCGCTGGGCGTGAGCGAATACGAGTGGGCCGGCGCCGTCAAGGGCCAGCCCATCGAGGTCATCCGGGGCCGGCACACCGGGCTGCCGATCCCCGCGCACGCGGAGATCGTCATCGAAGGCTTCGTCCATCCCAACGACCGGCTCATGGAAGGGCCGTTCGGCGAGTGGACCGGATACTACGCCAGCGGCAGCCGGGAGGAGCCGGTGATCGAGGTCAAGGCGATCTATCACCGGCACGAGCCGATCCTCGTGGGATGCCCGCCGGAGAAGCCGCCCTACGAGGCGCACCACTTCCGGAAGTATCTCCGGTCGGGCATGCTGCGGAAGGCCCTCCGGGACGCCGGCGTCCCGGGGATCGTGGGCGTCTACTGCCATCCCGTCGGCGGGTGCCGCCTCCTGTACATCGTCGCGATCAGGCAGATGTACCCGGGGCACGCGAGGCAGGCCGGCCTCCTGGCCTCGCAGGTGCGGGCGGGCGCCTACCTCAACCGGATGGTGGTCGTGGTCGACGAGGACATCGATATCACCGACCTGAGCGACGTGATGTGGGCGGTGCTCACCCGGGCCGATCCGGAGCAGGACTACGAGATCATCCGCCGCTGCTGGAGCGGGCCGCTCGACCCGGCGATCCACCCCGACCACAAAGGGTTCAACTCCCGGGTCATCATCGACGCAACCCGGCCGTGGGAGTGGAGGGACCGCTTCCCCGTCCCGATCGGGCCCGACCCCGAGTACAAGCGCGAGACCCGAGCGAAGTGGGGGTGGCTGCTGCAGCCCGAGGGGAGGTCCGGCGCGCGCTAACGCCGCCGGTCCCGGCTGCCCGGCGCTGCCCGTGGCGCACGCCCGCGCGCACAGCATCCGCGCAGCACACGATAACCAGGAGGCCGCTGGGATGACGAGCGGAAGGCCCGCGTGGCTCGGCTACGGCGGGACGATCCTCGCCCTGCACCTGCTCGGGGGGCTGGCGTGCCTGTGGGCGGCGCGCACGCACCCGATCCTGCTGGGCATGGGCTTCCTCGCCTACACGCTAGGCCTCCGGCACGCCTTCGACGCCGATCACATCGCGGCGATCGACAACACCGTCCGCGCGCTCGTTCGGGACGGACAGTCTCCCGCCGGGGTGGGCTTCTACTTCTCGCTGGGGCACTCTACCGTCGTCCTTGCCATGGCGGTCGCCACCGCCGGCCTGGCCCGCTGGGCCGAGCAGGCGCTCCCGCACGCCCAGGCCATCGGGAGCGTGATCGGCACCACCGTGTCCGGGCTCTTCCTCCTGCTGATCGGCCTCGTCAACCTCTTCGTGTGGATCGACGTCTACCTGATCTTCCAGCGGATGCGCGCGGGCCGGGACGACGCCGAGGTCATCGAGCAGGCGCTGCTGTCGCGCGGGATCGTGGCGCGCCTCGCCCGGCCGCTCTTCGGCCTCGTCCGCCGAAGCTGGCAGATCTACCCGATCGGGTTCCTCTTCGGGCTGGGGTTCGATACGGCCAGCGAGATCGCGCTGCTCGCGCTCTCCGCCGGGGCGGCGACGCAGGCGCTCCCGGCGTGGGGCGTGCTCGCGCTGCCGGTGCTGTTCGCTTCCGGAATGAGCCTCATGGACACGGCCGACGGCGTGTTCATGACCACGGCCTATCGGTGGGCGCTGCTCACCCCGCTGCGGAAGGTCTACTACAACCTCACGGTCACGGGGCTGTCGGTCGCATCCGCGCTGCTCATCGGCGCCATCGAGCTGACCCAGGTGCTCGCCCGCGCGTTCGGGCTCACGGCGGGGCTCTGGGGCCGCTTGGAGGATCTGGACCTCGGGCGGCTCGGCTACCTGATCGTCGCGCTGTTCGTGCTCGTGTGGTCCTGCTCGTACGGCGCCTGGAGGCTCCTGCGCCCGGAGGAAGGGCCGCGCTGACGCTTCTTGCGCCCCGGCTGCGGCTCTTGCGCCTTTCTTGCGGCACCCCCCCCACGAGCACGCACCCCTCTGAGGCCAACATCTCTAGGCTGGCCCCTCGCGCACCAGCAGCACGGCGATGCTCGCGAGCAGGTACGAGACCGCCATGGCCGCGAACGCCGCGGCGAAGTGCCAGCGCGCGATCACGAACCCGAGGACCGCGCTCCACACGGCCCCGCTCACGTTGTCGTTGACGAAGAAGACGCTGAACGCGCCCTCCCGGCCTCGGTCCCCGGTCACCTCCGCGAGCAGCGCCTGCATCAGCGGGCTTTCATTGTAGACGGCCAGCCCCAGGGCGACGAGCGACGCGAGGATGCCGGGCGTCCAGCGGCCGGCGTGGACGAGCCAGAGGGTCGCGAGGGCAGATGCCCACAGCGAAGCGGCGATCACGGGCCGCCGGCGGCCCAGCCGGTCGGCGAGCCGCCCCGCGAGCACGGGCGACAGCACGCTGCCCGCGGCCAGGATCGTGACGTACGCGCCCGCGGTGGCTGTGCTCAGGTGGAGGCCGGAGATCAGGTAGAGCGGCACGTACGTCAGGACGACGCCGAGGCCGCGCCCGCCCGCGGACGCCGCCCGCCCGAGCAGGAGCATGCGCACGTTGTGGTCGCGCAGCGCGGCCAGGTACCCCGTCTCCTCCCCGCACCGCCGCGCCTCCTCTCCGCCGGGCCGCGGATCCTCGGCCAGGAGCCAGAGGAGGAGCCCGACCACGAGGCCGGGGATACCGAACAACATCATGGTGCCGCGCCAGCCCACCCCGGAGACGAGCGCACCGGCCAGCAGCGGCGTGAGGAGCGTCCCGACGTTCCCGCCGGAGAAGTGCACGGCGAACGCCGACCCCCGCGTGCCGCGGCGGTACCAGTCGGACATGAGCGATGCCCCCGCCGGGTGCTGCTGGCTCGCCGCGGCGCTGCCGAGCACGCGCCCCGCCGCGAACCCCGGGAAGGCGTGCGCCAGCGCGGCGAGCGCCAGCGAGAGGCCGACGAGCATGTTACCGCCTCCGCAGAGGCTCGTCCGCCGGACCCGCCGCGACAGCGCTCCGTAGGCGCCCTGGAGGAGGCCGCCGACCAGGTTGGCCGCCCCGATCAGCACGCCGAGCTGAGCGTAGCCGACGCCGAACGCACGCATCACCTGGGGATAGACCATGGCGTAGAGGGCCTGCTGCGAGTGCGTGACGGCGTGGGCCGCGCTCAGCAACGCGAGGTTCCTCGCGCGGGTGTCGGCCGGCGCCGCGGGGAGGGCGGGGGCGGTTCTCACGCGCGAGCCCACCCCACGAAGTCGCTGAGGTAATGCGAATCCGTGGGGACCCCGGGCCTCCTCTGGAGGGCTTTCCAGGACATGCTCGTAGCTGCCTCGGCCCGCCGTTCCAAACGGGAGCGCCGGGGCGCTACTGCTTGCCGGGCGCGGCCATCACGGCCTTGATGAGCGCGACGACGTCGCCCGACGGGCGCGCCGCCTCGGCTACGAGCTGCGCGGTCGTGGCGCCGTCCAGCGGGTCGACCACGAGCCCGGCCCTGGCGGCGTCGGCCCGAAGCTCGGGGCCTCGCAGCGCGGCGGCGAACGCGTCGCGCAGCGCCTGCACGCGGTCGCCCGGTACCGCCGGGGGCGCCCCGAAGGGGTGGCCGAGGACGGCCTGCGAGAGCAGCAGCCCGGCCAGGGACTTCTTGTCGGGGGGCGCGACCTCGGACAAAAGAGGTACGTCCGGGTACCGGGAGAGGCGCGCCTTCCCGATCGCGAGGATGATCCGCGCGCCTTCGTTCTGCACGAGCGGCTCGAGCGAGCTGAGCGTGCCGATCTGGCCGTCCACCTCCCCGCGCAGCATCGCGAGGTCCGCGTCGCTACCCTGGTAGCCCGTGACGATCTTGAGGGCCTTCAGGCCGAAGATGTTCTTCAGCACCATCGCGTCGATGTAGTCCTCGGATCCGACGCCGTTCGAGGCCTCGGTAAACGTCCGCGTCCCCTCCAGCACGTCCTTGAGCGTCCGGAAGGGCGATTGCTTGGACACGATCCAGACCCGCGCCTCGGAGTCGGGGACCCCGATCCACGTGAACTTCGTCATGTCGAACCTGATCCCGCTTGTGCCGGCGATCTGCGCGACGATCAGGCCCTTGTTGAACGTGCCGATCGTCAAGCCGTCCGGCCTCGCGTTGTAGACCTCGTTGGCCCCGATGATGTGGCCGGCCCCCGGCACGTTGCGGACGACGACCGTGCTGCCCGCGAGGTACCTCGGCAGGTACTTGGCGAGCAGGCGCGCGTAGGCGTCGTAGCCGCCCCCGGGCTTGGTCGCAACGATGATCGTCAGCGTTTTGCCCCGGTAGAAGGCGGCCCCGGAGGTCTCCTGCGACTGGCCGGGCGCGGCCAGCGGCGCGAGCAGGAGCGCGGCGGCGGCCGCGCACCCAATCGTCCGGCGCGCCAGATCACCCCGCGCCCGCGCGACGGCGCTCTTTGGTCCCTGCATCTCTCCTACCCCCCTCTGCGCGCCCGGGCCATTCCGGGCCGCCACGTCGAGTCGGCTACCGCGCTCCGCCCCAGTCTTGCGAGGGGCGGCCGGCGAGCTCATGGACAGACCGGCAGCGCATTACGACAGGAGCTTCGGCACGAAGCCGCTGAACAGCGACAGTTTCATGCCGACGGCAAACACCAGGTAGACGAAGGCCCACGCCCCGGCCGCCGCCGCGACCGCGAACGGCCACGCCTCCTTGCTCCGCAGCCTGAGGAAGAGAACGAGGAACGCCGGGATGCTGACCGTGAACCCAAAGAGGAGGGTCAGCACGACGAGCGCGGCGGCCCATCCCAGGATGCCGAGGTCGCCCGGACGGTCGGGCGCGCCGGACACGAGGGGGCCGTCCCCGCCGGCCGGAACCGCAACGCCCTCCGCCGCCTGGATCGCGGCCGGCCAGCGGACCTCCTGTGGCCGGAGGTCGAAGGCGGCCTGGCCCAACGATAGGGCAAGGCCGGCCGCGCCGACCGCGACGGGCATCAGCCTCGCAGGGCCCGGATACCCGAGCGCCACGGCGAGGTACGCGCAGAACGCCGCGGCCAGGCCGCCGCTGAAGAGGAGCTGCGGGCGCGCCGCCCGAGGGCCGGGCTCCGCCGGCCGGGCCTGCCGCCCGCCGCGGTCGGGAGGCGCGGCCGGGGCCGAGGCGCGCCCGCGGCGGCGCGCCCACGCATGGACGCCGACCGAGCACAGCGTCAGGCCGAGGAGCAGCCCGGTGAGGGGGCGCAGGACGAACGCCCAGCCCCAGAGCTGGAGCGCCAGCGACAGGTTGACCTCCGCGAGCCTGCCGAGCACCAGACCGATGATGAGCGGCGCGCGGGGGTAGTCGAGCCTCTTCATCGCGTACCCGAGCGCGCCGGCGCCGAGGGAGACCAGCATGTTCTGCCAGGCGCTCTGCGAGAGGAAGCTTCCGAGGCCGATGAAGACGAGGACGAACGGGACGATAAGCCCCACGCGGACGAACGAGAGCCTGGCCACGAAGCCGCTGGCCGCGAGAAAGACGATCACGGCCACCACGTTGGCGAGGCCGAGCACCCATACCATCGACCAGACGACGTCCAAGTGCTTCACCAGCATCATCGGGCCCGGCGTCAAGCCGAGGATGACGAAGGCACCCAGGAGGATCGCCATGCCCGAGCTTCCGGGGACCCCGAAGGCGACCGTCGGGATGAGGGAGCCGCCTTCCTTCGCGTGGTTCGCGCTCTCGGGCGCGATCACGCCGTCGACGTTGCCGCGCCCGAAGGTGTCGGGGTGCTTCGAGGTCTGGACGGCGTGGCCGTAGCAAATCCATGACGCCGCGTCCCCGCCGAGCCCCGGGATCAACCCGACGAACGCGCCGATCAGACCGCACCGGACGCACAGCCAGGCCCGGCGCCGGACGTCGGCGACGCCCTGCAGCACGCCCCGCACGGTGTAGGCCGCGCGCTCGCCGGCCTGGGCGATCGCGCCCTGGTGGCGGCCGAGCTCGATCACCTCCGCGAGCCCGAACAGGCCGACCACCACCGCGACCAGGTCCACGCCGTTCCAGAGCCACAGCTGGCCCCACCCGAACCGGTTGATCCCGGTCTGCGGATCCAGGCCGACCGTGGACAGGGCAAGCCCCAGCGCGCCCGCGGCGAGCCCTCGGAGGAGCGCCCCCCGGCTGACCGCCGCGATCAGCGTGATGCCGAAGACCGCCACCGCGAACACCTCGGCGGGGCCGAAGGCGAGGACGACCGGGCGCACGATCGGGATGAGGCCGGCCATGAAGAGGTCGCCGACGATGCCGCCCAGCAGGGAGGCGCCGAGGGCCGCGCCCATCGCGCGGGCGGCCTGCCCCTGGCGCGTCAGCGCGTAGCCATCGGGAACCGCGGCGGCGCTCGGTCCGGTGCCGGGTGTCCCGAACAGGATGCCGGGGAGCGCCCCGCCCGTGTGCACCACCGAATGCATCCCGAGCAGGAAGGCAAACCCCGCGGCGGGCTGCATCCCGAACACGAAGGGGATGGCCAGCGCCAGGCCGAGGTTGCCTCCCAGCCCCGGGACCGCGCCGAAGAGCATCCCGATCGGCACGGCCAGAAAGACGAGACCGATGGCGGGCCACGAGAGGGCCAGGACCAGCCCGTGCCAAACCGCGTCCAGCATGGGCGCCCTCGAGCGGATCTCCTCACCCGCTACTTCGTTCCCGGGCCGTCGTCCCCTCTGTGCGGGCCGCGGGGAGGGGCGCTGCGCCTGGCCGGGCGCCTCGCGCGGGGCCGGCTACGAGGTGACGCCCGGCCGCGGCACGAATACAGCCCGCGCCGGAGGTGGCCCGTGATCGTCGACGTCCAACACCACTGCGTCCCCCCGGAGCTCGCCCTGCGCCGGGGGTTTGCGCTCGGCGAGCAGCAGATCCTCGTGGAGGGCGGAGCGCCTAAGTTCACGCTCCACCCCAAGCTCTACGATATCGACGGTCAGCTCCGGGACATGGACACCGCCGGCATCGACGCGGCGGCCCTCTCGTGCAACCTGGGGTGGGACGCGCCGCTCGCGGACTGCATCCTCATCAACAACTGGCTGGCCGAGGTCCAGCAGGCGCACCCGGGGCGGCTTGTCGGCCTCGCGCACGCGCCCGTGCTAGAGGATGGCGGTCTCGCGGAAGTGGAGCGGGCGGTCAAGGACCTGGGCCTGCGGGGGATCACGATCGCCTCGCAGGTGGATGGCCTTCCCCTCGACTCGCCGCGCCTTGCGCCTCTGTACCGCAAGGCGTGCGAGCTCGACGTCGCCGTCTTCGTGCACCCGGCGATGGCGCCCCGCGGTTACGCCTTCCTCCGGGAGTACGATCTCGCGCGCATCCTCGGCCGCGAGCTCGATTTGCAGGTCGCGGTGACGCGCCTCATCGCCGGGGGCGTGCTCGAGGAGTTCAACGCGCTCACGATCGTCGTCGCCCACCTCGGCGGCGGCATCGCCGCGGTCAAGGAGCGGCTCGCGGCCAAAGCCGGGCGGTTCGGGACCCTCCGGCGCGCGTTCGGCGAGAGCTTCGATCGCCTGTACTTCGACATGGCCGGGTTCGAGGGCGGCGAGGGCGCCGTGCGGTGCGCGCTGACCGGCATCCGGCCGGAGCGGCTGCTGTTCGCCACCGACTACCCGCAGGACTTCACCGGGGCGACGACCCAGACGGGCGCGGGGGTCCCGGGCATCGCCGAGTACGTCCGGTTCGTGAAGAGCCTTCCGCTGCCCGACGGCGCGGGAGAGGCCATCCTGGGGGCCACGGCGGCCGGCCTGCTCGACCTCGCAGCGTAGGACCGGCGGCGGTGCACGGACCGTCAAAGGAGGGGACGCGGTGGGCCACACCGACCTGCGGGACTGGATCGCCCAGGTGGAAGAGCTGAGGGACCTCGCGGCCATCCACGGGGCTGACCGGGACCTGGAGATCGGGATCATCACCGAGATCGTGATGCGCCGCCACGGCCCGGCGCTGCTGTTCGACCGCATCCCCGGCTATCCCGCCGGGTATCGCATCGTGGCCAACGCGCTCGGCGGGCCACGGCGCCTCGCGTTCACGCTGGGGCTGCCGGTCGGGAGCGACACCAGGGAGCTGCTCCGGCTCTGGCGGGAGAAGAAGCGCGCGCTCCGGCCGGTTCCGCCCAGGGTCGTCACCGACGGCCCTGTCCTGGAACACGTGTCCCGCGGCGACGAGGTGGACCTGCTGAAGTTCCCCGCGCCGCTCTGGCACGAGCACGACGGCGGCCGCTATATCGGCACGGGCAGTGTCGATATCACGCGCGACCCGGACGAGGGCTGGGTCAACCTCGGATGCTACCGCGTGATGGTGCACGACCGCGCCCACCTCGGCTTCTACATCTCGCCCGGCAAGCAGGGCCGCATCCACCGCGACAAATGGCTCGCCCGCGGTGGCGCGATGCCCGTGGCGATGTCGTTCGGGCACGATCCGCTGATCTTTCTGGCCGGCTCGCTGGAACTGCCCTGGGGGCTCTCGGAATACGACTGGGTCGGCGGGATCCGCGGCCGCCCGGTCGAGGTCATCGAAGGCCCGGTCACGGGGCTGCCCATCCCGGCCGACGCCGAGGTCGCGATCGAGGGGTTCGTGGAGCCCGCGCACACGCTACCGGAGGGGCCGTTCGGCGAATGGACGGGGTACTACGCCAGCGCGAGGCGCGAAGAGCCGGTGGTGACGGTCGCGGCGCTCTACCACCGCGACGATCCGATCCTCCTGGGCTCGCCGCCGACGAAGCCGCCGTCCGAGCTCGCGTACTACCGCGCGTTTCTGCGTGCGGCCGCGATCGAAGACGAGCTCGCCGCCTCCGGCGTGCCCGACGTCGCAGGCGTCTGGTGTCACGAGGTGGGGGGGTCCCGGCTGTTCTCGGTGGTCGCGATCCGGCAGCGGTACACCGGACACGCCAAGCAGGCCGCGGTCGTCGCCTCGCAGTGCCACGCCGGCGCGTACCTCGGCCGCTTCGTGGTCGTCGTCGACGACGACATCGATGTGATGGACCTGGAGGACGTGATGTGGGCGATCTGCACCCGCTGCGATCCGGAGAGGGATATCGACATCCTGCGGCGCTGCTGGAGCGGGCCGCTCGATCCGATCATCCCCCCCGGGCAGCGGGGCTTCAACTCGCGCGCGATCATCGACGCCACCCGACCCTGGGAGTGGCGGGACGAGTTCCCCCGCGTCGCCGAGTCGAGCCCGGAGCGCCGCCGCGAGGTGCTGCAGAAGTGGGGGCACCTCCTCCCCCTCTGAGGGCGGGGCGGTCGTGACCGTCGCGGGCCTGCCGGACCGGCTGTTTCGCATCATGCAGCCGGGGATCCCCGTGGTGCTGATCACCGTGGGGGCGGACGGCTGGGGCCACGCGGCGCTGACGTGGGCGGCCGCGGCGGCCGCGGACCGCGTCCGCTTCGCGGTCGACCACGGGAGCACGACGCTGGCCAACCTGGAGCGCGCCGGGAAGGCCACGCTCCAGGTCATCGGCGCGGAGAACACGCTCGCGCTGATCAAGGGACCGGCGCGCGCGCTGCGGCCGCGCATCGCCGCCGCCCCGTTCGGCATGGCGATGTGGGAGCTGCAGCCGGCGGAGGTCAGGGATCAGACGTGGGGGCCGGTCGCGGTGGCCCCGCTCGCGTTTCGCTGGACCGGACCGGAGGCGGACGCGATGCAGGGGATCGAGCGGGCGGTGGTCGCCGAGCTGCGGGACTGGCATCCGTAGCCCGCCGGATCCGCCGGCCGGGGCGGCAGGACCCGGCCGGGTCAAGGCGAAGGCGAGACCCAGATCAGCACCGAAGGGGGGTGCAGCGTGCGGGCGACGCTGAGCAGACGGCAGTTCCTCCGGGCGTCGGCGACCGCGCTGGCCCTCGGGCCGGCACCGCGCGCCGCGGCGCAGGGCCCGACGAGCCTGACGGTCGGCATGTCCTTCCGCAACCTGGACGCGGTGGCGGCGTGGGTGGCCCAGGACAGGCACCTCTTCGAGAAGTACGGGCTGCGGGTCACGATCACGAGCATCCAGGGCGGGGCGCGGACGGTGGCGGCGATGGCGGCCGGCGAGGTGCCGCTCGCGTTCATCGCGGCGGCCGACGTCATCAACGCCCGGGCGAGGGGATTCCCGCTCGAGATGATCGGCGGGTTGATCCACAAGTTCCCCTACGACTTCGTCGTGGCGAAGGACATCACCAACGCGGCGCAGCTCCGGGGCACCAAGGGCGCGATCAGCGGCTTCGGCTCGTCCTCCGAGTTCGCGGTCCGCTACGCCCTCAGCAAGCTGGGGATCGGCCCGCAGGACGTCACGCTCCTGCAGGTGGGCGACGAGACGTCCCGGCTCGCCGCGCTGAGCTCCGGCCAGATCCAGTTCACCGTGCTGACCGCCGGGCTGGACCTGGCCGCGTTCGAGTACGGCTTCAAGCCGTTCGTGAAGTTGTACACGATGGGCCAGCCCTACCAGCACACGGGCATCGGCGCCAACATCGCGTGGGCCAAGGCGCACGCCCCGCTCGTCGACGCGTTCCTCAAGGCGATCATCGCCGCCGACGTCTACATGAAGAACCCGGCCAACGAGTCCGCGATCGTGCCGATGCTGCTGAAGCAGCTCCCGCTCAAGGAGGACCAGCTCCGCCAGGGGTTCAAGCTGTACCGCGAGCAGTTCTACACGATCTACCCGCTCGTGAGCCAGGAGGGCATCGAGTTCATCCTCCGCGAGCGGAAGATCGCGCAGCCCGCCTCCGACTTCTTCGACAACAGCTACGTGCGGGCGCTGCAGGACGCCGGGTTCGCGGCGAAGGTCGCCGGCGGACAGTGATGCCGTTGCGGGGCCCGAGGACCCTGCAACGGCCGCCCGGCGGCCCCACGCGCCGGGCTGAGCGCGGTGTCCCGGGTCGACGCGGCCGGTACGATCGGCGGCAGCACGGTCTACGTCGCCGACCTGGTGCTGCCCGGGGGCGGTGTGACGGCCTCGGACACGCCCGATCGGCGGTCGCGTCTCGTCGAAGAGCACGGGATGTGGACCCGCCCGGCGGCGAGCGCGGCGGTCGTCGACCGCGCCTTCGAGACGCCGGCCGTGCACCAGGGGCACCTCGAGCCCGAGGCGTGCGCCGCGCGCGTGACCGGAGACGGCCGCGCGGAGGTGTGGGCCGCACGCAAGTCCCCGTGCCGCTGCCCCGCGCCCAGATCGAGGGCGGGCGCGTGACGGGGTGCGGCTTCGCCCCCTGGCGGACCCGGCCGTCGTGGACGTGGCGGTCCGGTCCCGCTGAGTCTGTCCCCGGCGCGCCCGCCTAGCGCCGCGCCGTCGCCGTGCGCGGCCCCCCCGAGTACTCCGGCGCGTCCTCCAGGTACACGACGGAGTCGTACCCCAGGAGCTTGAACAGGCGGTTCTGGGCGGAGAGCAGCAGGAGCGGCGCCGACGGGTCGGCGTTGACGTGCTGGTGCACGGTGTTCTGGGGGACGTAGAGCAGGTCCCCGGGGCCGAACTCCCAGCGGGTCGGCTCGTGAGCGACGCGCGCCATGTATCGCTCGCCGATCTCGGCCTCCACGTCCCAGTGCAGGCTGTAGCCGCGCCCGGCCATCACGTAGAGCGCCTCGTCGGCCATGTGCCAGTGCTTCCCCGAGCGGCTGCCGGCCGGGATCTCCTGCTGGTAGACATCCACGCTGAACACCCGCACGTCGGTGCGCTCGGGCGACGTGATCACCCGCACGCGGCCGTCCCGGGTCGTCTCCCACCGCGTGTCGGCGGGCTTGACCACCTTCTTGCGCTCGCTCACGCCGGGCGTCCACAGGCGCGACCAGTCCTCGGGTGGGCCGTAGCGCTCCCCGTCTGCGACCGGGCCGCCCCGGCCCTGCTGGATCAGGCCGAGGTACATCCACGTCGCCTTCGCCTTGATCACGAGCGCGAGCGCCCGCTTGCCGGGGTCGGCGTTGAAATGCCGGTGTACCGAGTCGTTATGCACGACGACGAAGTCGTCCGCTTCCCAGTCGTACCGCTTGCCGTCGTGGATCTCGTAGCCGCGGCCTTCGAGGATGTAGAACGTCGCCTCGTTCTGGTGGCCGTGCCCCCGGTTGGACCCGCCGGGGAACAACTCCACGAAGTGCATTTGGATCGTCTGCGTGAGGAAGGGATCGTCCCCCGGCCCCAGGATCCACCAGGTCCGGGACTCCTCGGAGTCGCCGGAGTGGGCCACGCGCGCATCGTCCACCACCGTCCCGGCGCGCCGGACGCGCGGGGCGGCTCGCTGCCGGCGCCGGAACTCCGAGAGGCTATAGTGCTCCGAGGTGATGCCCCGCAGAAACACGCGCCCTTCGTTGTCGCTCACGCACGCCACCTCCTCAGAAGCCGCGCAGGCGCTCCGGGGTCCGTGGGGGCGCCCACAGCCCGTTACGTCGCCGCGCCACCGTTTTCCTGTGCTGCGCGACGACACGCCGGGCACGCGGCACCGCGCCGCGCGAGAGGAACGGCGGGCGGCGCCCCGAAGAACCCCCCACGGCATGTCTATCGCCTCCCCACGCCGGCTCATCGTGGCCCTCTCGGGATCGACGGGCCCCCACTACGGCGTCCGCCTCCTCGAAGTGCTGCGCGCTCATACCGACATCGAGACCCACCTGATCGTGACCGCGGCCGCGAGGAAGACCATCGAATACGAGATGCGGCGGGATCCGGCGGCCGTGGCCGCCCTGGCCCACGCCGTGCACGATGAGCGCGATATCGCGAGCGCGCTGGCGAGCGGCACCTTCGTGACGGACGGGATGGTCGTCGCCCCCTGCTCGATCAAGACGCTCTCCGCGATCGCCCACAGCTTCAACGACACGCTCCTGACGCGCGCCGCGGACGTCTGCCTCAAAGAACGGCGCAGGCTGGTGCTCGTGGTGCGCGAGACGCCCCTGCACGCGGGACACCTCCGGCTCATGCTGCAGGCGACCGAGGCCGGTGCCGTGATCCTGCCGCCCGTGCCCGCGTTCTACCACCTGCCGGAGACGGTGGGCGACATCATCGAGCACACCGTCGTCAAGATCCTCGACCAGTTCGGCATCCACCTGGACCTCATCCGGCGCTGGCGGGGGCTGCCCGCCGGACACGCGCCGGCATGAGCCGGCCCCGGGGACGCCGCGGGGCGGGGCTGCCGCGGTGAAGCGCCGGCCGGGGGCGCACGGCAAGGGGCGGGCGCTGCGGGTGCGGGCCGCGCGGGCTGCGGCCCCGCGCCGGACGGCGACGAGGGCGCCCGGCGAGATCGAGGAGCGGAAGGCAGAGCACCTGCGGCTGGCCAGCGGCCCGGAGGCCGGCAGCCGCCTCGGCCCCGGGTGGTCCGACGTCCACCTGCTCCACCACGCCCTGCCGGTCGCCGACCTCGCCGCGATCGACCTCAGCACGGAGTTCCTGGGACGCCGCCTGCGGGCTCCGCTCGTGGTCTCCGCGATGACCGGAGGTCACCGGGACGCGCGCGAGATCAACGCCGTCCTGGCGCGCGCCGCGCAGCGCCACGGGCTGGCGATGGGCCTCGGGAGCCAGCGCGCCGCCCTCCGCGAGCCCCGCCTGGCGCGAACGTACGCGGTCGCCCGCGAGGTCGCGCCGGACGCCTTCCTGATCGCCAACATCGGCGCCGCCCAGCTGGTGGCCCAGGACAGCGGCCCGGGGCTGACCCCCCGGGAGATCTCCGATGCCGTGGCGATGATCCACGCCGATGCCCTCGCGATCCACTTGAACTTCCTGGAGGAAGCCGTCCAGCCGGAGGGCGACCGCCGGGCCGCGGGGCTCCGCGAGGCGATCGCCGGGGCGGTCGCCTGCGCGGGGGTGCCCGTCATCGCGAAGGAGACCGGCGCGGGCCTCTCCCACCGGGCCGCGCTCGAGCTGCGCGAGCTGGGCGTCAGCGCCCTCGATGTCGGCGGGCTCGGGGGGACGAGCTTCGCCGCGATCGAGGCGGCGCGGGCGAGGGCGCGCGGCGATCTCCAGCGGGCCCGGCTCGGCGAGGCGTACCGCGACTGGGGCATTCCCACGGCCGCCGCGATCGCGGCGGCGCGCGCCGCGGGGCTGCCCCTGATCGCCACCGGAGGTGTGCGGACGGGCCTCGACGCCGCGAAGGCGATCGCGCTGGGGGCCACGCTCGCGGGCGTCGCCCGGCCTCTCCTCTTGGCCGCGCTGGCGGGCGAGGCGGCGGTGGACGCGTGGATCGAGCAGTTCCTCGGCGCGCTGCGCCTGGCGATCTTCCTGACCGCCGGGCGGAGCGTCGCCGACCTGCGCTCGGCCCCCCGCGTGATCCTCGGGAAGACGCGCCGCTGGCTCGAGGCGCTGGGCCTCGAGGCGTCGCCCTGAGGGCAGGGCGGGCACGGCGGCGGGGCACCGGGCACCGCAGGTCGAGCGCCTGCCGGGACGCGCAAGCGCCGGAGGCCGGGCGGACAGGAGGCAGCATGGGATGCAGGGAGGGGTTGCCGTGATCCTCTCGTTCCAGGGCAAGACGCCGCGCGTCGCACCGTCGGCGTGGATCGCCCCCACCGCCACGCTCATCGGAGACGTCGAGGTCGGCGAGGAGGCCAGCATCTGGTTCGGGGCCGTCCTGCGGGGGGACGTCGGCCGGATCGAGGTCGGCGCGCGGGTCAACATCCAGGACAACGCCGTGCTGCACACCACCGACCGCGTGCCGACGATCGTCGGCGAGGCGGCGACGATCGGGCACGGCGCGGTCCTGGAAGGGTGCACGGTCGAGCGCGGCGCGCTCGTCGGGATGAACGCGGTGGTGCTCCACGATGCCGTGGTGGGCGAGGAAGCGCTCGTCGGCGCGGGCAGCGTCGTCACGGACGGGACGCGGATCCCGCCCCGCACGATGGCGGCCGGGGCGCCCTGCCGGGTCCGCAAGGAGCTCGCTGGCGCCTCGGCGGCCTGGATCGCCGGCGCGGCCGCGACGTACGTGAGGCTGTCGCGGCAGTACCGGGACGAGCGGCGGGCCCGGCCGGCGGCGGATGCGGCCGGCGGGCCGGTCCCCGGTTAGACCGCCGGAGGACGGACCGCCGGAACGAAGGAACCCTCCGGGAGGCCACCAAACACCTCCAGCGGGCCGGCCCGGCTTGGCGCCGCGCACAGGACGCGGGGACCCCGCCTCGCAGGCGGCGGAGGGAACCGGGCGCGGCACCGGAGGGGGGATGAGCATGCGGCGGAGGATCGCGCTCGCGGCTGGTGCGGCGCTGTGCATCGGGCTGCTGGCGGTGCCGGCGCTCGGCGGCGGCGCCGTCTCGATCCGGGCGGTGTGGATGGAGTACGACGCCCGATACAATACGTTCTGGCAGCAGCTCAAGAAAGACTTCGAGGCGGCCAACCCGGGCATCACGGTGGACACCGTCATCGTCCCCTGGAGCGAGGGCCACGACCGGCTCGTCACGTGGATCGCGGGCAACCAGGCCCCGGACCTCGCGATCGTCGGCACCCGCTGGATCCTCGAGTTCAACAAGATGGGCGTCGTCGAGCCCGTGGACACGTTCATGCCCAAGGCGTTCACCCACAAGTTCATCGGCCCGGCGCTCGAGGCGCGGATCGGCGGCCGGCTCTACGGCGTGCCGGTCGCGCTCAGCGCCCGGGCCCTCTACTACCGGAGCGATCTCATCAAGACCCCGCCGCGGACCTGGCAGGAGATGCTGGCGGTCGCGCAGCGGGTGGCGAAGCCGGGCAGCCTCTACGGGATCGGCGTCTCCGGCAAGAAATTCGCGGAGCTGACCGAGTACGTGTACTACCTCTACGGCAACGGCGGCGACTTCTTCGTCACGAACCCTGACGGCAGCTACGGGAGGTGCCGCGTGAACGACGCCGCCGGGGTCGAGGCCCTGCAGTTCATGACCGACCTGGTGAACAAGTACAAGGTCACGGAGCCCAACGTCGCGGAGAACGACCGCGGGACCCTGCAGGACCTGTTCCTGGCCGGCAAGCTCGCGATGATCGAGACCGGACCCTGGTTCGGGGGGATGATCCAGGAGCGGGCGAAGAGCCTCCCGTTTGCGGTCGCGCCGATGCCGCACAACCAGGGCAAGCCGCAGCACACGCTCCTCGTGACCGACTCGATCATCGTCTTCAAGAGCGCCAAGCACAAGGACGCGGTCGCGAAATTCCTCGAGTTCGCGTACAACGACCGCCACCGGCTGGAGTTCGACAAGGATTTCGGGATGCTGCCGGTGGTCAAGACCGTCGCGCGCAACGCGTACTTCCAGACCCCCTTCTACCGGCCGTTCATCGAGCAGCTGCCGACCGCCAAGCCGTGGCCGCTCGTGGCGGAGTGGTCGAAGGTGGAGGACGTGATGTGGGACGCGGTGACCTCAGCGCTGCTCCGGGCCAAGAGCCCCCGGCAGGCGCTCACCGACGCGTGCCGGGAGATCGACCAGGCGCGGGGCGTGAAGTAGCGGAGCCTGACCGGCGGCCTCGATGCGGCTCTCGGCGCAGGAACGGCTGGCCTACCCGCTGCTGGTTCCCGCGGCGGCCCTGATCGGCGCGCTGATCCTGTACCCGATCGGCGCCACGATCGTGACCGCGTTTGCGACGACGGACAAGCTGGGCCGCATCGTCGGGGTCGCGGGCTGGCGGAACTTCCAGGCGCTGGCCGCGGACCCGGCGTTCTGGCAGATCTTCCGCCGGACGTTCGTCTGGACCGCGATCGCGGTGGCCGTCAAGACGACCGCGGGCCTGGCGTTCGCTCTGCTGCTCAACCTGCCCTTCCACGGCCGCCGGGCGGTGCGCCTCCTGACCGTCATCCCGTGGGCCCTCCCCTACCCGATCAGCGCGATGATCTGGCAGTGGACGTACAACAGCCAGTTCGGCCTGCTCAACCGCTTCCTCCAGGCGACCGGGCTCTGGCCGCATCCCCCGGCCTGGCTTGCATCGCCGGGATCGGCGTTCGCGGCCAATCTGATCGTCGACATCTGGATCGGGCTGCCGTTCTTTGCGCTGGTGTTCCTCGCCGGCCTGCAGGCGATCTCGCCCGAGTACCACGAGGCCGCGGCCATCGACGGCGCCGGCGCGGCCGCGCGGTTCGCCGCCGTGACGCTGCCCTTCCTCCGCCCGGTCATCGTGATGGCCAGCCTGCTGTCGGTCATCTGGACGTTCAACGACTTCTCGGTCCCCTACATCGTCACGAAGGGCGGCCCGATCAACACGACCGACATCCTGGTGACGCACCTGTACAAAACCGCCTTCCAGTTCCTGGATTTCGGGCCGGCCTCGGCGATCGCGATCATCACGTTCCTG
This sequence comes from Bacillota bacterium, assembly GCA_021324295.1. GTDB lineage: Bacteria > Sysuimicrobiota > Sysuimicrobiia > Sysuimicrobiales > Segetimicrobiaceae > JAJPJJ01. The sequence continues at coordinate 28,398 of JAJPJJ010000032.1, forward strand.
ACGCTGCTGGCGTTCAGCCTGCTGTACGCGCGCCTCTACTTCCGGGAGGTCGGCTAGGTGGCGCACGGGCCCGCGACGCTGGCCGTGCCCCTGCGGGAAGCGGCGGGGCGGCGGGCCCGCTCCCGCCTCTGGCGGGCGCTCGTCCTCCACGGCGGGGGGTGGGCGCTGTCGGCGGTCGCCCTCGGGGTCCTGCTGTTTCCGATCTTCGTGATGCTCTCCACGTCCGTCAAGACGCTCAACGAGGTCTACCAGGTGCCGCCCGTGTGGGTCCCCGCCGCAGTCACGTGGCGGAACTTCGTCGATATCTGGACCAAGTACCCGCTGCGCACGTACATGCTGAACAGCCTCATCATCGGCGCGGGCACGACCTGCCTCAACCTGCTGGCGGCGATCCCGGCCGGGTACGCGGTCGCGCGGCTGCGGTTTCGCGGGCGGCAGGCGTTCATGCTGCTCCTGCTCCTCATCCAGATGTTCTCTCCGATCGTCGTCCTCATCCCGCTGTTCAAGATCATGGCGGCGCTGCACTGGCTCGACACGTACTGGTCCCTCATCGTGACCAACACGGTCTTCACGCTGGCGTTCTCCACGTGGATGCTGGCGAGCTACTTCCGGGCCATCCCGGCGGAGATCGAGGAGGCCGCGCTCGTGGACGGGTGCTCGCGCCGGCAGGCGATCCTGCGCGTCGCGATCCCGCTGGCCGCCCCCGGCGTGGTGACCACCATCATCTACGTCTTCATCACGGCGTGGAACGAGTTCGTGTTTGCGCTGACGTTCATCTCGCGGACCGAGATGCGCACGCTGACCGTGGGCCTGTACACCTTCATCGGCCGGTGGGCGGTCCAGTGGCACTACCTGATGGCGGCCGCTCTCGTCGGCGTCCTGCCGGTCGTGATCCTCTTCATGCTGGTGGAGCGGCATCTCGTGCGCGGCCTCGCCCTCGGCGCGGTCAAGTAGGGCGTCCTGCCCGGAAGGGAGGAAGGCATGCCGGAGTACGAGCTGCTCCTCGCAGGCGGGACGGTCATCGACCCCTCGCAGGGCCTGCACGCCCCCTCCGACGTCGCAGTCGCGGACGGGCGCATCGCCGCGGTGGGACCCTCCCTCCCCCGGGCGCACGCGCGGCGCGTCGTCGACGTGGCCGGGAAGCTCGTCGTGCCGGGCCTCATCGACCTCCACACGCACGTCTACTGGGGCGGGAGCTCGCTCGGCGTGGACCCCGACGACCTCGCCGCGCGCTCCGGCGTGACCACGATGGTGGACGCGGGCAGCGCGGGCCCCGGCAACTTCGCGGGGTTCCGCCGGCACCTGATCGAGCGCGCGCGCGTGCGGATCCTGCCGTTCCTCAACATCAGCTTCCCGGGGATCTTCGCGTTCTCGCGGAGCGTCATGGTGGGCGAGTCCGTCGACCTGCGGCTGCTCAGCGTCTCGGAGGCGGTGCGGGTCGCGCGGGAGCACGCCGGGCTCGTGCTCGGCATCAAGGTGCGCCTCGGCCTGATCGCCGGCTGCGGCCAGGGCATCGCGCCCCTGCACCTCGCGCTCCAAGCGGCCGACGCCCTCGGCGCGCGCCTGATGGTGCACACCGACCTTCCCCCGCCGACGCGCCGCGAGGTGCTGCCGCTGCTGCGTCCGGGCGACATCTTCACGCACGCGTTCCGGGCCTTCCCGAACGGCCCCCTCGCCGGCCCGGACGGCGCGGCCCGGGTCCTGCCGGAGCTGTGGGAGGCGCGGGAGCGCGGCGTCGTGATCGACATCGGACACGGCATGGGCAGCTTCTCGTTCGCGAGCGCCGAAGCGGCGCTCGCGCAGGGGTTCCTGCCGGACGTCATCAGCAGCGACGTCCACGCCCTCTGCATCGACGGCCCGGCATACGACCTGCCGACGACGATGTCGAAGCTGCTCAACCTCGGGATGCCGCTGGACTCGGTGATCGCCGCCTCCACGTGCGCGCCGGCGCGGGCGATCGGCCGTCCCGACCTCGGGACGCTGCGGGTGGGCGCGCCGGCGGACGTGACCGTGCTGGACGACCAGAGCGGGGAGTTCCGGTTCGTCGACGCCACCGGCCGCAGCATGAGCGGCCCGCGCCGCCTCGTCCCCCTGGGAGCCCTCATCGGCGGGAGGCCCGTCGGGCGGTGGCCCGCGGACGATCCGGCGCCGCGCGGTGCGGGCGACCGCGCGGCGCCGGGCGGACGGCCGGAGGACGGGTAGCGCGGTGTACGCGGGCATGTTCGTGTACCCCTGGGACCTCGTGGAGGAAGGCCTTGATGCGGTCGCGGAGCGGCTGCGCGCCGCCGGCATCACCACGATCGCCGTGGCGGCGAGCTACCACGCGGGCAAGTTCCTGCGCCCCCATGCGCCCCGGAGCCGCGTCGTCTTCCCGGACGACGGGACCGTGTACTTCCGCCCTCGGCCGGACCGCTACCGCGACACGCCGCTTCGGCCGGCGGCGAACCGGCTCGTCGACGAGCACGATCTGTTCGCGGTCCTGGCGGACCGCCGCCGGGCGCACGGGCTCGAGGTCGCCGCCTGGATGGTGGGGCTGCACAACACCCGCCTCGGCACGGCACACCCCGCGTACGTGGTGCGCAACGCCTACGGCGATCCTTACTACTACAGCCTCTGTCCCAGCCACCCCGAGGTGCGTGCTTACCTGTGCGCGCTGCTCGGCGACTTCGCTTCGACGTACGAGGCGCAGTATGTGATCCTCGAGACGCCCGGCTTCCTGCCGTACGCGCACGGATTCCACCACGAGTTCAGCCTCGTCCCCCCGGACCCCTGGAGCTCCCTGCTGCTCGCGCTCTGCTTCTGCCCGGCGTGCGGGCGGCGGGCCGCGGCCTCCGGGCTCGACGCGGAGCGCCTGGCGGCATCCGTCCGCGAGGCGCTCGATGCCTTCCACGCCGATCCATCGCTGCCCCAGCCCTCGGACGGCCAGGCGCTCCACTGGGTGGTCGCGGATCTCCTGCGCAACCCCGAGCTGGCGGCGTACCTGCGATGGCGGACCGACTGCGTGACATCGCTCGTCCGCGAGGCCCGCGCGGCGCTGCCCGCGGCGATGCGGCTGTCGGTGATCCCCTCGGTCGACCAGCCGCTCGCGCTGGCCTGGCTCGAGGGCAGCGACCTGTCGGACCTGGCGGAGCCCGCGGACATCATCGAAATCCTCGGCTACCGCGCGAGCCCCGGCGAGGTGGCCGCGGACGCCTGGTGGGCCCGCCAGCGCATCGGCGCGCGGGCCCGTCTCCACGTCACCCTCCGTCCCGCGTACCCGGACACGCCCGACGAAGCCAACCTCCTGGCCAAGGCGCGGGCGGTCCAGGAGGCGGGCATCGACGGGATCTCCTTCTACAACTACGGCCACATCCGGCTCGGCCACCTGGCGTGGGTCCGCCGGGCGGTCCGCGCGCTCGGGACCTCCGGGTAGCCCGGCGGCGCGCGTGATGCGGATCGACGGGCGCGTGGCGATCGTGACGGGCGCGGGATCGGGCATCGGGCGGGCGATCGCGCTGCGGTTCGCGCGGGCCGGCGCGGCGATCGTCGCGGCCGACCTCGACGCGGGTGCCGGGGAGGAGACCGCCCGCCTGATCAGGGAAGCGGGAGGGGACGCGCTCTGCGTGGCCGCCGATGTGGCCGCAGCCGAGCAGGTCAGCACGCTCGTGGCCTCCGCCGAGGCGCACTACGGGGCGATCGACATCCTCGTCAACAACGCGGCGATCGCGACGGGGCACGGCATCCTCGAGATCACGCCCGAGGTGTGGGACCGCGACCTCGCCGTCGATCTGCGGGGGCCGTACCTGTGCACGCGGGCCGCGCTGCCCGCGATGCTGCGGAGGGGGCGCGGCGCCATCGTGAACGTCAGCTCGGTGAATGCCCTGCTCGGTCTCGGGCACCACGCGTACAGCGCGGCGAAGGCCGGGCTGATCTCGCTCACGCAGAACGTCGCCGTCGAGTTCGGGGACCGAGGCATCCGCGCGAACGTGATCTGCCCGGGCACGGTGCGCACGCCGATCTGGGCCGATCGCCTGGCGCGCGCGCCGGATCTGCTGGAGCGGCTGCGCGCATGGTACCCGCTGCGGCGGATCGCCGAGCCCGAGGAGATCGCCGCGGTCGCGCTATTTCTCGCCTCGGATGAGGCATCGTTCGTGACCGGCGCGGTGATCGTGGCAGACGGCGGGCTGACGGCCGGCATCCGGCGCATGGCCGACGAGCTCATGGCGCGCGAGGCGCGCTGACGCCGGCTGCCGTGTGATGCCGCATTCCGCCCTCGGCCGCCGGGCCGGCCTCCCGGGGAGCTTTGCGATACCTTTACAGAGGGCTGCTATGCTCCGCGCAGTCGCGGACGGAGAGACTCCAGGGGGTGTCGTGTGAGGCTCGCGGTGCGCGGGCAGGCCGGAGCGGACGCCCCGGCGGACCCCGAGACCGGGCGGCGCGGCCGCATCGCCGACGCAGGCGGCCGTCCCGCGGGCGCCGCCGCCCCCGAGGGTGCGACGGTCCTCGTCGTGGACGACGATCCCAAGCTCGTGTCGCTCGTCCGGATGTACCTCGAGCGCGACGGGTTCCAGGTCGTCGCCGCCTATGACGGCGCGCAGGCGCTTGGGATGGTCGCGCGGCACGACCCGGCGTTCATCATCCTCGACCTGATGCTCCCCCGGGTCGACGGGATCGCGGTCTGCCGCCAGATCCGCGCGACCTCACGCGTCCCGATCCTGATGCTCACCGCCCGGGTGGAGGAGGCCGACAAGCTCGCGGGCCTCGGGGTGGGGGCGGACGACTACGTCACCAAGCCGTTCAGCCCGCGTGAGCTGGTGGCCCGCGTCCGGGCGATCCTCCGGCGGGCGGCCCCGCCGGCGCCGCGGCTCGTTGCGGGCCCGCTCGTCATGGACCTCGATCGCCGCGAGGTATCGCTCGACGGCCGCGAGGTCCGCCTCACGGTGATCGAGTTCAAGCTCCTGCAGGCGCTGATGGAGTTCCCCGGCCGCGTCTTCACGCGCGACCAGCTGCTGGCCCACGTCTACGCGTTCGAGGAGGTGGACGTGATCGACCGGACGATCGACGTCCACATCGGGAAGCTGCGGGAGAAGCTCGGCGACGACGCCGCGCACCCCCGGTTCATCCAGACGATCCGCGGGGTCGGCTACAAGCTGCTGCCGAGCGGCCGTGCGGGATAGCCTCCTCTGGCGCCTGCTCGGCGCCCAGCTCCTGGTGATCGCGATCGGCGTCGTCGCCTCCGGGGTGATGATCACCGATCTCGCCTCGCACGCGTTCATGACCATCATGGCGCGCTACCACATCGAGCCCACCGCGGTCGAGGCGGAGTTCCTCGCCGCCACACACCGCATCCTGCTGGTGAGCAGCATGGTGGCCGCCTCCGTCGCGATGCTGCTCGGGTGGATCCTCGTGCGGCGGCTGGTGCGCCCGGTGGCGCGGATGATGGTCCTCGCGGAGTCCATCGCGCAGGGGGACTACGCCGGCCGCGTCGATCCGCGGGGGCCCGACGAGATCGCGCGGCTCGCCGATGCGCTCAACCGGATGGCGGAGGGTCTGCAGCGGATCGAAGCGCTCCGGCGGGACCTCATCGCCAACGTGGCCCACGAGCTCCGAACGCCGCTCAGCACCCTGCGGGGGTATCTCGAGGCGCTGCGCGACGGCCTGGTACCGGCCGACCCGCAGATCCTCGCGTCCCTGCACGAGGAGGTGCTCCGGCTGGTGCGCCTGGTCGACGCCCTGCACCAGTTGAGCCAGTTCGATGCGCGGATCTCCCGGCTGCGTCCCACAGAGGTGGACCTCCCCGCGCTGGTCCGCGGGCTGCTCGAGGTGTACGGCCCCGAGCTCGCCCGGCGCGGGATGACGGTGCGCGCGGTCCACGATGCCCGCGTGCCGCGCGTGCGCGCGGACGCGGACCTCGTGGCGCAGGCGCTGCGCAACCTCCTGGACAACGCCGCGCGGTACGCGCCCGACCGCGCGGATGTCGTGATCGCGACCTCCCGCGAGGACGGGGCCGTGCGCGTCACGGTCCAGAACACCGGCGAGGGCATCTCCCCCGAGGACCTCCCGCACATCTTCGAGCGCTTCTACCGCGGCGAGAAGTCCCGGTCGCGCGAGACCGGCGGGGCGGGGATCGGCCTCGCGCTCGTGCAGGAGATCGCCCGGGCCCACGGGGGCGGTGCGGGCGCCGCGAGCGCGGACGGCCGCACGAGCGTGTGGTTCAGCCTCGCGCTCGAGCCCGCGGCGGCGCCTGCCACGCCCGCGGCCGGGGCGGAGGGAGCCGCGGACGAGCCGGGAGGATCCCGCGCGAGCCTCGGCTAGTGGCGCGCCGGCCGCCAGGCCTCGAAGCGGCGCTCGAGGCTGCGCAGCAGCATATCCAGGCCGATCCCCATCGTCGTGATGATCATCACGGCGACGAACAGCTTGTCGGTCTGGAACGTCGAGCCGTAGACCGCGATGAGGTAGCCGATCCCGGCGTTGGCCGCGTACAACTCCCCGAGCACGATGCCGACGAGGCCGCGCCCGGCGCCGATCCGGAGGCCGGAGATCAGGAACGGGATCGCGCTGGGGAGCGCGATCGTGCGGAACACCTGGCCGTCGCGCGCGCCGAACGACCGCGAGACCGTGAGCAGCGACGCGTCCATCGTGTGCATCGCCGTCATCATGTTGAACAGGATCGGAAAGACCGCGCCGAGGAACACGAGCGCGACCTTGGACCAGATCGCGATCCCGAGCCAGATGACGATGAGCGGCATCATCGCCTCCCGCGGCGTCGCGTTGATGCCGGAGATGAACGGGTTGGAGGCGGCGAACGCCCATCGGTACCACCCGACCGCGATGCCGATCGGCACACCGACCACGATCGCGAGGCCAAACCCCAGCCCGAACTCCGAAAGGCTCACCCGCAGGTGCGGCCAGATCTCCCCGCTCGCGAACATCTTCTCGGCGGCGGCGGCGATGCGCGAGGGGCTGCTGATGAACAGCGGCTGGATGCGCCCGCTGGCCGTCACCCACTCCCAGAGGGCGAGGAACGCGGCGACCGACAGCAGGCCGATGAGCAGGTTGCCGCTGCGGACGATCCGCCGCCGCTGTCGTGCCCGGCGCTCGAACTGGGCGACCGCGGTCACCTCGGCGCCGGCCGCGCCCGCCGGCGTGCTAAGCACCGGCGGCCCCCCGGGCATTGCGCTTCACCTCGTCCTCGATCAACCGCCAGATCCGGTCCTCGTACGCCAGGAACGTGGGGTCCCGCTTGATCGAAAGGGCGCGCGGGCGGGGCAGGCGGACCTCGATGACCGCGCGCACCCTCCCCGGCCGTGAGCTGAAGACGACGACGCGATCCGCGAGGAAGACCGCCTCGCTGATCTGGTGCGTGATGAACAGCGACGTCTTCCGGGTCTCCCGCCAGATGCGGACCAGCTCGGCCTGCATCAACTCTCGCGTCTGCGCGTCGAGGCTGGCGAACGGCTCATCGAGGAGCAGGATCTCGGGATCGCACACCAGCGCCCGGGCGATGTTCACGCGCTGCTGCATCCCGCCCGACAGCTCGTTCGGGTAGTAGCGCTCGAAGCCCCGCAGGCCCACCAAGTCGATGTAGTGCTGCGCGCGGGCCTTTGCCTGGCGCGCCGGCACGCCCTGGAGCTGCAGCCCATAGATCACGTTCCCCATCACGGTCCGCCAGGGCAGCAGCGAGGCCTGCTGGAAGATGACGGCGCGATCCCGCCCGGGCGCGGTGACCGGGCGGCCGGCGATCCGGATCTCCCCGGCCTGGATCGGGATCAGCCCGTCCACGGCCGAGAGGAAGGTCGTCTTGCCGCACCCCGACGGGCCGACGATCGCCACGAACTCCTCGTCGGCGACGTCGAGGTCGATGCCCTCGAGCGCGTGCGTGCGTGTGCCCGTGCGCTCGTTGAAGTACATCACCGAGACGCCCCGGGCCTGGAGCTTGGCGACCGCCGTGCCCATCACACGCTCACCGCTCGGCCTCGCGCTGTCCGGGCATCACCAGCCTCCGCCCGCTACGCCGACTCCGCGCCGCCCGCGCGGCCCGCCTCGCCGGCTGGACGCGCCCGGGCTCCGCCCTCCAGCTCGGCCCGCAGCGCCTGGGCAAACTGCGCCATGATCCCGTCCGCCTTGTGCTGGACGATGCCGTGACCCAGCGCGCCCAGCTTGCCGAGGATGCTCGCATCGGAGGCGATCACGAGCCGCGAACTCGTGCCAGCGGCCTCCAGGCGGAGGTCGAGGGAGACCCGCAGCGAGCTCCCCACAGACGCGTCGCGCCCGGAGGCCACGGCCACGAGGCGGCGCGGCGCCTCCGCCTGCAGGACCCGAATCTCCAGGGGGAATCGGACCGTGAACGGGCCGATGCGCTCGCTCACCACGGCCTCGTAGCGGTCGTGCGGCACAACCACGCGCACGTCCTGGCACCCGGGAAGGCACCGTGCCACGCGCTCCACGTCCCAGAGGAGCGCCCACACCGCCTCCGGAGGGGCCCCGACCGTGATCTCCTTCTCGAACTTCACCGCGCTCCCCCAGCCATGCCGCCGCGAGGAGACCCGCATCGCCGTGCCGGCCGCCGGACCGCCGCGCGCCGCCAGACGGCCCGCCGGGTAATTCCACGCGCTCGGGCGGACTCCCGCTGGGTATCGGGGCGCGCCGTCGCGCGCACGGATCCCCGAGGCCGGGGGCAGACGCAGGGTAGCGGCGGGCCGCGCGGGAAGAAGGTGGCGTGCCGCGTGCGACCCATGCCCGCCGTCCGGATGCCGCGGAGCGCCGGCGCGCGCTCGCGCTAATCGCCGGCGCCCAGATCGGCGCGATGAGCACGTGGTTCAGCGCCGCCGCGGTCGGCGTGCCGCTGTCCCGCGCCTGGCACCTTTCACCGGCCCAGCTGGCGCTGCTCACCGTGGCGGTGCAGGTCGGGTTCGTCGCGGGGGCGCTCACGCTCGCGGTCAGCGGGATCGCCGACATCCTCTCGGCCCGCCGGGTGTTTGTCGCCAGCGCGCTCGCGGCGGCCCTGGCTAACGGCGCGCTGCCGACCAGCGGGGGAGACCTGCGCCTGGCGCTGCCCCTGCGTCTCGGCCTGGGTTTTTGCCTCGCCGGCGTGTACCCCACCGGGATGAAGCTGATGACCGGATGGTTTCGCGAGGACCGGGGTCTCGCGATCGGGGTGCTGGTCGGTGCGCTGACGCTCGGGGCGGCGCTCCCGCACGTGCTCGCGGGGGCCGGGATCGCCGGAACCCTTCCGTGGCAGACCGTGATCCTGGCGACGAGCCTGGGCGCCGTCGTCTCGGCTGCGATCGTGGCCACGTTTGTGCGGCCCGGGCCGTTCGAGGCCCCGGCGGCGCGGCTGGACCTGGGCTGGGCGCTGCGCTCTCTCCGGGATCCGGCGCTGCGGCTGGCCAACTTCGGCTACTTCGGCCACATGTGGGAGCTCTACGCGATGTGGACCTGGATCCCCGCCTTCCTGGTCGCCAGCTTCGAGGCGTCGAGCGGCGCGAGCGGGGGGACCGGCCGGTCGGCCAGCCTGGCCGCGGCCCTGATCATCGGGGCCGGCGCGGCCGGCTGCGTCGCGGCCGGGATGGTCGCCGATCGCGTCGGGCGGACGATCACGACCGCCACAGCGATGGCGCTGAGCGGGGCGAGCGCCGCGGCGACCGGCCTGCTCTTCGGCCAAGCCCCGGCCCTCGTGGTGCTGGTGGCGCTCGTCTGGGGGATCACGGTCATCGCCGACTCCGCGCAGTTCTCCGCGGCGATCAGCGAGCTGGCGGATCCGGTGCGCGTCGGCAGCGCGCTCGCGCTCCAGACAGCGCTCGGCTTCCTGCTCACCGCGATCAGCATCCAGGCGCTGCCCCTCATCCAGGGTGGGATCGGGTGGCGGGGCGCGTTCCTCGTGCTCGCGATCGGCCCTGGGCTGGGGGCCGCGGCGATGCTCCTGCTGCGCACCCGGCCGGAGGCGGTGCGCCTCGCCGGCGGGCACCGCTGAGGCCGCCTCAGTACGCGGCGAGGGCCCGGATCGCGCCCGCGATCTCCTCGACCTGCGGCTGGAACGCCGCCTCGAGCACGGGGCTGTGCGGGACCGGGGTGTCCTCGCTGGCGAGCCGCACCACGGGGCCGTCCAGCGACTCGAACGCCTCCTCCGCGATCAGCGCGGCCACCTCGGCGCCCACGCCCGCGGTCCGCGTCGCCTCGTGAACGATGAGGGCCTTCCCGGTTTTGCGCACCGTGCCGAGGATCGCGTCCCGGTCGAGCGGAAGGAGGCTGCGCAGGTCGAGGACCTCGGCCGCGATCCCATCCCGGGCGGCCGCGTCCGCGGCGGCGAGGCACTTGTGGAGCATCCACCCGTAGGAGATGACGGACAGCGCCGTCCCCTCGCGCGCCACGTGGGCGCGGCCGATCGGGGTCACGTGCTCACCGTCCGGCACCTCCTCCCGCCGGTACCGGTACAGGTGCTTGTGCTCGAAGTACAGGACCGGGTTGGGATCGCGGATCGCCGCGAGCAGCAGCCCCTTCGCATCGCCGGCGGTCGCAGGCGCGACCACCTTGAGGCCGGGCGTGTGCACGAACCACGCCTCCTTGCACTGCGAGTGGAACGGCCCGCCCTTCACGTCGCCGCCGTAGGGCATGCGGAGGACCAGCGGCAGCGGACACCCGGTCCGCCAGTGGAACGTCGCGGCCATGTTGACGACCTGCGTGAACGCGTCCGTGACGAAGTCGGCGAACTGGAGTTCGACGACCGGCCGCATGCCCATCACCGCGGCCCCGATCCCCGCCCCGACGTTGGCCGCTTCCGACAGCGGGGCGTCGATCACCCGCCAGGGGCCGAACTCGTCGAGAAACCCCTTCGTGATCCCGAACGCCCCGCCGTGGACGCCGATGTCCTCGCCGAGGACGAACACGCGGGGGTCGCGCCGCATCTCGCTGCGCAGCGCCTCCCGGATCGCTTCGAGGTAGGTCATCTGCGCCACGCGTGCTCACCGTCCGTCGCTGGCCGCATACACGCCCTCCGCCACCGACGCCGGCGCGGGCTCCGGGCTTGCCTCGGCCCACGCCAGCGCCTCCTCCACCTCCTGCGCGATCCGTCCCTGCATCGCGCGGTCGGCCTCGGCCGTCAGCTGCCCTTCCTCCCGCAGCCGGCGCTCGAACAGCGCGATCGGGTCGCGCGCCGCCCACGCCGCCAGCAGCTCCCGCGGCACATACGCGAAGTGGTCCGCCTCGCTGTGGCCGCGCATGCGCATCGTTCGGCACTCGATCAGCGTGGGGCCGCCCCCGTCCCGCGCGCGCGCGACGGCGGCGCGCGCGGCGGCGTACACCGCGAGCACGTCGTTGCCGTCGACCGCGACCCCGGGGATCCCGTACCCCGGCGCCTTGTCAACGAGCGCGCGCGCCGCGGTCTGGCGGTCGAGCGGCGTCGAGTACGCGTACTGGTTGTTCTCGAGGACCAGCACGACCGGCAGGCGGAGCACCGCGGCGAAGTTCACGCCCTCGTGCCAGGCGCCGGTGCTGGTCGCCCCGTCGCCGAAGAACGTCAGCACGACGCGCGCCTGGCCGCGCTGCCGGCAGGCGAGCGCCATCCCGGCGGCCACCGGCACGGACGCTGCCATGTGGCTGATGAACGGGAGGATGCCGAGACGCGGGTCGCCCATGTGGATGTTGCCGTCGCGGCCCCGCGTGAGGCCGCCTTCCCGGTCGAGGAACTGCGCGAACACCCGGCGCGCCGGGATCCCCCGCATGAGGTACGCGGCGAGGTCGCGGTGCATCGGCGCCAGCAGGTCTGCGGGCCCGAGCGCGTAGGTCGCCCCCACGGCGATCGCCTCGTGTCCCCACCCGGTGAAGTACGCGCCGGGGATCCGCCCCTGGTAGTACAGCTTGATGGCGCGGTCCTCGATCGCGCGCTGCAGGCGCATGTAGTACAGCATCTCGAGCAGCTCGCCCGGGGTGAGCGCATCCCCCGCCCGCGACGTGGCCTCGATCGTGCTCATCGCCCCTCGCGCACGCGGCGTGCGAGGTGCGTGAGCACGTCGCGCGCCTCCGCGACGATCCGGCGGACGACGTCGCCGGCGCCCGGCAGGTCGTGGATCAGCCCGGCGCTCTGTCCGGCCAGCATCGGGAAGTACTCCCCGTCCCCCCGGCGCACCGCCTCCGCGTAGATGTCCTGGGCCGCTCCGGCCTGCAGGAGGCCGGGGAGGACCGGGGCGCCCGAGGCCTCGTACTCGCCGGCGAAGGTGTTGCGGAGCGCGCGGGCGTACAGCCCGGTGAACGCGTCCGTCACGGTGGTCGCATCGCTCGTCCGCTCGAGCAGCGCCCGCTTCCAGAACTCCGGCGCCATCGACTCGCGGGTGGCGACGAAGCGCGTGCCGAGGAGCACGCCCTCGGCGCCCAGCGCCAGCGCGGCCACCATCCCCCGCCCGTCCACGATGCCGCCGGCTGCGATGACGGGGACCCCTACCGCGTCGACGATCTCCGGCACCAGCGCCGCGAGCCCCACGCTCGCGCCGTCGCGTGAGCGCGGCTTCACCCAGGTCGACCGGTGTCCTCCGGCCTCGCTGCCCTGGGCGACGATCGCGTCCACGCCGGAGCGCGCGACGGTGCGCGCGTCCTCGACGGTCGCGACCATCGCGATCACCTTGATGCCCCGCTCGTGGCAGCGGCGCACCATCCCGGGCCCCGGATCGCCGAGGCCGATGCTCCACACGGGCACGCGCTCCTCGAGGATCACCTCGAACGCGGCATCGACAAGATCCGGGAGACGCTCCGGCCTCCCCCACGCCTCGGGGATGCCGAGCCGCGCGCGGAACCGGTTGAGGGCGCCGTGCACCGCCCGCACCGTCGCCTCGGGGATGCGCGCCGCGTCGACCGGCGGTCGGATCTCGGTGTGCAGCCACAGGTTGACCCCGAAGGGGCGGTCGGTCAGCTCGCGCACGCGCCGGATCTGCGCGCGAAGCGCGTCCGGCGCCAGGTGCAGCCCGGCCAGGATGCCCAGTCCCCCGGCGCGGGAGACTTCGGCGGCCAGGTCGGGGCCGGCCACGCGGCCCATGCCGGACTGGATGATCGGGTAGTCGATCCCGAGCAGGTCACACAGCGTGGTCCGGAGGGTTGCGTCCATGGTGGCCTCCTGCGCCCGGCCCGATCCCTGCGATCGGGGGGCGACCGCACTACCGGGCTCCACCCGGTGCGCCGTCGTATGGCAGCCCGGCGAGCTCCCGCAGCGCGCGCTCGACGTAGACGCGCGCCATCCGCTTGCGGTAACCGATCGTGAGGTCCGCGTTGTCGAGCGGCTTGGCGGGCTCGGAGGCCGCCTGGGCGACGCGCCCGATGAGGTCGGCGGTGAGGCGCTGTCCCATCACGAGGCCGGCGGCGCGGGTGGCGACGACCGGGCGGGACGCCACGGCGCCGAGGACGATCCGCGCGTCCTCGATCACGCCGCCCGGCCCCGACCGCAGGGCCACGGCCACGCCCAGGATCGGGAAGTCGAACGAGCCCCGGCGGCGGAGCTTCCAGTAGGTCGACCGCCAGCCGTCGGCGGGCGGTAGGATGACATCGACGAGGATTTCGTCCGGCGCCTTGCTCAGGTAGCGCATCCCGTCGTCGCGGTAGAGATCGGCCGCGGAGACGACGCGCTCTCCCCCGGCGCCCACCAGGCGCACCCGCGCGCCGAGCGCGATCGCGGCTGGCGCCGCGTCCGTGGAGGACAGCGCCCAGCACCGGGGGCTGCCGGGGGCGACGAGGCAGATGTCGCCGTCCTTCTTCATGCAGAACCCGATCGATTTCCGCCAGTGATAGGTCTGGTTGTAGTAGTTGCACCGGGTATCGAGGCACAGGTTGCCGCCGAGGGTGCCCATGTTCCGCAGCGGAGGCGTGCTCACCGCGCCCGCCGCGAGCGCGAGCGCCCGGTAGCCCTCGGCGACGGCCGGGTGAGAGGCGACCTGCGCGAGCGTGGCGCAGGCTCCGATCGCCAGCCCCTGCGCCGGCGTCCCCGAGATCCGGCCGAGGTCGCGGATCCCGCGCAGCCCGACGAGCACCTTGGGCTCGAACTGCCGGCGCTTCATGTTGGGATAGAGGTCCGTCCCGCCGGCCACGAGCATCCCTTCGGGACCGGCCTCCCCGATCTGCCCGACGGCCTGCTCTAGGGTGCGCGGGGCCAGGTAGGTGAACGGGGGGAGGCGGAGCATCAGGCGCGCCTGTCCCGCTGCCGTCGCGGCACGTGCGCCCCGGCGACGGCGCCTAGCCGCCGCGCCATCACGGTTCCTCCGGCGCCTCGCGATCGCGCGGCCGCGCGTCGCTCGGCGCCGTGCCGGTGGGCAGGTCGTCCGGCAGTCCCGGCGCGCCGCCGGCGACCGGCAGCCCCCGGCGCCACGGCACGCTCCAGCCCGCGGGCGGCTCGACCTTGATGGGATCGCGGAACCGGAACGGCGGGACCCGCCGGGGTCCCACCCGTCCCACGCCGCCCCGGGCCGCCTGGTCCAGCGCGGCCAGCACCTTGTCGGGCGTGATCGGCACCTCGTCGATCCGCACGCCGACCGCGTCGTACACGGCGTTCGCGACCGCCGGGATCACCGGCAGGAGCGGTCCCTGGCCGGCCTCCTTCGCGCCGAACGGTCCCTCGGGATCGTCGGTCACCACCAGGATCGTCTCCACCGGCGGCATCTCGAGGAACGTCGGGCTCTTGTACTCCAGCATCGACGGGATCTTGTGGAGCCCCTTGCGGAAGACCTGCTCTTCCATCAAGGCCTCGCCGAGCGCCATGTAGACGCTGCCCTCGATCTGGCCGATCACGAGCGTCTCGTTGATCGCGCGGCCGATGTCGTGGGCGATCCAGACCCGCTGCGGCCGGACCTCCCCGGTCGCCGGGTCCACGGCGACCTCGACGACGGCGGCGGAGAACGAGTACGCCGGGGACGGGCCGACGCCGGACCCCTTGTAGGGTCCGGCGAGCCTGGGCGGCCGGTACGAGCCGACGGTCACGAGCGTGCCGAACCTCGCCTCGGCCAGCGCCGCCGCCTCCGGGAACGTCACGCCGCGCTCCGGTTGCGCCGCGGCGTGGATGCGGTGGTCGCCGACGACCAGGCCGTCGGGCTCCACCTCGAGGTGCGCGGAGGCGGCCGCGACGAGCAACTCGCGCATCTTCCGCGCGGCCTCGAGCGCCGCGTTGCCGGCCATGAAGGTGACCCTGCTGCTGTACGACCCGAGATCGATCGGGGTCAGGTCCGTGTCCGCGGTCACGAGGCCGATCTCCGAGGGGGCGAGGCCCAGCACCTCCGCGACGATGCCGGCGAGCACCGAGTCGCTGCCCTGCCCGATGTCGATCGCCCCGCAGGACACCAGCACGCCGCCGCCCCGGTCCACGCGGATCTGCACCTCGCTGTGCGGCATGTCGTTCCAATAGATCGGGAGCCCCGCGCCGCTCAGGTACGTGCTGACCGCGAGGCCCACGCCGCGGCCGAACGGCAGGCGCCGGTGCTTCGCGCGAAAGCCGCTCGCCTCCGCCACGCGCTCGATGCACTCCCGCAGCCCGTTGCTCGTGATGCGGAGGTGGTTCACGGTGCGGGTGAACGGCTCGGTGGCGTTGGCGAGGCGGATCGCGACCGGATCCAGGCCGAGGTCCTCCGCGAGCTTGTCCATCTGTGCCTCGATCGCGAACCGGGGCTGCGGCGTCCCGTGGCCGCGCTTGGGCCCGCACGGCGGCTTGTTCGTCCACAGGCGCGTGCCCTCGAACTTGTACGCCGGGATCTTGTACGTGACCGTCTGCAGCGCGCCGGTGTAGTACGTCGTCGCGATGCCGTAGGAGCCGTACGCGCCGCCGTCGAGGAACGTCTTGATGTGGCACGCCGTGATCCGGCCGTCGCGCCGCACCCCTGTCCGGAGCCACATCAACACCGGGTGACGGCCCCGGTGGGCGTAGAATACCTCCTCGCGCGTGAGCGTGATCTTCACCGGGCGGCCCGTCGCCACCGCGAGCTTGGCCGCGCAGAGCTCGTGGCTAAACGGGTCGCTCTTGCCGCCGAACCCGCCGCCGACCGGCGTCGCGATCACGCGGATCCGGCTCATCGGCAGGCCGAGCACCTTGGCGAGCGCGCGGTGGACGTAGTGCGGCGTCTGCGAGGACGTCCAGAGCGTGAGCCGGCCGGCCGCGTCGTACTGCGCCACCGCGCTGTGCTGCTCCATCGGCAGGTGCGTGTTGCCCTGGAAGAAGAACACGTCCTCGCGGATGTGGTCGGCCTGCGCAAACCCCTGCGCGACGTCGCCGAATTCGAGGGAGACGTTCTTGTGGACGTTGGGGACCGGGCCGTCGCCGTGCTCCTGCACCCGGACGGACGTCTCGGCGACCGCCTCCTCGATCGACATGACCGGCGCGAGCGGCTCGTACTCGACCTCGATCGCCTCGCACGCGCGCTCCGCGGTCTCCTCGTCCAGCGCCGCCACGGCGGCGATCGGGTCACCGACGTACCGCACTTTCTCCAGGCACAGCGCCTCCTCGTCCTGGCTGGTCGGCATGATCCCGAACCGGACCGGCAGATCGCGCCCGGTGATCACGGCGTGCACCCCGGGCAGGGCGCGTGCGCGGGAGGTGTCCAGGCGGACGATCCGGGCGTGCGGCAGGTGGCTGCGCAGCAGCTTGCCGTAGAGCATCCGCGGCAGGACGAGGTCGTCCGCGTACCGCGCCTCCCCGGTCGTCTTCCCGGGGCCATCGACCCTGGCCCAGGGCCTGCCGATGAACCGCGGACCGCCGCCGGCGGTCACGATGCCCCTCCTGAACGCTGGGGCACGCGCGCGGCCGGGGGCCCGCCGTCCCCCGTCGGCTGGGGGGCGTCGCCCCGCGCCCGCGCGGCGGCCAGCTCGACCGCCTCGAGGATCTTGAGGTAGCCGGTGCACCGGCAGAGGTTGCCCGCAAGCCACGCCGACACGTCCTCGCGCGCGGGCGCGGGGTTCCGGTCCAGCAGCGCCTTGGCCGCGAGCAGCATCCCCGGCGTGCAGTACCCGCACTGCGCCGCCCCCAGCTCGGTGAACGCCACCTGCAGCGGGTGCAGCTCGCCGCCCCGCGCAAGGCCCTCGATCGTGGTGATCTCGCGGTCCTGCACCTCCACGGGCAGGGTCAGGCAGCTCAGCACCGGCGTCCCGTCGACGAGCACCGTGCAGGTGCCGCACTCCCCGAGCTCGCACCCGTGCTTGGTCCCCGTAAGGCCCAGGTCTTCCCGGAGGACCTCGAGGAGCGTCTTGTGGACCGGGGCGATGACGTCGCGGGCCTCCCCGTTGATGCGAAGCGTGAGGGCCACCTTCATGCACGTCGCCTCCCCGTCGCCCGCCCCACCCGTGGCGTGCGGCCGCGATCGGCGCCGGCCGCCCGGCACAGGGTAAGTACGCCGCCTGCCCGCAGGAGTCCCCTCCCCCCCACGAAAGTAGTCTGCGAGGCGCTGTCTACACGAGGAGGGATCGGACCGTGACGAGCACCCGAGCCGCACGGAGCAACAGGGCGGTCCGCGGCGACAAGGCCCTGCGCGAGGACCTGCTGCAGCTGCTGGGCGGGCGCGGCGCGCACGTGGACTTTGGGCGCGCGGTCGCCGGCCTCGACGAGAAGCTGAGGGGAACGAGGCCGAGAGGGCTCCCGTATTCGCCCTGGCAGCAGGTCGAGCACATGCGCATCTGCCAGTGGGACATCCTGGACTACATCCGCAACCCCCACTACGTCGAGCGCCGGTGGCCGGACGAGTACTGGCCCGCGCCGGCGCCCCCGAGCCCGGACGCGTGGGACAAGAGCGTCAAGGCGTTCCGGGCCGACCTCAAGGCGCTGCAGGAGATGGTGGCGGACCCGGCGACGGATCTGCTGGCACCGGTGGCCTCCGACGGGAACGGGCCGACGATCCTGCACGAGATCCTGCTCGTGGCCGACCACAACGCCTACCACCTCGGGCAGCTCATCGTGCTGCGCCGGCTGCTCGGCGCCTGGCAGGACTGATCCGAAAGTGCCGCGCGTGGGCGCGGCAGCCACGCGCATCGCGACGAGGCCAAGCGGCCGTGGAGCCGAAGTGGGCGGCATCGGCCGCCCCGGGGGGCCGGGGCCTGGAACCGCGCACCACGACGTCGGAAGACGGCAGTGGAGCCGAGGCGCCCTCGATCGGCGCGGGGGCTTGCCGAAGAGGGTTTTGCGCCGGGCCCGCCTAACCCCGAAGGGGGTTCTGGGGTAAGGGATGCCGTCCCGCGCCGCAGAACACCCCCGAGGACGGTGACCACGTGGCGCACGCGATCGCCAGCCGGCGCGCGATCCTGCCCCGGGGCGTGAGCCCGCGCACGTTCGCGCGGGCGATCCGCGAGTTCACCGAGATCGTCGGCGGCCGGAACGTCTCGGTCTCGCCCGCCGAGCTCGTCCCGTACGCGCACGACGTGATCATGGTGCCCCCGATCTGGCCGTCCGCGGTCGTCCGGCCCGGCTCGGTCGAGGAGATCCAGCGCATCGTCCGGGTCGCCGGCGCGCTCCGGATCCCGCTCTGGCCGCTCAGCACCGGGAAGAACATCGCCTACGGCCGGATGATGGCCGTGGATCCGGGCAACGTGATCGTGGACCTCGCGCGGATGAACCGGATCCTCGAGGTCAACGAGCAGCTCGCGTACGCGGTCGTCGAGCCGGGCGTCACCTACGCCCAGCTCTACAAGCACCTGCGCGACCGGAACCTCCCGCTGTGGCTGGACCCGCCGGCGACCGCGCCGGGCGCCGGCCCGCTTGGCAACACCGTCGAGCGCGGGGTCGGGTACACGCCGTACGGCGAGCACTTCCTCTTCTCGTGCGGGATGTAGGTCGTGCTCCCGGACGGCCGGCTGCTGCGCACCGGCTCCGGCGCGCTGCCGGGGTCGCGGACGTGGCACATCTTCAAGTGGGGGTTCGGCCCGTACCTCGACGGGCTGTTCACGGCCAGCAACTACGGCATCGTGACGAAGCTCGGGATCTGGCTGATGCCGGAGCCGCCCGCCCACCAGCCGATCCTGATGACGTGCCCGCGGGAAGACGACATCGTGGCGATCATGGACGTCCTGCGTCCGCTCAAGATCTCCCACACGCTGCCCAGCGCGGTCGTCGTCGCGCACGCGCTGCTCGCGCTCGCCGCGGAGGCGGAGTACCCGTGGCACCTCACCGGCGGCACACGGCCCGTCCCCGATGGCTGGATCCGCGAGGAGGCGCGGAAGCGGATGCTCGGGATCTGGAACATCGCCGGGTGCGTCTACGGTTCGCCGGCGACCGTCGCGGAGACCGCCGCCGCCGTGCGCCGCACGGTGGCCGCCGCCCTGCCGCAGGCCACGGTGCTGGATGTCGAGGAGGCGCGCCAGAGTCCGTACTGGGACCACAAGGTCCGCAACATGACCGGGGTCCCGTCGATGGTCGAATACAGCCGGCTGTCGTGGCGTGGCGGCGGCAACGCGTTCGTCGCGCCGGTGGTCCCCCTCTTCGGCGAGGAGGCACGCCGGCACATGGAGATCGCCCGGCCGATCTTCTGGAGGCACGGGTTCGACTACATCGGCGAGTTCATCGCGGCGACGCGGGATCAGCACCACGTGATGATGCTGCTGCACAAGCAGCCGGACGAGATGGAGCGCGCGATGCGGTGCTACCGGGAGCTGACCGACGCGTTCTGCGACGAGGGCTACCTCCCCTATCGCACCAACGTCGCGTTCATGGAGCACACGATGAGCCGGCTGGACCCCGTGTTCCGGGACGTCTGCGTGCGGATCAAGCGGGCGCTCGACCCGCACGGGATCCTGGCGCCCGGCAAGAACGGGATCCGGGTGGACGGCGCGCCGGCGCCGCGCAGCCGCCGCCGGCGGGGCGGGACGCGATGAGCCGCCGGCGGCCTGCCCGCGCGGGGAACGGCCGACGCGCCGGCGGCGTGAGCGGGGCGGACCTCCGCCGGGAGATCGAGGCCAAGGGGATCAACCTGTTCGAGTGCTACACCTGCCGGCTCTGCACCGAGGAGATGCAGCGCGGCATCCTGACGCTGACCGAGCCCTACCGCAAGGCGTTCGGGGAGGCCGAGTGGAGGCGCGACCTGTTCAACGAGCCGGTGTGCCCCACGTGGGACTACTACCGCCACGAAGCGTACACCGCCTACGGCCGGGCGCTCCTGGCCCGCGACCTGGCGGACGGCCTGGCGGTCGACCCGGCGGATCCCCGGCTGCGCGAGGTCGTGTACACCTGCCTGCTTTGCACCGGGTGCCAGGAGCTGTGCTTCTCCCGCAACCGCGTGCCGCTGATGAAGCCGTTCATGGAGCTGCCGCGCGAGGTCTGGGACATCCACGGGATCCTGCTGGCCGAGCGGAAGTGGCTGTTCGAGCGCCACGGCTGGGCCGCCGTGCCCGAGGGGCTGGCCGCGCTGGCGCAGCGGATCCTCCAGAGCGGCACCGCCACCGGCGAGCCGCGCCGCGGGGCGACGCGCTGGATCGAGGCCACCGGCAGCGAGGTCGTGGATCTCAGCCGCGCCGGGCGCGCCGACGTCCTCCTCCTGCTCGATGCGCAGGCGCCGTACGAGCGCGCGCTGTGGCCGGCGCTCGCCGCGATGGTGCGCCTGCTGCGCGCGGCGGGGCTGGTGGTGGGCGTGCTCGGCGCGGAGGAGATCGCCACCGGGCTCGCGGTGCTCGCGTGCGGCGACGTCCAGGACTACCTCCGGCTGAACCACGAGGCGGTCCGCCGCGTCGCGCAGGTCGCGGACCGCGCGGGGGTCGGATGCGTCGTCACGGTGGACGACACCGGGTACCTGGCGTGGACGGCGCCGGCCAAGCACTACGGGCTGGCCGGCGACCTCCCGTTTCCGTTCGCCCACGCCGTGCCGTTCCTCCACTCCCTGCTCGAGGAGGGCCGGGTGCCCCTCGTGCGGCCGGTCGAGATGGAGGTCGTGCTGCTCGACTCCTGCCACCTGGGACGGTACAGCAAAGTCCTCGACGCGCCGCGCCGGATCCTCGCCCGCGTGCCGGGCCTCCGCGTGCAGGAGGCGCACCTGCGGCGTGAGTACCTCTACTGCTGCGGCGCCGCGGCCGGGGTGCCGGAGGCCTATCCGGCGCAGGCCGCGTGGTGGGGCCGGAAGCGGCTGGGCCAGGCCCGGGAGGTCCTCCACACCGGGCGCACCGTGGTGACGACGTCGCTCGTCTGCGGCGCGCACCTGCGCCGGATCGCTGCGGGCACGGGCGATGCGCTCGAGGTGCGGGACCTCGCGGAGGTCGTGGCCGCGGCCCTGGCCTGACGGGCGCACGTATGTCGCAAAGGGGGGTGGTGACCACGTTGCTGTCTGTGTCACGGAGGCTCGCCGGCATCGTCCTCGGGGTCGCCCTGGCCGCGGGGATCCTCGTGCCCGAACGCACCGTGCTCGGACAGGGAGCGCCGATCAAGATCGGCACGGTGTTCGCGGTGACCGGCCCGGCGAGCTCACTCGGCAAGCCGGAGAAGGATACGGCGACGATGCTCCAGGCGCAGCTCGCCGCCGCCGGCGGGGTGGGCGGCCGGCCGGTGCAGATCATCACCTACGACAGCGAGACGGATCCGACGAAGGCGCTGCTCCTCATGAAGAAGGCCGTCACGGAGGACAACGTGACCGCGGTGGTCGGCGGGACGACGAGCCCGGAGTCGCAGGCGATGGCCGACTACGCGATGCAGGCGGACATCCCCTTCATGTCCGTGGCCGCGAGCACGACGCTCAGCGTCCCGAGCCGCGCGTGGGTGTTCCAGATGCCGCAGCGCAACAGCATCGCGGCCGCCAAGGCGGTCGAGTACCTCGCCGCCATCCACGCGCGGACGTTCGCGTTCCTCTATCGCAACGACGACTTCGGCCAGGACGGCCTCGTCGCGCTGCGGACGTACGGCGGGCAGCGCGGGATGGCGATCGTCGACGCGGAGCCGTTCGCGGCCACCGACACCGATCTGAGCGCTCAGGTCGCCCGCGCGCGGGTCAAGAACCCCGACGCGATGGTGGTCTGGAGCACGCCCCCGACCGCCTCGATTGCGGCCAAGGACATCCGGCAGCTCGGGATGCGGGTGCCGATCGTGGAGAGCCACGGCATCGCCAACAAGGCGTTCATCCAGCTCGCCGGCCCGGCCGCGGAGGGGGTCGTGTTCCCGTCGGGCAAGCTGCTCATCGCCGGCCAGCTCCCGGCGGACGACCCGCAGAAGGCGCTGCTCCTCCGCTACGCCAAGGATTTCGAGGCCGCGAACCACTACACGGCCAACACGTTCGGCGGCCACGCGTGGGACGGCCTCACGATGCTCCTCGACGCGATCCGGCACGTGGGCCCGGACAAGGCCCGGATCCGGGACTACGTGGAGCACGTGCGGGGGTTCATCGGCACGGGGGGCGTGTTCACCATGTCGCCGCAGGATCACAACGGTCTGTCCACCCGCGACATGGCGCTCATCGTCATCCGGCACGGCGACTGGTCCCTCTGGAAGTAGCGGAGGAGGGTCCTCCGCCGCGCGATGCTCGCCCTGCTGCCGCAGCTCGTGCTGACCGGGCTCACCGTCGGGAGCATCTACGCGCTCGTCGCCCTCGGCTTCGTCGTGATCTACAACGTCACAGGGATCCTGAACTTCGCGCAGGGCGAGTTCCCGATGCTGGGCGCGCTGCTGTGCGCCTCGCTGCTCGCCGGGGGGCTCTCCGTCCCCCTCGCCGCGGTCGCCGCGGTGGCGGCGGTCTGCGTCCTCGGGGCGCTCGTGGAGCGGCTGGCCGTGGAGCCGGCGTACGGGAGCCACCCGCTCACGCTGATCATCATTACCTTCGGCGTCTCGATGGCGTTCCGGGGTCTCGCCCTGATGGTCTGGGGCGCCGACCCGTACACGCTGCCGGAGTTCACGCCGGGCGCCCCGCTCGTGCTGTTGAGCGGGGTCCTCACCCGCCAGGCGGTCTGGGCGATCGGCCTGTCCCTCGCCGTCGTCGCCGCGCTGTTCCTGTTCTTCGCGTGCACGGTCCCGGGCGCCGCGGTCCGGGCGTGCGCCGACAACCCGTTCGCCAGCCGGCTCGTGGGCATCAGCCCGCGGCGGACGTCCCTGTTCGCGTTCACGCTGAGCGCCGGGCTCGGGGCGGTCGCAGGCATCGTGATCGCCCCCATCACCGGCGCCACCTATGACATGGGGCTGGGGCTCGGGCTCAAGGGGTTCGTCGCGGCGGTGATCGGCGGGCTGACCAACGCGCCGGCCGCGGTCGTCGGCGGCTACCTCGTGGGGCTCATCGAGGCGCTCGCGACCGGCTTCCTCACACCCGGGTACAGCGGGGCGATCACGTTTCTCGTGCTCCTCCTCGTCCTGTTCCTCCAGCGGGAAGGGCTGCTCCATGGCGCCCAGCGCAGGCGGGCCTGATACAGCCCGGCAGCCGCTTCCCGGCAGAGGCAGGGGGTGTGGGGTCTGTCCTTCGCTCCAGCCCCCACACCCCCTCCCACCCGCCGCCAGCCTAAGGCGAGCGTGTGGCAGCGCGATGTCGCCGGCGGCCGGCCGCAGCCGGAGCAGGGTCGAGGTTCGGTGATCCGATGAGCGGGGAGCGCCTGGGGCTGGCCGCCCTCGCCGTGGCGCTCGCGGCGGTGCCGGCCCTCGCCCCCACCGCCTACGTCGTCACCCTCCTCAACGTCATCGGCCTGTACGCGATCGTCACCCTGGGCCTCATCCTGCTCGGATGCAGCGGACAGGTGTCGCTCGGGCAGGCCGCGTTCTACGGCCTGGGCGCGTACACCTCGGCGCTGCTCAGCCGGGACCTGGGATGGCCCCCCGCGGCGACCATCCCGCTCGCGCTCGGGCTCGTGGCCGGGACCGCCTACGTGGTGGGGGTGCCGACGCTGCGGCTGGCCGAGCACTTCTTCGTGCTCGCCACGCTCGGCGTCGGCATCATCGTCAACGTGCTGATGGTGCAGCTCGTGCCGCTCACGGGCGGGGCGAGCGGGCTGCGCGATATCCCCGGCCTCGCGCTGCCGGGCGTCCGCATCACCACGGACCGCCAGTTCTACTACCTCATCTGGACGCTCGTCTTCGTCACCCTCATCCTCGCGCGCAACATCACGTCCCACCGCACCGGCCGCGCCCTGCGTGCCATCCTCGGGAGCGAGGTCGGCGCCGCCGCGCTCGGGGTCGAGGTCTCCCGGTACAAGATGCACGTCTTCGTGCTGAGCGCCGTCTACGCCGCGCTCGCCGGCGCGCTGTACGCCCACTACATCCGGTTCATCTCCCCCTCGCCGTTCTCGCTGTACGCGTCGCTGTTCTTCCTCATCATGGCGGTCGTGGGCGGCCTGACGAACATCTGGGGAGGCCTGCTGGGCGCGGCGGCGGTGACGATCCTCGACCAGATCATCCGGGCGGAGGTACCGCGCGTCTTCCCCCGCGTGGGAGGCGAGTACCAGACGGCGATCTACGGCATCCTCCTCGTGCTCATCATGATCTTCTTCCCCTCGGGCATCGTCCGCGGGGCGCTGGACCTGCGGCGGCTGCTCGTCCGCAGCGCCGCCCGCCCTGCCCCGGTCCCCGCCGGCGCCCAGGATCCGCCCACGCTCGGCGACCCGCCGCCCGTGGCGCCCCGGGCCAAGCCCGCCGACGGCGGAGGTGGGATGTGAGCGGGGCCCTGCTCGAGGCGCAGGACCTCAGCCGGCGGTTCGGGGGCGTCGTCGCGCTGCGGCGGGTGAGCTTCGCCGTGGCGCCGCAGGAGATCGTCGCGGTGATCGGACCGAACGGCGCGGGCAAGACGACGCTCTTCAACGTGGTCACAGGGCTGCTGGCGCCGACGGCGGGCCGGATCCGGTACCGCGGGGCCGACCTCGCCGGGCTGTCCCCGGCCCGGATCGCGGCGCTCGGAATCATCCGGACCTTCCAGAACCCGATGGTCTTCGGCGAGATGACGGTCGCGGAGAACGTGATGGTCGGCTGCCACCGGTGGACGCGGACCGGGCTGCTCGCCGCCGCGCTCGCACTGCCCGGGGCGATCCACGAAGACCGCCTCGTCTCCCGCGCGGCGCTCGAGGCGCTGGTCCTCGTCGGCCTGCGGGATCGCGCCGCGGATCCCGCCCGCGATCTGCCGGCCGGCCAGCAGCGCCTGCTGGAGATCGCCCGCGCGCTCGCAGCCCGCCCCACGCTGCTGCTCCTCGACGAGCCCACGGCGGGCCTGAGCGCCGGGGAGGCGCGCCACTTGGTCGAGGTCATCCGGCGGCTCCGGGCCGACGGCATCACGTTCATCGTCATCGAGCACAATATGGACGTCGTGATGGAGGCCGCCGATCGCGTCATCGTGCTCGACTACGGGGAGAAGATCGCGGAGGGGACGCCGCCGGAGATTCAGCGCGATCCGCGCGTCATCGCCGCCTACCTCGGCGAGGAGCCGGATGCGGTGCCGGCGGCCGGGGTGAGCCTGCCGTGACCGCGCCGCTGCTCGAGGTCTGCGGCATCAGGACCCGCCGCGGGGGCATCGAGGTCCTCCACGGGATCGATCTGGACGTCCGCGCGGGCGAGATCGTCGCGGTGATCGGCCCGAACGGCGCCGGAAAGTCCACCCTCCTCGGCACGATCGCCGGCGTGTTTCCGCCGGCGGGCGGCCGCGTGCGCCTGGCGGGTCACGATCTCGGCCGGCGGGCAGCGGAGGAGATCGTGCGGATGGGAGTCTGCCTGGTCCCCGAGCGGCGGCAGATCTGGAGCGGCCTGACCGTCCGGCAGAACCTGCTCCTGGGCGGGTACCACCGATACTGGCGCGATCGGGCGGGTGTGCGGGCGGATGTCGCGCGGCCGCTCCGGATCTTCCCGAAGCTGGCGGAGCTGATCCACCGCGCCGGCGGGCATCTCAGCGGCGGTGAACAGCAGATGCTGGCGATCGCGCGGGGGCTGATGTCCCGGCCCCGCGTCCTGCTGCTCGACGAGCCCTCGCTCGGGCTCGCCCCGCGCGTCGTCCGGGAGATCACGCAGACGCTGGAGCAGCTGCGCCGGGCGGAGGGGCTCGCGGTCGTGCTCGTGGAGCAGAACGTGAAGGCCGCGATGCTCGTCGCCGACCGGGTCTGCGTGATGGAGCGGGGCCGGATCGTGCTCCGCGGTCGGCCGGCGGAGCTGCTCGCGCATCCCGGTGTCCGCTCGGCCTACCTCGGCAAGGGATACGAGGTGGCGGGGTGAGCGCGCGAGACGGCAGGGGCGCACGGTGAGCGCCGGGCGCGAGGCGGCGCCGGGGGACCGCGACCGGGCCCGGGTGTTGATCGTCGGGTGCGGCGCGATCGGCGGCATCTACGCGGCGCGGCTCGCCCGGGTGGCGGACGTCTGCGTGCTGGACGTCTGGAGGGAGCACGTCGAGACGATCCGGGCCCGGGGGCTGCGCCTCGTGGTCCGGACGGAGGACGTCGCCGAGACCCTGACCGCGTACCCCTCCGCCGCCGCGGAGCCCGCGGCCCTCCCGCCGGGGCCGTGGAGCCACGCGCTCGTCGCGGTGAAGGGACCCGAGACGCGCGCGGCGCTGCGCGGGCTCGCGAGCCGCCTCGGCGGGGCGATCGTGCTGACGATCCAAAACGGGCTCGGCAACGCGGAGACGATCGCGGCCGCGTGCGACGCGCCGGTCTGCCAGGGGGTGACGATGAACGCGGGCGAGGCGGCCGGCCCGGGCGAGATCCTCCAGACCGAGATCGGCCGGACGTGGCTCGGGCCCCACCGCGCCAGCCTCGAGGAGGCCCGGGCGTGGGGCGCGCTGCTGCGCCGGGCCGGCATGGCGGCCGATGTCCTCGAGGATCCGCGCGGAGCTGTGTGGGCCAAGCTGATCTTCAACTCCGCGGTGAACCCGCTCCCGGTGCTCACCGGCCTTCGCCTCTCGGAGGTCTACGCGGACCCGCACACGTACGCGCTCCTCCGCACGCTCGTGGAGGAGGGCACCGCCGTCGCCGCCGCGCTCGGGATCTCGCTGCCGCACGATCCGATGGCGGTGATCGACGCGCACCGGGCGCTGGGATCCGCCCACGCGCACGTCGGCTCGATGAAACAGGACATCGACCGGGGGCGGCCGACCGAGATCGAGACGCTCACCGGCGCGATCGTGGCCGCGGCCGATCGCGCGGGCGTGCCCGCGCCGGCGCTGCGCACGGTGTACCGCCTCGTCAAGGCGATCGAGGCGCGGAGGGCGACCTCCGCCGGCGCGCCCGTGCCGCCATGACGCGCCGCACGCCGCGACGCCTGCGCCCCCGCCGCGCGCAGCACGCGCCGTCCCCGCCGCGGCCGTCGCCCCGGGACGCCGGCGGGCCTCCGCGGCGGCGCTACCTCGTCAACGCGGTCGAGCGAGCGCTCGGCATCCTCGAGCACGTCGACGGCAGCGCGCGCGGCACGGGCATCACCGAGCTGAGCCGGCGGCTCGGGCTGGGGAAGAGCACCGTGCACCGGCTCTGCGCGACGCTCGAACACCACGGCTATCTGATCCGCGATCCCGCCACCGGCCGCTACCGGCTGAGCCTGCGCGTCTTCCAGATCGGCAGCACGGCGCTCAGCGACCTGGGCCTGCCGGCTCGCGCGATGCCCGCGCTCGAAGACCTCGGCGCCTCCGTCCAGGAGACGGTGCACCTCGCGATCCTCGACGGCAGCGAGATCGTGTTCATCGGCAAGGTGGAGAGCTCCCGGCCGCTGGGCCTGTATTCCCGGGTGGGGCGCCGCTCCCCGGCGCACTGCACGGCGCTCGGCAAGGTGCTGCTCGCGCACGCGGCGGCGGAGGCGCGCGCGCACGTGCTCTCCCGACCGCTCGCGCGCTACACGGCCGCGACGATCACCACGCCGCAGGCGCTGGAGCGCGCGCTGGACGAGGTCCGCCGCCGCGGATACGCCGTGGACGACCAGGAGTTCGAGGACGGCGTTCGCTGCGTGGCCGCGCCGGTCCGCGACCACAGCGGCCGCGTCGTGGCGGCGCTCAGCGTCTCGGCGCCCGCGGGCCGGCTGCCGCGCGGCCGCGTCCCGTCCCTCGCCGAGCAGGTCGTGGCCGCCGCCCGGCGCGTCTCGCGGGAGCTCGGGTGGCTGGAGCCGCAGGCCGCGGAAGGGGCGCGCCGTGGGACGTGACCGGGCCTGGCTGATCGGCGGCCGCACGGGCGAGGGCGTGGACTCGGCCGGCGACGTGTTCGCGCGCGCGGCGGCGCGGTGCGGGCTGGAGGTGCACACGTTCCGGCTGTTCCCGCCGATCATCAAAGGCGGGCCCACCTCCTACGAGGTGCGAATGGCCGAGCGCCCCCTCTACGCGCGCAGCGACGCGCTCGACTGCGTCATCGCGCTGGACGACGAGACCGTCGCCCGCCACGCGCCGGCGCTGCGGCCCGGCGGGCTCCTCGTCGTCGACGACCCCAGGGTCACGGCCCGCCCGGGGACGGCGCCGGACGTCGCGGTGTGGCCCGCGCCCCTCACCGCGCTGGCCCGGGAGGCAGGCGACGGCATCATGCGGAACATCGTCGCCCTCGGCGTCTCCGCCCGCCTCCTCGGCCTCGACAGGGCGGTGCTGCAGGAGACGGTCCGCGAGCGCTTCGCCGGCAAGGGCGCGCAGGTGTGCGCGCGGAACGTCGCCGCGGTGGACGCCGGGTGGCGCCACGCGGAGGCGCATCCGGATCGGTGGCCCCCCCTCGGGACGGCGGGGGGCGCGCGGGGCGCGGACGCCCGCGGCGCACCGTGCCGGATGCGGTATCTCCTGTCGGGCAACGACGCGATCGCGCTCGGCGCGCTCGCCGCCGGGTGCCGGCTGTACGCCAGCTATCCGATCACGCCGGCGAGCGACGTGCTGGAGTGGATGGCCGAGCACCTGCCGGAGGTCGGCGGCGCGGCGTTCCAGACCGAGGACGAGATCGCCGCGCTCGGCATCGTGCTCGGCGCCGGCTACGCCGGCGTGCGGGCGATGACCGCGACCTCGGGCCCCGGCCTCTCGCTGATGACCGAGACGCTCGGGCTGGCCGGGATGGCCGAGATCCCGGCCGTGATCGTCGCCGCGCAGCGCCCCGGGCCGAGCGCCGGGATGCCCACCAAGCACGAGCAGAGCGACCTGCTGCACATCGTCTTCGCATCGCACGGCGAGTTCCCCCGCATCGTGCTCGCCCCCGGGACCCTCGAGGAGTGCTTCCTCGATACGGCGCTCGCGTTCAACCTCGCGGAGCGGTACCAGTGCCCGGTGATCGTCGCGGCGGACCAGGACCTCGTGCTGAAGAAGCGGACGGTCACGGGCCTGCCGGTGGAGGAGGTCCGCATCGACCGGGGCGAGCGGCTGAGCGACGACGAGGCCGCCGCGCTCGGGAGGGCGTACCGACGGTACGCCCTGACCCCGAGCGGCATCTCGCCGCGCGCCGTGCCGGGGCAGCCGGGCGCGGTGTTCCTGAGCAGCGGCGACGCGCACGACGACCGGGGCGTGATCGACGTGGAGGACCCGGCCGTCCGGCGGGCGATGGTGGACAAGCGCCTGCGCAAGACGCGCGCGGTGTGGGCGGACGTCAGCGGGACCCGCGTCGAGGGAGACGGCGACCTCCTGGTCGTCTCCCTCGGCTCGCCGTGCGGCCCCGTACGGGAGGCGCTCGCGCGGTTGGCCCGGGACGGCGTGCGCGCGCGCTTCCTGCAGGTCCGGTGCCTGTGGCCGTTTCCGACGCACGAGATCGGGCCCGAGGTGGCGCGGGCCCGGCGCGTCGCGGTCGTCGAGCACAACGCGACCGGTCAGCTCGCGACGCTCGTCCTCGCGCAGGTCGGCGGGCACGGCAAGATCGCCGGGGTGCGCAAGTACGATGGGCTCCCGTTCACGCCGGGCGAGGTGGAAGGCCGCCTCCGCGAGATCATCGGCGGGGACGGCCGCATCGATCGTCTGGCTGCCGAGGTGCGGCGGTGCTCGTCTCACGACTCCGGCGCCAGCTAGAGGCGTGGGGGTGGGGCCTGCCCTCCGCTCCCAGCCGACGCGGTCTTCGCTTCGGAGCGGCGGGCGGGCGGAAATCGGCGCGCCGACCGGAGTCCGCGCCGGACAGGTCCCCGTCCCCCTCCCCGCGCCGCCACCGGATATCGGCAACGGAGCACTACCAGGGGGGCCAGCGATGGCGACGGCGCTGACGTTCAAGGACTTCGCCGGGCAGAAGGCGATGTGGTGCCCGGGGTGCGGCGACTTCGCGGTCCTGCGCGCCCTGCAGGAGGCGTGCGCCCGGCTCGCCCTGCCCCCGCACCGCATCGTGCTGGTCTCCGGCATCGGCTGCTCCGGCAAGATCACGTCGTACTTCTCGTCCTACGGGTTCCACGTGCACCACGGACGGACGCTGCCGATCGCCACGGGGATCGCCCTCGCCAACCGCGACCTCGCGGTGATCGCCGCGGGCGGCGACGGAGACGGGTACGGGATCGGCCTCAACCACCTCATCCACGCGATCCGGCGCGACGTGGACCTCACCTACGTCGTGATGGACAACGGGGTCTACGGCAACACGAAGGGCCAGACGTCCCCGACGACGGTGGCGGGGACCATCACCCCCTCGTCCCCCTCCGGGGCGGTCGAGGAGCCGGTCCACCCGCTCCGGCTCGCGCTCGCCGCCGGGATCACGTACCTCGCCCAGGGTGTGAGCAGCGACGTCCCGCAGCTCGTGCGGCTCATCGCAGGCGGCATCGAGCACCGCGGGTTCGCGCTCATCAACGTGCTGAGCCCCTGCCCGACCTACGACCGCCTGCGCACGTATCAGTGGTGGCGGGCGCGCCTCGTGAACCTCGACGAGGAGCCGTCGTACCGCCCGGACTCGCGCGAGCTGGCGGTGGAGGCGGTCTCGAGCCGCGATGCGTCGATCGTCGGGCTCGTCTACCGGGCCCCGGGGCGGCCGTTCCAGAGCCGCCTGCCCCGCTTTCGCCCTTCGCCGCTCGCCTCCGAGCGGCTCGCGCCGGATGGGGAGCGGGCCCGGCGGATCCTCGACGCGCGGTACGCCGTATGAGCGCCCCGAGCCCGCCCCCCGGCGACCCGGCCCTCTTCGTCGACCGCACGCTGGAGACGATGAGCCGGGAGGACCTCGTCGAGTACCAGTGGCAGCGGCTGGCCCCGATGCTCGGCCGGATCCTCGAAGGCAACGCCTTCTACGGCCGGAAGTGGGCCGGCACCGTGCGCCACGCGCGCGGGATCCGGGGGTGGGACGAGTTCCGGAGGCTCCCGTTCACCACGAAGGCCGAGCTCGCCCGCGACCAGGCGGAGCATCCGCCGTTCGGCACGAACCTGACGTACCCGCTGGAGCGCTACGTGCGCTTCCATCAGACGTCCGGGACGACCGGCCGCCCGATGCGCTGGCTGGATACGGCGGAATCGTGGGACTGGTGGATCCGCTGCTGGACCTTCGTATACCGGGCCGCCGGCGTCGGCGCCGGCGACCGGATCTTCTTTGCGTTCTCGTTCGGGCCGTTCGTCGGATTCTGGGCCGGGTTCGACGCGGCCCGGCGGGTCGGGGCGCTCGCGATCCCGGGCGGGGGGCTCGACTCGCGGCTGCGGGTACGGATGCTGGTCGAGACGCAGCCCACCGTGCTCGTGTGCACGCCATCCTACGCGCTGCGGCTGGCCGAGGTGGCGCGGGCGGGGGACGTCGATCCCGCGGCGCTCGGGATCCGGGTCACGATCCACGCCGGCGAGCCCGGGGCGAGCATCCCGGCGACCCGCCGGCGGATCGAGGCGGCCTGGGGCGCGCGGTGCATCGACCACACCGGGCTCACCGAGGTCGGCGCGACCGGGTTCACCTGCGCCGCGGGGCAGGTGCACCTCACCGAGAGCGAGTTCATCGCCGAGGTCCTCGACCCCGAGCGCGGGACGGTGAGCCCGGACGGCGAGGGCGAGCTGGTGCTGACCAACCTGGGACGGGAAGGCTCCCCGGTGGTCCGGTATCGCACCGGCGACCGCGTCCGGCTCAGCGTCGAGCGGTGCCCCTGCGGCCGCACGTTCGCGCGGATGGTCGGCGGCATCCTCGGACGAGCCGATGACATGCTGGTCGTGCGCGGGATGAACGTGTTCCCGAGCACCATCGAGGACGTCGTCCGGCGGTTTGCCTGTGTCGACGAGTTCCGGATCGAGGTGCGGCGGCGCGCGGAGATGGCGGACCTCCGCGTCGTGGTGGAGGTCGACGACGCGCGCCACGGGCCGGAGGTGGTCGCGCGGACGCTCGCCGACCTGCGCGAGCAGCTCCGGCTCGCCTGCGGCATCCGAATCGACGCGCACGCGGTGACCGCGGGCACGCTCCCGCGATTCGAGCTGAAGGCCCGACGGGTCGTGCACATCGAGTAGCATTACGGCGGCCAGGCGCCCCCTCGACAGCGCGGACGCGTCCTCGGGCCCTACGCTCGCGGGCGGTGGCGCGCCATGATCCGCTGAACCTCGTCCAGCGGCAGAGCGTGGACCGTGCCCCGCCGACCCTCCATCGTCTCCGCGGCGGTGAGCGCGTTCAAGATGGACTCTTCCACCGCCTCCGCGACCGCCTCGAAGAACGGATCCAGGTGCTCGTGGGGGATCATCTTCAGATCGTAGGGGCCCGCGGGCGGGTCCGGCATGTGGTTGCCGGTGGCAAACGCGAGGAACAGGTCGCCGCTGCTGTTGAACCCCATCCCCCCAACGCGCGCCAGCCCGGCTGTCGCCCGCCGGGCGAGCCGCGCGCACTGGACGGCCAGGAGCGGCGCGTCGGTGGCGATGACCACGATGATCGATCCTTTGGGGTCGGACGAGGACGCCTGCCGGCGTTCCAGCTCCATTCCGACGGGAACGCCGTCGATGCGCAGGTCGCGCAGCCGGCCGTAGTTGGCCTGCACCAGCGCGCCGATCGTGTACCGGCCGCTCGGGCTGTCGACGAGCCTGGACGACGTCCCGATGCCTCCCTTGCAGCCGTGGCACCGCATCCCGGTGCCGCCGCCGACGTTGCCCTCCTCGACCGGCCCCCCGTGGGCCGCGGCGAGCGCCTCGAGCGCGTGCTCCCGCGACACGGGGAACGCTTCGATGTCGTTTAGAAAGCCGTCGAAGGTCTCCGCCACCACCGGCAGGTGGAACCGGTGGCTGTACCCATGCGCGATCGCGTACGCCACGAGCGCGTCGCGCACGATCCCGACCGCGTAGGTGTTGGTGATCCCGATCGGCGACCCGAGCAGGCCCGACTCCTCGATCCAGGGGATCCCGGTCATCTCCCCGTTCCCGTTGAACGAGTGGTAGCCCGCGAAGGCGTAGTCGGTCCAGATCGCGCCCTCCCGCGGCACGATCATGGTCACGCCGGTACGCGTGATGCGCGGCCGATCGTAGACGAGCGTCCGGTGGCCGACCAGCACCCCCGGCACGTCGGTGATCGCGTTGTACGCCCCGGGGGGCATCCGGCCGATCGTGATTCCGAGGTCGCGCAGGCGGGCGCGGCCCATCAAGCTCCTCCCTATCGCGCGATGGATGCGGCGGGCATCGGCAAGGGGCGTCCGTGATACGCTGGGACGCTCAGGCCACTCAGGGCAGGGCCGATACGATCTTGCGGTACTCCTCCTCGGTGAACGCTCGCAGCGTCTCGGTGCGGATGTAGCCCTGTGACGCCGCACCGAGCGCGCCGGCGGCCGCCACCTCATCGTTGGGCGCTTCGACGATCGTCACCGCATCGTATCGCCCCATCGTGAGGTAGAACGCCTTGATCTCCGCGCCCCTCTCGCGGGCTCGCTGCTTCGCCGCGGCGAGCCGCTCGGGGCCTTCCTTGATGTTCTCGGCGCCCTTCTGGGTGAAGGTGATGAGCGTGATGTACGTGGGCACGGTGGTCCACCCCCTTTTTTGCCTCTCCGCGCACGCCCCCTGCCATGGCGCTACTTCGGGCGGCGTCGTCCCCTGCCCTCCGCGCCCGGCGTCTCAGGGCAGCACCACGACCTGCCCGTCCTCGGCGTGCTCGCAGGGCAGGCTGTCGAGGTGCGCCAGGACATCCGGGCCCATGTGCGTGACGATCACCCGCCGGGCCTGCAGCTCATCGCGGTGGGCCAGCAGGGTGCCGAGGTCCATGTGGAACGGGATCGCGCGGCCGTACGCGTTGCACTCCGCGATGAACAGGTCGGCACCGCGGGCGGCGGCGATCAGCGTCGCCGTCCACTCGGTATCGCCGGAGTAGGCGATCGTCCGTCCGTCGCACTCGATCCGCAGGGCGGAGGACGGAGCGCCGGAGGGATGCTGAACCGGGTAGGGCGTCACCGTGGCCGCGCCAAGGCGGTGAGGGCGCTCCAGGCTCATCTCGACGAGGTGCAGCGGATAGCGCAGCTTCATCGTCGAGGATCCCGGGAAGAGCGCCTCCATCGCCTGCTCGATCCTCGCCGGGGTGCCCGGAGGGCCCGCGACGACGAGCGGCCGGGCGCGTCTGCCCGCAAAGTGAGCATCCAGGAGGAAGAAGGGCACACCGCCGAAGTGGTCCCCGTGCAGGTGGCTGAGGACGATCGCGTCGATCGCCCCGGGGTCCACGCCGAACCGGTGCATCGCGATCGTCGACGACGCGCCGCAGTCGATCAGGAGCTGCCCGGCCTCCCCGCTGAGCAGGATGCAGGTGTGGAACCGCCCGCCGCTCCCGAACGCGTCTCCCGTGCCGAGGAACCAGACCTGGACGGCCACGATCTACCGTGGCATCGCGGCGACTCCGCGGCAGACGCGGAGGCGTGCGGCGGCCCGCGGCCGCCTGGGGGCGCTCACTTCTTTCGGAACTGGCTCAGCACCTGATCCGCCTGCTGCTGCGCCGTCCGGAGCGCCTGCGCCGGGGCCTTCGCGCCGGTGAGGGCGGCCTGCAGGTTGTCCGAGAAGATCTTCTGGACCTGGCCGCTCTGGTGCGTGGACAGCTCGGCCTGCGCGTACGGGAGCTGGTCGCGGGCCGTCAGCGCCTGGGGGAACTTCTCCGTGTACTCCTGGTAGAGCTTGATGCCAAACGCCGACTTCCGCACGGCGACGTAGCCGGAGGCCTCGCTCCACCGCGCGGCCTGCTGGGGCGCGGTCATCCACTGGATGAACTCCCACGCCGCCTTCTGCCGCTCGGGCGGGATGCTGCGGAAGATGTACAGGTTGCCGCCGCCCGTGGGCGTGCCGTACTGCTTGTCCGCGGGCATGAACGCCGCCCCGAACTTGAACGGGGCGCTCGTGCGGATGAACGTCAGGCTGCCGGTCGAGTGGTAGATCATCGCGAACCGGCCGGCGACGAACTGCGTCGGCAGCGTCCCCCAGTCGGTGATCCCCTTGGGCTCGACGCGCAGGTCCTGCAGCCGGAGCCAGAAGTCGAGCGCCCGGCGGGTCTGCGGGGTGTCGAAGTAGACCTCGGTCCCCTCCGGGTTGGCCAGCCGGGCCTGGCCGGCCTCGGCCACGAACCCCTGGAACAGCCAATACGTGAACCCGGTCGAGGGGATCCCCACGCCCCACTGCGTGACGTTGCCGGAGGCATCCCGCACCGTCAGCTTCTGCGCGTCCTGCACGAGCTCGGTCCAGGTCCTGGGAGGCCGGGCCGGATCGAGGCCGGCCTTCCGGAAGGCGTCCTGGTTGTAGTACAGGATGATCGTGCTGCGCTGGAACGGGATCGAGTAGGTCGTCTTCCCGACGCGCGAGTTGAGCCAGAACGCGTCGAAGAAGTCGTTGCGGAAGCGATCGCCGCCGGCCTCGTTGATGTAGCCGTCCAGCGGGATGATCGCGTTCATGTCGAGGAGCGTGAAGAGGTCGGTCGAGAGCAGCACGGCGACGTCCGGCGGGTTGCCGCCCAGCACGGCCGTCTGGGTCTTGGCCATCGCCTCGTCGTAGCCGCCCGCGAACACCGGCGTCACATGGATTCCCGGGCGGATCCGGTCGAAGTCCGCCACCATGCCATCCATGACCTTGGCGAGCGGCCCCGAGACGCTCACCGGATAGTAGAACTTCAGCTCGACCGCCGCGCCCGCGGGCCGCGCCGGGAGGAACGGAAGTGCCACCGCGAGCGCAAGCAGCACGGCAAGCAGCCGCATCACCATGAGAGGCACCTCCGGGCACGATCGCGACACGCCAGAGGGGCGCGGGAGGAGCCGGCCCGCGCGGCCCCCTGCCGTCCACGGCCGGCACATTTCAGGCCGGCGCGGCGGATCTCCTCCCCGTCTCCCCGGGGCTCGCGGCTCCGCTCTACGGCAGCCCGGCGATCGGCGGGGTCATGGGGCGGGGCCTGCCCGGAGCGGAGGCCAAGCCCCGCCCGTCGGCTGGGTCCGTCGCTCGCCGGCCTACTGGACGATGATCACACCCTTCATGCCCTGCGGCACGTGGACGACGCACCAGTAGTTGTAGGTCCCCGGCTTCGTAAAGGTGAGCGAGTAGGCCTTCGGGCCGGGCACCACCGTGGGGGTCAGGATGCCCGAGTTGTAGTAGCCCTGGCCCTGGTGCGCCGCCCCGCCGAGCGGGCCCGCGGCCTTGGGGTTGAAGTAGAACCGGGGCGGCCCCTGGGGCTGCGGCTCGGGGACGATGAACGCCGGCGGCTGCTGGCCCCCGACGAACGTGATGGTGTGGATCTCGAACGGATCCTTCATCACCCACCGAACCGTGTCCCCGGCCTTGATGGTCAGGGCCTCGGGGGCGAACCGGATGATCGAACTCCGCGCCGGCGCGCTCCCGGGAAGCGGGATCGTGTACTCCGTGCCCCCCGGCCCCGCCGCCGTCGAGACCTTGCTGGCTTCGAGGGCCGCCCGCCCCCCCTGCAGCTCCGCCACCCTCTGCCGCTGCGCGATCTGCTCGTAGTCGGCCTGCGTCTTCGGCAGCGTGGCCCCCCGCGGCTGCACGATCACCGTGCCGGCCATCCCCGGGTGGATCAGGCAGTCGTACCGGTACCGGCCCGGCCGGGTGAACGTCAGCGTGTAGGTCTTCCCCTTGCCCTCCAGGAAGCCCGAGCTGGCGAGCCCCCGCCCCGCGTACGTCCGGCCGCCCTGCGGGAGCGCGATCAGCGGGTTGAACTCCAGCTTGCCGCCCGCCCGCGGGAGGGCGATGTCGGGCGGCCGGGCCCCGGACAGGAAGGATACGGTGTGCGCAAAGTCCGCGGTCATCGTCCACGTGATGGTATCGCCGGCGTCGATGGTAATCGTGCGCGGGAAGAAGTCCTGCGCCTGGATCCCGTGGTCGGGCGAGTCCGCGCCGATCCCCACCTTCCATGCCATGGGCGCCGCCTGCGCCGTACCGGACGCGGCGGCGATCCCCACCACGAGAGCGCATGCGAGCAGCCACGCCAAAGATCGGACCATCCGTTCCCTCCTGGGGCCACGACTCAGAGCCGAAGCAATGAGGCGCAGAAAGTAAAAACCTCTTTTTCTTCGATTGCCGGCGCCGCCTCTCCTGCCGCTCCCGCAAAGTGTCCCGGGCCCGTGGCCGCTCTCTGGGGGCGCTGCGGGGACCCTCAGCGTGCCACCGTCTGCCGCAGCCGCTCCAGCCGCCGGAACTGCTCGTCCACGGTCAGCCCGAAGCGGTTCATGTCGAAGAACACCTCCGTGACGCCGAGGTCGGCGAGCCGCCGGAGGTCCTCCGCCACCTGCGCGTACGAGCCGGAGAGCGGCGGCCGCGGGTCGGGCGCCGGGTCGTCCCCGGGGGCCGTGTTGGTCCGGGCGACGATCGGCAGCGCGTCTGGATCGCGTCCGGCGGCCCGGGCGGCCCGGCGAAAGCGGTCGACGGCTCCCTCGAACGCGCTCCACTCCGCCGGGATCGCGTGCAGCCCGTCCCCGATGCGGGCGGCGCGTTCTACGGCCGCCGGCGCCTGCGCGGCGATGAGCACGGGCGGCCCACCCGGCTGCACCGGCTTCGGATTGATCTGCGACTCCGGGACCCGGTAGAAACGACCGCTGAAGCGAACCGGATCCGGTCCCCACGCGGCCCGGAGCGTGGCCACAAATTCGCCAAGCGCAGCGCCCCGCCGCTGCGTCGGCACGTTGACCGCCTCGAACTCCTCCTCCGACCACCCCAGGCCGAGCCCGGCGACCACGCGGCCGCCGCTGAACCGGTCGAGCGTGGCGAGCCGCTTGGCCAGCAGCACGGGGACGTGGAACGGGGCGACCAGGATGCTCGTGCCCAGCCTGATCCGCTCGGTATGCGCCGCGACGAACGTCAGCGTCTCGATCGGATCGTACGCGGTCGCGTACGATTCGGGCATGGGGCGGCCGGAGGACCCGCGGGGGTGCAGCGGCCGCAGCAGACGC
Source organism: Bacillota bacterium (assembly GCA_021324295.1). Lineage (GTDB taxonomy): Bacteria > Sysuimicrobiota > Sysuimicrobiia > Sysuimicrobiales > Segetimicrobiaceae > JAJPJJ01. Next base: position 66,451 of record JAJPJJ010000032.1, read on the forward strand.
TCGAGCACCCACGCGGTCGCGTAGCCGCGCCGCTCCGCCTCCTGCGCGGCCCGGACCAGCGCCTCGGGCGAGGCGTGCACCCCTGTCTGCGGAAGCGCGAACCCGAACTCCATCCGACCTCCCTCCAGCGCGCCCCTCGTTACCGGCGGCTCAACGAAACAGATCGCGCGACGGGTCCCGCAGCAGCCTGGCGGCGCCGCCTGGTCCTTGGGCGATCCGGATGCCGCGGATCAACACGGCCGGCGTCCCTTCATCGCACTGACCCTGCAGCAGGGTCGCCGCTGCGGCGAGCTCGTCCGCCACCGCCTCCACGGACGTCCTCAGCGTGTAGCCGTAGAGGTCGGGCCGACCCACGAGGCTCAGGAGCGGCTCCAGCCCCGCCGCGCCGATGCACACCCCCACCGCGCCCTCCCGGTGCGGCCGACCGTGGCTGTCGTTGATGATCACCGCGATCGGAACGCCGAACGCGGTGTGCACGGCGTCCCGGATCGCGCCCGCGGAGGCATCCGGATCCCGCGGCAGCAGGCTCACGACCTCGGGGCCGAGCCCGACGTTGCTGTGGTCCACCCCGGCGTTCGCGCAGATGAAGCCGAGACGGTGCTCGGTGATCAGCACACCGTGATGCGCCCGGACGACGCGGGTGGACTCGCGGAGGATCACCTCGACCAGACGGGGATCCTTGACCGCCTCGCGCGCGAGGCGGCGAGCCTCGTCCCCCGGCGTGACGGTCGCCAGGTCGACGAGGTGCCCTTCGGCCTTGCTGACGACCTTCTGCGCGACGACCAGCACGTCCCCGTCGGCAGGCCGGAGTCCCGCCCTCTCGAGGGCCCGCACCAGCAGGTCGGGGAGGGACATCCCGGGCCGGACGTCGGGGAGGCCCGGAATGGCGACGAGGGTGGCCTCAGCCATCGCGGGGCGGTGGCAGGCGCGCGATCCCGCCCGGCGCGGAGCTGCTCTCCGACGGGTGCGTCGCCCCGCGCCCCTCGTCACGCGGGCCCGGCGAGCCGCCGCAGCGCGGGGAGCACCTGCTCGCCGAGGAGCCCGATCGTGGCGTCCTGGTCTACGGACGTGACCTGCACCGTCACGATGTCCGCGCCGACCTCGACCAACGGGCGGTAGATCTCGACCAGCTCCTCCGCCGTGCGAGCCCACGCGTACTTGCCGATGATCTCGCGCCGGTCCATGGCATCGGCCCGTGCCCGGAGGACGGACGGGTCCACCTCGTCGAGCCGGCCTTCCACCCGCAGCCCTCGCCAGGCCCGGAGAGCCTGCCACGCCGCGCCCTCGTCCCGTGCCAGGATCGACCACCGCTGCGCGACCACCGTTGGCTTCGGCCGGCCCGCGTCGCGGGCGGCCCGCACACAGGGGTCGATCACCTGCTCCCGCGCGTCCTCCGGCGCCTTGACGCTGACGATGAGCCCGTCCGCGAGCCGGCCGGCCAGCGTGGCGGACTGGGGCCCGCCGGCCGCCATCCAGATCGGGACGCGCGCGAGCGGCGGGCTGTAGAGCCTGGCCGCCTGCGTCCGGTAGAACTTCCCGGCGAAGTCGAGCTTCTCGCCGTCCAGCAGGCGGCGCATGATCGCGATGGCCTCCGCCATGCGAGCACGCCGTTCCCTGGGACCCGGGAACTCCCATCCGAGCGGGCGCTCGTTGATCCCTTCGCCGCTCCCGACGCCGAGCGCAAACCGGCCGCCGGACAGCCGGTCGACGGCGGCCGCCGCCTGCGCGACCAGCGCCGGATGGTAGCGAAAGAGGGGACAGGTCACCGCGGTCGCGATCCGCGCGCGCCGTGTCCGGATGGCGAGCGCGCCGAGCCAGCTCCAGACGAAGGCCGAGGCCGAGGCGTCATCGACCCAGGGGTGGAAGTGATCGGAGACCGCGAGCGCATCGAACCCGACCGCCTCCGCCCGAACCGCGTGCTCCAGGAGCACCTCGGGCTGGAATTGTTCGGTGCCGCAGAAGTAGGCAAACTGAGCCATCGTCTCCCCTTCCGGCCCGCCGCTCCTCAGAGCTAACGATCAGAGAGAGCCCCGGCGGTCCTTCCCCGCAGGTAGTCGCACCCGGCGTCGATGACCCGCCGCACCTCGGCCTCCTCGGTGGAGACCGGCTGGAGGATCGGGAGGCGCACGCCCGCCTCCGCGTAGGCCGCGAGGCGCTCGAGCACGTCGTCGGCCGTGCCCGCCAGCGTGAAGACGTCGAGGAGGTCGTCCCCCACCTGCCGGGAGGCGCCGGCGAGATCGCCGCGCCAGAACGCGTCGGCGATGCCGCGCTTCGCGGCGGGGTCCACGCCGCTTTCGGCGAGCACGCGATCCTCGATCACCGCGAGCTGGTAGACGACGAAGGGATCGCGCCGCATCGCGTCACGGGCCGCGTCCCGGTCACGGTCCACCGCGCAGAGGATGTACGCCGCGGCATCGACGGCGTCCGCGGGCCGGCCGTGCGCGACCGCTGCCGCCTGCACCGCGCCGATCAGGCGCCGGCACGAGGCCGGCGATTCGACCGGGCGGGCGAGATATCCCTCGCAGAGCTCGCCGGCGAGCCGCAGCATGCGCGGCCCCCAACCGGCGAGGTAGACCGGGATCGGGCGCGCGGGCCGGACGGTGACCGCCACGTTCGTCAGGGCGAAGCGTCCGCCGGCCTCGGTTACCTTCTCCCCCTGCCAGAGGCGCCGCACCAGGGTGATGCTCTCCCGCATCGTCGCGATCGGGTGCGGGTACGCGATGCCCTGCTCCCGCAGCCGCGCCGGGTAGCCCGTCCCGAGCCCCATCGCCACGCGCCCGCCGCTCAGCTCGTCGAGCGTGGCCAGCGAGGATGCGATCAGGACCGGATGCCGGGTGTAGGGGTTGATGCAGCCCGTGCCGAGCCCCAGCCGCTCGGTGCTGACCGCGATCGCCGACAGGTAGGTCAGCGCGTCGCGGTTCCAGTACGCCTCGTGGAGCCAGCACGACTCGAAGCCGTGCCCCTCCGCGTACCGGGCGTACTCGACGGCCCGGCGGACCGGGAGGTTGCCGTTGAGACCGAGCGCGATGCGGCTCACGCGGGGACCGCCGTGGCGACGGTGTACCCGTCCAACCGGAAGTAACGGCGGGCCGCCGCGCCGATCTGCTCGGGCGTCACGGCGCGGATGAGGCCGGGATAGCGGAGGAGGTAGTCGAGGCCCAGGTCGAACAGCTCGATCTCCAGCAGCGCCTGCGCGATGCCGGCGTCGGTCTCCAGCCGCACCGCGAGCGACCCGGTCAGGTACTCCTGCGCATCATGCAGCTCGCCGTCACGCACAGGCTCCCGCTGCACGCCCGCGATCTCCCGCAGGATGCCCTCGATCGCGCGGTCCACGTTCCGCGGATTCACGCCGGCACGCACGACCCACGGCCCGGGCAGGAACCCTGCCTCCGCGTGGCTGAAGACGTAGTAAGCGAGCCCCTCCTCGTCGCGCACCGTCGCGCCGAGGCGCCCCATCAGCCCCAGGCGTCCGAGGATCAAGTCCGCCATCATCCCCGCGTAGTAATCCGGGCTCGTGCGGCTGAACCCCGGCACCCCCAGCACGATATCGGCCTGACTCTTGCCGGGGATCGCAAGCGTGCGGCGCTGCACGGCGGGCGCGGGGGCCGCCGGAGGGATCACGACCGGCCCTGGCGGCGGGGCGCCCCGCCAGCCGTCCAAAGCGGAGGCGAGGTGCTCCAGGATCCGCGGCGCCGCCACGTCGCCGACGATCGCCACAACGGCCTTCTCGGGGCGGTACCAGGTCCGGTGGAAGGCGACGAGATCGTCGCGCGTGATCGCCGCCACGGTCTCCTCCTCGCCTTCGGGCGTTCGGCGATGAGGGTGGGCGGACGAATACGCGGCCGCGCGGAACGCCTTCTCGGCGGCCGCGCGGGTATCGTGGCGGGCCTCGCGGATCCCGGTGACGATCCGGGCCCGCTGCTTCTCGATCTCGTCTGGGGGAAACGTCGGTCGGACGAGCACCTCCGCGAGCAGATCGATGAGCTGCGTGACGTCCTCGGCCAGGCACCGCGCGGCGAACGACACACCCTCGATGTCCGCGCGAACGCTCAGGCTGGCGCCGAGCGAGTCCAGCATCAGCGCCAGGCTCTCCGATGTGTGCATCGTGGTCCCGCGCGTCACCATCGACGCGGCGAACATCGCGAGGCCCTCCCGGCCGGGCGGGTCGTGCAGCGCGCCGCCGTCGAGGTACCCCCGGATCGCCACGGACGGGGTAGCCCGGGTCTCGCGGATCAGGGCGACGGCTCCCCCGCCGAAGGCCTGCCGCACGACCGACTCGGGCGTGATCGGGACCGCGGGAGCGCGGACCCCGGTGCGCGGGTCGAGGCGAGGGCCGGGCTCACGCATCGACGGCACCCCGGCCGGGGGCGGCCCCTGCCCCGCCAGCGGTGGATCGCCGCTCGGACGCGTCGCTGCGGGCCACGCCGGCGGCGGTCGAGATCGCCACCGGCTCCTCGGCGGCGCGATCGGGGAAGTACCAGCCGACCGTCCGGTTGCGGTCGGTGAACGTGCGCGCGGCCACCTCCAGGATCTGGGCCGGCGTTACGGCCAGCAGGCGGTCCCAGAAACGCGCGAGGAACTCGCCGCCCGCCACGATCTCCGTGCTGCCGAGCAGCACGGCCTGCTGCGAGACCCCGTCGCAGGCGTACACCCACTGGGCGCGGGCCTGCTTGCGCACCTTGTCCAGCTCGCCGGCGCCCACCGGTTCTTCGCTGATGCGGCGGAGCTCCGCGAGGATCGCCTCCTCGACCTGCTCGGGCGGCACGCCCGGCCGCAGCGTGGCGCCGATCTCCAAGAGCGTGGGATCCAGCGACGGCCGGAACGCGCTCCCCACCTCGACGGCAAGCTGCCGCTCCACGAGGGCCCGGTACAGCCGGCTGCTGCGCGCGCCGATCGCTTCGCCGCCGAAGACGCCGGGTCCCTTGAACCCCGACAGCACGCCGTCCACCAGGAGCAGCGGGAAGAAGTCCGGGTGGGAGGCCGCGGGCGCGTGGAACGCCATCTGCACGATGGGAACAGCTCCCCCCGGCCGGCGGAGCACCACGCGCCGTTCGCCCTCCTGGGGAGGCTCGACGGTGCGGACCGGCGGCGGCGGAGGCCCGGCGGGGATCGGCTCGAACGCCGCGCGGATCTCCCGCAGCAGCGCGTCGCTGTCGAAGTCCCCGACGGCCACCACCACGGCGTTGTTCGGCGTGTAGTACGTGCGGTAGTGACGGATCAGGTCGTCGCGCGTGATCGCCCGCAGGTCGCTCTTGTAGCCGATGACCGCATGCCGGTAGGAGTGCACCCGGTAGGCGGCGGCTTCCACCTCTTCGTACAGCGCATAATCCGGGTTGTTCTCGGCGCCCTCCCGCTCGGAGATGATCACCGTGCGCTCGCTCTCGACTTCATCCGGCTCGAACAGGCTGTTGACCATGCGGTCCGATTCGATCCGGACGCCGAGCCCCACGTGCGCCGCGGGCAGGGTTTCGAAGTAGGCGGTGAAGTCCTTCCACGTGAACCCGTTCCAGGTGCCGCCGTGGCGGTTGACGAGGCGCGAGAACTCCCCCTTGCCCAGCGTCGGGGTGCCCTTGAACAGCATGTGCTCCACCCAGTGGGAGATGCCGGTGATCCCCGGCACCTCGTTCCGGCTCCCGACGCGATACCACGCCCAGAACGTGGCCACCGGGGCCGTGTGCACCTCGCGCAGCAGCACCGCGAGGCCGTTGGGGAGCACGGCCCGGACCGTGGGCGTCGGTGGTGTCGGGGTCATCGTCTCTCCCTCGTGGCGATCTCGGTGAGGACGCGCGGGGGCGCCGCGGCTACGCGACCTTCTTGACTGCCGCCTCGACCTCGTCGTACGGGGGCTCGACGCCAGGGTTGTCCGACACCCACGTGTAGACGACCCTGCCGTCCTTGTCGAGCACGAACACCGACCGCTTCGCGATCCCGTCCAGCAGGCCAAGGAAGCTGGGATCGTACACGCCGTACGCCTTCATCGCCTGGTGGTTGAAGTCGCTGAGCAGGGCAAACGACAGGTTGTGCTGCTTGGCGAACTCCGCCTGCACGAAGGGCGTGTCGGCGCTGATCCCGACGACCTCCGCGCCGAGCGCAGCGAACCGGCCCAAGTCGTCCCGGAAGCGGCACATCTCCCTCGTGCAGGTGCCGGTGAACGCGGCGGGAAAGAACGCGAGCACCGTCGGCTTGCCGCGCAGGTCGCTGATCTTGACCTGCCGGCGGTCTTGGCTCACGAGAATCGCCTCCGGTGCCTGCTGGCCCACCTGCACTGGCATGCACGTCCTCCTGGGACCCCCGCGCGCCTGCGGCGGCGCCGCCGGGAGAAAGTGGACGTACATTCAATTATAGCGTATAGCGCGTAGAGGCCAAACGTGCCGGGGGATGGGCGGATTCCCTCTCGACGCCGCCCGCTCGGAGCCCCGCCCGGCCCGTGGTCTAGGCCACCTCCGCGAACCGTTCCAGGAGGTGCGCCATCAACACGATCGTCTCCCGAAAGTCGCTCGCGCGGACGTTCTCGTCGGGCGCGTGGGCCCGGCTGTTCCAGTACCCGCCGCCCACGCTCACGAGGGGGATGCCCAGGACCGGGCCGAGGTCGTGCATCGGGCCGGTCCCCGCAGACGTCGGGTAGAGCAGCGTCTCCCGGCCGGTCGCGTGGGCGACGGCGTCGCGCACCGTCTCCACGAACGGGTCCTCCAGGTCCGTGCGCCACGGGAACTCCGCGGCGAGCACGCGGAGCCCGACATCGGTGAACCCATGGGCGTCCAGGTGCCGGCGGACAGCCTGGGCGACCTCGTGCGGGTCCTGGTCGGGGACGAGGCGGAAGTCCACCTTGGCGCGCGCGACGCGGGGCAGCACGGTCTTCGCGCCCTGCCCCGTGTATCCGCCCCACAGGCCGCAGATCGTGCACGTCGGCGCGAGCAGGAGCTGCCGCACCGCGGCCGAAGCGTCCGGGTCGCCGATCAGCCGCCGCACGCCGACCTGCTGCTGCACGGCGCTCACGACGTCCGGCGGGATCCGACGGATCGCCTCCTCCTCGGCGGGCGTCGGGGGGCGGACCCGGTCGTAGTGGCCGGGGATCAGGACGCGCCCGGACGGGTCTTTGAGCGTGCTGAGGGCCCACGCCAGGCGGAAGCCGGCGCCTTCGATGATCGCGCCGAGCGACGAGTGCAGGTCGACGTTCGCCGTGGTGGCCTCGAGCTCCAGGTAGCACAGGCCCTTCATCCCGCAGACGATGTGCATCCGCTCCTCGTGGTCGCGCTCGCCATACTCCCAGACGCACGCGTCGGCCCGCAGCACCTCGACGTGCGCCCGCGTGATGGCGCCGAAGTGCACGCTCCCGATCTCCTCCTCGCCCTCGACCGCGAACTTCACGCGACAGGGGAGCGCGCCCCGGGCGGCGCGTAGCGCCCGCAGCGCGGCGATGCGGGTCACGAGGTCCCCCTTGTTGTCGGAGACGCCCCGCCCGAGCAGCAGGCCGTCCCGCTCCGTCAGATCGAACGGCGGGACGCTCCACTCGTCGAGCGGCTCCGCGGGCTGCACATCGTAGTGGTTGTAGAAGAGGAGCGTCCTCGGCGACCGCCCGTCGAACTCCGCGGTGACGACCGGGTTCGCGCCCTCGTGCTCGAGCACGTGCACGTGCCCGCCCGCCTCCCGCAACAGCTCGCTCGTCGCCTGCACCGCCTCGGGGATGCCCTGCCGCTGCGCCGCGACCGAGGGAATCCGCACCAGCCGGCGCAGATCCGCAACTGCCCTGGGGATCTCCCGATCGACGCACGCCCGAAGCGCCTCCACGCCACGCCCTCCGTGACCCTCGTCGTGTCCCCTCAGAGATTGGCGGGCCGCGGCGCGTTTCCCTCGCCGCGCGCAGCGCCGTCCCCGGTCGCCGGGGAGGGAGCCTGTCCGGCGGGGCGGAATCTTGTGGGGGCGCCGCGCACCGGCGATTCGCGCCAGGCAGAGAGGTTGAACACGATGGACACCCTCCCCGTCCTGCAGTCGCTATCCAATGCCTTTGGTGTCTCCGGCTTCGAAGACGACGTCCGGGGCGTCATCGAGCGACACGTCGCCCCGTTCGCCGACAGCGTGCGGACCGATGTGCTCGGCAACCTGATCGTGACCCGCCACGGACGACGCGAGCGCACGCTGATGCTCGATGCGCACATGGACGAGGTCGGGTTGATGATCAACCACGTGGAGGACGACGGGTTCCTGCGCTTCACGACGATCGGCGGCTGGGATCCGCGGGTCCTCGTCGCCCACGCGGTGACGATCCGCACGCGATCCGGCGCGACGGTGCGCGGGGTGATCGGCAGCCTCCCGCCCCACATCCTCACCGCCGAGGAGCGCGAGAAGCCGGTTCCGGTGGACGGCATGTTCATCGACGTGGGTGCCCGCTCCGCCGAGGAGGTCACCCGCTGGGGCATCCGGCTCGGGGATCCGGCCGTGCTCGCGTACCCGTGCGAGCCCCTGCGGGACGGGACCGTCCTCGGTAAGGCGCTCGACGACCGCGCCGGGTGCGCCGTGATGGTAGCCGTCCTCGAGCGCCTGGCGAGGGAGACGCTCGACCTGACGCTCGTGTGCAACTTCGCGGCCGGCGAGGAGGTCGGCGCGCGCGGCGCCCGGACGGCCGCGTACCAGATCATGCCTGAGCTGGCCCTGGCGATCGAAGGGACCATCGCCGCGGACGTGCCCGGCGTCTCCGGGCCCCGCCGGCTGACCCGCCTGGGGGCGGGCCCTGCGATCACGCTCGCCGACCGGTCCCTGATCGTGAGCCCCCGGTTCGTCCAGGCGCTGGAGCGCGTCGCCGAGGAGCACCGCATCCCGTACCAGTACAAGCGGCCGGCCTTCGGGGGAACCGATGCGGGCGCGATCCACACCAGCGGCGGCGGCGTCCTGGCCGGTGCCGTCTCGGTGCCGTGCCGCTACATCCATGCCCCGCTCGGCCTGCTGCGCCTCAGCGATGTCGAGGAGACCATCCGGCTGGTGACGGCGTTCGTCGCGGATGCGGACCGGCTCTTCGAGTGACCCCGCGCTCCCCGTCCCCGGGTATGCGGTGCGCCCCATCACCGACCGGGAGACCCTACGCCGGTGCGAGGACCTCCAGATGGCCGTCTGGGGCATGGGCGACCGGGAGACGGTCCCCTTCAATCAGCTCCTGGCGGCGACGGCGGCGGGCGGGCTCGTCATCGGCGCCTTCGACGCGGCCGGCGCCCTGGTCGGCTTCGCGTACGCGTTCCCCGGATACCGCGAGGGGCGCCCGCTGTGGTACTCGCACATGACCGGCGTGCTCCCGGCGCATCGAGGTCGCGGGCTCGGGCTCCGCCTCAAATGTGCCCAGCGCGACGCGGCCCTCGCCGCGGGCGTCGAGCGAATCGTCTGGACCTACGACCCGTTGCAGGCGGCGAACGCGCGCTTCAACGTCGGCCGGCTGGGGGTGGTGGCGTCGCGATACCACGTGGACTACTACGGCGCGATGACGGACGCGATCAACGAGGGGCTGCCGAGCGACCGGCTCGAGGTGGATTGGTGGCTCCGCTCGCCGCGGGTGGCGGCCCGGATCGCCGCCGCGCTCGCGGGACGCCCGCGTCCGCCGCGGCTCGCCGGCGGCCCATGGGCGCTGGCCGCAACGGGCGCGGGCTCCCTGGCGCCGCCTGGGCCCCCGGCCCTCGACCTGTCCGCGCCTGCGATCCTCGCCGAGATCCCGCCCGACGTGGCGCGCCTCAAGAGGGAGGCCCCGGCGACTGCGGTCCGGTGGCGGGAGGCCACGCGGGCCGTGCTCCGGCACTACTTCGGCCGCGGGTACGCCGTCACCGAGGCGGGCCGGTATCCCGGCGAGGACGGCCCCCGCGCCGTGTACCTTCTGACCACCGGGGGGAACCCACCCGCGGAGGGAGGCGCGCCCGCATGAAGATCGAACGCGTCGAGCTGCGGCAGATCCGCATGCCGTACACGTTTCCCTTCGAGACGGCGGTGGACCGCGACACCGACAAGGACTGCCTGCTGGTCCGGGCGTGGGCGGACGGCCTGTCCGGCTGGGGCGAGTCGCCGGTGTCGGCGAAGCCCTTCTATAAGGAAGAGACCGTCGACACGGCGTGGCCGATCCTCACGCAGTTCCTCATCCCGCGGGTACTGGGCCTCAGGTTCGCGCATCCCCATGAGGTCGCGGACCGGCTGCGTCCGGTCCGCCGGAACTACCTCGCCAAGGCGGGACTCGAGGCCGCCGCGTGGGACATCTACGCACAGGCACACGGCGTCTCGCTCGCCCGCGCGCTCGGCGGCAGCCGCACGCGGATCGCGGTCGGGATGAGCGTCGGGATCGAGCCTACGATCGACGCGCTGCTCGGCCGGATCGAGACCTGGCTCGCCCAGGGCTACCGGCGGATCAAGGTGAAGATCAAGCCGGGGTTCGACCGCGAAGTCGTCGCGGCGATCCGGCGCCGGTTCGGGCCGATCCCGCTGCAGGTCGACGCCAACACCGCGTACACCCTCGGGGATGCGGCGAGCCTGCGAGAGCTGGACGCGTACGATTTGATCATGATCGAGCAGCCCCTCGGCCACGATGACATCATCGACCACGCCGCGCTACAGCGCGAGCTGCGAACGCCGCTCTGCCTCGACGAGTCGCTCTGCTCGGCCGAGGATGCGCGGAAGGCCCTCGACCTGGGCGCGTGCCGGATCGTCAACATCAAGGCGGCGCGCATGGGCGGCCTCAGCGAGGCGCAGCGCTGCCACGACCTCTGCAGCGAGCGCGGCGTCCCGGTGTGGTGCGGGGGCTTCCTGGAGACCGGGATCGGCCGCGCCGCCAACGTCGCGCTCTGCTCTCTGCCCGGGTTCACCCTGCCCGCCGACCTGGGGGCCAGCCGGCGCTACTTCCACGAGGATCTGATCGAGCCGTGGGTCGAGGTCAACCCGGACGGCACGGTAGACGTCCCCACCGGGCCTGGGCTCGGGTTTGCCGTGGTCGAGCGGCTCGTCGACAAGTACACGCTCCGCGCGGAGACGTTTCGCGCGCAGCCCTGAGGCGGTCAGCCGACGCCGAGTGCCTTGGCTGCCCGCCGGACGTCGCGCGGCTTCACCCAGAGGATGGCGCCGAACCGGCCGGCGCCGGCGGCGACCGCGCTGGTCGCCGTCACGTTGACCTTGGCCTCGGCCAGCTTCGAGAAATAGTCGACGAGCGCGCCGACGCGGTCTTCCCCTTCGATCACGAACGCCTTCTTTGGCCCGGTGATCGTCCACCGCGCCTTCCTCGCGGCCGCTCTGAGGGCGGCGGGATCGGAGGGGACGAAGTCGAGCTGCGCGCGCCTCCCCGCCGGGAAGGCATGGAAGGCGGCCAGGTGCACGCCGGCGTCCCTGAGCGCGCCCAGCGCCCGCGCGCCCTCTCCGGGCCGGTCCGCCGTTTCGATGTAGAAGTAATCGACCAGACGAATCACATCCGGCATCTGCCTTCCCCCCTTGTGCCCCGGGCGTCTTGAGGGCTAATACGCACCTCCGGCGATGCCATCCTCCTCGGGCACCCGGCCTGGCCGGGGCCACCGCCCCGCGCAGGGCGGGCGCCGGCAGGATGATCCGGCCGGATCGCGGACGAATGCTACCCTGCGGGGCACCCCGAAGTGCCGCGGGAGGCGTCCGATGGGAGAGTGGGCGGTCTTTCCCGGCGAGCCGCCGCCGAAGCCGGTCGTCGCGCTCGTCGAACAGATCGAGCGCGACGGCGGCCGCGCCCTTGCCGTATACCGGGAGCCGGTGGGAGACCACTGGCAGATCTTCTGTGTGCTGCCCCTGGCCAAGGTCGAGGCCACCCCGTACCAGCGCGACCTCTCGCCCACGCACTTGAAGCGCCTGCGCGAGATGGTCAAGAAGGTCGACCGCTTCGTCGATCCGATCGTCGTCGTATCGCCCCGGCCGGGCGTGTACTGGACTCCCAATGGGAACCACCGCCGCGCGGTGCTGGAGAAGCTCAAGGCCGAGGCGATCCCCGCCATCGTCGTGCCCGAGCCCGAGGTGGCCTTCCAGATCCTCGCGCTCAACACCGAGAAGGCTCACAACTTGAAGGAGAAATCCCTCGAGGTCATCCGGATGTACCGCGGCCTGGCCCGAGAGAACCCCTCAGGCGGGGAGGAGGACTACGCCTTCCAATTCGAGGCACCGCACTTCATCACGCTCGGGCTGCTCTACGAGGCGGACAAGCGCTTCGCCGGCGGCGCCTTCGCCCCGATCCTTCGCCGCGTCGATCGGTTCCTCAGGGGGACGTTCTCCAAAACGCTGCCGGCGCGCGAGCAGCGCGCGGCACTGGTCCGGCGGGCGGACGAGGTGCTGGGCGACGTGGTCGCCCGGCTCAGGCGGCGCGGCATCAGACACCCGTACGTCAAGACCTTCGTCCTCTCGCGGACCACCCCGCTCGGGCGGCAGCGCAAGACCCTGCCCAGCTTCGAGCAGACCTTCGAGCGGCTCACCGCGAGCCTGGAGGAGTTCGATGTGAGCAGAGTCCGCTACGAGGACATCCAGCGCGCGGCGATCATGGCCGCGCCGGCGGCGGAGTGAGCGGGCCTCGGCCGAGGACGACCTCTCGCGCCTGCGTGAGCGCCCACACCAGGCGGTTCTGGCCGCGCGCCAGGTGCGCGCGCACGATGCCTCGCTGCGCGGGGTCTCCCGCCACCCGCGGAAGCGCCAGGGCGGGCGCGAGATCCGGCAGCGGCGGCACGTTGATCGCCGGATCGTGCCAGAACGCCGGCATCCGGCTGTAGTTGACGGGGATAAGCAGGCGGCCGAGGCGGCGCTGCACGGCGTTGAACCGCCGGACCGTGGCTCCGCGGGCGGTTCCCCGCGCCGGCCCGCCCGCGTAGAACTCCCCAAGGGCAGCCTCCAGCGCGTCGATCGCCTCGCGAGCCGGCGACAGGTCGAACTGGTCTCCTGCGGCCTGCTGGTAGCCGCCGACCGTCTGGCGGAACTCCGCCGTCGTGCGGGTCCAGTCGAAGGGGTGCAGCGGCGCGTTCAGCACGCGCAGCACGGAGGCGGCGTACATCCGCATATCGCGCAGCAGGTTGTCCCGGTCGGCGATCTCCAGCGTGTCGTCCTCGGTGTGCCACGCGATGTTCCCGCCGCACCCGCCGACCGCGTAGTAGCCCCGCTCGGCCCGGTCCGTGTCCGACATCGTGGAACTGAGCATGTAGAACGACGAGAGGCCGATGCTGTTGAACGAATAGTCTCCGGCCCGCGGCGGCCGCTCGGGCTGCGGGGTGATGCCGGTCGTCGCCCGGATGACCGCGTCCACGAACGGCACGGTTTCGCTCATCGCGCTCAGGTGGTCGTACGTCGTCGCCCAACGGCAGCCAGGGGAGTCGCAGTTGACCTGCGCCACGCCGTACCGCGCCAGATCGAGCGCGTGCGTGTCGGCGTACCACGTCGAGCCGGCGTAGCGACCATGGGAGTGCCCCGACCACCACGCGATCCTGAGGGTCCGCGCCAGCCGGCGCCGGTGGCGCCAGAAGACTCGGGCAAGCTCCAGCATCGCGGCGTCGCCGGTCGCGTTGTCGCCGACGCCGGTGTGCCAGCTATCGAGGTGGCCGTGCAGCAGGACACACTCCTCGGGGGCCCGGGTCCCGGGGATCTCCGCGACCAGCACCGGGATCGTGCGCCACCCCGTCTCCAGCCGGGTGGAGACGCCGGCGCGGCCGCCCTGCCGCGCGGCACGGATCAGCGCCTGTCCGTCCGCGTAGTTGACGGCGACGACCGGGATCGTCGGCTGGCGAGCGGCGGAGTCGAGGTCCGGCGTGCCCCAGACCGTGGTACAGATTCCCTCGTGGATGTTCTGGCCGGGATTGATGAAGATCCCGGCGATCGCCCCCGCGGCCATGAGGTCCTTGACCTTGCCCGGCGACGCCATCCCCTCGGTCAGCACGATCCGCCCGGCGACACGCGCGCCGCCGAACTCCACGCCGGCCGAGAAGACGTCGCCCGGGCTCGATCCCGCCGCGCCGCCCGGCACGTAAGCGAGCTCGCCGGTCACCTCCTCGTCCCCGGTGGACACCGACATCGCCGGGGTCTTCGCGCGGTACGCGGTGCCGTTGCACCGCACGCTCGCGGCCAGCGGGATCGAGATGAAGCACTCCGGCTCGTATACCCGATGCGGCACCCCCCAGCCCTCGAGGTGACGCGCCAGCAGCTCGACCGCCCGCCGCTCCTCCGGCGTCCCGGACAGGCGCGTGAGCGTTGCAAGGTGCTCGACGACCGGCCAGGGGGCCTTGAGAGAGATGCTGTCGAGCACGCGGCGCTCGAGCGCCTCGTCGCTCCAGGCGATCATCTCCAACAGGCGGCTCATGTGGCTCTCCTTCCTGCGCGCGGATTGGGGTCGCCCTTCCACTTCTATTGTCCGCGCGTATGGCCGCGCGCAGCCGCGCGGCCCTCGCGGCGCGGGCTCGGAGCGCGCTATGCGCGCGGGCGCTCCGGCTGGTCCGCCTGGCCGGCCCGTTCGAGCAGGCGCGCCATCTCGCTGTACGCTTCACGCTCCTCTTCGAGGACCAGGTTCGTCACCTCCAGCCAGCGGCGGTGCAGCTCGGAGGTCTCCGTCATCAGCGAGGCGAGCACGGCGGCAACGGTCATCCGGTCCTGGCCCTCGATCGCGGTGGCCGCCATATCCTTCAGCTCACGGCGCCGCCCCATGAACTGCGTGACCTGAAGGCCGAATAGCTTGAGCATTCTGCGTGCTTCCACCTCGTCCATCGCCACCGCTCCTTCCGCCACACGACAGCACTCGGGGACGCTTCGCCGGAGATTCCCGTTCCCCTTCGTCGCTACCCGGGAGCCCTTGCCAAGGGAAGGCCCGGGGGCTGGGATTCAACGGCCCGGGCCCCCATCGGCCGAAGCCGCATCCTTACAGTTCCACCGCCGTTTGCCCACGTGCGCTGCCCGGAGTCTCAACGGCCCGGGCCCCCATCGGCCGAAGCCGCATCCTTACAGTTCCACCGCCGTCTGCCCGCGTGCGAGACCTGTGACTGAATTCGCATCACCGGAGCCGATTCTCCCGGGGTCCCCAGCAAATCGCCTACCCGGGGGATTTGCTGCGGCGGGTGGAGGTGGGCTGGAGGAGGAGCGGCTCAGCCGCCGGTGGAACGACCGGGCATGGCCGAGGGCACCCCGGCGCTCACCGGAGCCATCCTCGCGGGCGGGCAGAGCCGGCGCATGGGACGGAACAAGGCCTTCCTGCCGTTCGGGGAGACCACCCTGATCGAGGCCGTGGCCGCGCGCCTGCGGGACGTGTGCGGGACGCGGCTGCTGCTCGTCACCCGCCTGCCGGAGGAGTACCGCGGCCTCGGCATCCCGACGGTGGCGGACGCGCTGCCATCCGGGCAATCGTTGACCGGCATCTACACCGCCCTCCTCCACGCCCGGGCACCGACGTTCGTCTGCGCCTGCGACATGCCGTTCCTCAACCCAGCGCTGATCCGGCACATGGCCTCGCTCGCCGCGGGGGTGGACATCGTGATCCCGCACCACGATGGCGAGTACGAGCCCCTGCACGCGATCTACACGCCGGGCTGTCTCGACGCGATCCGGCGGTGCCTGGAGAGGCAGGGGCGCAACGTCGACGTGCTCTCGGAGGTTCGCGTCCGCGTGGTGGAGGCCGCGGAGGCCCGCCGGTTCGACCCCGATCTGCGGTCGTTTACCAACCTCAACACGCCCGAGGAGTACGCCGAGGCGCTGCGCGACCTCCGGCCGGCGTAGCCGCCTCGGCCGCGACGTAGTGCGTCGTTGCGTGGGTTCGCTGGCAGGTGAGGCGGAGCCGCGTGCCGGATTCCGGTGACGGTGCAAGACGGGGATGGGGTCTGCCCTTCGCCCCCAGTCGGCTTGGTCTTCCTTCAGTTTGCGGCGGCTGGCCAGAGGTGACCGCGCCGAATGCCCGTTGCGGGCAGATCCTCGCCGCCCAGGTGAATCGGTCACCGGACACTTGGGGCGCGGCGGGTCGGCCCGGAGCGCCCGTTCGAATCCGTCCCTCGGCAGGAAGCGAAGGGCCGCCCCCTGCGGCCTCGCCGCGTCTGCGGCCGGCTGGCGAGAGACCGCGCTACGGGGCGCCCGCCACCCGCCGCAGCTCGCTCAGGACCCGACCCAGCGCGTCGATCTCGCGGCCGTAGGCGGCGAAGTCCCCAGCGCGGAGGGCCGCCTGGGCGCGCGCATAGTGCGCGTTGGCCTCGGCCACGAGCGCCGCGACGCGGTCGCGGGGCGCTCCGGGTACCGGCGGGGGGCCGCCGGCTCCGCCTCGGGCCGCGCCGGGGGGCGCGGGGCCCGCTGGCGCGGCCGGAGCCCCGGGGGCCGGCGCCGGCGGCAACGTCCCGAAGATGCGCCCGAGAGCCCCGTCCAGCGTGGGCTCCATCGCGATCTGCGAACCGTACGCCACGATCACGCGCTTCAGCTCCGGGAGCGCGCTGCCCTCGGCCTGCAGGTACAGCGGCTCGATGTACAGCAGGGAATCCGCGAGTGGAACGACCAGCAGATTGCCGCGGATCACCTGGGAGCCCAACTGATTCCACAGCGTGAGCTGGCTGCTGATCGCCGGGTCCTGGTTGATCCGTGCCTCGATCTGCATCGGCCCGAACACCGTCCGGTCCTTGGGGAACCGGTAGACGAGCAGGCGGCCGTAGTGCGGCGGGTCGCTGCGGCCTGCCATCCACGCGACCATGTTGTCCTTGCCCGCAGGGGTAAACGGCAGGATCAGCGTAAACTCCTCCCCCGCCCCGGGGTCCAGGTTCAGGTTGACGTAGTACGGTTCGAGCGGCTGCGGCGTCCCCCCGAACAGCTCCGTCGGCACGGCCCACACGTCCTCACGGTTGTAGAAGACGCGCGGATCCTTCATGTGAAAGGTCGCGTAGACCTGGGCCTGGGTCGTGAACAGGTCGACGGGATAGCGCAGGTGTGCTACGAGCGACGGCGGCATCGCGGCGAGCGGTCGGAACAGCCCGGGGAAGATCCGCGCGTAGGTCTCGGCCAGAGGATCGGCGGGATCGACCAGGTAGAAGCGGGTCGTGCCGTTGTAGGCATCGACCACAACCTTGACGGAGTTCCGGATGTAGTTGAGGCCGCCTGTGGGCCGCGAGTACGGATATCCCGCGCTCGTCGTGTAGGCGTCTACGATCCAGTAGAGGCGGCCGTCGGCGAGCACGAGATACGGATCCTGGTCAAGCATGAGGAACGGCGCGATGTGCGCGATCCGCTCCGGCACGGCCCGGTGGAACATGATCCGGCTCTGCGGGGTCACGTCCGTGCTGAGCAGGAGCGGGAGAGCCCCGAACCGATAGGAGAACGCGAGCCTCGCGAGGGGCGCGCCGAGCGAGACGCCGCCCGTTCCCTGGTACGAGGCGTAGACGTTTCGATCGCCCTGCGGGTAGTCGAACTCTTTCGTGCGGGTGTTCACGATGACGTACGGCGCGCCGAGCATCCCGTAGTACAGCTCCGGCCGTTCCACCACGAGGCCGATAGGGCTCTGCGGCGGGATGTCCTTGATGTAGAACTCCGGCAGCCCCTCCGCGGAGATCCGGTTGACCGGCGTCATCACGAGCCCGTAGCCGTGCGTGAACACGAGGTGCTGGTTGACCCAGGTGCGGGCCTCGGACGGCAGCCGGCCAACGTCCAGCTCGCGCGCGGAGAGCATCACCTGCTGCTCCCGACCGCCGATCCGGTAGCGGTCGATCCCCACGCTCGTGAACGTGTAGTACAGCCGCAGGCTCTGGAGCTGCGCGTAGGTGCGCAGCAGCGGTCGGTAGTCCCAGAGCCGCACGTTCTCGAGCACCGTCCGGTGAGCCCGAACCAGGGCCGGTGTGATCGACGCGGTGGCGGGGAATGCCTTCTCCTGCACCTGGTCGAGGTTGTAGGCGCGCAGCGTCGCGTCGATGCTGTTCTGGATGTACGGCGCCTCCCGGCGCAGCTCGTTCGGCGCCACCTCCACCTGCTGGACGAACGCCGGATAGAGCCCCAGGCCGCCGATCCAGACGACGACCAGCGCCCCGAGGGCGGCGAGCGCGGCGCGCAGGGTACGCAGGCGGACCGAGGCGAGCAGCAGCATCCCGGTGGCGGCAGAGAGCCCGGCGAGCACACGGAGCATCGGGAGGCGCGCGTGCAGGTCGGTGTACCCGGCGCCGAAGACGGCCCCGTGCGGGGAGAACAGGAGGCCGTAGGTCGCCAGCCAGAACCCGGCCGCCTGCAGGAGCAGCAGCGCGCCCCCGAGGACGCTCAGATGGATGCGCGCGCCCCGGGGCACGGCCCATACCCCGCGCATCGCGAGCGGCGCGAGGTCGAGGTAGTAGCCGGTTGCGACGACGAGCAGCGCGGCGAGCGTCCACCCGAACAGCCAGCCGTACACCGCACGGTACGCGGGCAGCGCGAAGACGTAGAAGGCCACGTCCCGCCCGAACACGGGATCGCGCACGCCGAACGGTGTCGCGTGCAGCCAGGCCTGGAACACGAGCCACGAGCCCGCCGCGCCGGCGCCGGCCAGGATGCCGACCGCAGCGGCCGCGAGCGCGGCCAAGCCGGCGGGGCCGACGCGGGCCATCGCCTGCCGGTAGACCGGCCTCCCGCCGGCGCGCCGCAGCTCGATGAGCCGGGGCGCCGGGCGCAGCCTGAGGAGCGGCCGGACGTTGAGGAAGAGGATGAGGAAGACGCTCACCGCGGCGGCGGCCCCGACGGCCCAGCTCGAGGCAACCGGCGTCCAGAAGACCCCGCGGTACCCGACCTCGCCGAACCAGAGCCACTCCGTGTACCAGCGGGCGAGCGTGGGCGTCGCGACCAGCAGGCCGAGCAGGACGACGAGGAGCGCTCCCCGGATTGTCGCCGTTCCTCGGGCCTTCACAGGCCTCCCTCCCGCCGCCGTGCGGGCGCTCGGTGGCCCGCTCGCAGCCGGGCCCCGGCGCGGCCGGCAGGCCACGCCTGTCCGCGTTGTCATGGTACAATACCATCACGGAGGGTGCCATGGTCACGCGCGACCAAGTCATCGAGGTGCTCAAGACCTGTTACGACCCGGAGATCCCGGTGAACATCTGGGACCTCGGGCTCATCTACGACATCACGATCGTCGGGGGCGTCGTCAACATCAAGATGACGCTCACGGCGGTGGGCTGCTCGCTCGGGCCACAGCTCGTCAGCGAGGTCGAGTCCAAGCTGATGTGCCTGGATGGCATCGAGGACTGCAAAGTCGAGATGGTGTGGAGCCCGCCGTGGACGCCCGAGCGGCTCAGCGAGGAGGGCCGGCTCTCGCTCCAGGCGATGGGCTATCCGGTGTGAGCGGCGAGCGTGGAGCCCGGGGAGCGGTCGCGTAGATCGACGGTCGTCGTGGCGGGCGACGACCTCCTGTTCTCCGACCGGATCGCCGCCCGCCTCGCGCAGCTCGGGTACCGCCCGGTCGTCGTCCGGACGGCGGACGCCTTCCACGAGGCGGTCCTCCACGGACCGGCGGCCGCGATCCTCAACCTCGCATCCCACCGGCTTGACGCCCTCGCCGCGATCCGCCGGGCCAAGGCCGACTCCCGCGCCCGCGGCGTCCCCCTGGTCGGATTCTGCGGGCATGCGGACGAGGCGCGGCGGGCGGCTGCCCGCGAGGCCGGGTGCGACCTCGTCACCACGAACGGCGCGGTGGCCGCGCGGCTCGAGAGGCTCCTCGGGTCCCTGCTGAGCGCTCCACTCTAACGTTTCCACTGTAGTGCACGCTCTCCGAAGCCCGACGGGGGGGGTGCGCACAGACGGATCGCCGCGCGGGGGTGCCCCGCGCGTCCGGTCGAGGAACGGCGTCCCACCCCCACGCATCGCGGGAGCGCGGCGATTCGTCGGGGGCCCCGGGCGGGCGCGCCGGGCAGGCCCGGCGTCCCCCGTCGACAGTGCGCGACGCGGCACCGGGCCGACCGTCCCGCGGCAGACGGCCTTCCGACTAGCGCTCGCGCGCGCTGCCGGCCGCCACCGGCGCCGCGAGCTCCGCTTCGGCAAGCTCGCGCATCTCCCGGAGGAACGCCGCCGCCGGAGCGGCGAGGAACATCCCCATCAACCCGAACAGCGCGTTGCCGATCAGCAGGGCGAGGAGGATGGTGGCGGCGTGCAGCCGGAGCTCGTGCCCGATGACCTGCGGCAGGATGATCTTGGACTCGACGAGCTGCAGCACGATGAAGAAGGTCAGCACGATCGCCGCGGCGTCCGGTGATTGGAGGAACGCCACGCCCACGATCGGGATCGCCCCGACGACTGGACCGATGATCGGGATCGCCCGCGTCAGCCCGGCGACGATGCCGAGCAGCAGGGGAAAGCGCACCCCGATGAGGGCGAGGCCGATCCACACGACGACGCCGGAGAGCGCCATCAGGATGACCTGCCCGCGCACGTAGCCGGCCACGATGCGGTCGGCACGACGGGCGGCGAGGAGCGTGGGACCGCGCAGCCGGGCCGGCAAGAAACTGGTAAACTCGTGCTTCAGGACGGGGAGGTCAACGAGGAAGTAGAACGCCAGGATCGGAATCAGGATAAGCTCGACGACGTGCGAGAGCCATCGGGCTGTCGCCTGGATCGCCGAGGCGAGCGCGTTGAACAGCAGGCCTTCGGCGCGGCCGATCGCTTCATCGAGTCGCTGGCGCGCGGGCGGCGGAAGGCTGCCGGCGATCGAGGTACGGGCCTCGTTGAGGAGCGCCCCCGCCTTGTCCCGGTACTGCGCCATGTTCTGCGAGAATCGCTGCGCCTCGGCGGCGACGGGTGCAGCGGCGACGTGAACCACCGCGGCGACGACCAGGGCGACCAGCACGAACACGAGCGTCACAGCGGCGAACCGGGGCAGGGACCGGCGTCCAACGCGGAGGCGGCCGACCCAGTCGACGAGCGGCAGGAGGGCGTACGCGAGCATCGCGGCGAGCGCGATCGTAATCAGGACGAACCGGAGGCGGTACAGCAGATAGGCTGCGGCCGCCGCCAGGACCAGCCCCATCGTGATCCGGAGCCAGCGCTCGCTGGCCATCGGCCCACCCTCGCCTTCGCGCCTTGCGCCAACCTCGATTGTGTAACTTTCGGACCCCGGAACGCCACAACCTGCCCGAACACGGTCCCCGCCCAGGGCGCTGGGAGCGCGAGCACCGAGAACGGTGGATCCGTGCGCAGATATTGAGCGGATTAGCTTCGCGCCGGGCCCGATTCCGTGCAAGGATTCGCCGATTAGGCTGCGCGCGCCGCGCCGTCCGGCCGCTTGACGCCGGGCCGCGCGATGTGCGAGAACTTCTCTAAGAACCCTGACATCCACTGTACGCGATCTTCCGGCATAGTTGTGGTGAACCCCGCAGGCTGAGAGTGCGCACGCTGGCGTCACAACACACGGGCCGCGGACAGGGCCGCAGGGAGGGGCGCCGTGAATCCGGGGACTACGAGACGATTGCTGGCTGAGATGGCCGAGGTGCTCGACTGGACCGACAACGAGCTTGTGCAGGGCGTCCTCGAGCGAACGGCGCTGCGGCGACACCTGCACGAAGCGGCTGACGCGGCCGAGCAGGTGGATCAGCGGATCGCCGCCGCGGACGAAGCGCTCGCGGCTGCCTCCCGGGAGCGCGCGGGATTGATCGCCGCCTCTCTGCAGCAGGTGCAGAAGTTCGTCGACGAGCTCATCGATGCGGCGAAGACGCAGGCCGAGGAGAGACTGGCCGCCGCCCGGGCCGCGGCCGACCAGATCACCGGGGACGCCCGGCGGGCGGCGCACGAGATGCTCACCGAGGCCCGCGAACAGGCCGGCCAGGCCGTCGCCGCTGCGGAGCGCGCGGCCGCCCGGCGCCTCGCGGAGGTCCAGCTCGAAGCCGACCGCATGGTGACCGAGGCGCGCCGGCAGGTGGCCGAGATCCGCAAGCTCGGCGAGGAGCATCTCGCGGGGCTGATCGCGCAGGTGGAAGGATTCCAGCCTCTCCAGGAGAGGATGTCCCAGGACCTCGAGGTACTGGCGCGAGACCATGCCGCCCTCGTGAAGACGATGGCCGATCTGCGGGCAAAGATACAGGCCGAGGTGCTCCCGCTCAGGCAGCAACTGCTCCACGGCCTCGGGACACAGGACACCGCGGCCCCCGGGCCCGAGACGACGTCGCGCGAGCCCGAGGCGGCCGCCGGGTATCCAGAGGCGCCGGGGGCCGTTCCTCAGGAGGCCGCGATCGCGCCGCCGCAGCCGGCCCCCGCGGAGCAGCGGGATACGGCTCCCGGGGACCGGCAGGTCGAGATCGTGCTGCAGGACGTCGATCAGGACCTCGCGAGAGAGTTCGTCGCCGCGCTCTCCCGGCTCGCGGGCGTCAAGCTGGTGCTCCTGCAAAACTACTACCACACCGCGCGCGTGGCGACGATCGATCTCATCGCCGACCGGCCGTTCAACGGCCTCGACCTGTCGCCCCTCGACGAGTACCGTATCGCGGTTCTGGCCGACGCGGGCGACATGCTGACCCTCCACTTGGACAAGATGCAGGTGCACCCCGTCTCGGCATAGCGGGTCGGACTATCGGGCGGCGCGACCGTCCCGGCTGCGGCGGGGCGCAGCCGGGACGCGGGACGGCGCAGGAGCCGGACGCAGGGCACCTATGCCCGCCCCACCAGCCACCGCACCGCCTGCCCCCAGAGCGCTGCGAACCCGGTCCAGTTGAGGAACGCCTCGGAGCACCAGTGGGGACCGATGTCGGACGTCCAGGCCAGCGTGCGCCCCCGTCCTGCCGTCCGCACCGCCAGGAGAGGGTGGTCACCATACGCGGCGACGACGGTGGCGTCCGGCCGGGCCCGCACGGCGTTGTACCCGAGCAGCACCGGCCAGGGCCCCTCGAGGCCGCGGACGATCGGGTGCTCCGGCGCCGTCACCTGCGGCGCAAAGCCTTCGGGCACCTCCACGCGGTCGTCCCACGGATCGATCTCGACGGGAAGGACCTCCTCCACAGGGGTCCTGTGGTAACGCGCGGCGCCATAGATGCCCTGGTAGCTGTAGTAGCCGCCCGCCATCGCGAGGCCGCCGCCGCTCAAGACATACTCGCGCAACAACGTCAGTCGATTCGGCATCGGCTTCCCGTACAGCCAGGTGTTGGGGTGCAGCAGCAGCGTATTCGAGCCGATATCGCTCAGGATGATAGCGTCGTACGCGCGTAGCGCGTCCAGGGTGAGCGGAAAGGCGGCCGCGGCCTCGTGGGACGGGATGTGCACGAGCTGGATCCCCTGTGCCCCCAGGGCAGCGCGCAGATGATCCACGCCCGTGTGGAACGTGGTGCTGGAGAAGAAGTCCCAGCCTTTGACGTGGGTGGCCGTCGTCACCCACGACTCCCCGGCGATGAGCACCCTGATCGATGCCATCTAGCCCACCTCGCTTGTCCCTGCCGCGGCGGTAAAGATCCGCCGCGGGTTGTCCACGAGCATGGTCTGGATCTGCTCGTCGGTGAGGCCGTGGCGGCGCAGCCTGGGCACGAAGTGCCGGAGGATATAGGCGTACCCGAACCCGCCGTGGCGCGTTAGCATCATCTTGAGAAACACATCCTGGGACAGCAGGAGGTGAGGGAGGTACCCGTTCTCGGCCAGCCACCGGAGCGCACGGGCATTCTCCTCGTCGCACGGTGATTGCGCCGTCTGATCGGCGTAGAAGTAGTCCATCCCGATCATATCGTACTCAAGGTATGCGCCCCGGTCCGCCAGGCTCACTTGATACTCACGGTCATCGAGGCTGGGGTTCATGTGGTCGAGGATGACGTGACGTGGGTCCACACCCTCCTCTGCAACGACATCCAGCACACGATGCCCGTGGCGCTCCCACCCGGGCAGGTGGATCGTCAGGGGCACCCGGGCGGTGCGTTGGGCTCGCGCAGCGCCGCGCAGCACGCGTTGCTCTTCGGGCGTGAACCCGGCGCTGATCCCGATCTCTCCGATGATTCCGGCGCGCACCCCCGCGAGGCCCTCAAGCACGTCGCCCGCGATCAGGTCGGCGATCGCGTCCACGGACATCCTGCGCACATCCGGCGGATGAGAGGGCTCCAGGTAGAATCCGGTGCCCATGACGATCTGGAGGCCGGTCGCGCCCGCAATGTTTCGCAGCGCGTGTGGGTTGCGGCCGATGCCGCGGCACGTCGGATCGACCACCGTCCGCCCGCCCAACTTGCGAAACTCTCGAACCTCCTCGATCGCGGTCTGGACGTCGTCGAGCCGGCAGTTGTCCTTGTTGACGAACGGGTCCATGCGGAGCTCCCCGTAGATCGCGCAGGACACCGGGGCGTCCGCGAGGGCCATGCGAGAGGGTTCGACGGGCGGGTGCCACCAGGTGGTCGCGTCCACCAGCAGGTGCTCGTGCATCAGCGTCACGCCCATGGCCTCCGCAGGGATCGGCCCCATGACCGTCATGACCGTAGCGCTCATCGTGCGGCGCCTCCCCTGGGATAAGCGGCGTCGTGGAAGCCGACCTCCAGCTCCAGTGTGCGCCGGAAGACGTACGCCACCTGGGCCTGGTGGTACGCTGGTATCAACGGGCCGAGCGCGTCCAATTCGCCGCGCATCCAGCTCACGTGAGCCTCGAAAGCAGGGCTCACGTGGATCGAGATCCACTCCTTGTACAGCGGGTGCGGTGGGAGCCGACCGGCCGCCCTCTTCGACCACGTGAGGTACATCCATTCCGCCGCGAGCATCGTTGCCAGCGTCTCCTCGTACCCTCCGTGCGCCGCAGCGCCAAGCACCGTGTCCCTGAACGCCAGCACCGAGCTATGCAGGACGCGCGGCTCCCGTTCGCTCGCCGGGACACCCAGAGCCGTGAACGCCCTCTCGAAGTAGCCTCGTTGCTCCGTCGTCAGGGCGCGGGCCGCGTCCACCAGCCTGGCCTTGGCATCCATCGACGGAGCATAGGCGATCGCGTACCCGAGGACGGCCGCGCTTGTCTTGACGAAGGAGTACTCGTGTACCAGGTATCTCTTGAACACGGCCTCATCGAGCCGGCCGCTGGACAGCTCCTGCATGAACCTGTGGTGGGTCGCGGCGGCCCAGGTGGGCCCGGACCGCGCCCTGAGCCAGTCCGAAAAGCGAGCCTCGTGCCGTGCACCGCGGTCCGACCCGCTGCGCGGAGCAACGCCGCCCCCCGTCGCCTCTCCCCCCCCAGGCCGGTCCCGCAGCATCTGTCCCCTTGCGCTCGCCGGCCCTGTTCTCACGATGCGCTGGCTCACCCTAGCCCACCCCAGCAAGTCGCATCACCTCAGCGACTTGCTGAGGACCCCGGGCCGTCCTCCGGCAAGGTCTCCAGGACATGCCTCCTAGGGTCCGTGTGGATCGGTGGGCCGCAAAGACGCCAGCTCCTCGCGCGTGGGGAACGCGCTCTGTGTTCCCCGGCGCATCACTGAAAGCGTGGCGGACCGCACGGCCCAGGCCGCTGCCTGCTCGGTCGGCAGACCGAGGGCTAGGCCCGCAGCGAAGACCCCGCAGAAGACGTCGCCCGCACCCGTGGTGTCCACGACCGGGACCGACGGCGCACGGACGTGGCGGTCGCAGACCCCGTCCACCACCAGGGCGCCCATGCGCCCGAGCGTTGTGGCGACCACCCCCGCTCCTGCCCGCAGGAGCGCTCGGGCTCCCGTCCTCGGATCCCGGTCGCCGGTGAGCACGCGGCTCTCGACCTCGTTCATGACCACGACGTCCACGAGCGGCCACAGATTGTCGTACGGATAGGAAATAGGCGCCGGGTTGAGGACCGCCCGCGCGCCGCGGCGGCGGCCCTCCCGCAGGCAGTGCTCCGTCGTCTGGCGGGGCAGGTTCCCCTGCATCAGCAGCACGTCGCCGGGCGTGAGGCATGCCAGTGCTCCCGCAGTGTCCTCTGGGAGGATCGACCAAGCCATCTCGTGAGAGGTGACGATGCAGTTCTCCCCGGTGGCCGCCACGAGGACGATCGATTGATCCGAGGCCCCAGACCGCTCAAGCACAAACTCCGTTGCCACGCCCTCACTGTAGAGGCGCGACCTAATGCAGCTTCCGTCTCTGTCCCGGCCGATTGCCGAGCAGAGCACGACCGCCGGGCCGGCGCGGGAGGCGGCCACAGCCTGGTTAGCGCCCTTGCCACCCACGTCCAGCGTGCTCTCCTGCGCAAGTATCGTCTCGCCTGCCACAGGAAGGCGGGGCAGCCGGAACGAGCGATCGATGGCGCAGTTGCCGATCACGACAACCTTCACGGGACGCCCGGGCCGCCACGCAGCCGACTTGCCGCCACACGCCGAGGGTCACCCGTCACTTGCTCAGCGTCATCATGCGCTCCAGGAGTCTCCGGTTGGCCCAGATCGCCGTGAGCAAGATCGCCCCCTTGATGATCTGCTCGTAGAATGGAGAAACGTGGAGGAGAATCAGGCCATTGCTGATCACCGCGAGGATCAGGGTGCCGAGGATCGTGCCCGCGATGGTACCCTCGCCGCCGAACAGGTTCGTGCCCCCGAGGATCACCGCGGCTATTACGTCCAGCTCGAATCCAATGCCGCTGTAGGAGGACCCCGACGCTAGCCGGGCGGCGGTCACCATGCCGGCGAGCGCGGTCAGCACGCCGCTTAACACGTACACGCCCAGCTTCACCTGCCGCGTATCGACACCGGCCCGGCGCACAGCTTCCTCGTTGCTTCCCATGCCGCTCACGTGCAGGCCGAACGGCGTACGGTTGAGGAGGATGGACCCCCCGACCACGACGGCGAGGGAGAGCCAGATGGGAACCGGCAGGCCGGCCGCCCATCCTCGGCCGAGAGCAATAAACGGGCTGAATGGATCGATGGGGATCGAGTACCCGCCGGTCAGGACGAGAGCGAGGCCGCGCAGGCCGCTGAGGGTGGCCAGCGTCACGATGAATGCCGGTATCCCCTGGTACGACGTGACGTATCCGTTGATCCATCCGGCCGCGACCCCAAGCGCCAGCATCGCGGGCACCACGACGAGGGGAGCCCATCTTGCCTGCAGGGACATCGCCGACAGCACGCTCGTGACAGCAAGGAGCGAGCCGACGGACAGGTCGATGCCTCCGGATGTGATGACCAGGGTCATGCCGACGGCGACGATCAGCGTCGGCGCGGCCTGCCGGGCGATATTGATCAGGTTGCCCGGCGCAAGGAAGAACGGCGTCGTGACGGCGAGGGCCAGGAAGATGGCGATGAAGATCACCAGAAGGCTGGACTGAAAGAGCCACCGGGCGGAGGCGCCCAGCCGCCATGTCGGCCGCCGGATCCCCCTGACGTCGGCGATTCTCGCGTCGCTTCTCACACGTCCCGCTCCGCCCGCGCGTCACGCTCACGCCGCCCGCACGATGAGCCGGACGACCTCTTCGAGTGTGGTCTCGGCAATTGACCGCTCCGCCACGTTTTCTCCCTCGAACATGACCATGACGCGGTCGCACACCCGGAAGATATCCTGGAGCCTGTGGGTGATCAAGATGATCGCCACCCCCTGCCCCTTGAGCCGCTGCGCCAGGGCCAAGACTTTCTCCACCTCTTTGACCGCAAGCGCGGCGGTGGGCTCGTCCAGGATCAGGATGCGCGGTTGAAACGACACCGCCCTCGCGATCGCGATCGCCTGACGCTGGCCTCCCGATAGGAGCCTGACCGGTAGCCGGACAGAGGCGACCTGGATGTCCAGACCGGCCAGCATCTCCGCCGTCCTCCGGTATAGGACAGCGTCGTCCAGCACCGGTATCCCGGCGATCCTGCGGACCGGCTCCCGCCCGAGAAACAGATTCTTCCCGACGTCGACGGAGTCGCACAGGGAGAGATCCTGATAGACCATCTCGATGCCCAATCGCCGGGCGTCCTGTGGGTCGCGGAACGCGACGGGTTTCCCCTCAAGGAAGATCCGGCCCCGATCCGGGATCACCGCGCCGCTCAGGACCTTCATCAGCGTGGACTTACCTGCCGCGTTGTCACCGACGAGGGCGAGGGCCTCCCCTCGCTCGAGGGCCAGAGAGACTCCCTTCAGCGCGCGGATCGCCCCGAAGCTCTTCTCGATAGCATCCATCCGCAGCAGGGGGCCAGCCATGCGCGTCCGCCTGGGGCCGGACGTCCGGCCCCAGGCGAAGCGTACCTACTTCTTGAACATGGCGCGGAACTTGTCCACGTTCGCCTTGGTCACGATCGTCACAGGGACGAAGGTCTTCTTCGGCACGCTCTGCCCCTTCATGAGCTTCACGGCGGCCAGCACGGCTTGGCGGCCCTCTTCCTCGGGGCCCTGCTGCACGACGCCCACCACGTACCCGTCGTCGATCGCCTTGATCACCTGGGGCGCGAGGTCCCAGCCCACGATCTTGATGCGCTCTGTGGCGTTCTGAGACTGCACGGCCGAGATGCTTCCGATCAGCGCCGGTTCACCGGTCGCGTAGATCACGTTCATCCCCGGGTTCCCAGTCACCAGGTTCTCGGCCGCCGCGAGGGCCCGCTCCTGGACGTTCTGGCCGTCCACCGTCGCCGCCACCTTGATGCCCGGGTCGGCCTTCACGGCCGCGAGGAACCCGTCCCGCCGCTGGTTCTGAATGAACGAGTTAAGCGCCCCGACGATGCCCACCGTGGCCTTGCCGTTCATGTTCTTCTTCACGTAGTCGACAAGGAACCGCCCGATCTGTCCACCGGCTCCGGGGTTGTCGGTACCGATGAACGTCGAGACCGATGGGTCCTCGACGAGAGCGTCCACGGCAATCACCGGGATCTTCGCCTTGGCGGCCTCGCGCAGCGAGGGAACGATGCCCTTGACGTCGATGGCCAGCACGATGATCGCCGAGACCTTCTGCTGGACGAAGTCCTCAACGGCGGATACCTGCGCCGACGGATCGTTGTTGCCGTTCACGATCACCAGCTTGACACCGTTCTTCTTCGCCGCCTCCTGAGCGCCCTGGTTAACCTGGTTGAAGAACAGCGCCTGAAGATTGATCGTGACTAGCCCGACTGTCGGCTGCGTCTGGGCCAGGCTGGACGCCGGCTGGGAGACGGTCAGGCCTGCGATAAGCGCCATGCACGCCAGCAGTGCGGTGATACGCAAATGTGTCATCGCTCCTCCTCCATCATCGTCCGCGTCCACGAGAGCACACCTGCTCCACGCGTCCTCCTACCCCCCGCCGATCTCACCTCCCTTCGCCGAACGGCACGGATGCTCACCGCGGCTGGCGGCGCCCGCTCCATCGGCGCAGCCGCCCCACACGACCGCGCCGGTCATGGGCGGCGCGATTCCGGGGCCTGGCGAACCCCGCGCACCGCGTCCATGAGCCGCCGGACCCTCTCGCCATCCACCGGATTCCACCAGACGCCCCCCCGCTTGGCCCACGACCCCACGATCGCGCCGTCCGCGAGCCGGAGGAGGCTCGCCGCGTTCCCGGCGGTCAGCCCGCTCCCGATGATGACGGGGAGCGGGCTTGCAGAGGCGATGTCTCGGATCTCCTCGGTGTCCGCCGCGTCACCAGTGCGTTGCCCTGTGGCGATGAGGACGTCCGCATCGAAAAACAGCGCGTCCCGCGTCTGCTCGGCGAGCGAACGGTCGCCCACGATCGCGTGGCTGCCGTGCTTCACGTGCACATCCGCGAAGACGCGGATGTCCTGAGCCCGCAGCCAGGCGCGATAGCGGAGGGCAGCAGGCGCCGCCCCTTCAACGAAGCCTTCGTTGGCCACGTAGGCGTTGACCCACTGATTGGCTCTCACAAACCGCGCGCCGCACGCCTTGGCGATGGCCAGGGCGGGCTTCACGCCGTTCGCGAGGCAGTTGACGCCGAGAGGCAGGGGAATCTCGCGCACGAGCGCTACGCCGACCGCCGTCATGGTCGCTACGGTCTCGTGTCCAATATCGTCCGGCTTTGCGAACGGGAGGTCCCACCCGTTCTCCATGAGCAGCCCATCGACGCCGCCCTGGTGCCACGCCGCGGCGTCCGCGAGGGCGCCGTCGATGATACCGTTGATCCGCTCGCCGTCGTACCGGGGCGCCCCTGGCAGCGGACGCAGGTGCACCATTCCGATGATCGGTTTGGGGACACCGAAGATCTCACGGAGGCTATCCGGCTTTGGCGGGAAGACCGGCTCGCGCATCGCTGCCTCTCCACCTACGCCTTCAGCTGCGTGTGGTACTTGTACCGATCTCCGCGGTAGAGCATGCGCGACAGCTCAAGCGGCCGGCGGCGCTGATCGTAGCTCAGCCGCTCCGTGCGCAACAGCGGTGCACCGCGGTGGATCCCCAGCAGGCGGGCCTCGACCGCCGATGCCCCCACGGCCTCGATGGTCTCGTCGGCCTCCGTGAAGGCGACGTGGTATCGCTCGTGGAGGAGGGCATAGAGGGAGCCCGTCCGGACAAGTCCCTCTGCATCGATCTCGAGCTCGGGAGACAGGTAGCTCTCGTGGAGGCCCATCGGCTCTCCGTTAGCCGTGCGCAGGCGCGCGATCACCTGCACCGTGGTCCTCGGCGGAACCCGCAGAGCACGGGCGACCTCCGCGGGGGCGGGCACTCGTGCCATCGCGAGAAGCCGGCCGCCCGGCTTCAGTCCCCGCAGCAGCATGTCCTCGGTGAAGCTCTTGAGTCGCTGGAGATCCACAAGGACCTTAGGACGGGCGACGAACGTCCCCACGCCCTGCCGGCGGTCGACGAGGCCCTCGACCTGGAGGTCGCGGAGGGCCCGGGTGACCGTGATGCGGCTGACCCTGAAGAGGCGCATCAGGCTCCGCTCTGTGGGCAGGCGATCCCCCGGCCTGAGCCCGTCGGCCTCGATCTTTGCCCTCAGCGCCTCCTCGACGTCCGCGTACAACGGCATGGTGGTGGCATTCGATATATCAACATGTCCTTCCTCCCACCACGGGACGGGTTTATCCCCTCCGCGGCGCGGCAACACTGAGGGCGTGAGCACGTCCGCCACAGATACGCCGCTTCCGATGCGGGTGTACGCCGGGCTCTTCCTCGTGTCGCTGGCGACCCTCGCCTATGAGATCCTCCTGACGCGCATCTTCAGCGTGACGATGTGGTACCACTACGCGTTCCTGGCGATCTCGGTCGCGCTGTTCGGCATGACGGTCGGCGCGATCGCCGTGTACGCCTTTCCCGGATGCTTCGCCCGCGGGCGGACGGCCCACGCGCTGGCTGCCGCCGCGCTGCTCTTCGCGATCTCGAGCGTCGTCAGCCTGGCGGTGCACCTGGCCCTGCCGTTCGACCCGGGCCGACCTCTCGGAACCGCCGTCTGGACGTACCTGGCCACGGCGGTACCGTTCGTGGCGAGTGGCATCGTCGCTTCGCTGGCGCTGACGCGCTTCCCCCGCCGGGTCAGCACGCTGTACGCGGCCGATTTGGCCGGCGCGGCATGCGGCTGCGTGGCGCTGATCTACATGCTCAGGGTCACCGACGGGCCGGGGGCTGTGCTGATCGTGGCGCTGTGTGGCAGTCTCGGTGCCCTGTGCTTCGCCCCCCAACGCGGCGGCCGCCGGCTGGCCTGGGGCGCGGCTGTCGCCAGCATCCTGCTGGTCGCCGCGGGCAGCGCCCAAGCGATCCTGGCCGCGCAGCAGCGGCCGCTCGTGCGCCTGACATGGGCGAAGGGGGCCCGAGAGCCCCGCGCGCTCTACGAGCGGTGGAACTCGTTCTCCCGAATCCGGGTGAGCGGGGATCCCTCCGCGCTCGCCCCCCCGGCCGGCTGGGGAATGAGCCCGCGTGTGCCGGCGGATCTGCGGACGAGACAGCTCCTGTTGACGATCGACGCCTCGGCGGGAACGATTCTCCCGGCGTTCGACGGCGATGTGCGTCAGGACGCCTACCTCAGGTTCGATATCACGAACCTTGCGTTCTACCTGCGGCACAATGCCCGGGTCCTGGTCGTGGGGTCGGGGGGCGGCAGAGACGTCCTCTCCGCCCTGACCTTCGGCGAGCGGTCGGTCACCGCGGTTGAGATCAACGGCGATATCCTCGATGCGGTAAACCGGCGGTTCGGCGATTTCACCGGGCACCTTGACCGGGATCCCCGCGTGCACTTCGTCAACGACGAGGCGCGCAGTTACATCGCCCGGCTCCGATCGCGGTTTGATGTCATCCAGATCTCGCTCATCGACACCTGGGCAGCCACGTCGGCGGGCGCGTTCGTCCTCACCGAGAACTCGCTGTACACGACGGATGCGTGGGCGGTCTTCCTCGCGCATCTGTCCCCGCACGGTGTGCTCTCGGTCACCCGCTGGTACTTTCGGGATCGGCCGGCCGAGATGTACCGGCTGACGGCCCTTGCGACCGCGTCCCTGAGGGAGCTCGGCGTGGACCACCCGCGCTCCCACCTGATCGTCGTCCGGAACATGCAGCCGGGAGGGCGCACCGGGGTGCCGGACGGGCTCGGCACGCTGCTGGTGAGCCCGGAGCCGTTCTCCGACGACGATGTGCGGCTCGTCGAGCGCGTGGCCCACCAGATGCGGTTCGATGTCGTCCTCACTCCCCGGGCCGCTGCGGATCCCATGTTCGCGGCGATCGCCCGGGGGGCGGATCTGGAACGCCTCGTCGCCCGGTTCCCGCTCAACATCCTCCCGCCCACCGACGACAATCCATTCTTCTTCCACATGCTGCGCCTGCGGGACGTCGTGCACCCGGCCCTCTGGCGTGGCGGCGAAGACGCCATCAACATGGAGGCGGTCTCCACGCTCGTCGGCCTGCTCGCGTTCGCGATCGCGATGACCCTGCTCTGCATCATCGTGCCGCTCAGACTGACTGGCACGCGGCGCGACGTGAAGGGCGCGTCGCCGTTCCTCCTGTTCTTCGCCGGCATCGGACTGGGCTTCATGCTCGTGGAAATCTCGCAGATGCAGCGCCTCGTTGTCTTCCTCGGACACCCGACCTACGGTCTGTCCGTGGTGCTCTTCACCGTGCTCCTTGCCAGCGGCGCCGGCAGCGCCCTCACCCGGCGCATCGGCAGGGGAGCAGCGGCCTCCGGGGCCGCGTGCCTGGCGGTCCTCCTGTGTGTGCTGGGGCTCTTCGGCGCGGTCACACCGGCCAGCATCCGTGCATTTCAGAGCGCAACCACCCCGCTCCGGGTGCTCGTCGCGATCGCGCTGCTCTCCCCCCTGGGTGTCTGCATGGGGATGGCGTTTCCCCTCGGCATGAGGGTGGCGTCCGGCTGGCGAGGGGCCCTCACCCCGTGGCTGTGGGGAATCAACGGCGCCGCATCGGTATGCGCGTCCGTGCTGGCGGTGGCGATCTCGCTCGGCGCGGGCATCTCCGCGTCCTTCTGGACCGGCACGGCGTGCTACGTGCTCGCGACGCTGGCCTACATCGGCATGTGCCGTGCCTCCGCCACCCGCGAGCCTCTCCAGACCGT
Organism: Bacillota bacterium; assembly: GCA_021324295.1. Classification (GTDB taxonomy): domain Bacteria; phylum Sysuimicrobiota; class Sysuimicrobiia; order Sysuimicrobiales; family Segetimicrobiaceae; genus JAJPJJ01. Next base: position 99,701 of record JAJPJJ010000032.1, read on the forward strand.
CCAGGCTCGGAGGGCGGGAGAAGAGGGCACGGCGAGGGCCGCCCGGACGACCTCGTCGACGACCGTGTGATCGTGGAGCGCCCGGCAGGTTTCGCAAGGCCGGCCTCGATCCCACTCGGCCGCCGAAGACCTGGACCGAACTTGTCCAGTACGCGCAGAGGCTGACCGTCCGCGACTCCGGCGGCTGGGTGCGCCAATGGGGTGTGCAGATCCCTGTGGTGGACACGTCGCCGTGGATCTTTCAGGGCTTCATCATCGAGGCCGGGGGAGACTTCTTCGATCCCAATGGGAAGTGGGTAAAGTTCAACTCCCCCGAGGCGGTCCGGGCGCTCCAGTTCATCCTCGATCTGCAGAACAAGTACAAGGTGCATCCGCCGGGGGCATCCAGCGAAGCGCTCTGGGACCAGACGGCCCAGGACTTCATCCAGCAGAAGACGGCGATGATGTACCTCTCCACTGGGGCGATGACCTTCATCCGCAAGAATGCGACGTTCCAGTGAAGCGCTGCGTTCATGCCGGCCGACAAACGGTACGGGGCTCCTACCGGCGGCGGAAGCTTCTACATCTTCAAGAGGATCCCGACCAGCCACGTGACCGCGGCGTGGACGTTCATTCGGTGGATGACCGAGCCCGCGAGGCGGCCCGCTGGACGATCGGCACCGGGTACACGCTGCCCAGCCGGTGGGCGAGAAGCGAAAGACAGACGAAAGACGGCTACTGGCGCGCCCGGAGGGATTTGAACCCCCGACCTACGGCTCCGGAGGCCCATCCGGTCATTGTCCGTTGCTGTCCACAATCGTCCGCCGGGGCATAAAATACGGTGTTGCCGCGGATTCCCCGTTCCGCGGACGTCCACGCAGATCCTCCATTGGCCGCTCCATCGGCTACAGTTTGGCTACAGCGATCGCCCCGAGGAGCGCGTCGAGTTTGGCCGCGGCCTCACGGCCCATCGAGGGGAGCACGTGGCTGTAGGTGTCGAGCGTAATCGAAATCTGGGAGTGCCCGAGCCGCTCCTGCACCACCTTTGGGTGGACGCCCTGGAGTAGCAGCAGCGTTGCGGCCGTGTGCCGCAGATCGTGGAACCGGATTCGCGGGAGGCCGGCCCGCTTGAGGAGCGGCAGGAACGACCGCCGGACGAGGTTGCTCTTCCGCACGGGGCCACCCTGAGTATCGCAGAACACGAAGTCGTGGGGGCGTCCTTTGGCCAGCACCCGCGCCTGGTGGTCGCGCATCGCAGCCACGGCGACGGCGGGAAGGTCCACCGTCCGCCGGGCCCTCGTCGTCTTCGGCTGATCGAGCCAAAGGCGGCCGGCCACTTCGTGGAGCGCGTGGCGGACATGCAGGACCGCACTGGCGAGGTCGACGTCGTCCCACTGGAGCCCCAGGAGCTCTCCCTGGCGAAGGCCCGTCGTCACTGCCAGGACGTAGAGCGCGTGAAAGCGGTCCTCACGCGCGGCCGCGAGCAACGTTGTGACTTGCTCTGGGGTCAGGACACGCATGGTCGGCCGGGGCGCCCTCGGCCGTGTCACAGCATCGCAGACGTTCCGCGGAACCAGGCCCCACCGAACCGCCTGTGCGAGGGCACGGTGAAGCCGATCGTAGGTCACCTGTCGGCCGCGGGGCGACACCCCTTTGTTCTCCAGGGACGTAAGCAGGCTCTGAACGTGCACCGGCGTCAGCCGCGACAATGTGACCCCTCCGATCTCTGGGAGGATACGGAGTCGCACGATCTCCGCGTACCGCCGATAGACAGAGGCACGGGTGGTGGTGCGAGCGACGTCCTCGAGCCAGCGGTGCAGGAAGGTTGCGACCGTGAGACGCCGCGGGTCGCCCAGGAGCCCCGCGAGCGCGTCAGCCCGAAGGCGGGTGAGTCTCTCGAGCACAGCGGCCTTGGTGGGGCCGTACACGGTCCGGCGCTTTCGGATCCCACGCTCATCGTAGCCCACCGTTAGCGAACCAGCCCACACACCGTCGCGCCGCCGGAACACCGATCCCTCGCCGCGGCCGCGCCTGCTTCGCACTGGAACTCACCCCTGCTTGGGCCGTTGACTCCGCGCCGATCTAGCCTGCGGCGTCCCCGTTGAGGTGCACCGCAGCCAGGTGAAGCAGAGCCCGCCTGGGAATCCGGCGGGCGCGGCCGATGCGGACGTAAGCGAGTTCTCCTGCATCCATCAAGGCGTAGACTGTGCTCCGACTCAAGCGCAAGAAGGCGACTGCTTCGGAGACCTTCACGAGGCCATCGTCAACGAGCGCCTCTGTCGGGCCGTGAGCCATCGCAACTCCTCCCTGCTCGATAAGTTGATTGCTTGATCCGCTTCAAGAATATCGCGTGTGCGACCGCATGTCAAGCCTTTTCCGCTTCAAGCATTGACCTACCGTACGGTTCCCGGCTATACTGAGGGCATGACGGAAAACTCCAAGAGACTGAGCGAAGCGGCCGCGATCCTTGGGAGGGTCGGCGGCAAGATAGGCGGCCCCAAGGGCGGCCGCGCGCGGGCCAGGAAATTGTCTGCCGAACGGCGCAGGGAGATCGCCCGCAAGGCCGCACAGACCCGGTGGGCGAAAGTCGATGCCAACAAGGGGCGGAGCAGAGAAGACTGAGCATGGGCCGCCTGGGGCATGTCCGGGTAGGATGCCAGATCGTCGTGAGTCACGTCGCGCCGCCCGAATTCTTGCGGGTCAGAACCTCTCGGCGTCGCAAGGCGGCGGTGTGGAGAGCAACGTAGACACCATGGCGACGCTTGAGGAGCTCAAGCCGAACGCAGTGGTCAGAGGCGTCCTGCCGAATGGTTCCGCGACCATCGTCAGCGTCCAGTGGTTCGGCTCGGATGCCCTCGAATTGACCTACAAGGACCCCGCCGGCCGCGTCGGCAACGTTCTCCTCTACCGCGACGACGAGCCGCGCCTCGAGGTCGTCGAACAGGGGCGGCCGTGGAGCTTCGACGGCGACGGGGCGCTCTTCCGGCTGGTGTCCGAGGCCCACCGGATCCGGCTCGCGTACCTGTTCGACCCGGTGCTCGCGATCCACACGTCGCTCGTGGAGCCGCTTCCCCACCAGATCACCGCCGTTTACGAGGCGATGCTGCAGCGCCAGCCGCTGCGGTTCCTGCTGGCGGACGACCCCGGTGCCGGCAAGACCATCATGGCCGGGCTCCTGATCAAGGAGCTGCTGGCGCGCGGGGATCTGCAGCGGTGCCTCGTCGTCTGCCCCGGAGGCCTCGTCGAGCAGTGGCAGGACGAGCTGTACCGCCGGTTCCAGCTGCCCTTTGAGATCATGACGAACGACAAACTCGAAGCGGCGCGCACGGGCAACTGGTTTCACGAGAACCCGCTCGTCATCGCCCGGTTGGACAAGAGCGCCCGGGACGAGGCGGTGCAGGCGCAGCTGGCGGCGCCCGAGTGCCGCTGGGACCTCGTGGTCGTGGACGAGGCCCACAAGATGTCGGCCACCTTCTTCGGCGGCGAAGTCAAATACACCAAGCGGTACCGGCTCGGCCAGTTGCTCTCTGGTCTCACCCGGCACTTCCTGCTCCTCACGGCCACGCCCCACAACGGCAAGGAAGAGGACTTCCAGCTCTTCCTCGCCCTGCTCGATGGCGACCGGTTCGAGGGTCGGTTCCGCGATGGCGTGCATGTCGTGGATGTCTCGGACTTGATGAGACGGATGCTGAAGGAGCGCCTCGTCAAGTTCGATGGCACGCCGCTGTTTCCAGAGCGCGTCGCCTACACGGTGCCCTACCGCCTCTCCGACGCCGAGGCGCGGCTCTACAAAGATGTCACCGAGTACGTGCGCGAGGAGTTCAACCGCGCCGACGCGCTCCAGGACGACAAACGGGCAGGCACGGTCGGGTTCGCCCTCACGATCCTCCAGCGCCGGCTCGCCTCGTCACCGGCGGCCATCTCCGAGTCCCTCCGGCGCCGCCGGGAGCGCCTGGAGAGTCGGCTGCGTGAACTGGAACTGCTCCAGCGCGGGGCCACGGTTCCGACCCCGGCCGGCCTGGCCCCCGCACTGGACGCGGAAGCGCTGGAGGACCTCGAGGACGCACCGGAAACCGAGGTGGCCGCGGCCGAAGAGGAGGTCCTCGATCAGGCCACCGCGGCGCGCACCATCGAAGAACTCCGGGCCGAGATCGGCACCCTCCGACGGCTGGAGGGGCTCGCCCAGGCGGTGCGGCGCAGTGGTGAGGACCGGAAGTGGCGCGAGCTGGCCGCCCTCCTGACGGAAATTTTCACACCGGCAGCCATTGCGACTCACGTGTCGGAGGAACCTCCTCCCTACGCCGGGAGTCGTCCCCCCAAGCCGCTCGCTTCGCCGCGGCAGAAGCTCGTCGTGTTCACCGAGCACCGGGACACGCTCCACTACCTGGCCGACCGCATCCGCACCCTGCTCGGCCGGGACGTCGCCGTGGTCACGATCCACGGCGGGATGGGGCGCGAGGAGCGCCGCGCCGCGCAGGAGGCGTTCCTCCACGACCCCGAGGTCCAGGTGCTCGTGGCGACCGACGCGGCGGGCGAGGGCATCAACCTCCAGCGCGCCCACCTCATGGTGAACTACGACCTACCGTGGAATCCCAACCGCATCGAGCAGCGGTTCGGCCGTATCCACCGCATCGGGCAGACCGAAGTGTGCCACCTCTGGAACCTGGTCGCCGAAGAAACCCGCGAGGGCGACGTGTACCGCACGCTGCTCGAGAAGCTGAACCTGGCCCGCGAACGGCTCGGCGGCCAGGTGTTCGACGTCCTCGGGAAGCTCCAGTTCGAGGGACGATCGCTCAAGGACCTGCTCATCGAGGCCATCCGGTACGGCGAGCGCCCCGACGTGCGCGCCCGCCTGACCCAGGTCATCGCCGACGCGGTCGACCCCGTCCAGCTACGCACCCTGCTGGAGGAACGCGCCCTCGTACACGACGTTATCGACGCAACCCGCCTCCAGCGCATCCGGGAGGACATGGAGCGCGCCGAGGCGCGGCGCCTGCAGCCCCATTACGTCGAGTCGTTCTTCCTGGAGGCGTTCCGGCGCCTCGGGGGTAGTGTCAGGCAGCGTGAGCCGCGCCGCTACGAAATCACGCACGTCCCCGCATCCGTTAGGAACCGTGACCGCCTGATCGGCGTGGGCGAGCCGGTGCTAGCCCGCTACGAGCGGATCACATTCGAGAAGGGGCTCATCGCCCCGCCCGGGCAGCCGCTCGCCGCCTTCGTATGCCCCGGACATCCGCTGCTCGACGCGGTCATCGACCTGACCCTGGAGCGACACCGGGAGCTGCTGCGGCGAGGCACGGTGTTGGTGGACGAGCGCGACTCCGGCCAGGCGCCCCGGGTGCTGTTCTACCTCGAGCACGCCCTCCAGGATGCAAGCACAACGCCGGCTGGCGAGCGTCGCGTCGTCTCCCGGCGGATGCTCTACGTGGAGATCGATGCCGAGGGAGACACGCGCCACCTGCACTATGCGCCGTACCTCGACTACCGGCCGCTGCGGCCAGGGGAACCGGAGGCGGCCGCGATCCTCGGCCGCCCTGAGTGCGCCTGGATCACACGGGAGCTCGAGACCCGCGTTCAGCAGTACGCGGTCGCCAACGTCGTGCCCGAGCACCTGGCCGAGGTGCGGGGCCGTCGGTTGGAGTGGATCGAGAAGGCCCGGGTCGCGGTCAAGGATCGGCTGACCAAGGAAATCGCCTACTGGGACCACCGGGCGGAGGAGCTCAAGCTCCAGGAGCAGGCGGGCCGGCCCAACGCGCGCCTCAACTCGCAGGAGGCCCGCCGGCGGGCAGACGACCTCGCGGCACGCCTCCAGAAACGCATGGAGCAACTCGATCTCGAGGCGCAGATCTCGGCCTTGCCGCCGGTCGTCCTGGGCGGGGTCGTGGTCGTACCCGCCGGACTGCTGGCGAAGATCGCCGGGCACCCCGCTCCGGGCGCGCAGCACGCCGTGGCCACACAGGCTGTCGCCGCGCGCGCACGCGAGGCGGTGATGCAGATAGAGCGGCATCTCGGCTTCCAGCCGGTGGACCGCGAGATCGACAAACTCGGTTACGACATCGAGAGTCGCGACCCGCGCACGGGGAAGCTTCGCTTTATCGAGGTCAAGGGCCGTGTCGCCGGTGCGGACACGATCACGGTCACGAAGAATGAAATCCTGACCTCACTGAACAAACCGGACGACTACATCCTGGCCATCATCGAATTCTCGGACAGCAACCATCATCGTGTGTACTATGTCCGCCAGCCGTTCCGGCGCGAACCGGACTTCGGTGTGACGAGCGTGAACTACGACTTTGCGGAACTCCTGGTAAGAGCCGAGCAACCGGCGTGAACAGCACAGGCTACCGGACAGAGGGCGACCCAGTCGAGCAGCTGCAACAATGGCTGCAGGCTCAGGAAGGTGAACGCTCCGAGTTCAAGGAGGCCAAGAACCAGTTTTCTTTCGACGACCTGGCCAAGTACTGTTGCGCGTTGGCCAATGAGCGCGGCGGAAAGGTCATTCTCGGCGTCACCGATGTGCGGCCCCGGCGAATAGTCGGCACACGCGCGTTCCCTCAGATCGAAGCCACCCGCCGATCACTGATGGAAAGGATCCCACTGCGCACCGACGTATCAGAAATTCCCCACCCGGAAGGGCGCGTGCTCGTGTTCCAAGTGCCGTCGCGGCCACTGGCCACACCGATCAAGTACAACGGCGTCTACTGGTCGAGGCGCGCCGATAGCCTCGTGCCAATGCCCGAGGATCAGTTGCGTGGCATCTTCGCCGAGTCGGGCCGCGACTTTTCCGCTACAGTATGCTCAGGTGCGGGTGTTGCGGATCTGGATTTGCAGGCCGTCGACGACTTCCGTCGGCGGTGGACCGAGAAGTCGAAGAATGACGCACTCGTCGGTATGCATCCTGAACAGCTCTTACGCGACGCGGAGCTTCTCTTGCCAGACGGGCTCACATACGCGGCGCTGATCTTGTTCGGGACGCACGGTGCCCTGGGTCGGTTCCTTCCGCAAGCCGAAGTCATCTTCGAACCGGACTTGCGCAAGTCGCAGTTTGGCGCCCTATAGGGGCGTCACGGCACATTTCAGTTGACGGCGGGACATGAAGGCGAGCGAGACTGTGGTGTCGACGTCAA
>JAJPJJ010000054.1 GCA_021324295.1 Bacillota bacterium
AGACATGGGAGCGGCCTCCTTCGCATGGTGTGTGCGTTTCTCCCAACGATTCCATTCACCATGCCGGGGCCGCTTCCCGCATTCTCAACGAACTATAGCACACACTCGCGCCGGCTCGTCTCTACCGCGGACACAATGTCGACGAGGCCCTGGCTGGTCAGCGGTCATCCCGACGACGTGGCCGGCCCGCTGCAGGGTCTCGATGAGGCGAAACTTCCCCTCGGGCAGGATCCTCGCGAAGATATCGTAGTCGAGAGGCCGGCGCGGCAGTCGTACTCGACGTCTCCCAGGCGGCCGCCGATGCCGACCTCGGCGGCGACGGCCCTGGCCGTGGCGGAGTTGTCACCGGTCAGCGTCATCACGCGGATGCCCAGGTCGCGGAGGCGCCCGATGAGCGCCTTGGAGTCCGGCCGGGGCGGATCGTGGAGGGCGACGAAGCCGATCAACTCCATGGCTTCTTCGGGCCCTGCGCCCACCGCGAGCACGCGGGCGGCGCCCGCCGCGATGCGATCCGCAGCCCGAGCCAGATCCGCCGGATCCGCACGGACGAGCGCGGTGATCACCCGCGGCGCCGGCCGACCCCCGGCTGAGCACCGCTCCCGATCGCCTCGTCGCGGGATCGAACGGGATCGTCCGCAGGCGCTCGGCCGGGTCGGCGCGCAATTGCCGCGCCTGCGCCGCCGCGAGGATCGCAAGGTCGACCGGGTCCTGGGTCGCCTCGTCACAACCGAGCGCGGCCACGCGGAGAAGTTCGTCGTCCGTGTGCGGCGGAGACGGGAAGAGCGCCATGAGCGTGGGCTGGTTTTGGGTGAGGGTGCCGGTCTTGTCGACGCACAGGACGTCCATCTGCGCCGCCTCCTCGATCGCGGAAGGGCGGGTCATCAGCACCCCACGCCCGGCCAGTTCGACCGACCCGATCGCCGTGGCGAGCGCGAACGTGGCCGGCAGCGCCACCGGAATCGAGGCGATCAGGATGATCAGGGCAAACGGCAGGATCTCCGCCATGGGCAGGTCCGCCGCGACCCCGTAGACGAGCACGGCGGCGACCAGGACCAGATCGATCGCGACGAGATACTGGACGATGGCGGCGATGAGCATCTCGAGATGGCCGGGAATCCTCGCGGCGCGTACGAGTTCGGCGGTCTTACCGTAGGCCGTCCGCGGCCCGGTGGCGGTGATCTCCCCGGTAGCCTCCCCTCGTCTTGCGGTCGAACCGGCGTAGACTCGCCCGCCCCGCTCGACCTCCACGGGCAGCGACTCGCCCGTGAGCGCCGACTGGTCCACCAGGACTTGTCCGTCAACGACCGTCGTGTCCGCCGGGACGAGATCGCCGGCTCGCAGGCGCACCACGTCTCCGGGGACGAGCGCGCGGGCGTCAACGAGCGTCCACCGGCGTCGCGGAGGGCCCGCGCGCGCACGGTAAGACGGCTCCGGAGCAGCGCCACTGCCTGCTGCGCGCGGTTCTCCTGAAAGAAACTCAGAAGCGCATTGAAGACGAGCAGAACGCCGAACACGAGCGCTTCGAGCGTAAGGCCCAACAGAACCTCGAGTCCGATCGCAAACTCGAGCGTCCAGGGGATCGGCGCCCCAAACCCTCGAAGGAGCGCGAGCCAGGGACGGGCGGGCGCCTCCGCCACGATGTTGGGGCCGTACCGCCGGAGGCGGGCGCCGGCCTCGCCGCTCGTCAGGCCCTCGCGTGCAGGCTGCAATGTGGCCGCAGCCGGACGGTCCGTCAGCCTTGACGGATCAAGAGGACCGGCACGGTCGTCGTGCGCACGACTCCTTCCGCGGCGCTGCCCATGAGCAGGTGATCGAGTCCGTGGCGCCCGTGGGTGCCCATGACGATCAAATCGGCGCCCCAGCGCTTGCACTGATCGACGATGACGTGGGCGATTCTTCCGTCTTCTTCGAGCAACGCCGTCTCCGCGGCGACCCCTGCCTCCCGGGCCTGTGCGGAGGCGCGCTCCAGCAGCGCCCGCCCGGCCTCGCGCCACTTGCCGGCGATGTCTTCCACGTATACGCCCTCGTCCAGCAGGTAGAGCGCCTGGGTATCGAGCACGTGGATGATCTTCGCGCCGGCGTCCTGGTCCCTGGCCAGGCGCAGCGCGTGGGCGAGCGCCGCGTCGCTGCAGGCGCTCCCGTCGACGGGGATCAGGATGCGGCGGTACACGATGCCCTCACCATCCTGCCTACAGGCGGCACTCTCCGGGGTCGCAAGGCGCGCCGTGCTCGTACTCGTGCGGCGTCTGCCCCGTGCCGAGCTCGATCACCTGAGACGTCTTACTTCCGTGGCGGTACACGGTGATCCCCTTCAACCCAAGCTCCCAGGCACGGTCGTAGGCCCATGCGATGTCTCGCGGAGCCGTCGTGTGAGGCAGATTGATCGTCTTGGACACCGAATTGTCCACGTGAGCCTGGAACGCCGCCTGAATCTCGAGGTGGCGTGATGCGGGAATGTCCACGGCGCCGGCAAACAGCCGCACCACGTCCTCGGGCACGCCGTCCGCGGCGTCGAGCCGGCCCCGCTCGAGGGCGCGCGGCAGGATCGTTCGCGTGTCCAGGCCGCGGCGTTCCGCGACCTCGAGGAACAGCGGGTTGACCTCCTCCAACGTCCGGCCGCCCAGCACGTGCGTGCGGCGGTACGCCAGGGCAAACAGCGGCTCGATGCTCGGCGTCGTGCCCGCGATGATGCTGATCGTGCCCGTCGGCGCGATCGCCGTCTGCGTCGCGTTGCGCACCGGGCCGTCCGCCTCGAGGGCGCTGCCCTTCCAGTTCGGAAACGCGCCGCGCTCGCGCGCAAGATCGGCGGACGTCCGCCGCGCCTCCTCCGCGAGGACCGCGGCCAGGCCGCCGGCGAGGCGCACCGCCCGGTCGGAATCGTACGGGATGCCGAGGCGAATCAACAGCTCGGCGAACCCCATCACGCCCACCCCGATCTTCCGGTTCGCCCGCGTGGCGCCGGCGACTTCGGAGATGGGATACCGGTTGACCTCGACGACATCGTCCAGGAAACGCACGGCGAGGCGGACGGCCGCCCGCAGCCGGTCCCAATCGACGCCGGCGCCGTCCTCCCGGAGCGCGTGCGCGAGGTGGACGGAGCCGAGGTTGCACGACTCGTAGGGCAGGAGCGGCACCTCGCCGCACGGGTTGGTGGCTTCGATCGCGCCCGCGTTCGGCGTCGGGTTGACGCTGTTGATCGCGTCGAGGAAGAGCAGCCCGGGATCGCCCGTCTCCCAGGCGGCCCGGACGATCTCGTCAAAGACCTCGGCGGCCGCGAGCGACCCGGCGGGCAGCCCGGTGCCGGGCCGGCGAAGGTCGAAACGCTCCCTCCGGCGGACGGCCCTCATGAACGCGTCCGTCGCGCCGACCGAAAGGTTGAAGTTCTGGAAGCTGACGCCGTCCCGCTTGGCGCGGATGAAGTCGAGGATGTCCGGATGATCGATTCGCAGGACGCCCATGTTGGCGCCGCGGCGGCGTCCGCCCTGCTTGATGTTTTCCGTCGCGCAGTCGAAGATGCGCATGAACGACACCGGGCCCGACGCGGTGCCGCCGGTCGACGCCACGGGATCGCCCCGCGGGCGGAGACGCGAGAAGGCAAACCCGGTCCCTCCGCCGCTCCGCTGGATCAACGCCATGTTCTTGACGGCCTCGAAGATGCCCTCGATCGAGTCCGGAACCGGCAGCACGAAGCAGGCACTGAGCTGCCCGAGCGGCGTGCCCGCGTTCATGAGCGTGGGACTGTTCGGCAGGAAGTCCAGGGAGGCCATCGCCTCTCGGAATTTCGCCTCCCAACGTCCGGCCGAGTCCGCGGAGCCCCACGTACGCTCGGCGGCGGAGATCGCGGCGGCGACCCGCTCGAACATCTCCTGCGGGGTCTCGACCACGCGCCCGCCCGTATCGCGGCGAAGGTATCGCGCCTCGAGCACCTCGAGCGCGTTGCCGGAGAGCGCGCCCTCCGGCCGGCCGGTCATGGACTTCGCAGACATGTCGCGCACGACACGCCACCCGCGGTTGCGCCCCACGAACGTTCGCCCCGGCGCACGTCCACCTACCACGGTACCGCCGTGCCCGGCTCTCCGGTATCGGGCGGAAAGTCGATCGGGAATCGACTCGACAGCGTACGCGCCGGGAATCGGGCCGCAGCCGGATGGTGAACCGCGGCCGGGGCCGCTACCCTGGGTTGTGTGAGCACGCGCGTTCTCATCCTCGGGGCGGCCGGCCGCGATTTTCACAACTTCAACATGTGCTACCGCGACGATCCGGAAACGACGGTCGTCGCGTTCACCGCGGCGCAGATCCCGACGATCGCCGGCCGCCGCTATCCGGCCGCCCTGGCCGGCCCCCGCTACCCCGACGGGATTCCGATCGTCCCCGAGACCGGGCTGGCCGGGCTGATCCGCGACCTTCACGTCGACCGGGTGGTCTTTGCCTACAGCGACGTCTCCTACCGGCACGTCATGCATCTCGCGGCGGTCGCCCTCGCCGGCGGCGCCGATTTCGTGTTGCTCGGCCCGGGTCGCACGATGCTCTCCGCGACGAAGCCCGTCGTCTCGGTGTGCGCGGTGCGAACCGGGGCCGGCAAGAGCCCGGTCGCCCGCCGGGTCGTGGAGATCCTCCGAGCCGCGGGGCTCCGCCCCGCCGTCGTCCGGCACCCCATGCCGTACGGGGACCTGGCGCGGCAGGCATCCCAGCGGTTCACGTCCATGGACGATCTCGACCGCGCGGCCTGCACGATCGAGGAGCGCGAGGAGTACGAGCCCCACCTCGTCCGCGGCGTGCCGGTCTTCGCGGGCGTCGATTACAGCCGCGTGCTTGCGGCCGCCGAGCGCGAGGCCGACGTGCTCGTCTGGGACGGGGGCAACAACGACCTGCCGTTCGTGCGGCCGGATCTGCACATCGTCGTCGCCGATGCGCTCCGTCCCGGCCACGAAACCACGTACTACCCCGGGGAGGCCAACGTCTTGATGGCCGACGTCGTGGTCGTCAGCAAGGTAAACACGGCGCGGCCGGACTCGGCAGAGACGGTGCGGTCACACGTCCGCGCGCTCAATTCCCGCGCGGCGATCCTGGACATGGATCTCGTCATCGCCGTCGACGACGAAGAACGGGTGCGCGGCCGCCGGGCGCTCGTCGTCGAAGACGGTCCCACGCTGACCCACGGCGGCATGCCCTCCGGGGCGGGGGCGATCGTCGCGTTGCGGCTCGGAGCAACGCTCGTGGATCCCCGGCCGTGGGCACAAGGCGCGATCGCCGAAGCGTACCGGGAGTATCCGCATCTCGGTCCGGTGCTGCCGGCCGTCGGCTACGGGGCGCGCCAGCTGCGGGACCTCGAGGCAACCGTCGCCGCGGTCCCATGCGAGGTGGTCGTGTCGGCGACGCCCATCGACCTGCGGCGCGTCATCACGGTCGCGCGGCCGATCGCCCGCGTGACCTATGAAGCGCGCGAACGCCCGGAAGGCGCGCCGGCCGGGGGCCGCCTGGCCGAGGCGGTCCTGGCCGTCACCGCCGGCCGGCTCAGCGGCCGGCAACCGCGCGATTAAAATCCGGGCCAACCGGCCCGCTGACGTCCGGACCGATCACCGTCCCGGCTTGACGATCCAGCATGGCCGCGGCGTCTTCCAGCGCGCCGATGACGGCGACCCCTCCGGTCGCGTCGACAAAGCGGCAGGCTCCCTCCACCTTCGGCCCCATCGAGCCGGCGGCAAACCGCATGCGGCGGAGTTCGGCGGGCGTCGCATGGCGCAGGGGACGGGCGCGGGGCGTGCCCCACTCCAGCTGAACGGCCGGCACATCGGTGAGCATGAGCAGGACATCGGCCCGCAGCGCGCTCGCGAGGAGCGCCGCCGACAGGTCCTTGTCGATGACCGCCTCGACCCCTCGAATCACGCCGCCCTCGCCGACCGCCACGGGAATCCCTCCGCCGCCCGTGCAGATGACGAGGGCGCCGGCTTCCACCAGGAGGCGAATCGCGCGGATCTCGAGGATGCGTCGCGGCTCCGGGGACGGGACGACGCGCCTCCACCGGTCGCCGTCACGGGCCGTGTGCCAACCCCGCTCCGACGCAAGCCGGCGCGCGGTCTCCTCTGTGTAGACGGGGCCGACCGGCTTGCTCGGGTTGCGGAACGCGGAGTCGCCGCGGTCGACGACGACCTGCGTCAGGAGGGTGACGACGTCCCGGCCCGGCAGTTCGTTCGTCAGTTCCTGCTCGATCAGGTAGCCGATCATGCCCTCGCTTTCCGCGCCGAGGACGTCGAGCGGGTACGGATGGATGTCCGACAGCGCCTCGCCCTGCAGCGCCAGCAGTCCGACCTGCGGCCCGTTGCCGTGGGTCACGATCACCTCGTGGCATCGGGCCACCGCCGCGATCGAACGCGCCGCCCGCCGGACGTTGGTGCGCTGAATGTCCGCCTCCAGAGGCTCGCCCCGGCGCAGGAGCGCGTTGCCCCCCAGGGCGATGACGACACGCACGCGGCGTTACCTCAGCGGTTGCGCGGCCCCACGAGACGCCGCCATGCCCCCGGTAACGGCCTTGACGTTGGCCGCGGCCAGCGCTTCGTTCGGCGGCGGGAACTGATCCGCGAGCACGCGTTTTACCGCGTCGAGCGACACGACCGGCACCGCGGCGAGCAGAGCGCCGAGCAGCACCATGTTGGCCATCCGCACGTCGCCGAGCGCGGCGGCCTGAGCGACCGCGTCGACACGGACGACGCGCACGTCGGAGCGTGCGACCGGCCGGTCCACCATGGACGCGTCGACGATCACGAGCCCGCCCGGCCGCACGCGCGGCGCGAATTTGTCGAGAGAGGGACCATTCATCGCCACGAGCACCTCCGGGTCCGCCACGACCGGAGAACCGATCGTCCCGCCAGCGACCACGACCGTGCACGTGGCGGTGCCTCCTCGCTGCTCCGGACCGTACGACGGCAGCCACGTGGCGTTCTTGCCCTCGAGCACCGCCGCCCAGGCCAGCACCTCGCCGAGGAACAGGATGCCCTGTCCGCCGAAGCCCGCCGCGATCAGATCGAGAGCCGCCATGTCAGGCTTTGACCTCGGCCGGCGCTTTCAGCTCTCCGAGCGGAAAGACCGGAAACATCTCCGCCTCGAGCCAGCGCATCGCATCGATCGGCGTCTGCCCCCAGCCCACCGGGCAGGTCGACAGCATCTCCACGATCGAGAACCCGAGGCCGTCCAGCTGCGTCTGGAACGCCCGCCGGATCGACCGTTTCGCCCTGTTGACGTGGGCCGGGCTCGAGAGCGCGACGCGAGACGCGTAGGCGACGCCGGGCAGCGGCGCCAGCAGCTCGGCGACCCGGAGCGGGAAACCGTACACGACCGGATCGCGCCCGGCGGGGGTCGTGGTCGTGCGCATTCCCACCAGCGTGGTCGGGGCCATCTGCCCGCCGGTCATGCCGTACACGGCGTTGTTGATGAAGATCACGGTGATGCGTTCGCCCCGATTGGCCGCGTGAATGATCTCCGCCGTGCCGATCGCGGCGAGATCGCCGTCGCCCTGGTAGGTGAATACGACCCGGCCGGGCAGGACGCGCTTGATGCCGGTCGCAACCGCCGGCGCGCGTCCGTGCGCGGCCTGCTGAAAGTCCACGTCCAGGTAGTGATACGCGAGGACCGAGCAGCCCACCGATGCCACGCCGATCGTGCGGCCGCGAAGGCCCAACTCGTCGATCACCTCGGCGACGAGGCGGTGGGCGATCCCGTGCGTGCACCCGGGGCAGTAGTGCGTCGGCGTCTCGATCAGCACCGGGGGCCGTCCGAACACCCGCGTCATGGGACTCTCGGGCCTCACGCGGCTCTCACCTCCGAGGCGGCCTGCTCGATCTGATCGAGGATCTCGGGCGGCGTGGAGACCATGCCGCCGAAGCGTCCGTAGAATCGCACGGGGACCCGGCCGTCCGCCGCGAGGCGCACGTCCTCGACCATCTGACCGGCGCTCAGTTCGGTGACGAGGACGATCCGGACCCGCGACGCCACGTCGCGCACGGCCTGCGAGGGAAACGGAAAGAGCGTGATGGGCCTGACGAGCCCGGCCGCAACCCCCTCGTCCCGCGCCCGGTCGACGGCGGTCCGGGCGATGCGGGCGGAGATCCCGTAGGCCACGACCGCCACGTCGGCGTCGTCGAGCCGGTAGCCCTCCCACCGCACTTCCTGCTGCGCGCGGCGGTACTTCTCCTGAAGCCGCCGGTTGCGCGCCTCGAGCGCCTCCGGCTCGAGATCGAGGGACGTAATGACGCGGGCCGGCCCGCTCCCCGCCCCGGTCGTCGCCCAGGCCACGTCGCGGGCCGGTTCGACGGGAGCGGGAAGAACGACCGGCTCCATCATCTGGCCGAGGAGCCCGTCGCCGAGGATCGCCACCGGGTTCCGATAGCGGTCGGCCAGGTCGAACGCCACCCGGGTCAGGTCGCAGGCTTCCTGGACCGACCACGGCGCGAGCACGAGCAGCCGGCCGTCGCCGTGCCCCGCGGACTTGGTGGCTTGAAAGTAGTCCCCTTGAGCGGGGGCGATGTTGCCGAGGCCGGGACCGCCGCGCATCATGTCGACCACGACGCACGGGACTTCCGCGCCGACGAGATACGACAGGCCTTCCTGCATCAGGCTGAATCCGGGCCCGCTCGTCGAGATCATCACGCGCGCGCCGGCGCCGTACACCATGTTGATCGCCGCGATCTCGCTCTCCGCCTGAAGGAATACACCGCCGCGCTCCGGGAGGCGCCGCGCCAGGTACTCCGGCAGCTCGCTCTGCGGGGTGACCGGATACCCGAAATACGCGCGCAGGCCGGCACGGATCGCCGACTCGGCGATGGCCTCGTTGCCCTTCGTGAAGGCCGGCATCATCGTGCAGGCCGGTAGACGGTAATGGCCGCGTCGGGACACACGAGCGCGCAGGCCGTGCACGACGTACACCGTGCGTCGTCCGCCAGCACGGCCGGATGATACCCGCGAGTGTTCAGCTTCAGGCTGAACGCGAGCACTCCCGGCGGGCAAGCGACCGCGCACAACTGACAGCCCTTGCAGAGTTCCTGGTCGATGACGACCCTGGCCATGAAACGAAATCACCGGGCGCCGTGCGCGCACTACTCCGGCCTCCCGCACTCATGGTACGGGGGGATGCCGCCGGCCCGCCATCGGGCCGGTGAAGGATTCGGCCCCGGATCGGGACCCGACGCGCGCCCGCAATCGGACCCGGGCCCGATTTCGCCGGTCGCGGCCGAGCCGTACGCTTACCCGTAGACGCGAGAAGCACGAAGGGTGGTGACGCGCATGAGACGTCCCGAACAGGTGTCCGCCGCGCGCGAGGAACGGCCCGCGATATCGGGCCTTCACCTCATTCGCCCCCCGGCGAGGGCCGGATTCCCAGCGACGGTCTTACCGTCCTATCATCATGATGTTGACGGCGTTGCGGCGAGGCGGATAATGTGGTTTTTTTCGAAATCCCGGCCCGTCGATCCGGAGGCCCCGTACCCGGCCGCGCTGCGGTGCTCGTGGTGCGGCTCGGGCGACACCATTCCGCACGGATCCACTTCGCTGCACTACTGCCTTCGTTGCCACCGGTTCTTCCGGGCCGTTCCGGAGATCCCGTTTGACGCCGTCGCGGATGAGTGGACGGCGGCGTTGGGCGCGCTGCAGGCCGCGGGAGAGATCATCGCGGTGCCGCTGCCGGAGGGGTTCTACGGGATCTGCGTGGTCTCCGTCCGGGTCGAGCGCTCCACCGGCAGGCCGGCTGCGCCGGGGCCGCGTGGCCGGCGCGCCGCTCCCGCGCGCAGCGCTCCGGGCGCGCACCTCCACCGGCTCGCGCCGTAGGCGCGAGAGTGACCGTCGGCACGCTGCTCACGCGCGCCCCGTGCCCCGTGACCACGGTTCACGTTCCGCACCACTGATCAGAGGACACATGACGGGGCCGCCGCCCCGTGCGGGCGGCCGCGTGGCGTCCCGTCAGACCTTCTGGGCCTCGGCCGGACGAAGCGAGGCGGCGTACTCCTTGTCGAGTTCCACAAATGCCCGGATGATGTCGCTCGCCCCGACGATCCCGACGAGGCGGCCGTCGCGGAGCACCGGCACGCGGCTGATCCTGCGCGAGAGCATGAGCGAGGCGACCTCTCCGGCCGGCGTGTCCTCGGAGGCCGTGACCGGGTTGCGCTCCATGACGTGCAGGACACGCGTCCCGAACTTCCCGGCGATGTCCACCACACTGACGACCCCGACGAGCCGTCCGGAGTGGTCCACCACCGGGAGACCGTGGACGTTGTTATGGAAGAGCAGGTCCCGGGCCTCATCCACCGACATGTCGGGGGTGACGGTCACGACGTCTTGGGTCATGATGTCGTACGCCCGCTTGTTCGCCATCTCGATCACCCTCCTGTGCGCACCCATGGCCCGGCGCGCGGCTCACGCGGCGCGGGTGCCCGTTTGCGTGAGAGCCGCCTTCACCTCCGCGTCGCTCACCTGCGCAAAGTCGTCGTAGAACTGGCCGACCGCGTAGAATTCGGCGGGTGCGTGGAGGACGACGAGGCCGTCCACCCGCCCGCAAAACCGGGCGACGGCCTGCGGAGGGGCGACGGGAACGGCCAAGACGACGCGCGCGGCCCGCCACTCCCGGAGCGTGGCGATGGCCGCCTCGACCGTGTACCCCGTCGTGATCCCATCGTCAACCAGCACCACGGTCTTGTCGTGCACATCCGGGCGGGGCCCGGCACGGTACGCCTCGACGCGCCGCCTGACCTCGCGCTGCGCGGTCTCGATCGCCTGCGCCAGGTACCGGCTCGACACGCCGGCGGACCTGGTCAACGCCTCGTTGAGCACCGGGGCGCCGGTTTCGCCCACGGCGCCGATCGCCAGTTCCTCGATGCCCGGGGCTCCGATCTTTCGAACCACGACGACGTCGAGGGGACACCCGAGAAGACGCGCCACTTCTTCCGCGACCACCACTCCGCCGCGCGGCAGGGCCAGCACGATCGCGTCCTTCGCGTCGCCGAGCCGGTCTCTCACGGCGATCGCCAGTTGTCTGCCCGCATCACGACGATCGGCGAATATCATCACGCGTCCCGTGATCAGTCTAATACTACAGCCGCAGTTAAAAACCTGGTATAGTCCAGGAGCAGAT
>JAJPJJ010000029.1 GCA_021324295.1 Bacillota bacterium
AGCATCAGCACCGGACACTGCAGCTCCATCACCTCCGTGGGCGTGATCGTGCTGTTGTGCGGGTAGGCTACCGGCGGCCACCCGTCCGCCTCCCGCGTCGCCCCCAGTCCCCCGTGCGGCAGCACGTGCACGACGAACGTGCCGAAGCGCGAGTCCTCGCCCGTGAAGTGGAACGGGAAGATGCCGCCGGCGGCCGCGATCACCTCGCCCGGCAGCAGCGGGGCCAGCGCGCCGAAGATCAGCGGAGGAATGTGCTTCATCACCTTGGCGCGCGCCTTGACCGGCGCCGGGAAGGTGCAGTTGAGAATCGATCCTTCGGGGGCGGTGACGCGCAGGGGCCGGACTAGACCGTCGTTGTTCGGAATGCGCGAGGCGAGCATGCACTTGATCGGATAGACCGTGGTGGAGTAGGTCATGTTGAATGCGGCATTGATCGCCGCGTGCCGCTGCTGGGGCGAGCTACCTGCGAAATCGAACAGCATCTCGCTGCCGCGGATCTCGATGCGCAGCCGCAGCGTGAACGGTTCGAGGTAGCCGTCGCCAGTCACCTCGTAGGCGCTGACGCCGTCGGGCAGCGCCGCGATCGCCTCGCGCATCGCGTGCTCGGACCGGCTCATGATCTCGGAGGCCAGCTCACGCAGGTCGGTGAGGCCGTAGTCGTCCAGGAACTCCCGGACGCGCCGGATCCCCACGCGGTGCGTCCCGACGATCGCGTTCAAATCGCCCATGACCATCTCCGGCGCACGCGTGTTGGCGGCGATGAACTCGTGGAGGACCTCGACGGGTTTGCCCTCCCGGTAGAAGAAGGTGGGCAGCACGCGGGTGCCTTCCTGGAACACATCGACCGCCTCCAGGTCCCCACGGTGCCCGCCCACGTCCGAAACGTGGGCCACCGTCCCGAGGAACGCCACGAGCCGGCCGCGATGAAACACTGGCGAGACCAGGTTGTAGTCCGGAAGATGAGTGCTGCCGATCCACGGATCGTTGGTCACCAGCACGTCTCCGGGGCGCAGGGTTTCCTTGGGGAACCTGCGCAGCAGGTGGCGCGTCGTAATGGGCATCATCGTGCAGAACTGGGGAGGGCTCCACTGTGCCTGCGCCAGGCCGGCCCCGTCCTGGTCCATCATCACGCAGCCGAAGTCGTGACTCTCCCCGACAATCGAGGAGAAGGACGTCCGGATCGTCGCCGTGTCCATCTCGTCGACGATCGCCACGAGTCGCTGCCACTGGATCTCGAGGGCGATCGGGTCCATCGCAGGGGTCGGTTCGCCGTATCGACAATATTTCCTGCCTGTTCTATGATAGACGACATGAAGAGTTGCACCACCGCGCGCCCGTACACCGGTTCTCGGGGCGCGCTGGTACCCGCCGGGCGGCCTGACCCGGGCGGGCCATGCGCCTCCGGGCCGATCCACCGCAGGGGACGGCAGGGATGATGGTCCTCGTGACCGGGGGCACCGGTTCCGTCGGCATCAACATCGTACGCCGCCTCGCCCAAGCGGGCCACAGCGTCCTCTGTCTCTCGCGTCGGGCCGCCGAGCCGGACCCGCTGCGGGATGCCTTTCTGAGCGCGGTGCGGGACCGGGTCACCCTCGTCGCGGGGGACGTCGGCCGCCCCGGGGATCTGGACCGGGTGTGGGAGCGCTACCAGCCGACGCACGTGGTGCACGCGGCGGCGATCACGCCGACGCCAGAGATGGAGCGTTCGATGGCCCGCACCATCATCGCGGCAAACCTCATGGGCACGGTGAACATCCTCGAGGCCGCATGGCGCGGCGGCGCGCGCCGCGTGGTGTACGTGAGCTCGGCCGCCGTCTACGGCGAGACCGACGAGGACACGACCATTACGGAGGATGCCCCGCTCAAGGCGCAGGGGCTCTACGGCATCACGAAGGAGGCCAGCGAGAAGCTGTGCAGCTGCTACGAGGACCTGCACGGCGTTCCTACGGTATCGCTGCGGGTCGGATGGGTGTACGGGCCAATGGAGCGCCCGATGAGCGGCTCTCGTGAACGGATGTCCCTCGTCTACCACTGCGTCAGGCTCGCCCTGGCGAACGAGGAAATCCGCCTGCTTCACCTGGACCACGTGCGCGACTGGCTCTACGCCGACGATCTGGCGCGCGCGGTCGCTGCGCTGCTCGTGCTGGACCGCGTGCCACACCGGGTGTACAACTGCGCCGGCCACCGGGGCTATACGCATCGCGCGCTCCTGGAAACACTGCAGCGCGTGGTCCCGCTGCGGTACCGTCAGGTGGAAGACCCCGATCGGGCGAATGTTCCGGCGATACTGACCCGCAGGCGGCGCGGCCCGCTCAGCACCGAGCGACTCCTCGCTGACACTGCGTATCGCCCGCAGACTGACTTGGACGAGGGGCTGCGCATGTACGCGGAGTGGGTGCGGCAGGCAGGCGCGCAGACCGCGTAGGGACCACGGACGGTTCCGGGGGCTGGCACTCATGCCGGCTACCGCAGCCGGGGATCGAGCACGTCTCTCAACCAGTCCCCCACGAAGATAATCCCGAGCACGGTGATCGTGATTGCCAGCCCGGGGAAGGTGGCCAGCCACCACGCCGTCGCCACGTACTGTCGCCCGTCGGCCAGCATCCCGCCCCAGGTGATCGTCGGAGGTTGCACGCCGAGCCCCAGGAAGGACAGCGCGGATTCGGCGAGTATCGTCGATGCAACCTCGAGCGTCGCGAGGACGACCACCGACGGAGTAACGTTCGGCAGCAGGTGGCGGACCAGGATCTGGCTGTTGGTTTGGCCGATCGCGCGGGCCGCCAGAACGAACTCGCGCGCGCCGATTGCAAGCACCTCGGCGCGCACGACCCGGTTGAAGCTCACCCACCCCACGGTACCGAGGACGACGATCAGATTCAGCAGGCTGGGCCCCAGGACGCCCACGACGGCCAGGGCCAGGATGATGAACGGGATCGAGAGGAATGCGTCGACAAAGCGACTGATGAGCGCGTCCATCGAGCCCCCGTAGTATCCGGCGAGAAGGCCCGAGGACACGCCGATCGCGCCGGCGATACAGACGGCGGAGACACCGACGACGACCGAGATGCGAGAGCCGTACAGCACGCGCGACAGGATATCCCGGCCGAGGTTATCGGTACCCAACGGATGCCGCCAGGTCCCCCCGGGAAGCCACGCAGGCGGGATCAGCCTGAGATCGAAGTGGAGCCGGGTGGGATCGGCCGGGACCAGCAGGGGGGCGGCCACGGCGGCAGCGAGCACCGCGGCCAGCGTAAGACCTCCCAGGATGCCGACGGGGCTGCGCCGCAGGCGCTTCGCAAGGAACGCCACGCTGCGTCCCTCGTGTCGGAGAGCGCCCGCCTGCAGGGTATCGACGCTCATTCCCTAGCCGTATCGAATTCGCGGATCGAGGACTGTATACAGCAGGTCGATCGCCAGGTTGACGCCGAGCACGATGACCGCGAAGACGAAGACGCCGGCCTGCACGATCGACATATCGCGTGTCAGCACGGCCTTGACCATCAACTGCCCCATGCCGGGCCAGGCGAACACCTGCTCCACGACGACGACGCCGCCCATCAGCCAGGCGGATTGGAGACCGAACACGGTCAGCACCGGGATCAGTCCGTTGCGCAGCGCATGCCTCGTGAGCACGGTCGGCTCAGCGACGCCCTTGGACCGTGCCGTGGTGATGTAGTCCTGTCGGATCACCTCGAGCATGCTGCTCCGAATCAGACGCGTCAGCGTAGTAGCGAGACCAACGCCTAGTGTCGCCGCCGGCAGGACGAGGTGGGCCGGGGTGTCCGACCCAGAGACGGGAAGCCAGCCCAGGACCACGGCGAACACGAGGATGAAGATGATTCCGAGCCAGAAGTTCGGCAACGCCCGGCCAAGGACCGAGGCGGTTGTTGCGACGAGATCGATCAGGGAGTTGCGTTTGACCGCGCTGATGATGCCGAGGGGCAGCGCCAGGACCCACGCCAGGAGGCCGGCGGCACCTGCGAGCTCCATCGTCTTGGGCAACCGCTCCACGACGAGCGGCAGCGCAGGCGTTCGATAGCGAAACGAGGTCCCAAAGTCGCCGCGCATGAGGCCCCGGAGAAACTCTGCGTACTGGACGTAAATGGGACGATCGAACCCGTAGGCGTGTCGCAGCTCGGCGATCTCCTCTGGCGTCAGGAGGTCGACCGGTGCGAGCTGCGCCACGGGGTCGCCCTTGACGCGAATGATGAAGAAGATCGTCATCGTGACGAGGAGGAGGACCGGGATCATCTGCAGCAGGCGGCGGGCGAGGTATGTATGCATGCATGCTCCCGTCACGCGGCGGGCGTCGTACCGCCTCGTGCCCTGGTAACTCTGGTCGCCGGTCCAGAGACGCTGTGCACGGGCAATGCGGAGGGTCGCGGGCGCCGCACGGGGCAGGGGGGAGGCTCTCCCCCCTGCCCCGCGTTGCCACTATTTCATCGTAGCGTTCCCCAGCCAGACGAACCCGTCCGGGGCCGGGGCCCAATCGAGCTTCCTGCTGGCGCCGACGGTATCCGCCATCTGATAGAGGAAAACCATCGGCCGGTCCTCATCCACGATCTCCTGAATCCTATAATAGAGCTGCTTGCGCTTTTCGACGACCATCTCCCGCGCCGCTTGGTTGATGAGCTGATCGAGATCCGGACGGCAGTAGTGGGTGCGCTGGTTGCGTGCGCATGTAAATCCCAGCACGGCGATCCAAGGATCGAAGAACGAGTTCCCCAGCGCATCCATGTAGATCTCGCGGTTGCCCCGACCCGCATAGGCTCCGTAGTAGATCTGCTCCCTGAACGTGGACGTGTCCAGGACGTGCAGGTCCACCTTCAGCCCCACGTCGCTCAACATGGCCGCGATCGCCTCGCTGATCTCCTTCTGCATCGGCCAGATCGTGGTCGAGTCGAACGTCAGCGGCTTGCCGGAGTAGCCGGCCTCCCGCAGGAGCGCGCGGGCGCGGTCCGGATTGTAGACATCGGCGTTGTACAACGCGGGATGCCATGCGAGCGTCGGTGGGGTCACACGCGTCCGCGTGGGGACGCCGCCGCCCGCCAATTTCACGAGTGTGCGACGATCGATCGCGTAATCGATCGCAGCCCGGATGCGGGGATCGGCCGTCACCCACCCTGGATCTGTGCGCAGCACGAGCAGCACGGTCTGCGTCGTCAGGAACTTTGCGAGGCGCAGGTTGGGGTTGGTCTGCACCCGCTGCCAGTCCTGCGTGGGGACGGAGACCACCAGGTCGACGCCACCGCGCAGCAACTCCGCCACCCGCGTGCTCGGTTCGGGGATGGAGCGGATGACCAGCTGATCGACGCCGGGCTTGCCCCTAAAATAATCCGGATTGGCTTGCAGCACCACGCGGTCGTCCTTGCGAAACTCGACGAACTTGTAGGGACCGGTCCCAACCGGGCGCTGCGCGTATCCCTGCAGCCCGACCTCCTGCATGTACTTCGGCGGGACCACCTGGCACCCCGTGCCGGCCATCTTGCTCAGCATCGCCGGCTCGGGCGCGGCCGTCGTGACCTCGAGCGTGTAGTCGTCGACGGCCCTCGCCTCCTTGACAAACGTCCACTGGGGATGCACCAGCATCTTTGAGTCCGCCAGGATGCGGTCGATCGTGAACTTGGCCGCCTGGGCGTTCAACGGCTCTCCATCATGGAACTTCACGCCCTTCCGCAAGTAGAAACGCCAGGTCGTGTTGTTGACGCGTTCCCAGCGCTCCGCCAGCCACGGGACGAAGCTTCCGGTCTTCCGATCGCGCCAGACCAGACAGTCTCCGATGTTCGAGTGGATCCACGTCGCGATGATCTCCCAGTCGGTAGGCGGGTCGAAAGAGGTCACGAGCTCCGGGAACGCGACGGTCAAGCGTCTCGCCGGAGCGGCACCGGCGCTCACGTGGCCTAGCAGTGCCGCAGCGAGGGCCGTCAGAAGCGCACACGCGACGACGTGCGGGAGCCGCCAACCCCTCATCCTTCTAGCCCCCTTCGCCCGCCCGATCGTCCGGCACCCTCGGGTCGGGGCGCAGCATGAATTGTTGCGCCACCTTCGACGGTTCGGCAGGAAATCCTTCAGCCCTCAACCGAAGAGAGCGCCGCGTATGGCGGTGGGGAGGAGGCCGGTGACCATGACCAAAGCCGATCTCAACGAGCGCGATGCGCGCCTGCGGCGCACGCGTGCCGCGCTGGCGCGCCAAGGCCTCGATGCGCTGCTCGTGGCTGGAAAGGGCCACTGGTGGACGGGGCGGGGCTACATTCGGTACTTTACCGACTTTCATCTGTGGGGACACGATGGGCTGCTGCTGTTACCGCTCGATGCCGAGCCGGCGCTCACCCTATCGAGCGCAGCCGTGGCCCAGCGGATCGCCGACAGAGGGTGGGTGACGGATACACGGGGCGACGTCTATGTTGTGCCACGGATGGCCGATGCCATCACGGAGAGGGGCCTGACCAGAGCTCGCATCGGCATTGCCGGGCTGCGCTTCATTCTCTCGGCCGGCAGCTACGCAGAGCTGCGCCGGCTGCTGCCCGATGTGACGTTCGTCGACGCCGACGACATCATCGACCGCATCCGTATGATCAAGAGCCCTCTCGAGATCGCGCAGGAGTACGAACTCTGGGATATGGCGAAGGCCGCCATGCAGCACTTTGGCGAGCTGGTGCGCCATGCCAGGGGGGTAAGCCAGCGCGACATCGCGGCCGAGGCGACCAAGCAGCTCTGGGCTTCCGGCGCTCGCGACCTGCTGGTGTTCATCGGCGAATCACCTCGCGCCTCCGATCCGCCCGAGGATGTGCCTTTGCGTTGCGACGACAAGGTGCGCTTCCATCTTGAGATTTGCGGCCCAAGCGGGCACTGGTGCGAGATCACGATCAACTGTGCCTTCCGGCCGCCCAGCGAGGTGGAGCGCAGGCTCATGGAGGACGAGCTGCTTGCCTTCGAAGAGGTGCGGAGGGTGGCCAAACCGGGGGCGCGGCTGAGCGATATGGCCGCGACGTTCAACCGTGTGCTCACGGAGCAGGGCTGGGACCTGGGCGAGCCCACCTCGCACTTTCACTTCCATGGCCAAGGCATGGATACGATCGAGCGCCCGTGGTTCGCTCAACAAGCGCCCTGGGGGCAATCACAAGACTGGGTGCTCGAGGCAGGTCTGGTCCTTTCTTACCATCCACGCCGCCACGTCCTTCCCAAGGGGTGCTGGAGCACGGGCATCAATGAGGACATCTTGATCACGGACCACGGTGCCGAGCGGCTGAGCATTGATTGGAACCACCGTTGGCGCGCGGTGGGGGGGTAGGGGCGCTCAGCTGCCGCTTGAGTACCCAAGCTCCGACGAGATGGCATCCGCGGTCCGCGCGACGAGCGCGGCCAGGGTAAGGACGCGCCGGGGCGTCATGCGGAACGCGGGCAGGCTGGCTCACCAGCGCCGCCTTCTGACGCAGGTGGCCGTCACCGCCCCCTTCACGCTGCCCTCGGTCGCCATCACGGTCGCGTTGGGCCTCCTGTGTGGCCCTGGTGCTGCACCGGCCGTTCCGGGACGGCGCGTGGTACGCTCGTTGCTCCTTCTGCCGTGGGCCTCTGCCAATGCGCTGGAATACGCGGACGGAAACGGCGCTCGATCCCGGCCGCATCACCGATGCCGCGCGCCGGAACCGGCTGGACGCGCAGGTGCTCATCCTGTACCCTGGTGAGGCCTGCAGCTTCCCGCCGGGCCCGTGATCGTTGCGGGTCAGTCCCACAGCGGAGCATCCCTTGCCGGCGGGGCCCGTAGCGCGGATAATGCTCCTAGAGACGGTGATGGAAGGCCGGATTCCCCACGGAGGGAAACCGTGGAAGGAGCTGCGATGGACAGGACGCGGGAGGTCGCGACGCTGGCCGGCGGGTGCTTCTGGTGCTTGGAGGCCGTGTTCGACGAGCTCGAGGGGGTGGAGTCGGTCGTTTCCGGCTACTCCGGGGGCCGCACGCCGCACCCGACCTACCAGGAGGTCTGCAGCGATACCACTGGACACGCCGAGGCCGTCCAGATCACCTTCGATCCCGCGGTCATCACCTACCGGGACCTGCTGCGGGTCTTCTTCACCGTCCACGATCCCACCACGCTCAACCGGCAGGGCCCCGACGTGGGCACGCAGTATCGATCCGCGATCTTCTACCATTCGCCGGAGCAGCGGGACGCGGCCGAGGAGGTCATCAAGGAGGTCGCAGAGACCGGGCTGTGGGACCGCCCCATCGTGACGGAGGTGGCCCCGCTACAAGCCTTCTATCCCGCCGAGGAATATCACCAGAAGTACTTCGCCCGTAACCCGCACCAGCAGTACTGTCGCACGGTGGTGGCGCCCAAGGTGGCGAAGTTTCGCAAGCAGTATCTGACGCGTCTGAAGAAGGCGAAACGGTGAGCGGAGCGTGGCGGCCTGCGGCCCGTGCTCGCCGCATCGCGATCACCGGCTGAGTCGCAAATAGCCTCATCGCGCCATCGAGCGGCCGCCTTCCACGGGCACGCCCTGTGCGCATACCGGGATGACGGGAGGACTCCCTTCCCGAGGCACGAAACACTGTCCCACACGCTGCCCGGGAGCCGCCATGGCGTTGCGTCTTGCGGTCGTTCAGCCTCGGACGTTCCGCGGTGAGGAGGCGGAGCGCAACGTCGAGTGCGCCGCGCGCTACATCGCGCAGGCCGCCGAGGCCGGGGCGCAGATCGTCTGTTTCCCCGAGGGCTACCCCGGGCCGTCGAATCCCGCGCACAGCTACGACGGCCTCGTGGCCGTTCAGGACGAGGCGCACCAGCACGGCATCTACGTCGTAGCCAGTCGCATCGAGCCCGCCGCTCGCGAGGAAGGCCATCATATGGTACTCCACCTCATCGGCCCGGACGGCCGTGTCTGCGGGACCTACCGGCGGACGACGCCCGTGGGGCCGTACGTCTACCGCGATATCCCCGATTGGCAGTTCACCTACGTCGCGGGCGATGCGTTGCCGGTGTTTCCCACCCCGCTCGGCTCGGTGGGACTGCTCGTCTGCAGCGAGGTCTATGCGCCGGAGTTGCCGAGGCTTCTGGCGCTCAAGGGCGCGGAGGTTGTCCTGATGCCGGCCGGCGCCCTTCTCAATGAGCTCCTGGCGACATGGCGGACCATGGTCTGGGCGCGAGCCATCGAGAACCTCATGTACACGGCCACGTGCCAGAACATCTTCGGCGTCGAAGAGGGCGTGGCGATGGTCGCCGCGCCCGAGTGCGTGCTGGCGCAGCGGGCCGCCCCCGGGGTCCTCACCGCGGACCTGGACATGGATCGCATCCGCTGGCTGCGCGCGCAGGACGAGAAGATCGAGATGCCCAAGCAGTACCGGGTCGTGCCGGGAACCCTGCGCTGGCACCGACACGACCTCTACCGCAGGAACTACCCGGACTGGTAGCGGGGGAGCGCGATGGATCTGGTGATCCGGCGAGCGCACGTGCGAGGGTCCCCTGAGCTGGTGGACATCGGCATCGACGGCGGGAAGATCGAGGCCATCCGGCCAGGGATCGAAGCGCACGGGTCCAGGGAGATCGATGCCGGAGGGGGCCTGGTTGCCCCAACCTTCGTCGAGCCCCACACCCACCTGGACAAGGCATTGACGGCCGATCGGTGCCCGCCCAACCGTTCCGGGTTGATCGACGAGGTCGTCGTGAACACAACGGAGGTCGCCCGCACCTACACTGAGGAGGACGTCTACACGAGAGCGACGACGGTGGCCGGCTGGTTCGTGCAGAACGGCGTCACCCACATTCGCACGCACGTCGACATCGGCCCTCCCGTGGGGCTCACGGGCTTGGAGGGAGTCCTGGCCGCCCGGGAGGCGCTGCGCGGCGTGGCCGATATCCAGATCGTCGCGTTCGCCCAGTGGGGCATCGTCCGCAGCCCCGGGACAGACGAGCTGCTGCGCCGGGCGATGCGGCGGGGCGCCGACATCGTCGGGGCCAACACGGTGGCCGAACGCACCCAGGCCGACGCGGACCGGCAGATCGACGTCGTCTTTGCGATCGCCCGGGAGTTCGACGCGGATGTGGACATCCACTGCGATTCGACCGACGATCCCAACGCCACGTCGCTGCACTATCTCGCCGCGCGCACCATCGAGCTCGGGTACCACGGGCGTGTGACGGCCGGCCACTGTTGCGCGCTGTCCAGCTACGATCCGTACTACGCGGCGAAGGTGGCGCGGCTGGTCCGGGAGGCCGGAGTGAGCATCGTCACCATGCCGATCAAGATGCTGTACGCGGGTATCCGGGACCCGTATCCCAAGCGGCGGGGCATGACGCGCATCGACGACCTGCTGGAAGTCGGGGTGAACGTGTGCACCGGCCAGGACAACATCCTCGACGGGTTCTCCCCGTGCCTGGGGCGCGCCGATCCGCTGGAGACGGCCCTCCTCGTGGCGTACAACTTCAGCTTCAAGCGCCCCGGGGATCTGGAGCTCGTCTTTGATATGGTGACGACCAACGCTGCGCGGGCGCTCGGCCTCCGCGACTACGGACTGGCGCCCGGCCGGCCGGCCACGCTGAATGTCCTGACGGCACCCACGGTGCAGGAGGCGATCCGGTTGCAGGCGCCCCGCAGATTCGTCCTGCGCAACGGCACGATGGTCGCGGAGACGGAGCGCGTCGAGCGTCTGCACGCAGGCACCGCACCCCGGAGCTAGAGCATGATCTCCGACGTCTGAGGGGAGGCGCACACAGGCGGATCGGCCGCGGGGGTGCCGCGCGCCCCCGACCGGGGAACGGCGTCCCACCCCAACGAATCACGGGAGCACGACGATTCGTCGGGTCGCCGGGAGGGCGCGGAGCGCAGGCCAGCCGCGCCCTTGTCGACAGTGCACGACGCTGCGCTGGCGGTGCGCCACGGGAGATCGGCCCCAGCGTGGCGCCGAGGGCCATCGACGATGGCTCGATCGCCGCGATGCGGCGACGCGGCAGGGCGCCCCGGTGCCCTGGGAGAGGGGCGAATCCGAGTGAGCCGTGAGACCGTACAGTCGGCGCTGCGCGTCCATGCCGGGCGGTTCGTCGGCGACGGCGTCCATCCGGTCGATCTCGACACCATCATCGCGGGCGTCCGGCGCTGGGACGAGTGGTTCCCGGCCTGGGCCGCGATCGGCGACCGGTACCAGCGGCTGGCCGACGAGGCACTCCAGACAGGCGACACGACGACCGCCGGAGAATGGCTGTGGCAGGCGTCGATCTCGTACCACTACGCGCAGTTCCTGTTCTTTCACGATCCTGAGCGGCGCGAGTCCGGACAGCGGAAGAAACAGGAGCTGTACGATCGCGCGGCCCCCCTGTTGGTCCCGCCGGCCCGGCGGTTTGGGGTCCCGCTCGACGAGGCGGTCGTCCCCGGGTTCCTGCGGCTGCCGCCCGGCCGGGGACCCTTCCCGCTCGTGGTGCTGCTGGGCGGTCTCGAGAGCACGAAAGAGGAGAGCTACCATTTTGAGAACATGCTCTTGAAGCGCGGCGTCGCGACCTGCACGTTCGACGGCCCCGGCCAGGGCGAGATGTGGTTCCAGGTCCGGCTCCGCCCTGACTTCGAGCGGTATACGTCCGCCGTCCTCGACTGGCTCGAAGGGCAACCGGAGATCGACCCCGGCCGCGTCGGGATCCTCGGCCGGAGCCTCGGGGGCTACTACGCGATTCGCTCGGCGGCCCTGGATCCGCGCATCAAAGCCTGCGTCGCCTGGGGTCCGCTCTACGACATGTCCTCGTGGGATCACATGGCCGTGCTCACCCGCCTCGGCTTC
The DNA here is from genome assembly GCA_021324295.1 of Bacillota bacterium. GTDB lineage: Bacteria > Sysuimicrobiota > Sysuimicrobiia > Sysuimicrobiales > Segetimicrobiaceae > JAJPJJ01. The sequence goes on from JAJPJJ010000029.1 coordinate 11,758, forward strand.
CAGTACGTTTCGGGACAGCCCTCCGAGGCCGCGGCCAAGGCGTACCTGCACGCGGCGGTCACGCTGGCAGGCGTGGCCGAGCGGGTGCGCTGCCCCGTCTACGTGCTCCACGGGGCCAAAGACGATCTGATCCCCCTGTCCCATGTGGAGCGGTTGGATCGCGAGATCCGTCATGCGCCCCAAAAGCGCATCGTCATCGAGCCGGATGGGAACCACTGCTGCCACAACCTCTATCCCATCGTGCGTCCGCGAATGGCGGACTGGCTTGCGCGAGCGCTGGTGTCCCCGTGTTGTTGATCAGCGGTGGGACGGTCGTGACCATCAATCGCGCGCGGGACATCATCGAGCGCGGCGCGGTCCTGGTGGACGGCGACCGGATCGCGGCGGTCGGCGAGGCCGGCGACCTCGAGCGCCGGCACCCGGGCGCGCAGCGCATCGACGCGAGCAGCAGGACGGTCATCCCCGGCCTCATCAACACGCACACGCATCTGATCCAGACCCTGCTGAAGGGCCTCGGTGACGACAAGCCGCTCTACGCCTGGATCAAGGAGATGACTCTCCCGGCGTCGGTGCAGGCGACCGAGGAGGATTGCTACGCCGCGGCCCTTCACGGGGCGCTCGAGGCGATCCACTCCGGCACGACCACGGTGGTGGACTTCACCTATGTCAATCACCGCCCCGGCCTCAGCGAGGCGATCGTGCGAGGCCTGGGCGACGCCGGCGTGCGGGCGATCGTCGCCCGAGGGCTGGTGACGCAGGGCGCCGACCTCGGGGTCCCGCCGGCGATGATCGAGACGACCGACCACGCCCTGGCGGAGTGCGAGCGGCTCATCAAGGCGCACAACCGCCCCGACAGCCGCGTGCAGGTCGGCATGTCCCCGTGCATCCTCTGGATGGTGGATGAGCCGACGCTGCGAGAGACACGGCGGCTGGCGGATCGGGTCGGCGGCATTATCACGATCCACCTGTCGGAGACCACCTTTGAGGTGGAGCAGGCTCTCAAGCGCTACGGGAGGCGCGAGCTGGAGGTCATGGACGGCGTCGGATTCCTCGGCGGCGACGTGCTCGCCGTGCACTGCACGAAGTGCACCCCGAGGGACATCAGGGTGATGAAGGCGCTGGACGTCAAGGTCTCCCACAATCCGTGCAGCAACATGTACTTGGCTTCGGGGATCGCCCCGATTCCCGAGATGCTGCTGGCGGGTGTCACCGTCGGGCTGGCCACCGACGGCCCGGCCAGCAACAACAACCAGAACATGCTGCACGTGCTCAAGTTCGGCGCCCTCCTGCACAAGGTCGCTCGCGAAGACGCCACCGTCGTGACCGCGGAGAAGATCCTGGAGATGGCCACCATCGATGGGGCCCGGGCCATCGGCAGGGAGCACGACCTTGGATCGCTCGAGCCCGGCAAGAAGGCGGATATCGCGATCATGGCGTTCGATAACCCATACGTCGCACCCGTTCATAACCCCGTCTCCGCGCTCGTCTACGCCGCGCTGGGCAACGAGGCGGAGACGGTGCTGATCGATGGCAAGATCGTGATGCGCGCCCGCCGCGTCACGACGGTGGACGAGGTCAGCGTCCGGGAGCGGGCGCAGGCGGCCGCGGAGGCTCTCGCGCAGCGGTCCGGCGTGGCACATCTCGCGCGGCGTCGCTGGCGGTCGACCGGCTACTAGCGCCTCCGGAGGGCGGGACCGAGAGGACGCACGGAGAGGGGAGGAATGCGGATGTCCGCGATACGTCGAGGGGGATTGCGAGGCACGATGTCCGTCGCGGTGGCGCTCGCCGTAGCGATCGCGCTCGCGGCCGCGCCGATGCCGGCCGCGAGGGGCGCGGCCCCGCTCAAGGTGGCCGCGGCCCTGCCCGGGATCATCACCGACAAGGGCTGGAACCAGGCCGCCTACGAGGCGCTGAGGCAGATGCAGAAGCAGCTCGGCGCGCAGATCGCGTACACCGAGCGTGTCGCCCAGTCCGACCAGACCGAGGTCCTGGGCGACTACGCGCGGCGGGGCTTCGATGTCGTCTTTGGTCACGGTGGCGAGTTCGATGCCGCGGCGAAGCAGGTTGCGCAGCGCTTTCCCAAGACCAAGGTGATCGTGTCCGCGGGGACCGTGACCGGCCGCAATCTCGCCTCCGTGCAGGTCAACGTCTTCCAGATGGGGTACCTGACGGGGACCGTCGCGGGGATGATGACCAAGTCGAACAAGGTCGCGGCGATCCTGGCGCAGAAGTTTCAGCAGACCGATGAGATGCTCCTCGGGTACACCGAAGGAGCCAGGGCCGTCAACCCCAACGTCACAGTGTCGAGCTCCTACACCGGCGACTGGAACGACGTGGGGAAGGCCAAAGAGGCGGCGATCGCCCACATCGCCCAGGGCGCCGACGTGGTCTGGCCGATCCTCGACCATGCGCTCGTCGGTGTGTTCGATGCCGTCAAGGAGAAGAACGTATACGCGCTGGGATTCACCGGGGACCAGCTCGATCTGGCACCCAAGAACATCCTCACTAGCGGCCTCCAAAGGATCGGTGTGGCGATGGTCGAGATGGTCAAGCTCGTGGCCGCCGGCAAGTTTTCGGGCAAGGTGTACGTCTTCGGCCTGGAAGTCGGGGCGACGGGTCTGGGCCGCTATAACCCGGTCGTCCCGCAGAAGGTGAAGGACAAGGTCACGGAAGTCAAGCAGGCTCTGCTGGCGGGGAGGATCAAGCACCCGTAGGCGGAGAGGGGCCCTGAGGGTCGGCGTCCGATCGCGGTCGCCCGTCTCCCGTCCGGGACTCCCACGTGCCACAGGGGTGCCAGCGTCCCGCTACCGCCGCGGTCGGGTGTCCCCAGGTCTTCGCCACCAGCTCCGCGAACCGCGGGGCGTGCTGCTGGATCTCGCTGTACGCCTCCCGGCACCTTCTCAAGAGGTGCGCGCCGCGGCCCGCCGCCTCCGCCAGGAGCGCCTCCTGGTCCGTGCCGGTCAGCCGTCCCGCCCTGATGACCGGCCGGCCCGAGGTCCAGACTTCCACGACGGCGTGCTCCGGCCGGCCAAAGACGATCTGCCACGAGGGATTGTGCAGCGGGGTCAGTGCAGGCACGTCGCGCCGTAGGAAGACGAGATCAGCCCACTTCCCCACCTCGAGCGAGCCGACCTCGGCCGCGAGGCCCAGCACCCGCGCGCCACCGAGCGTCGCCGCCTCGAGGGCATCCGCGGACGTTGGCCAGGACGTGGCATCGGGCTCGATGACCCGGCCGAGGAGCGCGGCCAGCTTCATCGCCTCGAACATCGACTGGCATCCGGCGCAGGCGGAGTTGTCGGTGCCCAGGGCCACGGTGATGCCGCGCCGCCGCATCTCGACGAACGGCATGATGCCGTCTCCGAGGTGCAGGTTGGCGACGGGGACGTGGACGACTGCGGCCCCGTTCGTGGCAATGCGGTCGAGGTCGCTGGCGGACGTCCAGATCGCGTGCGCAAGCGAGGCGTGCGGGCCGAGGAGCCCGAGCGCCTCGAGGTGCTCGACCATAGAGCGACCGTACTGTTGCTGCGCGGCCACCTCCTGCGGCCGCGACTCGAGCAGGTGCGTGTGCCACTGCAGGCCATGGCGGCGGGCCAGATCGGCGGTTGCCACCAGCAGCTCGTCGCTGCACCGCAGCGGCCCGGAGGGGCCGAGGGCGACGGTCACGCCATCTGCGGGCCGATGGCAGCGCCGGATGACCTCCTCGAGCGGCTCGAGCGAGCCGGCCGCCGGCAGGCCCGGCCCCCCGGCCACGGGACCGGCCGCGGAGGAGGGTACGGGAAACCCCGCGGGCAGCGTCGCCGCATAGGGACGGTCGGAGAACTGCGGCGTCAGCATGCAGCGCAGGCCCAGGCGGCGGTAGACCCGCGCTGCTCTGGCCAGGGCCTCGGCCGGCTGCGACAGATGGTCGAGGCAGGCGGTGCACCCGGAGGCGAGGAGCTCAAGGGCGCCCAGCGCCGACGAGACCTCCACGTCGTCGGCGCTCAACCGCGGCCCCTCGGCGATCACGTACATGACGTACGCCTCCAGCGGCGCCGCCTCGATGTGGCCCTTGAGCAGGTTGCCGTAGGAGTGATAGTGGGCGTCGATCAAGCCCGGCATCACGATCTGGCCGCCGAGATCCCGCACCTCGGCGCCCGGCACCGGGGCGGGGTGTCGGCCCGGGCCCAACGCCGCGATGCGGCCGTTCTCCACGAGCAGGTGACCGTCGGCGATCACGCGTCGCTCGGGATCCAGCGTGATCAGGCAGGCGTTCTCGAGCAACACCGCCGACGTGTTCACAGCATTACCCCCGTTCGGCCGCGAGCAGCGTCGAGCCCCGCGCCGCGCGCCCGGCGCCCGGGAGGTCGCCCGAGCGCCCCCGCAGCTCGCGTCCCCGGCGCCCCCGCGCGTCGCCCGCAGCGCGGCTTGTTAGATGTGGAGGTGGATGTCTTCGCGGCTTTCCGCAACGAGGCGCCCATGGCTGATGACGTAGCGCGGCGGGGCGTGTCGCCGGAGCGCTTCGTGCACGGTGTCCCCGCGCAGCACGACGAGATGAGCCGCCCGGCCGACGGCCACGCCGTAGTCCCCCAGGCGCATCACGCGGGCGCCGAGGGTCGTGATCATCTCAAACAGCATCTCCATCTGCGCGAACGTGGGCGTGCCGACGATGTGCGAGGCTACGAACGCGACCTCGAGCATGCTGTGCTGGCCGTAGGGGTAGTAGGCGTCGGCGATATCGTCCTGCCCCAGCGCGACCGGGAGGCCGGCGTCGAGCAGCTCCGCGAACCGCAGGTGGAGCGGTCCGGTGTGCGGATCTGTGACGAACGCCATTCCGGCCCGCCGCGCCAGATCCACGAGCTCGCGAACGTACGGCTCGGGATACAGGCGCATCGCTCTCGCATGGCAGGCCGTGACGCGGCCGACCCACCCTTCGCGCAGCGCCGCCCGGGCCAGCATCTCGGTCGTCCGCAGCCGGGGATCGCCGGCGTCGTCGGCGAGGAACGCAACGTCCCGGTCGAACTCCCTCGCGAGCCGGAACATGCGGTCGGTGTGCTCCTGGGCCTCCGTGTCGGTGCGCTCGATCCAGGGGATCCCGCCGACCACGTCGGCGCCCATCGCGAGCGCCTCCCTGACGTGCGTCTCGGCGCCCGGATCCCTCAGGACACCGTCCTGCGGGAAGGCCACGATCCGGACATGGACCGTCCCTCGTAGCTCGTCGCGCAGCCGGAGGATGGCCCTCACCGCCTCGAGGCGGGCGCGGGTGTCTGTATCGACGAACGCCTGCACGTGCGTCACGCCGTGTCCCAGGCCTTCGAGCAGCGCCCGACGGGCGTTCTCGTAGATCCATGTCTCCGCGTACTGCTCCTTGACCGCCGACGCCAGCGCGATGGCGGCGCCGGCCTGCTCCATGGCGCCGCTCGTGTACCGCCGGATCGCCTCGTCCCCGATCATCGGGAGCGTGTAGACCTTACAGAGGTGCAGGTGCGCGTCGACAAACGATGCGGAGAGCAGGTTCCCCCCGCCGTCGAGCTCGATCCGGCCTCTCGGGCGGTCGGGCGTGATCGCCGCGATCCGCCCGTCGCGGACGGCGACCTGGAGCCGCTCCCCCGACCGGTCGCGGAGCCGGACATCCGTGATCACGAGGTCGAAGCGATCCTCCATGGGGCCATCCCTCCGATGAGGCTAGAACGCAAACGGCCGCCAGGCCCGCGCGCGGGGGCTCGGGATGTGTGCGCGCGCGAGCAAATCGCCGGCGGCACGCTGCGCGTCTTCCGTGATCGTCTCCTCGTCCACCGTCAAGAGCCGTCGTGCCTCCATCACCACCCGGCCGTCGACGATCACCGTATCGACTTCGGTCCCGACCGCCGCGTAGACGAGCGAGGAGACCGGATGGTGCACCGGCCCGGCGAACGCGCCCCGCAGATCCGCGACGATCACGTCCGCCCGCTTCCCGGGCTCGAGGGACCCGATCTCCCGCTCGAGCCCGAGCGCCTCCGCCGCCCCGATGGTCGCCATCTCCAGCGCCTGTTCCGCCGTGATCGCGGTCGGGTCGAGGGTGTGCACCTTGTGCAGGAGTGCGGCGAACTTCAGCGCCTCGATCATGTTCTGGTTGTTGTTGCTGGCGGGCCCATCGGTGGCCAGGCCGACCGGGATACCGGCCTGCAGCATCTGCGGGACGGGGGCGACGCCGGCCGCGAGGTACATGTTGCTGGTCGGGTTGTGCGAGACGGCGACGCGCCGCGCCCGCAGGATCCGCAGATCGTGCGGTGTGAGATGTACGCAGTGCACGGCCAACGTCGGGGTCTCGAGGAAGCCGGTCTGCTCGAGAAACGCCAGGTCGCCGACCCCGAAGCGCGCCCGCGCGTTCTCCAGGGAGAACGGCGTCTCGGCGATGTGCATCGTCAGCCCGATGCCCAGGTCGTCCGCGAGCCGCTGGATGGCCCGCAGCCCCTCGCGGCTGCACGACCAGATCATGCACGGGCCGTAGCGGACGGTGATCCGGCCATCGGCGCTGCCGTGATACCGGCGCGCGACGCGCTCGCAGTCCGCGAGGACCTCGTCCGTGGACTGGATCAGGGCCGGGGGCACGCCGTACGCCTCACCGTAGTCGATGTAGCCGCGCACGAAGACGCCCCTGATCCCGGTCTCCGTCATCGCGCGGACGACGGCGTCCGAGAGGCCCGGCCGCGGATGAGGGTACATGAAGTCCTTCAGGGTTGTGGTGCCCGATCGAATCGCCTCGATGCATCCCGCTGTCGCGGCCAGGTAGCAGTCCTCCTCCGTCAGCGCACACGACGCCGGGCCCACCACCGACCGGAACCAGTCCTCCAGCCGGCGATCGTCGCCCGGTCCCTTGAGGAGCGTCTGGAACAGGTGGGTGTGCGTGTTGATGAGCCCGGGCAGCACCACCTTGCCGGACGCGTCGATGACCGTCTCCCCGCCGGGCGGCGGGGCGGGCCGCGCACCCGGCTCGACGGAGGCGATGCGCCGGTCTTCGATCCTCACCGTGCCGGGATCCAGGATACGCCGCTGCGGATCCATCGTGATCACGGTGCCGCCGGTGATCCACATCTCTCCTCGCCTCCCGCACACGGGGCGCGCGAGCGCTCACACCCGGCCCGGTCGCGCCCGTCCCAGCTCCGGGCTCAGCCGGCCTCAGCGGTCCTCCCTCCCGTAGTGCACGCCGGCCGCCGCCGGGGCGACCGACCGGCCGACAAAGCCGCCGAGCACCACGAGCGCGAGCACGTACGGCAGCATCGTCGGCAACTGGTACGGGATGCCGAGGTTGTACGTCTGGATGAACAGCTGGAGAGCCTCCGCTGCTCCGAAGAGAAACGAGGCCCCCAGCGCCCCAAGCGGGTGCCACTTCCCGAAGATCACGGCCGCCAGGGCGATGAACCCCCGGCCCGCGGTCATGTTCTCCGAGAAGAGGTTGAGCTGGCCGAGGGAGAGAAACGCGCCGCCCATCCCGGCCAGCACGCCGCTGGCGATCACCCCGAAGTAGCGCACCAGGGAGACGTGGATCCCCGCCGTATCGGCGGCGCGCGGCAGCTCGCCCGTCGCCCGCACCGCGAGGCCCCACGGGGTCGTGAATAGAAAGAGCGCGAGGGCGGGCGCGAGCAGCAGCGTGATGAAGACGAGCGGCGTCTGGGTGAACACGACGGGCCCGAGAAGGGGAACCCGGGCGAGGTAGGGCACCGCCACGATCTGAAACGCGGGCACCTGCTCGACCCCGGCCGGCCGCAGCACCATCCGCGCGACAAACGTGGTCATCCCGAGCGCAAGAAGGTTGATACCGACCCCGCTCACGATCTGATTGGCGCCGAGGCCAACGCTGACGTAGGCGAGGAGCAGCCCGATCGCGCCACCGACCAGCATCGCGCCAAGCAGCCCCATCCAGGGTCCGCCGAGGTAGTGGGACCCCATCACCGCGGCGAGCGCGCCGAACAGCATCATCCCCTCCAGGCCGATGTTGAAGACGCCCGACCGCTCCGAGAACACGCCTCCCATCGCCGCGAGCGCGATCGGGGTGGACAAGCGCACGGTCGCCGTGAGGTAGGCGAGGAGGAGCGCGTTTTCAACGACGCTCAGGGTCCGTCACCCCTGTGGCCACGGCGGCCGGCAGCGTCGCGGCGACCTGCGGCCATCCCCGCGCCCAGCGGAGGAGCCGTCCCTGCAGGGCCAGGCTGGCGGCGAGGAACAGCACGGTGAGCCCCTGAATCGCGAAGACGATCGCGACGGGAACCCCAGGCTGCGCTGCATCGTATCGGCGCCGCTGCGCAGCGCGCCGAAGAAGAACGCGGTGGCCACCACGGCCAGCGGCTGTCCGGCGCCGAGAAATGCGACGATGATCGCATCGTACCCGTAGCCCGGAGAGAACGCATCGAACAGTCGGTGCTTGAGCCCCATCACCTCGGACGCCCCACCCAACCCCGCCAGGGCGCCGCTTGCGACCATCGCGGCGACGAGCGTCGCGTGCACGCGCACTCCCGCGTACGCCGCGGCCGCAGGGTTGGCTCCCGCCATCCGCACCCGGAAGCCGACCGCGGTGTACCCGAAGATGAGGTGGAGGAACCCCGCGAGGGCGAGCGCGAGCAGGATGCCGGCATGGGCGTCGGTGGCCGGGATGATGACCGGCAACTGAGCGGCGGCATCGAGCGGCCGCGAGTACGGGTAGGGAGCTCCGGGCTCCATGAGCGGCCCGCCCGCGAGGAAGCTCACGAGGTAGATCGCGACGTAGTTCATCAGGAGCGTGGTGATGACCTCGCTCACGCCCCGGCCGACCTTGAGCAAGGCCGGGACCAGCGCCCACACGCCGCCGGCCGCCCCGGCGGCCAGCAACGCGAGCGGGACGTGGACCACCGACGGCAGCCCGTGGACGGAGAGACCGACCACCGCGGCCGCGAGGCCGCCCATGTAGATCTGGCCCTCGGCGCCGATGTTCACCAGCCCCGCGCGGAGGGCCACCGCGATGCCGAGGCCGGCAAACAGCAGCGGGGTCGTCTTGACCAGCGTGGTCGCGAAGCCGTAGACATCGGCAAGCGCGCCGCGCAGGATCTCCTCGTACGCCGCGGCCGGGTTGACGCCGGCGAGCCCCACCGGGACCATGCCGAGGAGAAGGGCCACCAGCACTGCCCACACGGGCAGGAGCCGGCCCGCCAGCGCGCGGCCGTTCATTGTGCGGGCGCCGCGGTCTGCGCCGTGCGCAGGGAGCCGGCCATCATGAGGCTGATGTCCTCGAGGCGGGCATCCCCGGGGCGCACGATGCCCATGATCTCGCCGCCGTACAGCACCGCCACCCGGTCGCTGAGGCCGAGCACCTCGTCCAGCTCCATCGAGATGTACAGGACGCCGGCGCCCCTGTCCCGCTGCTCCAGGATGGTCCGCAGCACGTACTCCGACGCTCCCACGTCTAGGCCCCGCGACGGCTGCACCGCGACGATCAGCACCGGCTCACCGGACATCTCGCGGGCGAGGACGACCTTCTGCTGGTTGCCTCCCGAGAGCTGCCGCACCGGCTGCAGCACGCTGTTCATGCGGATATCGAACCGCTCCGCGAGCGCCCTGGCATGGTCGATGATGCGCGACCGGTCGAGGACAGGCCCGCGGGAGAACGGCGGACGGTGGAACGCCTTGAGGGCGAGATTCTCAGCGATGGTGAAATCCAGGATCACACCGAAGCGGCCGCGGTCGGCCGGGATGTATGCGAGCCGATCCGCGACAGCCCGCCGCCCCGCCGGCGTGGCCACATCCCGCCCGTCGATGCGGATCCGGCCGGCCGTCGGGCGCCGCAGCCCGGCGATCACCTCAGCGAGCTCCGCCTGCCCGTTGCCGTCCACGCCGGCGATGCCCAGGATCTCCCCCCGGGCCACGGTGAACGTGACGCCCCGCAGGGCGGGCAGCCCGCGGTCGCCGACCGCGTGGAGATCGTCGACTTCCAGCGCGGGCCCGCCGGCCCGCGGCGGGCCCTTGAACAGCCGGAGCACCACGTCCCGGCCCACCATCATCCGCGCGAGCTCCGCCGGGGTGGTGTCCGCCGTTCGAACCGTGTCCACGACCCGGCCGTGGCGCAGCACGGTGATCGTGTCGCTGATGCGCATGACCTCCTCGAGCTTATGGCTGATGAAGACCACCGAGTGCCCCTCCGCCACGAGGCGGCGGATGATCGCGAAGAGGGCCTCGGATTCGGCCGGGGTCAGGACAGAGGTGGGCTCGTCGAGGATCAGCAGATCGGCTCTCCGGTACAGCGCCTTCAAGATCTCCACGCGCTGCTGCATCCCGACCGGCAGCGCCCAAACCGGCAGGCGCGGGTCCACGTCCAGCCCGTAGGCGCGCGAGAGCGACTCGATTTCGCGCTCGACGCGGCGGAGATCGAGGAACACGCCCCGGCGGGGGGGCAGTCCCAGGACGATGTTCTCCGCGACCGTGAGCGGAGGCACCAGGGTGAACTGCTGGTGGATCATGCCGATGCGCCGCCGGATCGCCTCCCGCGTCGAGCGAATCTCGACGGGCCGCCCACGCAGCAGCACACGGCCCTCGTCCGGAGCGTGGAGGCCGAAGAGGATGTTCATCAGCGTCGTCTTCCCCGCGCCGTTCTCGCCCAGCAGTGCGTGCACCGTGCCGCGCCGAACGGCGAGGGTCACGCGGTCGTTGGCCAGCACCGGACCAAACCGCTTGGTGATGCCTTCCATGCGGAGGATGTCCACGGACGGGAGGGCACCCGGCGCCGTCTCCGGTCCCCGAGGCGTCACCGGGGCGTGATCTCGCCGGCCAGGAGCTTCTTCCGCGCGTCGTTCACCTTCGTCCGCGCCGCCGCGGGGACCGCGGCGTTGTACCGGCCGAGGCGCGCCACGGTGGGATTCTCCAGCCCGATCACGTAGTTCTTGCCCTCGAACTTGCCCGCCACCGTGAGTCTGGCGATCTCCAGCATCGCCGCCGGCATGTTCTCGATGACGCTGGTCAGGATGTTCTTCGGCAGGAGGTCGAGCTGATCGCCGACGTACCCGACGGCGTAGACGTTCCGTTCCTTCACGGCATCAAGGACGCCGATCAACGCATGATCGAGGATGGGGAAGACCACGTCCGCGCCCTTGGCGATCTGTGCGAGCGCGGCCTCCTTGCCTTTCCCCACGTTGTCCCAGTCGCCGGTGAAGGAGACCAGAACCTGCACCTTGGGGTTCGCGTACATGGCGCCCTGGGAGAACCCCGCGATCAGGTCCTCGATCGCTTTGAACTTTTCCGCTGCGACGACCGCGACCCTGTCGTGCCTGGTCATGCTCCCCGCTACGATGCCGCCCAGGAAGCTCACCTGGAAGTGGTTCACCTGCAGGTCGGCCAGGTTGGGGCCGGTGTTCGTGCCGTTGTCGATCACGAATTTCGTCTTGGGAAAGCGTTGCGCGACCTGCTTCGCCGCGGCGTCGAACTCCCCGCCGTGGCCGAAGACGAGGTCGAACCCACGCCGCGCGTACCCGCTGAGTACTTCCGCCTGGTCCGGCTGCGCCACGCGCTCGGTGTAGGCGATCTGGGCGCCCAGTTGCTTTTCGATGAGCTTGAGCCCCTCGTAGCCACTCTGATTCCATGCCTTGTCCGTGATGATGCCCGGCAGCGCCGCCGCGACCCGCAGCTTCGCCGGCCCCGCTCCGGACGCGAGCGGCCCGAGGGCCAGCGCCAGCAGGACCCCCAGCACGATGCCGTCCCTCGCCGACCGCCAGGGTTGTCCGGACATTCCGCTCCCCCCTTCTGCCCGGCACGAGCCCGGTCTCCCTCGAACACCGTGGCCGGGGGTGGAAGGCCACGCCCGGCTCCTCGGGGTCCGCCCGGGCCATGCACCGGCCCGCTTCATGCGCCCGTGGCGAAGGGGACGCGGCATCCGAGTCGCGCCAGGAGAGCGCGCTCCACCATCACGTGGACCCCTTTCACCCCGTTCACCACCTGCGTGACGCGCAGGTCCGCCGCAAGGCTGGCCAGCCGGTAGGCGTCACGCCACGTCAGCTGGCAGTGCGCCTGGAGGAGATCGAGGAGTGCCCGCACGGCGGCCTGCGCCGCGCGGTCCAGGTCCTCGTGAAACCCCATCGTCACGAGGTGCGTGGGCGTGAGGCCGAGCGGCAGGGACAGGGTGAAATCGCCCCGCACCGTGAGGCGCAGCTCGCCGTCGAGGCAGGTCTCGATCGCGGTCACGCACACCTCCCCGTCGCCCTGCGCTGCGTGCCCGTCGCCGACGCTGAGCAATGCTCCGTCCACCCACACCGGCAGGAACAGCGTCGTTCCCGCTACGAGCTCCTTGTTGTCCATGTTCCCGCCGTGAGCGCGGGGTGCCGCGCTGGAGATGCGGCCCCATCGCCGGGGCGGGGCGACGCCCAGGATGCCGAAGAAGGGGCGCGTCTGCAGAGCCACGCCAGGCGGCACGGTGGCGAGACCGGTCTCGCGGTCGAGGGGGATCGTGCAGACGTCGAGCTCCTCGACCTCCTCGGGGAACAGGCCGGCGAGTGGCCTGACAACGTTGTATCCGTAGGACGCTCCGAGCCGGATCGACAGGATGTCGACCTGAAGCACCTGGCCCGCCCGGGCGCCGTCGACAAAGATCGGGCCGGTCAGGATGTGCGGGCCCGGACCGCGGTCTCGGACCTCGGCGAAGATCAGCGGAAGCTCCGGGGGCATCCACTCCGCGGGGATCGGGTAGTCCGGAGAGCCCGAGACGGTGCGGATCCGGACCACGTCCCCGCTGCGCACGTGGGCCACGGGCGCCAGCGCCGCGTCGAAGAACCCCCAGTGGACGGTGGCCGGTGAGGCATCCAGGCGGTGCACGGCGGGCGGCATCGGTGAGGAGGATACGTCGTGCCGTTCCCGGAACCCTCTCGGCGCGACGGGACGCGTGTGGGACCCCACGATCGCGGGCGCCTCATCGTTTGCGCTGTCGTGCACGTCCGTTGCGCGGCTCGCAGACGATGCCGCGCGAGCGCCTGCCGTTCGGAGAGGCTCCGCACGCGCGTAGACCGTGGCTCGGTGCGGAGCGAGCCGGAGGGCCCGGGGCTCATAAGCACCGTCCGCACCGCCGTCACCGGCGATCGCGCGGGATGGTTTCCCCTGGCTCGTACCAACGGATCGGCTCGTTGCCGGGACGGACGCGCGTGCCGGCGCCGTCGTGGAGCAGCGCCGGGGCATCCTCGAGCGCGCCGATCGCCGCCAGGCCCCCGGTGGCCTCCACGAACCGGCAGGCCGCCTCCACCTTTGGGCCCATCGACCCCACCGCGAAGGACAGGCGCCGCAGCGCCGCCGGCGGCGCCTGCCTGATCGGCCGCGCCGTCGGGGTGCCCCAGTCGCTCCACACCGCGGCGACGTCGGTGAGCATGAGCAACACGTCGGCATGGAGCTCGATGGCGAGCAGCGCCGCCGACAGGTCCTTGTCGACGACGGCCTCAACACCCCGGAGCCTGCCGTCCGGGTCGATCACCACCGGGATGCCGCCTCCACCCGCGCAGATTACCAGCACCCCGGCCTCCACGAGCAGCCGGATGGCGCTCAACTCGACGATTCGGAGCGGCTCCGGGGACGCGACGACCCGGCGGAATCGGTCGCCGTCGCGCGTCACCGCCCAGGCCCGCTCCACGGCCAGGCGCCGCGCCTCCTCCTCCGGATAGCTCGGGCCGATCGGCTTGCTCGGTGTCCCGAACGCGGGGTCGCCGGCGTCGACGGCGACCTGGGTGACGATCGTCGCGACGTCTCGCCCGGGCAGCTCGTTCCGCAACTCCTGCTGGACGATGTACCCGATCATCCCCGCGCTCTCGGCGCCGAGCACGTCGAGCGGGTAGGGGCGAACGCCACGGTACGCCTCGTTTTGCAGCGCCAGGAGACCGACCTGCGGCCCGTTGCCGTGGGTCACCACGACCTGGTGGGCGCGGGCGATGGCGGCGATCGACCGGACCGCCCGCGCGACGTTGCGCCGTTGGGCGTCTGCCTCGAGCGGCTCACCCCGCTTGAGGAGCGCGTTGCCGCCGAGCGCGATGACGATTCGCATCAGCCGGCCGCCGCCCGCATTTCCCGCGCGTGCCATGCTCCGTCCACCGATGATAGGCCCGATTCGATGCCCTCCTGCGGCGGTCCTTGCCGGGCTGGGCACCGCTGGGATGCACCGAGCACGCGGGACCCGATCTGCGCGCTCTGCAATGGTCGGGCGGCGGCCTGACTCTCCCCGGGAGATACGCGTTCCCGATCCACCAACAGGTGAGTGCCACTGCCTCCGACGCCACATGGCGCCGCTCAGAGCACGGGAGATGCAGAAGGTCGAGGCGGCAGAAAGTCGTCGAGGCCAAACCCAGTCGCTGGCCGCCTGGACATTCACCGTCCTCCCCCGCAGGTTCTGCGGACGACCAGCTCGGCCGGAAGGAGCTCAGCCTCGCGCGGCACCTGTTTGCCACCGATGGCTTCAAGGAGGCGCTCCACGGCGCGTGCCGCCTGCTCAGCGATGTGCTGCGCGACCGTCGTAAGACGGATCCAAGGGTGGGCGGCCAGGGTGATATCATCAAAGCCTACGACTGCGAGATCGCCGGGGATCTCGAGTTGGTGGTCCACCGCGTATTGGATCGCCTCCAGCGCCATGAAATCGGTCGTGGCAAAGACGGCCGTCGGCTTCCTGTCGCGCTGAAGCAGCTCCTTCATGGCGTTGTACGCGTCGCCCGGGTGGTATTGCGTATAGAAGACCGGCGCGGCCTGCATTCGGGCTGCCCTGAGCGCCGCCTGGAATCCATCGATGCGCTCCACGACCGTCGAAAGGTTCGCCGGGCCTGCGATGACAGCCAGGCTTTGATGGCCCAGACCGATCAGGTGATTCGCGGCTGCAGTGGATCCGCCATAGTTGTCGCAGCCCACGAACGATGCACGCGCCCGATGCAGTCGCCGGTTAAACAGCACCACCGGGAACCCCCTATCAAGCAACGCCTCGATCGCCGGCTCCTCAAGACGTGCCTGCCCGAACAGAAAGCCGTCCACGCGCTGCCGCAACAGAAACTCGATGACCTGTGCGCAACGTCCGGATTGCGAGGCGGCGAGCCCAAGGATGGTCCGAAATCCGGACTTCTCCGCCCCGTGGATGACGATCTCGGCCGCTTGGGAGTTGAACGGGTTTGTGAGGTCATCGAGCACGAGACCGATCGTGGCGGTGCGACCGCGAGCCATGGAGCGAGCAACATCGTTGGGTCTGTACGATAGGTAGGAGATGGCATCCTCGACTCGGGCGCGCGTCTCCGGGCTCACCGGGGCACTGTGGTTGAGCACACGGCTGACGGTGGCCGTGGAGACGCCCGCCGCTTGCGCGACATCCTCGATGGTGATGGGGGCACTGATGCGTGCCTCCCCTTGCAGGCGCGGCGACCGCACAGAACGTCGGGGAGGGACGGCGGGTAGGCGGCGGCTGCGGCGCGTCACTGCACAGGAAACCGCGGCGCCGGCGTCCCCTGGAACGCACAGACGCCCTCGTCCTCATCGCGGCCTGCGAAAGTAAGATCACGCAAACGGAGTCCGCAGCGAAGCCCGCCGGCTTGCAGCCGGGCGGAAGCGCTAGGGCAGAACACGCGTATATTATATCATCACTGAGCGGCGCGGGCTCGCCGGCGAATCCGAAACCCTCCCAAGGCAGGCCAGAGTGAAGTAGTCGCCCCAAATGACCGCGCTGTCGACCCCCTCGTTGTGAGGCCTCGAATAGCACGCGTGGAGCAGGAGACCGTCGTCGTCCCCCACGTTCAGGCACGTGGCCAGGGCCGAAGAGAGCAACCGGCGTGCTTCCCCGTAGCGTTCGAGATCCATGAGGCCGTGGGCAGCGATGACGGCAGCCGACGAGTCCAGGGGGGCCCGCGGGTCGGTGTCGGCAAAGTCCCACGGCGGCACGGCGCGCTCACCGAGGCGAGTGAGGAAATAGTCTGCGGCGCGGTTTGCAGCCGCCCAGAGCGCCGAATCGCAGGTCTCCCGCCATGCCCGTCCAAACCCTGCGATCGCCCACGCTTGCCCTCGTGACCAGCAGGATCCCGCGCTCATGCCCTGGAAGGTCCCGCGGTCGAGCACGGTGCCGGTATCCGGGTCGAAGCGAAGCCGGTGGTATGTCGAGCCATCGGGCCGGAAGTACGTCCGCGACGCGGTCAGCGCGTGTGCCCTCGCCACTTCGCGGAGGGCCGCGTCTCCGGACCACCAGAGCAACGGCAGGTTCATCATCGTATCGATCGTCGAGGATTCACGGGCGCGGCGATCCTCGAGAGGTCCCCACGCGGCCAGGTAGCCACCCGGTTGCAGCCGTGACGCCAGCGTCCGGGCAGCGCGCAGCCCGACGGCACGAAGATGGGCATCCCCCGTCAGCTCGGCGCCAAGCCCAAAGCTCGGCCAGAAGAGGAAGCCAATATCATGTGTGTTGAGATCCCCGGCGCGAGGTTCCAGCTCGGGCAAGCGGGACGCCACGGCATCAGCCCACCGCGCGTCGCCCGTGTGCTCATAGAGCCGCCAGAGGAAGCCCATGCTGAACCCCGCCGTCCAGTTGCCGTGCGACCAGCCCTGCTCGCTCCAGCGGCCAGAAATCTCGGCCATCAACCGACGCCAGCGACCACCCTCCGTCACATGAGGGAACCCCGGCCCTGTATCCGAGATCAGCCGCTCGCCTTGCACCTGCGCCACGTGCCACGCGCGCACAAACAAGTCGCCGCTCACGGCTGGCCTCCTAAACGATGCCCTGGGCGCGCAATTCCGTGATCTCGGCCGACGAGTAGCCCAGTTCTCGCAAAATCTCCTCGCTGTGCTCTCCAAGGCCGGGAGGGCGGCATCGGAAGGGCGGCGGGTTCCCATCGTACCGTAACGGATGGCCAAGGACACGGACCCTGCCGGCGCGAGGGTGGTCGAACTCCAGAAATGACTGATTCCACAGCACCTGGGGGTCCTCCACCACCTCAGCGTATCCGTTCACGGGGGCACACCAAATCCCGGCCGGTCGCAACAGCTCAATCCATTCGCGAGTCGTGCGCTCTCGCAGGATCTCGGCCAGCACCGCAGCAATCTCCTCACAGCGCTCGAAGCGATCATCCTCCGTGAACGCGGCCAGGGCCGCGCTGCCCGTCGCTTCGGCCAACCGCGGCACGGGGCTCAGCGAGATGGCAATCCAATGATCGCGCGTCCGATAGATGCCATACGGAGCCTCGTGGAATGTGCTCGCGAGCCCGTTGGGGCTGCGAGGTCTGAGGCGTCCGCCGTTCAAGTAGTACCCGAGCGGCTCAATCTGCAGATCGAGGGCGGCGGCGAGAAGGTTGACATCGACACGGCATCCCCTTCCGGTCTTGTGGCGTCCCTGCAACGCGGCCAGGACGCCGAGAGCAAGCAACGTGGCGGCGTGCTGGTCAACGACCGAAGCCCCGACGGGGGTGGGCGGATCGTCAGCTCCACCCGTCAGCGACGCCAATCCCGATATCGCCTGAACGAGGAGATCCTGTCCCGGATACTCGGTGTACGGACCCCCGGGGCCGTACCCCGAACAGGAACAGTAGATCAATCGTGGGTTTTCACGCGCGACCACCTCGTATCCGAAGCCCAGTTTGGGCAGCACCCCAGGCCGGTAGTTTTCAACGAGCACGTCCGAGACGCGGATGAGTCGCCACAGGATTTCCTTGCCGGCGCCCGTCTTGAGGTCCAGCGTTAGGCTGCGTTGGTTACGGTTGGCAAGGAGGAAGAAGACGCTTTCACCGTTCAAGTAGGTGTCCGCACCCGACCAACTCCGCTCCCAGGCTCCACGGCCGCGAGGCTCGACCTTCACGACGTCCGCCCCGAGGTCTGCGAGCACCTGCACACCGGAGGGCCCTTGCAGGAAGTGGGTCAAGGAAATCACCTTGAGGCCTGTCAGAAACATCGCAGCCTCCGTAGCGCCTCAGATCTCTGAGCCCTGGCTTCTTCCTCGCGTTTGCGGCCTTGCTTGGTAGTGTAAGCGTTTACAACCCCACAAGCAAGGCGGGGCTCCTGTAGTACGAACGCATGTTCGCTATAATCCTCGCCGCGCCGATGGAAGGAACCCGGGTCGCGGACGGTTAATGTAATCGCTTACAACGCCGGCCGGGCGGCCCATCGCTCGGCGAGGAGACCACTCAGACGAGGACGATCAGCGGACCACACGTCTGCCTGTTCGCGGGGATCGCCACGACTTCTGCCCAAGCGACGCGCAGAAGGCCCCTACGGCCGCAATCCAGTTCTGCCACCCCGCATATCGCTCTTCTGGGCACCAGTCAAGGGGAGGGAGGGTGAAGTCGATGAGGATTCGGCAAGTCCTGGGCAGGGCTGAAGTCCCCCGGGGTTCGGCAACAACGGCGCGCCGCGCCCGAACGGGCTGGACGTCCATAGTCGGCGCGCTTGCCCTGGTGGCCCTGGTGGCTGCGACTTGTGGAGGTGCCGCGAAGGTGGTGACCGCAGCGGAGCGGTGCACGCCGGAGGCGCTGAAGCGCCAGAAGTTGCCGTCTTGGGTCAAGATGCCTAGCGCCACGTCGCTAACGACACGAGGTAATGTGGGCGAGACGCCGACCTGGTACACCGAGGTGAATATCACTCCCGGCCAGGTTCGGCAGGTCTGCGCTAAGGGCCTCAGGGCAGCCTTTCTCAACTGGTCCTCCGGCGCCTACAACCAGGCGGTCCTCGCCGGCGCTAGAGACGCCCTGGACGCCATGGGGATCAAGCTCGTTGCGGTGACGAACTACAACTTCGACGAAGCGCAACTGGCGACCGACGTGCGGAACGTGATGGCCCTCAAGCCTAACATCATCCTCTACAGCGGAGTGGACCCAACGGCCGACCGCGCGGCGCTGCAGCCCGCGGTGAACGCCGGCGTGGCCGTGGTCTCCTTCGCCAATGCTCCGGGGGGATGGACGACTAACAAGCCGAAGAACTTTGTGACCCTGATCTCGTACGATACATATGGGAATGGCGCCGCGGTGGCCCGCGAGGTTGCCAGACGATTCCCGAACGGCGCGAAGCTTGGCATGATTTACTTCGACGCCAACTACAAGCTCGTGAATGAACGGGAGAAGGGCTTTGTGAACGAACTCAGCAAGACCAACGTCAGGATCGTCGTCCGCATGCCGATGAGCGATCCTCACAAGACCCAGGAAATCACCTCTGCGATGCTGGCGCGTTACCCGGATCTCAACGTGATTTTCGCGCCATGGGACCTTCCCGCCGACGGCGTCCTGGCGGCCCTGAACGCGGCGGGCAAGAAGATCCCGGTGGCGCACATCGACCTTGGGTTCACCGGTGCCACAGAGATCGCGTGCCGCACCGGGCCGATCTTCGTCATGTCGTCGCAGTTGGTGTACGAATGGGGACGCACCGGCGCCATCGCAGCCGCGCTCCATGCACTAGGTCGACCGGTCCCGCCGTACGTCGTGGTGCCGGTCTTCGCCGCAACGAAGGACAACCTTCGGGAAGCCTGGGATCTGGCCTACGGCGGGGTCGTGCCTCTCCCGGATGCGGCGCAGAAGTGCTTGCATTGAGAAGCGACACCGGTGTGCTTGGAGCGGCACCTCGCTGGGCGGTGAAGACGGAGATGGCGAGTTCGCTGTTCCGGGGTTGAGCGATGCACCGGACGGAGGCCTCGCTATCGTTCGCGCTCGAGCTGCTGGGCATCGTCAAGGTCTATGGAACCACAGAAGTGCTCCACGGAGTCGACCTGCGTGTCCGACCGGGCAGCATCCACGCCCTGGTCGGGGCTAACGGAGCGGGGAAGTCGACCCTGCTGAAGATTGCCGTGGGGGCAACGCCGGCGACGGCGGGGCGTGTCATCGTCAACGGCTTGGAGCGGCACTTCTCAGGCCCCCTCGAGGCGCGCAGGGCGGGAATCGGCATGGTATTCCAGGAACGAAGCCTCGTGCCCGATCTTTCGATCGTCGATAACATCTTTCTCAACGGCGAAATAAGGCGCGCCGGGCTGATCGATGGGCGCGCCGAGGTGCGGGAGACCCAGCAGATATTTGAACGGCTGGGCGTGCAGATTCCCCCGACGGCGCTCGTCGGGCGACTCGGCGTCGCGGATCAGCAGATGGTTGAGATCGCGAAGGCGCTGCGGTTGGCGACCTCCGTGCTCATCCTCGACGAGCCCACTGCCGCGCTAACCGAACGAGAAGTGCAGCGACTCTTCGCCGTCGTTCGGCAGATCGCGAGCTCGGGTGTCGGGATCGTCTACGTGTCGCACAGGCTCGCCGAAGTGTTCGAGCTCTGCGACGAAGTGACCGTCCTCCGCGACGGCCGTACCGTCATGTCGACCCCGGTCCGCGAGACCAGCATGCGCGACGTGGTGGAGGCGATCGCCGGCGGCATCTTCCAGCATGCCCACGAAGGCGCTGCCACGAGCGAAACACAGACCCACCGCTCCTTACGGAGCGGCGAGCGGTCGCCTCTGTTGGAGGTACGTGGGCTACACGTCGGTACCAAGCTGCGGGACATTTGCTTCGAGGTCTGTGCAGGTGAAATCGTCGGCGTGGCGGGCCTAGCCGGGAGTGGCCGGTCCACGCTGCTCGCTGCGTTGTTCGGGGTGATCCCCCGCCGCGCAGGCGAGATACGCGTCGCCGGACGTCGCGTGAATCCGAGCTCTCCCGCGGAGGCGATCCGGCAGGGCCTATACCTCATTCCGGAGGACAGGAAGACGGAGGGCCTCGTGCTCTCGCATTCCGTCGAGGCGAACGTGGTCATTTCTATCCTCAGGCGCCTCTGCCTCGGTCCTCTGATCAACGGCAAGCGCAGCGCCGAGGTGGCTCTCCAGACCATCGCGCAACTCCGCATCCAACCGGCCGACCGGCGGCAGCCGGTCGAGTGGTTGTCAGGTGGAAATCAGCAGAAGGTCGTGCTCGGGAAGGCGTTCAACGCGCGCTGCCGGGTGCTTCTTCTCGATGAGCCCACCTTCGGCGTCGACGTGCGCTCGAGGACCGAGATCAGCGCTCGCGTTCGGGCCTTCGCCGATGCAGGCAACGCGGCCGTCTGGGTCACGTCCGACCTGCGGGAGCTGCGGGAGGTCGCGGATCGAATCCTCATCTTGGCCGACGGCACCTTGCGCGACATCGTCCCGAACTGGCCACAACGGCGCGGGGAATCTGAAATAGCTCACCTTATGCAACCGCGATCCGTCGTCCACGCCGATCCAGCAGTCCGTGACGACCACGGGTGACCGCGGATGATACATGGGGCGAAGGGCACCCCCGCGGCCAACCGGATGCGCGACAATCCCGGCCGGTCCTCAGAGGGCTTCGCGGAAACAGCGTCCTCGCCAAGCAAGGATGCATGCACGCTGCGCCGGTGGCGAGAGTACGCGCGCACGTCTCAAACCGCGCTCTTCTCGGTCGAAAGCTCGCTTCTCTTGATCCTGGTCATGGTTGCCCTGATCGGCGTGTTCTGGGTCCTGCTACGGGACACCGCGTTCATGAGCGTCGGCAACTTCATGAACATCGTGAAAGCGAAAACACCGGTGATCGTGATGGCAGTGGCCAGCGTGTTCGTCATCAGTGCGGGCGAGATCGACCTGTCCATCGCGTCAGTGCCTCCCGTCGTCGGGACGCTCGCCGCGACGCTGCTCGCGCATGGATACGGAATGTGGATCGCAGTGGCAGCGGCGCTGGCGGTAGGCTTGAGCGTCGGATTGATAAACGGCGCGATCACGGTCCTGATCGGGATTCCATCGTTCATCGTCACCCTGGGCATGATCGGCGCGCTCGAGGGAGCTGCGCGGCTCATCTCCGGGGAGCAGGCGGTCCCGATTACAAACGAGGTCTACACCTCAAACTTCGGGTCAGGAAGCCTCGGCCCAGTCCCCGTGCTGCTGGCGTGGACGCTCGGGGTTGGAGTCCTGGGCACCGTTGTGCTACGCAGTACGCCGTTCGGCAAGGCTGTGCTCGCAACAGGAGGCAACGAGGTGGCCGCCCGCTATTCGGGAGTCCGAACCCGCCGCATCAAGGTCGCCGTCCTCATCCTCAGCGGGCTCGCGGGGGCGCTGGCCGGCCTGCTCTATACGGGACAGCTCGCCTCGGGCCGCTACGATCTCGGCGGAGGTGATCTCCTCACAGTCCTCGCCGCGGTTGTCATTGGCGGAACCGCACTCAACGGTGGCCGCGGTAGCGTGGAGGGCGCGATCGCTGGAGCCCTGTTGGTAGGCCTCGTGAGCAATGGCGTGATTCTACTCGGCTTCTCCACCCCGCAGCAGCAGATCTTTTCTGGCCTCATCATTGTACTCGCGGTCGCGCTGAGCGGGCGTCGCCTGCGCCAACTACGATCGCTGCGATGAGCTTGCCGGCGGACTCGATAGGAGGGGGGAACGAGGCGTGATTCGCCTGGACGTAGAGGAAGCGGTCGCCACCATCACCATCGACCGCGCTGAGAAGGCCAACGCCCTTCCCGAAGCCGGGAAGCGGGCACTCGCCGACACAATCGTCGCAGCGGGACAGCGCCCCGATGTGACGGCCTTGGTCGTGACGGGAGCGGGAGACCGGTGCTTCTGCGCCGGGAGCGACATCGGCGAGATGCGGAACTTCAACCCGGAGGCGATGTACCGCATGCTCGGAGCGGAGCGTGACATGTACCTCGCGGCGCTTTCCTCGCCGAAACCGGTCATCGCGGCTGTCAACGGATTCGCTCTCGGAGCTGGATTGATCCTCGTCATGGCCTGCGACTACGCGGTTGCCACTGCTACCGCGCGGTTCGGGACTCCGGAGCTGACGATCGGCGTGGCTGCTCCCCTTGAAGGGTTCCTGCTCCCATGGATCGTAGGGCTGGGGCATGCGAGACGGCTGTTCTATACCGGGCAACAGCTCGATGCGGTTGAGGCCCAGCGGCTCGGCCTCATCCACGAGGTGACCAACCCCGAGAGGTGTCGACCGCGTGCCATCGAAGCGGCGAGAGAGATAGGTTCCCTGCCGGGCACAAGCTTCGGGGTCCAGAAAGCGCTCCTTCGCCAGCTCGTGTCGAGCGGACACCTTGAGTCCGTCATCGAGGCCAGCCGGTATGCCACGAGCTTACAGTTCGCGGATCGGACAACGGCCGAGGCTCTCGACCGATCCGTGGCGCGGCGACGATGAGTGCGGCCGACTTCGTCGACCGACGGCTCGGCTCCTCTGCCAGACTGATCCCTGCAGCCGACCGGGAGTGGCTGGCCCGGGAGACGTCTTTCATTGCGGAGGTATCGCGCAGGCTCGCCGAGGTGGAAAAGAGCCCCCTCGATTTCGCGGCGATGTCTCCCCTATCCCCTGCCGGACCAAGTAGCTTATGGAGCCTCGAGAGCTGACCATCCACGAGGCGAATGAGCACCTCGCCGGAGGACGATTGTCCGCCACCGAGCTCGTCTCCTCGGTCCTCGATCAAATCGGTCGCCTCAACCAGCACATCAATGCCTATATCACGGTCCGCCCCCACTCCGAGCTGCTGGACGAGGCTCGGCGGAGCGACCAGCGGCGCAGGCGCGGAGAATCGCGGGGCCCAATGGAGGGCATTCCCATCGCCCTGAAGGACAACTTTGAGACGGCGGGGTTGCGGACGACGGTCGGGTCGAAGATACTCATGGACTGGGTGCCTAACCGGGACGCTACCGTGGTAAACAAGCTGCGACGCGCGGGGGCCATCATCGTCGGGAAGCTCAACATGCACGAGTTCGCGGACGGGCCGACCAACGACAACCCTCACTTCGGGCGAACGCTGAATCCGTGGGCCCCGTCCCGGACCCCGGGCGGCTCCAGCGGCGGGAGCGCAGCCGCGCTCGCAGCTCACATGTGTCTTGGAGCCACGGGAACCGACACGGGGGGATCGATTCGGACACCGGCCGCGTTCTGCGCCGTCGTCGGGCTCAAGCCGACGTATGGGCTCGTGAGCCGGGTAGGCGTCTTCCCCTTCTCTTGGTCGCTCGACCACGCTGGGCCGATGGCTCGGACGACCCGCGATGTCTCGATGCTCCTCGCAGCGATGGCGGGATACGATCCTGAGGACCCAGTGTCGGTGTCGGGCCCTCCAATTGCGCCACCCCCTGATGACGCCGATATCGGGGGTGTGGTCATCGGGATTGAAAAATCTTACCTCACCGCGCTCATGGAAGACGGCGTCCGGCGCAACTTCGACCGCGCTGTTAGCCGCCTGGCGGAGTTGGGGGCGAGAATCGAAGAGGTACGGATGCCCCGACTCGAAGTCAGCCTGCCAGCGGAGGTCGCCATCCTCTTCCCCGAGGCGGCCTCCGTGCACCGGAGCTTCCTCGACGAGCGCCCAATGGACTACGGTGAGGACGTCCGGCGATCGCTCCTGTCAGGACGGCTCTACCGGGCAGATGATTACGTGGAGGCTCAGCGGGTCCGATCGGTCCTTCGGCGGGACCTGACGGCTACGTTCGAGAGGGTCGACGTCCTCGCGACGCCAACGGTCAGCATCGAGCCTCCCGAGTGGGGACAGGATACCTTCATCGTTCAGGGACGCCGCCTTGACCTCTTGAACGCGTTCATCCGCTGTACTGCACCGTTCAACCTGACAGGGCACCCTGCACTCTCCGTCCCGTGCGGCCTCACGGGCAACGGCCTCCCCGTTGGGATCCAGCTGGTCGGGCCTCCATTCTCAGAGGCGAAGCTCCTCCGGCTTGGATACGCATTCGAGGTAGCGCGCGGACCGTTTGCACGCCCTCCGGGCATCGCGAGCACCTCGAGAGCCGACGGGAGTGGCTCCTGCTGACCCTCGTCGCGTTTGTCTTCTCTGTAACCTCAACATGCTGGTCACCGCGGGACGCCGCCGCCACCGCTGGGCCGAGCGCCTGGATCACGTCGGCGCTCACCTGGATCCCCATCCTGGCACCACCAGGCTGAGAGTGGGCAGGCGCGGGTCCACGGCCTAACGCTGCTTAACGTGCTCAATTCCGCGCTCGAGCGTCCAACCTTCGTGAACCATCTTTGCGACGGCTTCAGCGAGCACCGGAGGCTGGAGTGTGTGCTATAGTTCGTTGAGAATGCGGGAAGCGGCCCCGGCATGGTGAATGGAATCGTTGGGAGAAACGCACACACCATGCGAAGGAGGCCGCTCCCATGTC
>JAJPJJ010000044.1 GCA_021324295.1 Bacillota bacterium
CGGCCGCGGGCAGGACAAAGACAAGGGCATCAAGGACGGATGCTGGGTGACCACCATTATGAGGCATCACCCCCTACTTCGGTGACCAGGAATTATGAGGCAACACGGCCCGCCGCCCGGCCACCCGGGCCCCGCTCGCCCCCCGTGCTACCGGCCGTGGCCGCCGCGCGCCGTCCGCGCCGTGACCAGAACCCGCTTGAGCGTCTCCAGCTCCGCAAGCGCCTTGCCGGTCCCGAGCGCGACGCTGCTCAGCGGATCCTCCGCGACCATCACCGGCATCCCGATCTCTTCGCTGAGCAGCGCGTCGAGACCCCGGAGGAGGGAGCCGCCGCCCGTCATGACGATGCCGCGGTCGATGATGTCCGCCGACAGTTCAGGCGGCGTCCGCTCGAGGGTCGTCCGCACGGCCTCGACGATCGCCGCGATCGGCTCGGCCAGCGCCTCCCGAACCTCCGTCGCGGTCATCCGCACCGTGCGGGGCAGGCCGGAGACAAGGTCGCGCCCGCGCACGAGCATCTCCTGCTCCTGCTTCTGCGGATACGCGGACCCGATCCGGATCTTGATATCTTCCGCCGTCTGGTCGCCGATCAGCAGGTTGTACGCCTTGCGGGCGTACTGGACGATCACGTCGTCCATCTCGTCCCCGCCGACGCGCAGGCTCTTGACGGCCACGATGCCGCCGAGCGCGATCACGGCCACCTCGGTCGTGCCTCCGCCGACGTCCACGATCATCGTTCCCACCGGCTCCGACACCGGCAGCCCGGCCCCGATCGCGGCGGCCATCGGCTGCTCGATGAGGTAGGCCTCGCGCGCGCCTGCCTGAATGGTCGCATCGATCACGGCCCGTCGCTCGACCTCGGTCACCCCGCTCGGGATCCCGACCATGACGCGCGGGCGCCCGACCAGCCGCCCGCGAAGGCCCCGCCGGATGAAATAGGCAAGCATCGAGGCGGTCGTGTTGAAGTCCGCGATGACGCCGTGGCGCAGGGGACGCGTCGCGATGACATCGCCCGGGGTGCGCCCGATCATCCTCTTCGCCTCGTCGCCGACCGCCAGGATCTCCTTCCGGCCGATGCGCTGCGCGATGACGGAGGGCTCCCGCACGACGATGCCGTCGCCCCGCACGTAGACCAGCGTGTTCGCGGTCCCGAGGTCGACCCCCATGTCCCGGCTGAACCTGAAGAGCCCGTTCAGGCCCACGGGAGCACGCTCGATCCACGGCCCGGGGGCGCGCCGCGGGCCCAGGCGTCCGCGGCGTCCGGAGAGGGCGCGGAGGCGCACGCGGGCGTGGGCGTGCGGTGCGCGCTCACTACGGACGCGCGCCGCATGTCCCGGCGGTCCACCGATCTCAGGGGTGACCGGGGTCGCGGCCGGAGGTCAGGTTGCTTGGCCGCGGAGCTCGCGCTCGGCGCGCACCCAGTCGTCCAGTGCCTGCCCGGGTGCCCCGCCGCGCTCGAGGTAGAGCTCGTAGGCGCGCCGCCGGATGTCGTCCTCGGCCGGCTGCCGACCGTTGGGCGCAGATCCACGCTCCGGGAGGGCCTTCTGCCCGCGGCTGCTGCTGCGAGTGGTGCGGCCCTTGGTCGTTCGTCCCATCGCTAGCCTCCATTCGCTGGTAGCTCTCCGTGCACTTCCGCCCCGTCGGACCGCGTTCCTGTGCGCGGGGGCCGGCGCAGCGATAGAAAATATCCATCGGCGCGCCCGGCGAGCGGCGGTGGCCGCTATTGACGTTCGCAGGCCGCGGGTGGCCTCGCCCGGCGCCACCGGCGCGTCCGGGGCCGGCGGGGAAGGGGCGGAACCGGCGCGCTCCGGCGCCCGCTCGCCTCGCGTCAGGAGGACATCACGGCGTCTCGCGCGCCCTCAAGCTCGGAGAGCCGACGATCGAGCTCGTGCATGCGGCGGCGGTACTCGATCTCCACGAGCACCGCGTCCTGTACGTAACTGAGGATCGCTGTCTCCGCGGACTGCCGGGTCTGCTGCTCCCGTGCCCAGATGAAGTCCGTCAGCTTGTGCACGAGCTCCTTCAGCTCCATGGCCCACCCCTCCTTTGTGGTCCGGTTCGTCCCTCGGGACGCTGCGCCGGTTGTGGCCGAAGTGGCAGAGGCAAGGAGCACGCTGAGGATCCTCCCCGCCCCGTCGCGCGCTCCGACAATCGTGGCGAGGTCCCGGCCGTCCGCGTCGTCCCCGGATTCGAGCCGCACGAGGAGCGTCAGGACGCGCTGCGCGCCCAGCGCGCAGAGGCCCTGGCCCACCGCGCTCCAGAACCCGTCCCCGCCCCACTCGTCGCCGAGCGCGCGCGCCTGCCCGCCGACCCAGAGCGGCACGCCGCTCCGGTCGAAGACGAGCCCCGCGCACAGCAGGTCGGGGTGTGCGCTGTCGGAGGACGGTCCGGTGGGGCCGCCGGCTGCGCCGCCGCCGGAGGCACGTGTCACCGACCCGGACACGCGGCCGCGCCATCGGCTAGAGAGGTAGGTCAGGCGCTCCGGTAGCAACGAGACCGAGCACCAGTTCCTGGAGCTCGCGGTACGATGCTTTCAGCCGGGCGGCCGCGAGGCCGTCCGGCCCGAGCGTCCGCCCGGGATGGCACACCCGCCCGTCGGGACCATCCCCGTCGCCCGCCTCCCCCAGGCCGCGGATGATCGCGGCGATCGCGGTCCGCAGGAGCTTGTTCTCCTCGGCGATCCTCACGAGCCGCCAGTAGAGAGTGTCCCGCTCGCCGGCCGCGACGTCGAGTGTGAGGCCAAACCGATCGCGATAGTCCCGGCTCCAGAGATCGACCGCCGCGCGCAGCATGGCAAGGCACGCGCAGAACGCCCGCTGCCTCAGACAGACGTCCGCTTCCCAGAGCAGGTGCGCGATCGCCTCGGCCGTGCTCACCCGGTGGCGGTACACCCCCTCCCCGATCGGCCGGCCGCGCCTGGCCTGCGCGAGGGCCTCGGAGGGGACGGTCCCGGCCGCGGGATCGGGTTTGAACCCGTTGGCCTGCAGGAGGACGCGTACCGTGCCGTTGTGGCGCCGGGGGGCCGATTGCTCCCCGCCGGCGGTCTCGAGCACGGAGAGCAGCCTGTCCCGTGATGGGGCGCGCCGCAGCACGACCTGCCCTCTCCTCAACGCGATGCTCTCGGAGGCGCTGCGGTAGTCTTCGGCGGTCAGCAGCCCGAGTCTCCAGCACTCTTTGAGCACGCCGCGCAGCACCGCGAGCATCTTGCCGACGGCCGCGAGCGGGTAGCGCGCGCGCAGGGCCGCGTGGATCTCCCCGGCGTGGTGCGCGCGCACGAGGTGCCACGCGCACGTATCGGCGGTGCCCCGGCCAACCGTCAGGTGCGCGGCGAGCTGGTCCAGCAGCTCCCGCAGGGCGGCCCGGGAACCGGGGGAGACGCGTCGGAGGTAGGCTTCGATGGGGCTGCGGTCGGCCGGCGGCGCCTGCTCGAGCAGGAATTCACCGGCGCTCGCGGGGAGCGGCCCTGCATCCACCGATGGTCCCTCGACGATATGAGACGTGTCCTGAAAGTCGGCGGGTGGCGCCACGCCGGCCGGCTCCTCCGAAGTTGCAGTGAAGTCGCGCTTTTGGTCACAAAACTTTCGATGAACCCCTATCGATCTCCTACTCCTCCGGGGGTCGACGCCTCCGCCGCGGACGGGCGCTCGACGAGGGCCGCCGCGCCGGCTCAGCCGCCTCGCTTCGCCGCCACCACGGCCTCCTCGGCCGAGCCGAGGACGGGAAAGCTCTCCGCCAGGCCGGTCATGGCGAGGATGCTCCGAAGGCCCGGGCCGGCGGGGGCGACGAGGAGCAGCCGCTGCCGGTTCACGGCCAGGCGCCTCCCGAATCGAAACAGCACGTGGGCGCCCTGGCTGTCGAAGTACGACGCCTCGCTGAGGTCGACGATCACGGCGTGACGGTCGGCGCGCGCGGCCTGCTCGAGCGCGGCCTCGAACCTCGCGGCGCTGGCCAGATCGACGTCCCCGGTAACGCGGACGACCGGCACATCGTCGGCCAGCCCGATCCGGAACCGACGATCCATGGCCGGCGGGGTGAACGACCCCGGGTGGTCACCGGTGTGCACAGCGATGTCCTCCCCTCTCTCCCGTGACTGGCGCGATATCCCCCGCGCGTGCAGCGGCGCCGGCGCCGCGTCGCTCTGACCCGGAAGGACGGCCTGGAGCCTGACCACCGTGCGCGAGAGGTCTCGCACCAGATCCACCGCATCCGCCAGGGAGCGCATGATGAGGAGACCGTGGCCCCGCCCCTCTACCCGCTCTGGGCGCCACCGCCCGTGGTCTTCGATCTCGATTACCAAAAAGCGCCCGTCGCGCCATCCCCGGATCTCGATCATCCCCGCGCCCGCGCCGTAGGCGTGCTCGATCGCGTTGTTCAGCGCTTCGCCGAGCGCGACCTGGACATCGAAGGCCCGATCGTCGGGGAGCCCGATGTCCCGGGCGAGGCGCCGGAAGCTTCGCCGCACCGACGCGAGGCTGGACGGGTCGGCGGGGACGCTCATCTCCAGCCGTTCCAGGGGGACGGGCGCCACCGAGACGGTCACGACGGCGACGTCATCCGGCAGGTGCCGGCCGCCGAGCACCTGCTCCCGGAGAACGCGGGCGGGGTCCACAGGCGGCTCCGCGAGGACACGGCGCGCCGCCGCGGCCAGCGCAGCGTGGCCGGCTGCGACGTCTCGCGTCGCCTCGATCAGCCCGTCGGTGTAGAGGACGAGCAGCGACCCGCGGGGGAGGCCCACCGTCCAACACTGGCGCGCGGATGCGTCGTCGATCCCGAGCGGCACCCCGCTGGAGAGGAGCGTCTCGGCCCGCCCGTCCGGTGTCGCCAGCAGCGGCGCCGGGTGTCCCGCGCACGCGTATGTGAAGCTGAGCGACACCGGATCGAGCACGCCGAAGACGGCCGTCGCCATCTTCTCGCCCCTGTAGATCGCGGCGAGCGTCCGCCCAGCCCGGGCGATCACCGTGGCGGGATCGTGGCCCTCGGTGGCAAGGACGCGGATCGTCTGGCGCACCTGACCCATGACCACCGCGGCCGACAGCCCGCGTCCCGCGACGTCGCCGATCGAGAATGCCACCTTCCCATCGGGCAGGTCGAAGACATCGTACCAGTCTCCGCCGATCGCGGCTTCCACTGCGCCGGGGACGTAGAGGGCGTGCACGCCCACGCCGGGGAGCTGCGGCATCCCGGTGGGCAGGAACGCCTGCTGGAGCGACTCCGCAATGTGGTGCTCGTGCTCGTACAGCCGCGCGCGCTCGAGGGCCTGGGCGCACAGCCGGCCGAAGGTAAGCATGAACTCCCGATCATCGGCGCCGAAGGTCCGCGGCTCCCGAAAGTTCGCGTACAGCACGCCGAGCGCGCGGTCTCCCAGCATGAGCGGCACGGCGGCGCGGCCTCCGCGGCCCACCGGCTCCGGCAGCGGCTCGTGCTCGGGGTACGCGCGGTGCAGCTCGTCGAGCGAGGCGTGCCACACGACCTGGCCGGTCCGCAGCGCGTCCGCGATGCCCCCGTACTGATGCGCCGCGTAGCGCCGCCAGCGCCGAATCGTCTCCTCCGGGTAGCCACTCGCGCGAATCAGCTCCAGCGCCGACCCGTCCGCGGTGAGGAGTGAGAGACCCGCCGCCGCGGCCCCGAGGCCCCGCAGGGCGTGTCCGATGATGACCTCGGCCACCTGCTCGGGGGTCACCGCCTCGGAGAGCGCCGCCGTGATGGCCTGCAGCCGCGCGATGCGGTCCGCCGCCCGCTCGGTGGCCTCGCGTGCCGCCCGCTCCGCCCGCCGCGCCGCCTCCGCATCGGCCTTGGCCTGCGCCTCCGCGGCGTACCGCAGGGCGAGCTCGAGGGAGCCGCCGAGGACCCCGGCCACGCGCTGCATCAGGTCCGAGTCGACGGCCTCGAACGCATGAGGCTCGGTCGAGTCGATCTCGAGGATCCCAAAGGGCCCGCTCGGTCTGAGGAGGGGCACGGCCAGATACGACCGTACCGGTGTGGTCGGCCGGTGCCCCTCGGCGATGAGGTCGGCGCTCTGGAACGGTTCCCCCCGATCGATGACCTGCCAGAGGCGACCGCGACCGCGCGGGAGGCGCTGGCCCAGCGCCTGCGCCGCGAAGGGCCCCGCCGCCGCCCGCAGGACCAGCTCGTCGCCCTCGACCAGGATGATCGAGCCGCCGGTCAGGCGCACCACGGGACGGAGGTGCTCCAGCAGGGCATCGAGCCGCCGAACCGGACCGCCGCCCACGCCAGGAACGGCCAGATCGGGTAGACGGACCCAAGCACGCCACCGAACACGAGCCCGGCCACGGGGAGGAGCGCCACCAGGAACAGCGCGCGCTCGAGCACGTGGCGCCGGCCCCAAGGCGGCCCGGAGCGCGCCATCCAGAGCACGATCGGCGGAGCCACGCTGAGGGCTCCCGTGGCGTCGCCGAGCCACCACGTGAGCCAGATCGGCCCGTACGCGCTCCAGCGGGCCAATCCGCCGAGCGCGAGGCTGGTCACGCCAACGCTCGCGCCGATCGTCGCCGCCAGCGTAGCGAGCGCGGCGAACGCGACGGTGTCCTGCGGGCGGTCGAACGCGGCGGGGCCGGCCGCGTACCTGTTCACGAGATACGCCCCGATGAGGCCCTCCAGCGTATTGCCGGTCGCGATGCCCGCGGACGTCCAAGCCGCGCCGTAGGTGGTCAGGTTGGCCACGAACGCCCCGAGGAAGATGCTCGGCCATGCCCGATAGCCGATGAGCAGGAGCGATGCGATGGCGATGCCCGTGGGCGGCCACACGGGTGTGGCGCTGGGGTGAACGGTGGCGAAAGCGAGGCCGAGCTTGGCGCCGACGACGTACGCCGCTGCCAGCGCCGCCAGGACGCCGATCTCGCGGCCCTTTCCTGCCGGTGCCAGGGGATCGAGCATCCGCGGAGCCTCCCGCAGACTCGGCGCACCCCGTCCCGGCGGTGCGAGCACAGGGGCACGGCGCGGCACAGGCGGGCCGTCTGAGTCAGCCGTCAATCCTTCCTCGCGCGCCCCGAACGGTCCTCCTCGTGCCGCCCGCGTTCTGCTGCCGGGCGTCCGCCGGCCTGCTCACGCTCGCCGGCCGGCGAACGACCGCGGAGCCTCGCCCGGGCCGGCGGACGACCCTCACCTTCCCGCTCTTTCCTCCTCCGCGTGGTGCGGCGCCAGCGCAAACCCTCGCTGGGTCGCGGTCACGCCGGCCAGCGTGCGAAGCACCGCCCGAAGCCGCCCGACGTCCACGCGCAGCCGCGCGATGCGATTCATCGGCGAGCTTCCAACTGGCGGGGGGGTCCTCGGCGTTGCACTCCAGGCTCATAACCGGCGGACCCAGGTTCGAGCCCTGGCGGGCCACCAGATCCAGGCTTGTGAAGGCAAAAGAAGTTCTAACGCGCCTGCGTCTGCTTCATTCTCCCCCGCTACGCCTCTCTTGACTTGATGTAACTTCGAAGTTACAATAGTCATCGACGGTGACAAACCCTCACAAACCGGACCCGTGGGCCGTTGTCTTCTACGAGACCGCGGACGCAAAGCGGCCGGTGGAGGAGTGGCTGAGGAAGCAACCCGCTAAGGTGCAGGCCAAGTTCGCTTGGATCTTCGACCTGCTGGAAGAGCACGGGATGAACGTGGGCGAGCCCTATGTAGCGCCTCTGCGGGGCAAGATTTGGGAAGTCAAGCTGGAGCACCAACGCGTGCAGTACCGACTCCTCTTTTTCCCGGGGCCGCGGCGCCGCCTCGTCATGCTACACGGGTTCGTGAAGAAGAAGCAGCGCACGCCGGCAAAGGAACTGGAGACCACCGAGCAACGGATGGCCGATTACAATCGGCGCCGAACCGAGGAGGGATAGACGATCATGCCACGACGCAGCCGCTCGTGGAAGGACCTCAAGCAGGAGCTGCTCCGGAACGAGACAGTCCGACAAGCGTACGAGGACTTGGAGCCGGAGTTTCAGGCTGCCCGGGCCGTGATCGCGCTGCGCGCCACGCGCGGTCTCACGCAGGAGCAGCTGGCCGCGCGAGCACACGTCCAACGCCCTGTCCTCAGTCGGATTGAGGGGGCCAAAGTCATTCCGGCGATCCCCACGCTCGAGCGCTTGGCAGCCGCGCTCAATGCCAAGGTCGAGATCCGGTTCGTGAATCACAGAAACAAGCCGCTGCCACGTGTCCCGTCGATCCGCGTTGGTGGTGCCGCGTTCGCCATGCATGAACGAGTCAGATAGTATGGGACGATTTCACAGCCGGGTTGGTGGCCGTTAGACCGGCCCAGGAGAGACTGGAGTGGCTGCAATGAGTTCCGGCTCGGGTCCCGTTCCGTTCCAGCTCAAGAAATTTGTCTTACGATCCGGCCGGGTTCGGAACGGTGAGCGACCGTCTAGAAACGTTGAAAAACCTGGTGGGCGAGGCAGGGGTCGAACCCGCGACCTCCTCGGTGTAAGCGAGGCGCTCTTCCGCTGAGCTACTCGCCCACAGGCCAGTATAGCAGGCGGCGGGCTCCCGCTACGTGGCGATCCGCTGCACCTGCGCGCCCAGGCTCCGCAGCTTGTCCTCGAGCGCCTCGTAGCCGCGGTCCAGGTTCTCGACGTTGGTGATCTGCGTCTCCCCGCGCGCCTGGAGGGCAGCGACGACCATCGCAGCGCCCGCGCGGATGTCCACCGCCTCGACCGGCGCGCCCGTGAGGTACGGCACGCCCGTGATCGTCGCCGTGTCGCCCTCGACGCGGATGTCCGCGCCCATCCGGCGCAACTCGTCGACGTAT
Source organism: Bacillota bacterium (assembly GCA_021324295.1). Lineage (GTDB taxonomy): Bacteria > Sysuimicrobiota > Sysuimicrobiia > Sysuimicrobiales > Segetimicrobiaceae > JAJPJJ01. The sequence continues at coordinate 8,745 of JAJPJJ010000044.1, forward strand.
CCGAAGCGCTTCTCAAAGATCGTCTCACGGATCGCGCTCCGGCCGGGCACCGTGGCAAGCATCGCCGCGCACTGCGGATGGAGGTCCGTGGCAAACCCGGGATACGGCGCCGTGTCCACATCGATCGGGCGCAGCGCCCCCTCCACCCGGACCCGCACGCCCGTGGGGTCGCTGTCCACGGTGACCCCGGCGTCGGCGAGCTTGGTGAGCGGCGCGGTAATGTGCTCGGGGATGAGGTCCTCGATCAGGACATCGCCGTGCGTCGCGGCCGCCGCGATGAGATAGGTCCCCGCCTCGATGCGGTCCGGGATGATCGCGTAGGTGGCGCCGTGGAGATCCCTCGCCCCTTCCACCGTGATGGTGCTGGTGCCGGCGCCCCGAACGCGCGCGCCCATGAGAGAGAGGAACACGGCGGTATCGACGACCTCGGGCTCGCGGGCGGCGTTCTGCAGCACGGTGATCCCCGGCGTGCGGGAGGCGGCCAGCATCAGGTTGATCGTCGTGCCCACGCTGCTGCGCGGCACGTAGAACGTCGCGGGCACGAGGCGGCGGGCGTGCGCCTTGAGGTAGCCGTGCTCGGTCACGACGTGCGCGCCGAGCGTCTCGAACCCGCGGATATGAAAGTCGACCGGCCGGCTCCCGATCACGCATCCGCCGGGGAGCGGCACCTCGGCCCGCCCGAGCCGGGCCAGCAGCATACCGGCCGTATAGATCGACGCCCGCATCTGGCGGCAGAGGCCGTACGGCGCCACATGGCCGCTGACCTCCCGGCTGTCCAGCTCCAGACGGCCGTTGTCCTGGAGGGCGGCGCGCACGCCGAGGGCGCGCAGGATCTCGAGCAGGGTCAGCACGTCGCGGCAGCGCGGCACGTTCTCGATGATCGAGCGGTCGGGGGCCAGCGCGGCCGCGGCGATGATCGCGAGGGAGCTGTTCTTGGCGCCCGCCACCCGGATCCGCCCGCGGAGCTGGACCCCGCCGCTGATGAGGAGGCGCTCCACCCGGGTGCCGGTGCCGCCGGCGACTGCGTCAGCGCGAGCCAGCGGTGGTCCCCCCGAAGGCAACCTGCACGTAGCACCGGACGAGCTCCTCGAGGAGGCGGTCCCGGTCGATCTGCCGGATGAGCGTGCGGGCGTCCTTGTAGCTCGTGATGTATGTGGGGTCGCCGGAGACGAGATACCCCACGATCTGATCGACAGGGTTATACCCGCGCTCCGCCAGGGCGTCGTATACATACCGCAGCGCCTCGCGGACGTCCCGGAGCTGCCTCGCGCCGACCCGGAAGATGCCCGTCTTCTCCTGCTCTCCCATGCCGCTCATCGCACCCTCCCACCTCTCACGGACGGGCGACACCGGGGGCGTGCCCACTCGGCGGCCGGGTCCCCACGTGGATCGCCGCGATCCCCGTCAACAGATTGTGGTAGCAGACCCGCTCGAATCCCGCACGCACGAGCATCGCCGCGAACGCGTCCTGGTCGGGCCACTCGCGGATCGACGTCGGGAGATAGAGGTACGCGTCCGCGTGCCGGGAGGCGAGCCGCCCGAGCCACGGCATCAGGGTAAACGAGTACAGGTCGTACAGGCGCGCGAGCACCGCGTGCCGCGGCCGGCTGAACTCCAGCACCGCGAGCTGGCCGCCGGGACGGAGCACCCGCCGAAGCTCCCGCAGGGCGGACGCGGGGTGCACGACGTTCCGGATCCCGAACCCGACCGTCGCGGCATCGAACGCCGCATCCGGCAGGGCCAGCGCCTCGGCGTCGCCCTGGGCGAACCGGCAGACCGCGCCCGTGCCCGCGGCGGCTGCGCGCCGGCGGGCGATCCGCAGCATCTCCTCGCTGACATCGATGCCGACCACCCGCCCCCGGGCGCCGACGCGACGGGCCAGCAGGAGGGCGAGGTCACCGGTCCCGCAGCACACGTCCAGCCCCCGCCCGCCCGGGCGGAGATCGAGCAGCCGCACCGTCGCCTCCTTCCACCTCCGATGCAGCCCGGCGCTGATCACCGCGTTGGTCAGATCGTACCGGTGAGCGATCGCCCCGAACATCCGCCGGACGTACCGGGCCTTCTCCTCCTCGGTGGCGAGGCCGCGCCCCACCCGCAGGCCCTCCACGCCCGAGGACGCGTCGGGGCGGGGGACCGGCGCGCCACCGCGCCCCGCCCCGGGGCCCTCGGCAGCGGGCGCACCGCCGGAGTGCTGGCGCGGCCCGCACGGGGGGAGGCCGGCTCGCTCCATCACGGAAGGGCGGGGTGACGGCCTGGCACGCTGCGTCAGGGCCTCCTGCGCGGGAAATCAAGGAGGTACTGTTCGCCCCCGGGAGAACCTTTCCTGTGCGTGCGGGGAGAGCTCCACATGGGGGGTGGCGGCATGGCGATGGTCAGACGGTGGACAGCGCTCGCGGCGGTGGCCGCGGTCGCGGTGGCCCTCGCGCAGGCGGGCGCCGGTGCGCAGGCGCCGATCGCGCTCCGGTACTACTATCCGGTGGGAGCCTCGGGACCGCTCAACAGGCTCATGACCGAGATGGTCAACGACTTCAACGCCTCCCATCCCGGGATCCGGGTCGAGCCGGTCTTCGCGGGCAACTACGTGGAGGCGATGGCCAAGGCGATGACGGCCGTCCTCGGCGGGACGCCGCCCGACCTCGCGGTGCTGGACACGCCGGAGCTGTACTCCCTGCTGGACCGCAACGCGATCATCCCCCTCGACGACCTGATCGCGCAATCCGGCGGGGCCAGGTGGCTCGATGACTTCTACGGCGCGCTCCTCCTCAACGCCCGTGCAAACGGGCACGTCTACAGCATCCCCTGGCAGCGTAGCACCCCGATCTTCTACTACAACAAGGACATGTTCCGCAAGGCCGGGCTGGATCCGAACCGGCCGCCCAAGAACTGGACGGAGCTCGCGGCGTACGGGCAGAAGCTCACGGTCCGCGACGCGAGCGACCGGGTGACCCAATGGGGCGTCGAGGCGCCGGTCGCCGATACCTCGCCGTGGGTGTTCCAGGGGTTCCTGATCGAGGCGGGCGCCAAGTACTTCGACACCGAGACCGGGAAGTGGGTGAAGTTCAACTCGCCGGAGGCGGTCTCGGCCCTCCAGTTCATCCTGGACCTGCAGCGCAAGTACAAGGTGCACCCGCCCGGGCCCACCAGCAAAGCGTTCTGGGACCAGGTCCCGCAGGACTTCATCCAGCAGAAGGTGGCGATGATCTACTCGACCACCGGCAACATGACGTTCATCCGGACGAACGCCAAATTCGAGTGGAACGCCGCGTTCATGCCGGCCGGGAAGCGGTACGGGGCGCCCACCGGCGGCGGCAGCTTCTACATCTTCAACAAGATCCCGCAGGACCACGTGCAGGCGGCGTGGACGTTCATTCGCTGGATGACAGAGCCGGCGCAGGCGGCGCGGTGGAGCATCGGCAGCGGGTACGTGCCGATCCGCAAGACCGAGCTGTCGGCCCCGGCGTTCGCGGCCTACCTGAAGCAGGTGCCCCAGGCGCTCACCGCGACCCTGCAGCTGCGGGTCGCCGGCGAGCAGATGACGATCCACGACGTCGACCAGATCGGCACGATCCTGGTGACGGCGATCCAGGCGGCGCAGTCGGGACGGCTCAGCCCCCAGGCCGCGCTGGACCAGGCGCAGCGAGACGCGACCGCCATCTTGCAGAAGTACCAGTAGCCGGCCCTGTCCATCGCGGAGGCGTCCTGGCAAGCGGCGTGCGGCAGGAACTCCTGCGACGGCGCCCTGGTGCGGCATCGCGCAGGCCCGGCGGCGGGGCGATAGGAGATCATGCAGGACCAGACTGAGGTCCGGCGCTTCGTGGCGAGCCCGGTCGCCCTCGCGCGGCCCGCCGCCCTGCGACGGCGGTGGCGGGTGCAGCCGTATCTGTTCCTGCTGCCGTCGCTCGCGTTCCTCGCGACCTTCACCTACTACCCGATCCTGTCCTCGCTCGAGATGAGCCTGTACCGGGTCACCGCCACGGTATCGCATCCCACCTTCACGGGCCTGCGCAACTACGCCGGGTTGGCCACAGACCCGATCTTCCGGCAGGTGCTGCGCAACAGCGCGGAGTTCCTCGCCGGCACGGTCCCGGTCACGGTCGCGCTGGCGCTCGTGCTCGCCCTTCTCCTCAACCGCGCGCACGCGCTCACCACGCCGTTCCGGACGGCGTTCTTCTACCCGACCCTCCTGCCGCTCGTCGGGGCCGCGGCGATCTGGCTGTTCGTGTACACGCCGGGGTACGGGCTGATCGACGTGTACCTGCGGGCGATCGTGGGCGGCGGCGTGAACTGGCTGGGGTCGCCCGCGCTGGCGCTACCGGCGGTGATGATCCTCACGATCTGGAAGAACGCCGGGTACTACATGCTGTTCTACCTGGCCGGCCTGCAGACGATCCCCGCCGAGCTGTACGAGGCTGGCCGCCTGGAAGGCGCCTCGGGGTGGCAGCAGTTCCGGGCGATCACGTTTCCGCTGCTCGGCCCCACCACCCTGTTTGTCCTGCTGATCGCCAGCATCAACGCGTTCCAGTCGGTGGACCAGATCTGGCTGATGACCGGCGGCGGCCCTGACAACACGACGAACCTCCTCCTCTTCTACATCTACCAGGTGGCGTTCATGTTCTTCGACCTCGGCAAGGCGGCCGCGCTCACGGTGTTCCTGCTCGCGGTGCTCATGGCGATCGCCGCCTTGAGCTTTGGGGTCCTGGAGCGGCGGATCCATTACGAGGTGTAGGGTGACGCCGCGAGGCTCCCGCCAGCTCGTCACGGCGCTCTGGGCGCTGGGGGTCGGGGCCATGGCGTTCGTCTGGGTGTTCCCGCTGCTCTGGGCGTTTTCCACGTCGCTACGGGCCCCCGGGCAGCTCGGTTCCCAGATCGCGTCGCTGTGGGTCCACCACCCCACGTTCGCCAACTTCCGGGAGGCGTGGTCCGACGCGCCGTTCCTGCGCCTCTACTACAACACCGCGGTCGTCGTGTTCGGCATCCTGGGGGTGCAGCTCGTCACGATCACGCTCGCGGCGTACGCGTTCGCGCGCCTCCAGTTTCCCGGCCGCGACCTGCTGTTCCGCCTGTTCCTCCTGCAGCTCATGGTCGCGCCGTCCGCCCTGATCCTGCCGAACTTCGTGACGATCCGCGCGCTCGGGCTCCTCAACACGCGGCTGGGGATCATGATCCCGTACTTCGCCTCGGCGTTCGGGACGTTTCTCCTCCGGCAGGCGTTCCGCAGCGTGCCGCGGGACCTCGAGGACGCCGCGGCGATCGACGGCTGCAACAGCCTGCAGACGATCTGGCACGTGTTCGTCCCGCTCGCACGCCCGACCCTCGTGGCGTTCTCGATCGTGAGCATCGTCTACCACTACAACGAGTTCCTCTGGCCGCTCATCATCACCGATACCGAGCGGGCCCGCACCGTCACGGTCGGCCTGGCGTCGTTCACGCAGTCGGCGGAGTCCGGGGCACAGTGGAACCTGATCGCCGCGGGCACGGTGATCGTGATCCTGCCGTTGCTCGCGGTGTTCGTGCTGTTCCAGCGCAAGTTCGTGGAGAGCTTCATGTACTCGGGCCTCAAGGGCTGAGCGGCCCCGCGGCACGGCCGGGCCTGTGCTATAATCCTCGCGAGGGCCCGTAGCTCAAGGGCAGAGCATCCGGCTCATAACCGGCGGATCCAGGTTCGAGCCCTGGCGGGCCCAAGTTGACAAGGGCTTGCGAGTGGGCCCCCTCGCTGGTCCCTCCCTTGCACCGCCATCGTTGGGGGGACGAGATCTCGCGCGCTCGATGGCAACCGTGCCCTCGGGCCATCGAGCTCCGGATGGCGGCAACCGACGAAGTCAACCTGAGCTGGTTCCATGGAATCGGTTTCGAAGCGCACCATCCCAGGGAGCGGAGAGCGCGGGGGCCCACCGGGTCTACGGTCGGCGTGCGGCCTCGAACGCGCGGCCTTCGCTGGCCACCGGCACGGAAGGGGAAGGGTACGGGCAGCGCAACGGTCGAGGGTCGACCCCGGGGCATGCCCGGGACCGGGGCCCCCGCCCTCCGTTGCCGCTCGCGGCAGCACGAGCCCCCCGGAGGACGGCGCTCCAGACCCGAGAAGAGGGACCGGTCCGCTGTCCCGCCCCGCGCGTGTGCGCCTGCTATCGGCCCCCTGCGCGCAACCGCTCGATCTCCAGCGCCTGCTCGGCCACGAGACGCTTGAGGCGCGCGTTTTCCGCTTCGAGGCCCTCCCGCGCGCCCGCCTCCTCGTGCGCCACGCCCCGCCGCGAGGTGCCCCCGGTCACCACGTCCTCGACCGGACGGCGGTCGGGCGCGACCGGCGGCTCCGGCGCGGGCCCGGTCGGCGCAGGAGCCACGGCTGCTTGCGGCTGGACTCCGCGCTCCGGCGCACCCCCGTACGCGGGGGCGCCGGGCGCCGCCGCCTCGCCGGGCACCTGCACCCATCGCCCCTGGCGCTGCCCGTAGACGTGCACACCCCGCGCACCGGCCTCCCGCAGCAGGCGGCCCGCGCGCCCGCTGTCCCGGTGTGCGCGGACCACCACCATCGTCGCGCCGCGATCGATCTGGTCGTCATACCAGCGGGCATCCTGATCGGGGATCCCCTGCGCCTCGAGGCTCGATGCGTCCTCCCCCATCCGGAAGAGGCGCTCGAACCAGCCCTTGAAGGTATTGCTGCGGTCGGTGACCGAGTAGTCCGCGCGCGCCACACCGGCATCCCGCAGCGCATCCACCGCTCGATCCGCTGTCGCCCGATCGTCGAACAGACCGATCACGTATTCCATCGCCATTCCCCCTGACGCGTGCCACGCTCCGAGCCCCGTTGAGTTTTTCCCCGCGCGCGGCCCGCTCAAGCCCCGGCTGCGGACCCAGTCGCGGCCGCCGCCGAGCGCTGCTCCGGCGCGGGCGGGGTCGGCTGCGCCGCGTCGGCGCCTTCACGCGGGCCGGCCGATCGCGCATGCGGCCCGGCACGGCGCGCGAACCCGGGTCCGGCACGCACGCCGGGGGAACGGGAAAAATTGTCTGGGTGGTTTTCGACGGCCTCGCAGCGCCGATCCCGCACCGTTTGCCGGATCGAGGGCCTGGGCGGCGGATCCGACACCCCTCGGTTGGACTAGGCCCTGCCCCCGGGGCTCAACCCCCGAAGGGATGCGTGATGACTCACAACACCCCCTCGCCCGTCCGCTGCGGAGGGTGCACGAGAGCAAGGAGGGTCCTGTATGGCATCGTCGTTCCATGCCGGCCAAGCCCCAAGCGGCGAGGTGCCGCAGCCTGTGAGGAACGGCGCCGGGGCAACGGATCCCGGCCCGCGCAATATCGAGCGAGACAGGCAAAATCCTCACTTGCTGCTGCCGCCCGTCACCGACCACGGCAGTGTGCCCAACCTCAAATTCTCGTTCTCCGATACGCACAACCGGGTGCACGAAGGCGGCTGGGCGCGAGAGGTCACACAGCGGGAGCTGCCGGTTGCGACGACGCTCGCGGGCGTCACTATGCGCCTGACCCGAGGTGGTGTGCGCGAGCTCCACTGGCACAAGGCCAGCGAGTGGGCGTACATGCTGTACGGACGCGCGCGCATCACCGCGGTGGATCAAGAGGGGCGCAACTTCGTCGACGATGTGAGCGTGGGCGACCTGTGGTTCTTCCCCGCCGGCATCCCCCATTCGATCCAGGGCCTGGAGGAGGACGGCGCCGAGTTCCTCCTGGTCTTCGACGATGGAGACTTTTCGGAGAACGAGACGTTCTCGATCGCGGATTGGTTCGCGCATGCTCCGCGGGACGTGCTGGCCAAGAACTTCGGCGTCTCGGAGGCCGATCTTGCGGGCATCCCGAGCTCCGAGCGGTACATCTTTCAGGGCACGGTGCCCGGCCCACTGGAAGCGGACAGGGTGGTCAGCCCGAAGGGCGAGGTGCCGAGCGCGTTCAGCTACCGCCTGCTGGCGCAGTCCCCGATCCGCACACCGGGCGGCGGAGTCCGGATCGCAGACGCCACCAACTTTCCGATCACGACGACGGCGTGCGCGCTCGTCGAGATCGAGCCGGGCGGGCTCCGGGAACTGCACTGGCATACGACCACCGACGAGTGGCAGTACTACATCGAAGGCAAGGGCCGCATGACGGTCTTTGCCAACTCGGGTCGGGCCCGGACGTTCGACTACCAGGCGGGAGACGTCGGGTACGTGCCGTTCGCGATGGGCCACTACATCGAGAACACCGGCGAGGGACCCCTGCGCTTCCTCGAGCTGTTCAAGCACAGCCGCTTCGCCGACATCTCGCTCAACCAGTGGATGGCGCTGACGCCCCCGCAGCTGGTGCGCGACCACCTGCACCTCCCCGAGCGCGTCGTGGCGCGTCTTCGCCAGGAGAAGTGGCCGGTCGTCCGCTAGCGGCTCCCGCGCCCGGTAGCCAGCGTCCCCATCCGGGCTCGCCCTGGGGGCGGCCGTCGCGGGCCACTAGGCGGCCCCGGCAGAACGTCATCGTCGGGCGGCCGACGACCTCCATCCCGGCGTACGGGGTCCACCCGGCCCGGCTGACTACCTGGCCATCGGTGAGCACCCGCCTGGCCTCGGGTTCCACCAGCACGATGTCGGCGTCCGCGCCCGGCGCAAGCGCGCCCTTGCGGGGGTAGAAGCCATAGAGCCGGGCGGGCCACTCGCAGAGGACGTCGACGACCCGCTCGACCGTGAGGTGCCCCTCGTGCGCCGCGTGGAGCAGCAGCGCGAGCGTCGTCTCCACGCCGGGCAGGCCGAAGTGACACGTCCAGATGTCCCCGGCGCGCTTCTGCTCGCGGGTCGATGGGGCGTGGTCGGTGCTCATGTGGGTGATCGCCCCTGCCCGCAGGAGGCGCCACATTTCCACGGCGTCGCCGGCGCTGCGCAGCCGCGCCGGCGGCGTGAACTTGCGCAGCGGGCCATGCTCCAAGACCTCGTCCTCCCTGAGGTAGAAGTACTGGGGGCAGCTCTCCACCCAGATGCGAGCGCCCCTGTCGCGCTCCCGTCCCACGAGCTCCACGACCGCCGGGTGGCTGGTGTGGGCGACGACCACGCGCGCGCCGGTGAGCCGCGCGAGCAGCGCCACCTCCGCGGCCGCGACGGCCTCGGCCTCCCGGCTCCGCCACTCCGGGACGACCCCGTAATCTGTGCGGCCCGCCCGGCGCAGCGCCGCCTCGCGCTCGCGGGTGATCGCGTCGTCCTCGCAGTGTGCCAGCACGATCCCGTCCCACCGCGCGACGTCCCGGAGGCACTGCAGGAGGTCGCCGGCCAGGACGGCCGGCACGCCGTGGGTCTCACACGTGAACACCTTGAGGTAGGCCGCCCCGGCCTCCCACACCTCGCGCAGGGCCCGGAGCCGGTCGGGCCACACGTGCGCGGCGAGCCCGTAGTCCACGAGGGAGCGCCGGCGGAGGTGGTCGACCTTGCGCCGCAGCTCCTGCGCGTCCCGCACCGGCGCGCCGTGGGTGTGCTCGATGACCGTGGTAGCGCCGCCGACGGCGGCCGCGGCGCTCCCGGTGATGAAGTCCTCGCGCGCCGGATCCCCCGGGTCCATGAAGTGCACGTGGCTGTCGACCACACCCGGCAGGGCCAGCAGTCCGCCTGCGTCCACGGTCTCCCGCGCGGCGGCGTCGAGCGACCCAAGGGCCACGATCGTCCCGCCCGCGACGTGGATGTCCGCCTGGCACCGCCCGCGCGGGGTGACGACCACGGCGCCCCGGACGCTCAGGTCGAGCACGCCTCGGCCACCCGCACGATCACGCGGCCGGTGGACCGGTCCTCGCGGACCATCGCGAACGCGTCGTTCGCGCGCGCGAGCGGCACCTCGGCCGACACCACCGGCCGCACGAGGCCGCGGGCCGCCAGGTCGAGAGCGCGCGCGAGCTCCCGCCGCGTTGCGTAGCGCGATCCGATCACGGAGATCTCGTCGAGCACCGCGCGCTCCGCCGGCAGCGGCGGGTACTCCTCGGCGCGGGCCGTGTAGCCGACCAGCACGATGCGGCCGCCGCGCCGCGCGAGCGACGCCGCGGCCAGGAGCGAGGCCCGGTGGCCCACCGTATCCACGACGAGGTCGGCGCCCCGGCCGCCGGTCGCCTCGCGGACCCGCGGCGCCGCCTCATCGCCCGCCCGCACCGCATCCTCGGCGCCGAGCGCCCGGGCGGCCTCCAGCCGGTGCGGCTGGAGGTCCACCGCGAGCGAGCGGGCCCCGGAGGCACAGGCGACCTGGACCGCGTGCAGCCCGACCCCACCGGCGCCCAGGATCGCGACGGTCTCGCCGGCCCGCACGCCGCCGCGCGTGACGACCGCGTGGTAGGCCGTGCCGAGCGCGCACGTGAGCGGCCCGGCGTGCTCCGGGCGGACGTTGGCAGGGAGCGGCAGGACGCGGTCATCCGGCGCGGCGAGGTACTCCTGGAAGCCCCCGGGGCTCGTGAACCCGGCCCAGCCCCGCAGCGCGAGGCACAGGTTCTCCTCCCCGGCCTGGCAGTGCGCGCAGCGGCCGCACGCCCAGTAGTGATACACGAGCACGCGGTCGCCGATGCGACCGCGGGCGCCCGGACCGAGCGCGGCGATCTCGCCGGAGATCTCGTGGCCGGGCACGTGCGGCAGCCGGAGGGTCGCGGAGAACGGCATCGCGCCGTCGGCGACCTTGAGGTCGGACCGGCACACCCCGCACCCCAGCACGCGGATCAGCACCTCGCCGGGCGCCGGGGATGGCATCGGCAGCTCCGCCATCCGGAGCGGCTCCCCGTAGCGCTCGACGACCATCGCGCGCATCACATCGCCTCCGGCCCGACCCGGGAGACGGGACGGGTGATCACGCGTCGGGCACGACCGCCCCGCGCCCCAGCAGCGCGCCTCGCGCAGCAGCGCGTGCAACGCGCCAGCCTCGGCGAGCGGCCGCACGGCCGAGACGACCGGCAGGATCCGCCCGGCCGCGACCAGCCGAGCCGCGGCCAGGACCTCGGCGCGGCCGCAGTAGCGGGAGCCGCTCACCGTCAGCTCCCCCATCACCATCCGGCGCGGCTCGAGGCGCAGGCCCACCCCGGGGAACGTCGTCAGGAGGACCATCCGCCCGGCGGGGCCGAGGAGCCGGCAGGCCCACTCCAGCGTCGCCTCGCTGCCGACGAGATCGACCGCTACGGTGGCGCCGCCACCCAGCGCCTCCCGCGCCCGCGCCTCCGCGTCGGCGGCGCGGAAGTCGACCGCGTGCGCGGCGCCGAGCGCGCGGCAGCGCTCCAGCTTGCCATCGTCGACGTCCACCGCCACCACGTCCGCGCCGAACAGCCGGGCCATCTGCACCATGTGGATCCCGACGCCGCCCCCGGCGCCCACGATCAGCACACGGTCTCCCACGCGCACCTCGGCGCGGGAGGCGCAGACATGGTAGGGCGTCGCGATCGCGTCGGGGATCGCCGTGGCCTCCACGAAGGAGATCCCGTCCGGCAGCGGCAGGGCGTTGGCCTCGGGCAGGGCCACGTACTCCGCGTAGCCGCCGTCGCGGTGCACTCCCACGTACCCGCCGTGGTACCGGCACATCGAATCCCGGCCCGCCCGGCAGGGCTCGCAGCACCCGCAGGTCAGGTAGAAGAACGCCATCACGCGGTCCCCGGGGCGCACCGTGCGGACCCCCGGCCCGGTCTCCGCCACGATCCCGGTGATCTCGTGGCCGGGCACCCGCGGCAGATCGTCCGGCCGGCCGAGGTTTCCCTGGATGCAGTTGAGCACGGTCAGGCCCACCCCGCACGCCCGCACGGCGACGAGGACTTCGCCGGCGCGCGGGATGGGGCGCGGGCGCTCTTCGTACACGAGCGGCCCGCCCCAGGCGTGGATCACCTGCGCCTTCACCGGATCAGCGCCCGGCCGCGGTCGGGACGCCCGCCGCGCCGAGCACCGCCAGGATCTCGTCGGTCGGAAGCACCCATCCCAGGCACCGCCTGAGGGTCTCGAGGCCGAAGACGTGCAGGTCCTCCCCGTACATGCTGGCGACCGCGTCGCTGGCGACGATCACGCGCAGATCCCGGTTGAACGCGTCGAAGGCGGTGCACAGCACGCACGTGTTGGTGTTGATGCCGGCGATCACCACGGTCTCCGTCCCGAGGGCGCGCAGCAGCACGTCGAGCTCCGTGCCGTAGAACGCGCTGAGGCGCTTCTTCGACCGGACGACGTAGTCGCCCGGCTGTGGCGCCAGCTCCGGCGGCACCTCCGTCTGTGGCGACCCTTCCTGGTTGTGGTACACGATCGTGCTCCGGCGGCCGGGCGTCATGGACTCCCGGGCGGCCTCGACCGCACGCCAGAACGGGTTGCCCATGCTCTCGAGCCCCGGCGGGGTGGTGCGCCGGTAGGTCAGGAGCACGTAGACGACGGGGACGCGGAGGGCCCGGCCGCCGGCGAGGAGCCGGGCGCACGCCGCCCGGACGCGTGACGCGTCCTCCGGCGCGACCGGCATCGTCCCGATCTCTGGATCCAGGTGCCCGCGGTGGACGTCCACGGCCAGGATCGCCGTCCGGCGCGGATCCACAGAGAGCTGAGCGCGGAGCGCCTGGACAAACGCACCGCGGTCGAGGATCTCCGTCATCGCCCTCGCCTCCTAGTAGTGGCGGAACCCGCCACGGCGCCACACGGCTGTGGAATTCCGATCGAGTGCACCGGTCCGCTGGGGGCCCGGGCCATTGCTCCCCCGGCACCGCGACGTGGGCCAACGGCGGTGGAACTGCGGCCCCGGCTTCGGCCGATGGGGGCCCGGGCCATTTTATGGACGCGCCGGCGGCAGGTCGCGCGTGTACACCGGCCGCTTCAGGTACTCCGCCGGGTTCCACGTCCAGAACTGGGAAACGTTGGGATACGTGTGGATCACCGTGTTCTGCGGCTCGCCGTTCACGATATCGACCCGACGGACGTAGACGTTCTCGATCGGGTTCACCCACCGGTCCAGCCGGATCGGCCCGCGGGGAGCCGCGGGGAGCGCCACCGCCCGCACCGCGGCGATGAACGCCGATCGGTTCTCGATGCGGCCTCCGACCGCCTCCAAGCCCTTGAGGATGAAGAGGCCGGCGGTGTACGTCCCCTCGGAGTAGTACGAGGGCACGCGGTTGTACGCCTTCACGTACGCGCGGACGAAGTCGCGGTTGGCCGGGGTGTTGAGCGCCGCGCTGTAGTGCAGCGCGGTGACGATGCCCCGGGCCAGCTCGTTCTCCTGGAACAGGATGTGCTCGTCGGTGAGGGTCCCGTTGCCGATGAGGGGGAGTCGCCCTTCCAGGCCGAACGCCCGCCACTGCTGGAGGAACCGGAGGGCGTCGCCGCCGCTGAACGTCGCGTAGACGGCGTCCACGTCCCTGGGGATCCGCCCCAGGTACGGGCTGTAGTCCGGGGCGCCGATCGGGGGCCAGAGGTGCTGCACGACGCGCCCGCCGTTCTGCTCGAACGTGTCCTGAAACCCTTCCACCGTCTCCCACCCGAACGCGAAGTCGTACGCGATCGTGGCGATCCGCTTGTAGCGCAGCGTCTTCGCCGCGTACTCGCCGAACGGGTGATTCACCTGGCTGCTCGTCCACCCCGTGCGGACGAGCCACGGCGAGCCCTTGCGCTGGGTCAGGTCGTCGGACGAGACGATCGGGTAGATCGCCGGGACCTTCTGCTGGTCGATGTAGTCGCGGAGCGCGTAGCCCGAGTTCGCGGTGAGCGGGCCCACCAGAAGGTCCACCTTGTCCAGCTCGACCAGCTTGCGCGCCTTGGTTAGGGTCTGCGCCGGGATCCCCTGATCGTCCTCGGTGAGCACCTGGATCTCCCGCCCCGCCCCTTTGTCCCCGGCCTGCGCGAGCGCGAGCGAGAAGCCATTCACCATATCGCGGCCGTTCGGCGCGAAGACGCCGGTCAGGGGAATGATCAGGCCGATCTTGATGGGCGCCGCGGCCCCAGCGGTTTCGCCGCCCGCCGTCCAGAACACGCCGGCCGCCGCCGCGCCGGCCCACCCGAGACCCTGCGAAAGTAGATCACGTCGTCCGATCCGCCGTCCCACCGGCTGCACCTCCCCCACCGTGGTCGTTACACACCGAGGTACCGCTGCGTCACCGGCTGGTCCGCCGCGAGCGCCTCCGGGGTCCCGCGGTACACCACCCGCCCCTTGCTGAGGACGTACACCATGTCCGCGGCGTCGAGCGCCATCGGCAGGTTCTGCTCCACCAGCAGGAGGCTGAGCCCCTCCGCTCGGAGCCGCTTGATCGACGCCGCCAGCTCGCGCACGAGCAGCGGGGCGAGCCCCTCGGACGGCTCGTCCATCAGCAGCAGGCGGGGATCCGTCGTGAGCGCGCGAGCGATCGCCAGCATCTGCTGCTCGCCGCCGGAGAGCATGCTCCCCCTGTGGCCGAGGCGCTCGCGAAGCCGGGGGAAGAGGCCGAAGACGCGCTCGAGCGTCCACCGCCGCCCGTCCGACCCGGCCACCCCACGGGCGGCGACCGTCAGGTTCTCGAGCACGGTGAGCGAGGGAAAGATCCGGCGTCCCTGCGGCACGAGCCCGAGCCCGAGCTGGGCGATCTCGTGACTGGGGAGGCGGGTGATGTCGCGATTCGCAAAGGCGATGCGCCCGCGCCGCGGGCGGACAAACCCCACGATCGAGCGGATCAGCGTCGTCTTTCCCATCCCGTTCCGCCCCAGCAGGGCCACGACGCGACCCGCCGGCACCACGAGCGACACGCCCTGAAGGACGTAGGAGTCGCCGTAGTACGTGTGGATGTCGTCGACCTCCAGCATCGTTCCGGCCTCCGGGCCGGGCGCGGGCGGGCCGCCGACGGGAACGGTGCTAGCGAGCCCCACGGGCTTCGACGGTGCCGAGGTAGATCTCCTGGACGGCCGGATCCGCCCGCACCGCCTCCGTGGATCCCTCGGCCACCACGCTCCCGAGGTGCAACACGGTGATCGTCTCGACCACCTCGAACGCGACGTCCATGTCGTGCTCGATGAGCAGGATCGTCAGCGAGGCGTCCAGCCCCTTGATGAACCGGGCCATCTCGCGCCGCTCCCCGGGCGAGAGACCGGCGGCGGGCTCGTCGAGGAGCAGCACCCGGGGCCGGCCGGCGAGGGCGAGCAGCACCTCGAGCTGGCGCTGCTCCCCGTACGAGAGCGCGCGGACCTCGGTCGCGTGCTTCTCCCACAGGCCCGCCGGCTCGAGAAGCGAGCGGGCGCGGCGCAGCAGCGCCGCGTCGCGCCGCAGCGGCCTCACCATCGCATACTTGCGGGGCGAGAGCGCCTGCAGGGCCAGGAGCACGTTCTCCTCCACGGTCAGCCGGCTGAACAGGTTCGTGATCTGGAACGTCCGCCCCAGGCCCATCGCCGCCCGCCGGTGCGCCGCGAGGCGCGTGACGTCCCGGCCGAACAGGCGGATGCGGCCGGTGCTGGGCGCGAGCTCGCCGGTGATCACGTTGAACAGCGTCGTCTTCCCGGCCCCGTTCGGGCCGATGATCGCCCGCCGCGCGCCCTCGGGGACCCGGAGCGTGATGCCGCGCAGCGCCTCGAGCCCGCCGAACCGGCGGGAGACGCCCTCGAGCTCGAGCGTCATCCGGCCCATGCGGTCCTCCTCGTCGCAGACGTCCTCCGGCACAGACGGCAGGGCGTGGGGTCTGTCCCCCGCTCCCCGTCGAGGGGGGGATTCCAAAGCGCGCTCGGGCCGGACCCCACTCGCTCTCAACCGCCACTACATGCACGCGGGCGGGCGCTACGCGCAGTACCGGCAGGGCGGGTAGTCGCGGCTGTACACGGGCTGCGCGAGAAACGCCGCGGGCGAGAACGTCCAGAACTGCGAGACGTTGTGGAACGTGTAGATCACCGTGTTCTGCGCATGGCCGCCCCGGACCTCGACTTTGCGGATGTAGATGTTGTGCACGACGTTCTGGTACTGGTCCAGCCGCATCGGACCTCGCGGCGCGTTGGGGAGCTGCACGGCGCGGAGGGCCCGCAGCAACCCTCCCGATCCTCCACCTTCCCGTCGATGTGCTCGACCGCCGCGTGGATCCACTGGGCGCCCGAATAGTTGGTTTCGGCGTAGTAGGAGGGGTCTTTCTGGTACTTCGCCCGGTACGCCGCGACAAACCGCTGGGCCTGGGGCGTGGGCAGCGCCGCGCTCCACATGAGCGCGGTGATCGTTCCCTCCGCATCGGCGGGATCCATGCCGCGCAGCAGGCTCTCGTCCATGAGCACGCCCCCGCCGATCAGCGGGATCCTGCCCTTGAGCCCGTACTGCCGGTACGCCTTGGTGAAGCGGATCGCGTCCGCGCCCACGGGGATGGAGAAGACGGCGTCCACGTCCCGGCGGATCTGCGTCACGTAGGGGCTGTAGTCCGGCGTCCCGAGGGGTGCCCAGATCTTCTGCACGACCTGGCCGCCGCTCTGCTCGAAGGTGCGCTGGAACCCCCCGACGACCTCGTAGCCGAACGCGTAGTCGCTCCCGATCGTCGCGACCCGCTTGTACCGGAGCGTCTTGGCCACCCACTCCCCGAACGGATGGGACGGCTGGCTGCTCGACCACCCGGTCCGGATGATCACCGGCGCGCGCTTTCTTTGCGTGAGGTCGTCGGCCGAGCAGACGGCGAAGAGCGTGGGCATGTTCCGCTCGGCGATGTAGTCGCGGATCGCGTAACCCTCGGACGCGAGCAGCGGGGCCGTGAGGATGTGCACCCGATCCTGCTCCACGAGCTTCCGGGCCTTGGTCAGGGCGTTCGCGGGCACGCCCGCGGCGTCCTCGACGACGAGGTCCACCGGGCGGCCGGCCATCGCGGAGCCCTTCTCGGCGAGGTAGAGCTGGAACCCGTCCAGCATGTCCCGGCCGCTCTGCGCGACCGTGCCGGTGATATCGGCGATGAACCCGATCCGGATCGGCGCCCTCCCCTGCGCGTACACCAGGGACCGCAGGGTCCCGAGGCCGCACGCGGCCGCCCCCGCCAGCAGCGCACCGCGCGTGAGCAACGCCCGCCGCGTCAACGTTCTCGCCATGCGCCTCACCCCCTCAGATCTCCGTGATCCTGTGCCTGCGCCTCCCCGGCCCCTCCGGCGCCCGCGGCGCGGGGCCGCGCTCACGGGTGCGGCTCCGCGGTGGGCACGGGCGCCCGGCGCGATTCAGGCCGCGGCGCGGCCCGGGCGGCCAGCGCCCGGGCCGCGCCCACGATCCCCTGCGGAGCGTAGAGGACCGACAGCACCAGGATCGCGCCGAGGATCGTGAGCCACCGCTGCGTGATCCCGCTGATGAGGTTCTGCAGGAACACGAGCAGCGCGGCGCCGACCATCGACCCCCACAGCGTGCCCGAGCCCCCGAGCACCACCATCAGCAGCGCGTTGGCCGAGGCTACCAGGCTCACGTCGGCCGGGCTGACGAACCCGTTGTAGTAGGCGTACAGCGCGCCCCCGAGCCCGGAGAAGGCGCCGGCGATCACAAAGGCCAGGTACTTGTGCAGCCACACGTTGTACCCCAGCGCCCGCATCCGCGACTCGCTCTCCCGGACGCCGCGCAGGGTGAGGCCGAAGGGAGAGAGCGTCAGCAGGGACATCGCGCCGGCGGCCAGCGCCGTGACGATCAGCGCGAAATAGTAGAAGGGCCGGATCTCGGCGAGGTGCAGCCCCGGGCCGAGCAGCGGCCGCGGGATCCCCCGCAGGCCGTTGTCGCCGCCGGTCATCGAGACCCACCGGTACGCCAGGCCCCAGATGATCTGGCCGAGGGCCAGCGTGATGATCAAGAAGTACGGCCCGGTCGCGCGGATCGCGAGCAGCCCGAACAGCGCCGCCACGATCACCGCCGCGGCGAGGGCCAGCGTGAGCGCCGGCCAGAACCCGATCGCGTAGCGCGTCGCGAGCACCCCCGCCGTGTAGCCGGCGACCCCGAAGTACGCCGCGTGGCCGAGCGAGGAGAGGCCGGTGTACCCGACGAGCAGGTCCAGGCTCATCGCCATGATCCCGTAGCAGAACGTCAGCGTCAGCAGGTGGAGGTAGTACGTGGGCGCAACCAGCGGCAGCCCGGCGAGCGCGGCCAGCACCGCGGCCGCCGCGGTGCGCGATCTCCACCGTCCCAGGGGCCACCCGCCGGGCGTCACGCTCACGCCCTCCCGAACAGCCCCTGCGGCCGGAGGGCCAGGATGAACGCCATCGGCGCGAACAACGTAAAGTAGGACAGCTCAGGGAAGAGGGCCTTGCCGAAGTTGTCCAGCAGGCCCACGAGCAGGCTGCCGACGAGCGCGCCGCGGAGGCTGCCCAGCCCGCCGACGATCACCACGACGAACGCGAGCGGGAGGACGTCGAAGTCGGCGCCCGGGTAGATCGACAGGAACGCGGCGCCCATCACGCCCCCGGCGGCGGCGAGGAAGGCCCCGAGCGTGAACACCCCGGTCATCACCTTCCCCACGTCGATCCCGAGCCCCCGCGCCATCTCCGCGTCGTCCACCGCCGCCCGCACCATCGCGCCGACGCGCGTGCGCTCCTGGAGCACCCAGAGGCCGGCGTAGACCACCAGGCCGATCGCGATCACGAAGAGGCGGTACGTCGGGAAGTACACCGAGCCGAGCACGAACGTCCCCGCGAGCGCCGGAGGCACCGGGACGCTCTGGGGGTCTCCGCCCCACAGCAGCAGCGCCTGGTCGGAGAAGATGAACGCAAACCCCATCGTGAGCAGGAACTGGGGCAGCGCCTGCTGGTGGAAGCGGGCCAGGAACCAGCGCTGCATCAGCGCGCCGATGGCGGCGACCGCCGCGCCGGCCGCGAGGATCGCCAGGAGGAAGCTGTGGGTCCAGTGCATCACCGACAGGCCGACGTAGGCGCCGAGCAGGTAGTAGGACCCCTGCGCGATGTTGACGATCCGCATCAGCCCGAAGATGAGGGTGAGGCCGCTGGCCAGCAGGAACAGGAGCGCTGCGAAGGAGAGGCCGTTGAGGCCCTGCTGCACGTAGAAGGAGATCCCCATCGCCCTCCCCCGTCCTTACGGGCCGGCCCCGCGAGACGTTCGCCGTCCGGGGCGGGCGCTCATCCTCCGGTCTCGACGCCGAGCAGCCGGGCGGCGGTCCGGCCGCAGATCGCCTCGGTGGCGCCGGAGCCGAGCTCGAGACGACGGACCCGGCCGACCGGGTCCGCATCCGCCATGTCGTACGGCTGGTCGGTCCCGAGCAGGACCCGGTCCGGCCCGGCGACCTCGACGAGGAGCCGCAGCGCCCGGTCGTCGTGCGTGATGGTGTCGAAGTAGAGCCGCCGCAGGTACGCCGACGGGGGGGCCGGGATCGCGCGCCGGCACTCGGGCCGCACCGCGTACGCGTGATCCATCCGGCCGGCGACCCACGCCAGGCTGCCGCCGCCGTGCGCGAGCACGATCTCCAGATGCGGGAACCGGTCCAGCACCCCGCCCATGACGAGCCGGCCGGCGGCGAGCGCGGTCTCGCCGGGGTTGCCGATCGAGTTCGCGAGGTGCCACCGGTCCATCCGGTCCTCGCCCGCGTTGTTGAGCGGGTGGGTAAACACGGGCAGCCGCTCGCGCTGCGCGTACTCCCACAGCGGGGTGAAGCGGGGGTCGTCCAGGTAGCAGCCGTTGACGTTGGTGCCGACGTACAGCCCCCGGCAGCCGGCGCGCACGGCGCGCGCGGCCTCCGCGAGCGACGCGTCCACGTCCTGCAGCGGCAGCGTCGCGAGCGCGACGAGCCGGCTCGGGTGCGCCCGGCAGAGCGCGGCCAGGTCGTCGTTGAACACCGCCGCGAGCTCGGCTCCGAGCGCGGGGGGCGCCCAGTACAGCATCGGCGGGGAGAGCGACAGGGCCTGCGCCTGGATCCCCCACCGGTCCAGCGCCTCCAGCCGCGCGGCGGCGTCGTAGAACACCGGACCGATGCGGGCGGACTGACGGGGGCTCGACCAGACGATGCGCTCCGCGCCCCGCGTCTCGACGTGCGCGCCGTACGCCCGGCCGTCCCGCTCCAGCGCGCGCAGGAACCGCTCCGGGAAGAAGTGGCTGTGCACGTCAACGATCATGGAGATCCGCGAGCGAGCGCCGATCGGCGATGCGGAGACCGCCCTCCGCTTCCCGTCGACGACCGGGTCCAACCGGAGGGCCGCAGGTCCGACGGGCCGAGACGTTCCGCCGATGCCCACGGCCACGGTCGAGACCGCCGGGCGCGCCGGGCAGGCCCCCGCATCCCGCTGCGCCGCTCGCCCCCGATCACCGCAGCATCTCCTCGTCGTGCTCGCACAGCGTGAAGATCTCGTACCCGGCGTCGGTCACCACGAGGTTCTCCTCCAACCGCACGGTCTGCGGGAGGCCGGGGTGACCGGCGAACGTCTCGATCGCAAAGTACATGTTCTGCTTGAGCTCGGCCGGGTACTTGAGCGAGTACGCCCGCGAGATCCACATCCCCTCGTACAGGCTCAACCCGATGCTGTGCCCGAACTGCTGGAGCGAGACGCTGCCGTACTTGTCGTCGTCGTACTCGGGGAAGTGCCGCGCCACGTCCGCGGTCGTGGCGCCGGGCCGCACCGCGCGGATCGCCGCGTACATCGACTCGTAGCACTCCTTGTAGAGGTCCCGTTCCTGCGGGGTCGGCTTGGCCGCGACCTTCCAGCAGCGGACGAAGTCCACGAAGTAGCCGCCCGGGCCGACCGCGTTGATGTCCATGATCATCAGGTCGCCCTGCCGGATGACCTTGTCGGTGTGCCACCGCCGGTAGGGGCTCGTGTTGCCCCCCGAGGCCACGATGATGTCGTACACAAAGTCGAACCCGCTGCGGTACAGGTACTCGTTGACGCGGGCGGTGATCTCGGCCTCGCGCACGCCCGGCCGGGCCCACTCGTGCTTGGCCATCCACATCGCCGCATCGCCGTGCGCGGCGGCGATCTTGTGGCACTCCAGCTCGTCGGGGGTCTTCACGACCCGGGCCTGGGAGATCGCCGGCCAGCCGTTGACGATGGTGAGGCCCTCCTGGGTGAGGGCCTGGTAGGCGACCATGTCCATGATGTCGATGCCGACCTTCTCGGTGTGCACGCCGGCCTCGCGCAGCACATCGGCGATGGACCCGGCCATCCGGGCGGCCATCTCCGGCTCGGCACCCTCCGACCACTTCCACGTGATCGCCGGGCGGACGTCCCCCAGCCACGGCGCGTCCATCTGGGCGTTCACCAGATCGCTGCCCACGGTCTCGAACAGCACCGGATCGCGCCCGCGTGGCAGGACCGCGTAGCGGATGAAGATGTTGTTCTTCCAGTTACCCTGCCAGACGCCGGTCACGTACCGGACGTTCTCCCCGACGAACAGGATGAGCGCCCCGAGATCGTGCTTCTCCATCATCTCGCGGGCCCGCGCGAGCCGGTCCTTGCGCATCCGGTCGAAGTTCACCCGCCCCCGCCAGTCGGTGCCGGTGGTGCTGTAGACGCGCCTCGGATGGTACTCGTGCTGCCCGGCGATGAACGGATGATAGGTCATCGGCGTGCCTCCCTTCGCTGTCGTGCTCCGCGATTCGCTGGGGCGGCGGGCCGCCCTCCGCGGGACCGCGCCCCGCTCCGGCCCCGAGTCCGCGGCGGAGCGCGCCGCGTCACTGCAGCAGGCCCTCGCAGTACGGGCTGCGCGAGATGCGGCGCGCGCCGCTTCCCGTCACGACCACCATGTCCTCCAGACGCACGCCGCCGCCCCCGCGGATGCCCGGGACCCAGATGAGCGGCTCCAGGGCGAAGACCATCCCGGGCTCGAGCACGACCGAGGCGGCGCCCGGAAACGCCTCCCCGATGTAGGGCGGCTCGTTGGAGCCGCAGCCGATGCCGTGCCCGATGAACAGGCTGAGCAGGCGCTCGCCGAGCCCGTGGGCGGCGGCCCGGCTGCGGATCGCGGCGGCGACCTCCACGTTGGTCGCGCCGGGCCGCATCGCCGCGATCCCCGCCTGCAGCGACTCCCAGACGGCGCGGTAGACGCGCCGCTGGTCGGCCGAGGGCGCCCCGCACACGACGGTCCGACCGACGTCGCCGAAGTAGCCGTTCCACATGGCGCCGATGTCGATGAACACCACGTCGCCCTCCCGGATCAGCTTATCGGTCGCGAGGCGGGTAGGCGGCCCCATCCGCTCGCCGCTCGCGACAAATGGCGTCGTGACGTGTGGGGACTCGGCCCCGAGGCGGTAGAGGACGCGCAGCGCCTCACCGGCCACCTCGCACTCCCGGACCCCGGCCCGCACGTGGGCGACCGCCGCCGCGGTCACCGCTTCCGCGATCGCGGTCGCTTCCTCGATCAGCGCGAGCTCCTCGGGCGTCTTGATCCGGCGGGCCGCCTGCATCGCGACATCCCCGTCCTGCCACCGCACGCGCGGGCAGCACTCGGCGAGCGCATCCATGAAGAGCTTGCTCCCAAAGTCGAGCCCGATGGCAGCTCCCTCGAGGCCGCATCGCGCGAGCGCGGTCGGGACGATCTCGCTCGCGGCGTGGCGGACGAGGCCCGGCTCCTCCAGGATCGGGATCGTGTGAAACTCCCGGATCCAGGGCATCGTCGCCTCGGCTCGGTCCCGGTCCCCGCCGGAGACGAACAGCACGGGCGGGCCTTCCCGGGGGAAGAGGGCACCGTTGAGCACCCCGGTCTTGCCGGCGATGATCTGCGGCCGGAGGCTCGTGAGGTAGCGGACGTTCTCCTCCTTCCAGACGAGCACCGCGTCCAGCCCGGAGGCGACGAGGGCCTGTCGCGCGCGCTCCCACCGGCCGGCGCGCAGACGTGCCATGTCCACGCGCGCCTCGTAGTCCACATGACCGGGGCCCCGCGCCCACGCGTCCGCCCCGCCGGGATCGGTCACGGGCGTCTTCCCCCGGCGATCATCGCGCGTACACCTCGGGGTTGACGATGTTCGGCGGGCGCTCGCCCCGCAGGTACGCGGCGATGTTGTCCACGACCACGCCGGCGATCCGCTCCCGCGTGTCCCGGTCGGCGCTCCCGATGTGTGGCGTGAGCACAGCGTTCGGCAGGTCGAGGAGCCCCGGGGAGACGCCCGGCTCGTGCTCGTACACGTCGAGGCCGGCCCCGGCGATCCAGCCCTCGCGCAGCGCCCGGACGAGCGCCTCCTCATCCACGAGCGGCCCGCGCGACGTGTTGATGAGGTAGGCGGTCGGCTTCATGAGGCGCAGCTCCCGCTCCCCGATCAGGTGGTGCGTCTGGGGCGTCTGCGACGCGTGCACCGAGACGAAGTCGGACTGCCGAAGCAGGTCGTCGAGCGGAGCCCATCGCACGCCGGACTCCTGCTCCTCGGCGGGAGAGAGGCGGCGGCGCTTCAGGCACAGGATGCGCATCCCGAAGCCTCGGGCGCGCCGGGCGACGGCCTGCCCGATCGCCCCCAGGCCGACGATCCCGAGCGTCTTGCCGTGGACGGTGGCCCCGACCAGGTACGTCGACTGGGCGCCGGGGAACACCCCGGAGCGGAGCACGCGATCGGCCTCCACGACCCGGCGGGCGACCGCGAGGAGCAGCGCCATCGTGATGTCCGCGGTCGCCTCGGTCACGAGCGGCGGGATCACCGTGACCGGGATCCCGCGGGCGGTGGCGGCCGCGACGTCGATGTTGGCCGGGACGATCGCCATCGAGGCCACGAGGCGAAGACGCCGGCCGGAGGCGAGCACGTCCTCGTCCACGCGGTCGTGCAGCAGGCAGAACAGCACCTCCGCGTCGCGGACGCCCGCGAGCAGCTCGTCGCGGCTCGCGATGCGCAACGGGTCGTCGTGCATCTCGACCTCGGCGAGCTCGCAAAGGCGTGCGAGCGCGCCTGGGGGGATCGGCTGGGTCAGGTAGACGCGGGGCCGGGACATGTCGGGGCGCGCCCCTCCACGGGCGAAGCCGGCCGCGGGCTCAGATGCGGTGGCCACGACCGTCGACGAGGCTCTTGCAGCTGAGCACCTCGGTGTCCTCGAGCGCGGTCACGGCGTGCCGGGTGTTGGGGGGAGCCAGGAACCCCTCGCCGGGCCCGACTTCCTCGACCTCGCCATCGAGCGTCACGCGCAGCCGGCCCCGCAGCACCACCATGATCTGCTCCTGCGGGTGGGCGTGGGGGACGGCCCCCTCCCCGGCCCGGAAGCGCAGGCGCCCCACCTCGATCTGCGAGCCGGTCAGCAGGGGGCCGTGCGCCCGGGAGTACCGGGGCGTCACGTACTCCGCCTGGATCTCATCGAACCGAAAGAACGGCACGGCCCGCCCCCCTCGCCGGATCGGGTTGCCGCCAGCCCGCCTGCGGCGTGGTCACCGCCGGACCGGTGCGGAGGCCGACCACCCCCGGCTGCCCTTGCCGTCGACGAGGTTCTTGCTGCTGAGGAACACGGCGTCCTCGAGCGCGTGGATCTCGTGCACGACGTTCGGCGGCACGTGGATCACGTCGCCGGGCGCCACGATGCGCTCCTCGTCGCCGACGCGCGCGCGGAGCTTGCCCTCCAGCACGTAGATGATCTGCTCGTTGGGGTGACGGTGAGGATCGGCGCCCGTTCCCCGGGCCACGCGATACCGGCCCACCTCGATCACCTCGCCGGTGACCGTGCCACCGGTCGCGGTCGAATAGTGCGGGGAGATCACTTCCTCGGGGAGGTCTGTCCACCTGTGGAACGGCATCGCCGGTCCTCCCGCTGCCTGCTCCGGCCAGGGGCCCGCGTCGAGAAGCGCTTCTACGTCGCCCCGGCCTCTCCTCTCGGCCGTAGGCGCCGGGGAAGGTCCGCCCGGCCCCCGAGAGGCCGGCGCGTCCCGGGCGGGGCGGACGCCCCGCCCGGGAGGGACCGAAGGCGAGGGGCACGAAGGGAGCGCACGTATCGCGACGAGGCCAACCGGCTTGGAACCGAAGCAAGCTGCATCGGTGCGATGGGGGCCCGGGCCTGGAAGCCGGGTCTCGCGACGAGGGCAAACGGCCTTGGACCTGGCGTGACCGGGATCGGTCCGGTGGGGCCCGGGCCGTTAGACCACGCGCACCGCACGGGGGCCGACGGCAGTGGAACTGAAGGATACCGCCTCGGCCGGTGGGGGCCAGGGCCGTTAGACCACGCGCACCGCACGGGGGCAAACGGCAGTGGAACTGCAGGATACCGCTTCGGCCGGTGGGGGCCAGGGCCGTTAGACGCCAGGGAGGGAGGGTGATGCGACGTCTTGCGGCATTGCTCTGCGTCACGACGGGCGCGCTGGTGACCGGCGCCGCCGCGGTGGCGGCCCCAGCGCCCATCCCGCTCACGCTCATCACCGTGACCAACATGCTGCATACGCCGGAGTTCGTGGCCGTCGAGAAGGGGTTCTTCCTCAAGCACGGGCTCAACGTGAAGTTCGTGCACACACAGACCGGGGCCGAGGCGAACGCCGCCATGGAATCGGGGAGCGCGCAGATCGCGGACGTGGGCGTCACCTCGGTCCAGGCGGCGCGCGAAGCGGGGCTGCCGATCTTCATGTTCGTGCCGGTCCTCAACGATGCGACGACGGACGTCGGCGACAGCCCCCTCGCCGTCGTCGCGCGAGCGGACAGCGGCATCCGGCCCGACGATGCGCGGAGCTTCGTCGGCAAGAAGGTGGGGCTCGTCAGGGGCGGCACAGGCGACGTCTGGCTCACGACGTGGCTGAAGAAGGAAGGCGTCGATCCCAAACAAGTCACCTACCTCAACGTCCAACCGGGCGACCAGTTGGTCACCATCCAGAACAAGAACGTCGACGCCATCGCCACGTGGGAGCCGTTCCAGACGCTGATCCTCGACACGATGGGGTCGCAGGCGGTGCTGATCAAGCGCGGCGGCCCGATCCTGGGCTACACGCTCGGCATCGGGACCACGGACTCGTACGCCCAGAGCCACCCGCAGATCGTCCAGGCGGTCGCCGACGCGATCGCGGAGAGCTCCCACTGGGTCCGCACCCACCCTGCGGACGCGTCCCAGGTGGTCACGCACTGGATTCCGGGGCTCAGCGCCAAGGTGGCGCAGGACGCGATCCGCAACATCCCCTTCGATCCGAGGATCAGTGGCTGCACGGCGCGGGCGTTCGCCGCCGCGACCAAGCTGCTCTACGAGCAGCGCAAGATCAGGGCGGTGATGCCGACCGATCAGCAGCTCACGGACCGCTTCGTCCGGCGGACGCAGGCGCTCTACCCGGGCCTCTTCGGCGACCTCAAGCCGATCCCGGCCTCATGCGGACGCTAACGGGACCGTCGCGCGCGGCGGCGCGGCCTCCGGCACGGCACCCCCGCACCGCTGCCACAGCGCGCCCTCCCGCGCGTGGGGTGATGAGCGTTGGACGATGGTGGAGGGTGTGAGCTGAGCGCACGCCCGGGGCCTCCGGCGCTCGCGCGGGAGCGCACGCCGACGGGGGTCAAGATCCAGATCATCGCGCTCCGCCACGAATATCGGGCGGACGACGGCCGGCAGTTGCTGGCCCTCGACGGCGTCTCCTTCGACGTCAGCGAAAACGAGGTCGTCACGGTCGTCGGTCCAAGCGGCTGCGGGAAGTCCACGCTGATCCACATCATCGCCGGGCTGGTGCGACCGAGCGCGGGGGAGGTGTGGGTGGACGGCCAGCCGGTCCGCCGCCCCGGCAGGGACCGCGGGGTGGTGTTCCAGGAGCTCGCCATCCTCCCCTGGCGCACCGTCAGGCGCAACATCGGGCACGGGTTGGAGATCGCGCGCGTTCCCCGGGAGGAGCGCGAGAAGATCGTCGACCGCTACATCGAGCTCGTGGGGCTCCGCGGCTTCGAAGACCGGTACCCGCACGAGCTCTCGGGCGGGATGAAGCAGCGCGTCGCGGTCGCCCGCACGCTCGCCGCCGACCCCAAAGTCATCCTCATGGACGAGCCCTTTGCCGCCGTGGACGCGCAGACGCGGATCACGCTCCAGCAGGAGCTGCTGCGGATCTCCGTCCTGACGATGAAGACCATCCTGTTTGTGACCCACAGCGTAGACGAGGCCGTCTTCCTCGGCGATCGCGTGATGGTCCTGACGCGCCGCCCGGGGAGGGTCAAGGAGTCCGTGAGCGTCCCGCTGCCCCGCGCGCAGCGCTCATGGGATGCCGTGAACCGCGATCCCCGCTTCCTCGCGGTGCGGGACCACGTGCTCCAGTCGGTGAGGGCCGAGGTCGCGTCGTGAGCGCACGGTCCCAGCCCGGTCCGGCGCTGCTCGCACGGGAGCGGCCGGCCGGCGTGGGGCCGGGCCCGGGGCCGACGCTTCCGGCATCGCTCCGGGCGCTCGTCCGGTCGAGCCTCCCCTTCCTCCTGCTGCTCGCCGTCTGGTGGGCCGCCACGACCGCCCTCCATCCCAGGGCGACCGTCCTGCCGTCCCCCGCCGCGGCGGCACGCGCGGCCGGGCCGCTCATCGCGGAGGGCATCCTGCCCGATTACGCCACCGCGAGCCTCAAGAGGATCGCGTTCGGCGGCGGGCTCGCCATCGCCCTCGGCGTCCCTGCCGGTCTCCTCCTCGGATCCAACCGCCTCCTCAGCGTTGCGTTCACGCCCTTCCTGAAGTTCTTCCAGTCGCTGTCCGGCATCGCGTGGCTTCCGATGGTGCTCGTGTGGTTCGGGTTCACCGAGAGGACGATCCAGGTCGTCATCCTCTACACCGCCCTGTTCCCGATCGTCTTCAACACGATGACCGGGTTGCGGACGGTGCCGCCCCGCCTCGCCGACGGGCTCAGGGCCCTGGGGGCCGGCCGGTGGCGGCTGGTCACGGACGTCTGGCTCCCGGGCGCGCTCCCCAGCATCATCGTCGGCATCCGCCTCGGCATCGCCTACGGATGGCGCGCGCTGATCGCGGGCGAGATGGTCGTGGGCGCCGGGGGGATTGGGTTTCTCCTGTTCCAGTCGCGAAGCTTTCAGCAGACCGCGCGCATCATCGACGGCATGGTCGTGATCGGCCTGCTGTGGATCTTTCTCGATGCGGGCTTCCTCCGACCGCTCGAGCGATACACCGTCGAGCGCTGGGGCCTCGTGCAGCGATGAAACGGGGCGACTCGTGGCTGGGCGTCCTGCCGTTCGTCGCGCTGGTGGCCGCGTGGTGGGTCGCGTCTCACTCCGGGCGCTTCAGCGCCGGCGCGCTGCCGAGGCCGGAGAGCGTGCTCGCCGCGGCCCGGGAACTCGCGTCCACGGGGGAGCTCCAGGCGGACGTCCTGGCCAGCCTCGGCCGCCTCGTCCTGGGCGCGGGGGCCAGCGTCCTCCTCGGCGCCGGGCTCGGCATCCTGGCGGGGCTGAACCGGTTCCTCGGAGACTTGCTCCTCCCGCTCGCGAGCTTCTTCAGCGCGGTGAGCGGCATCGCCTGGATCCCGCTCGCGATCATGTGGTTCGGGCTCGGGACCGTGGCGGTGACGTTCGTGATCTGGAACTCGATCTTCTTCCTCGTCTTCTTCAACACCGTGCTCGGAGTCCGATCGGTCCCGCGCATCATGGAGCAGGCGGTCCGGACGCTGGGAGGGGGACACCGCGTGCTCGT
Organism: Bacillota bacterium; assembly: GCA_021324295.1. Lineage (GTDB taxonomy): Bacteria > Sysuimicrobiota > Sysuimicrobiia > Sysuimicrobiales > Segetimicrobiaceae > JAJPJJ01. The sequence continues at coordinate 37,115 of JAJPJJ010000044.1, forward strand.
CCTGCAGGTCTTCCTGCCGGGGGCCCTGCCCTACATCGTCTCGGGCATCCGCACCGGGCTGGGCTTCGGGTGGCGGGCCCTCATCGCGGCCGAGCTGATCGCCGCCACGAGCGGGCTGGGGTTCCTCATCTTCGACGCGAGCCACTACTTCCGGACCGACAGGATCCTCGTCGGGATCGGCGGCATCGGCATCCTCTGGACCCTGATGGACGGCGCGATCCTGGGGCCCTTGGAGCGCCGCACCGTGAAGCGGTGGGGCACGGTGGCGGAGCCGTGACCCCGCTGCTCCTGCGGCTGCTTGTGCCGGCGGCCGCGGCGGCCCTCGCCCTGGGAGCGAGTCCCCTCTACGGGGCGCTCACCGCGCAGAGCCGCCTCAGCCCCGCGCTCCAGCGGCAGCTCCGGGAGGGCCTCCCGCTGTACTCGGTCGTCGTGACGTTCTCGTTCCGGCCCGAGTTCTTCCATATCACAAAGCTCCAGCAGATCGGGACGGTGGCCGGCGTGGGGGACGACCGCATCCGCGTGCTGCAGCTGACGGCGGCCCAGGTGCGGGAGATCGCGGGCTTCTACTGGGTGAAGAAGGTCGAGGCGGCCGAGGAGGCCGGCCCACCGTAGCGACCCACGCGGACGGCGTCTCCATCGCGTCCTGCGACGCGCCGGCGCCCCGGGGCGAGGGACGCGCGCCGGCCGCGAAAGGAGGCGTCGTCTCCATGGCGAGGCGCACCGCGGAGAAGGCCCGCCGCTTCACGAAGGTCGGATACCTCGACCTGCCCGGAGGCGGCCAGGTGGTCGTCAGGGGGCACCTGGCGTTCGTCGGCCACATGAGGCCTCCGCACGGGACGAGCATCCTCGACGTGGCCGACCCCGCCCGCCCCCGGCTCCTCTCGCAGGTGACGGTCCCCGAGGACGTCCACTCGCACAAGGTCAGGGTCGTCGGCGAGTTCATGCTCGTCAACTACGAACGGTACCCTCCCACGGACACGACCCGAAGCCCGCAGGTGGGCCTGAAGATCTTCGATATCGGCGATCCCTCCCGGCCTCGCGAGGCGGCGTTCTTCCCGACGCACGGGCGAGGCGTCCACCGCTTCGATATCCAGGGACCGTACGCCTACGTGTCCACGGAGTGGGTAGGGTTCCGCTCCAACATCCTCGCGATCCTCGATGTCTCGAACCCGCTCCACCCCTCCGTCGTCGGCCGGTGGTCGCTTCCGGGGCAGGAGGCGAGCGAGGGGGAAGCGTCCTCCCGGCAGCCCACGCACTACTGGGTGCACCTCGCCCTCGCGCGAGGGAACAGGGTCTACGCCGCCTGCGGGCGCGCGGGGGTGGCGATCGTCGACGTCTCCGACCCGCGGCAGCCCGCCACCGTGGGAACCGCGCAGTGGAATCCCCCCTACACCTCGCCCACCCACACGTTCCTCCCCATCCCGCACCCCATCAGGAACAGGCGGTTTGCCGTCGTGACCGACGAAGACGTCACAGACGAGGTCCTCGAAGACCCGCCTTCGTTCATGTGGGTGCTCGACATCACGCACGAGGCGCGCCCCGTTCCCGTGGCCACGTACCACGCCACCCCCCGAGGTCTCGTCGCCCCGGGGAAGCGGTTCGGGGCGCACCAGCCGTGGGAGCACGTCCGGGACGACAACATCGTCTTCGTCACGTGGTTCAGCGGCGGGGTCCGCGCGGTCGACATCTCCGACCCCTATGCGCCCTCGGAGGTGGGCTACTACGTGCCTCCCCGCGACGACGTCGACCGGGTCCCCCAGACCAACGACGTGTACGTCGACGAGCGCGGGCTCGTCTACACGATCGATCGCTCCCGGGGGTTTCACGTCCTCGCGTTCGGCCGGTAGGCCGCGGAGCGTCCCGCGGGCCCGGCTACGGGGGAATCACGGGGAGGAGCAGATACGACGCGCGGGTGCCGCCGGTGTGGAGCGTGTGCCGGCCGCCTGAGATCGCCGGTGGCCTGTCCTCGGGATCGTCGTGGAGGAACGGGCCCGAGCCTCGCATCTCGTTGGCAAACGTCCGCATCCGCAACCCCGGCCCCGGCCGCTCGAAATCCTTGCCCAGTACGGTCAGCGCGATGCGGTAGCCCGCGGGCAGCACGATGCAGGTCGGCCAGATCTCGACGTCCAGCTCGTACAGCTCCCCCGGCGTGAGCGGCTCGCTCCGGTCGTGGGAGTGGTATGGGCGCCACTCCGTCGAGAGCGCCGGGTCCAGGCGCCGGTGCGAGGCGCGGAGCCAGCCCTGGCCGAGCGGGGCGTGCGGGTCGAGCGCGCCCTGGAAGTCGACCTCCCGTCCGTCGGGCGCGAAGGCGCGTAGAACGACGAAGACGTCGGCGTCGGTCGTGCTCGACGACACGAAGAGCTTGGCGGCGGCCGGGCCGGTAACCTCGGTCGCCTCGGTGAGCGGCGGCGTCGAGAACGTCACACCCGGACCCGCCGCCTCGTACTCGACGGCAGCGGCCGCCGCCGGCGCCGCCACCAGCGTCCGGGACACGGCGTCGAGATAGAACCGCGTCCAGCGCGTGCGGGGGATCGGCCAGGCCTCCTCGGTCCGCGGCACGAACCCGTCGACGTGCCGGATCTGGAGGAGCACCCGCGGCTGCCGTTCCCAGCCGTTGCGGGCGCCCTTCAGGTAGCGGTCGAAGAAGCGCTTCTGCAGCCCCACCCCGTAGTCCGTGTAGAACTCGGTCCAGTGCTCCCGCCCGTGCACTTCCAACCACTTCTCCGTTGAGGCGGCCCGCATGAAGCCCTCGACGTTGCCGCGCAGGTGCAGGCCGTGCCCGCCCCAGTTGCCCGCGGAGAGGAGCGGCACCGTGATCCGCGACCAGTCGGGCGAACGCTGGCGGTAGTATTCGCCGTCGAGCGGATGCGCGAGCATGGCGCGGCGAAGGTCGGCGCGGGCATGGGCCAGCTCGTCGTCGGACAGCGTCTCCGGTCCCGCCACCGGCTGGCCGGTGTGGGGGTTCATCGGGCCGCGGCGGCCCAGCCCGTGCTGGACGGTGATGACTTGCCTCTTCATCCAGTTGTCCCAGAAGGTGCATGCGATGCCGCCGTGGCGGAGCATGTCCCGGTACCAGTCCGCCGCTCCCTCCCAGGGGCAGATCGCGGCGAGGTGCGGCGGCCCGAGCGAGGCGACGTGCCACTGGTTGATGGCGTAGTAGGAAATGCCCAGCAGCCCCACTTTGCCGTTGCTCCACTCCTGCGCCGCCGCCCACTCGATGCACAGGAAGAGGTCGCGCGTCTCGCGTGGGGAGAACGGGTCCAGGAACCCCGGCGACCGGCCCGCGCCACGCGAGTCGACCCGGACGCAGGCATATCCGTCCGGTACCCACTTCTCGGGGTCGACAACTTCCCAGTTCTGGTAGCGGCCGCTCGATCCCCGCAGCACCTCGGGGTGGTGCTCGACGAGGCGCCGCCACTGGTCCGGGTAGCCGTCCTGGAACGGCAGGCCCTTGGCGTAGGGCCCGTACGACAGGATCGCCGGGGCGCGGCCGGCCCCCGCGGGGCGGAAGACATCGGCCCGCAGCACCAGACCGTCGTCCATCCGGATCCCGACGTCCCACTCGACGAGCATCCCGTCGGTCTCCTCCGTCCGCCACGGCGCAAGATCAGGCGGGTAGCTCACGTGCCCGCGCCTCCGCTACGGCGCGTCCGTCGGTCTCGCCATGGACACGATGGTCCCGGGGCCGGCGACCCGTGCACGCTCTCCGGAGTCCGGCGAGGGGGGCGGCGCGACGGATCGGCCGCGGGGGCGCCCCGCGCTTCCGGTAGGCACGCGAAGGCGAGCTCCACACCCACCGGAGCGCCCACGGAACTTCTGCGCAGCCGCACTAGCGGGCGGTGTCCGGGACGCTGACCCACGGCTCCTCGACGAACACCGTCCCGGCGTCGTCCTTGCTCGGGCAGTTGCCGTAGGTGAAAATCAGCTCGGCCGCCTCCGTGTCGCTCATGTTCTGGAGGCCGTGAATCGTTCCCGGAGGGACGAAGACAAACTGATTCTCGCGCGCCACGTACTCCGCGCGCTCCTCGCCGATGAACAACTTGATCGCGCCCTTGCGGACGAAGAACGAGGCCTCGCACGAGTGGTAGTGCGCCTGGTTGCGGCCGGCCGGCGGGATGCGCGTGCGGCCCATCGTCACGGTGCGCGCCCCCACGCTGCGCTTATCCACACCGAACGCGATCACCAGCGGCGGCTCGTAGGTCACGTCCTGGCCGATCTTCTCCGAGTCGACGATCGCAAACCGCGGCATCGATGGTCCTCCCTCTAGACGCCGACCCTTGCACGCCTCCTCTTCGACACCCGGCGCCCCGCTCCTCGCCGGTCCGCGCCCGCGGCGCAGGACGCGTCGTTTCGGCTCGTCGCCGCATCGCGCGACCTCCGGCGCTGTCTGGAGGGGATCGCGCGCGGCGCGCCGTAAGAGGTCCCCGGTGGCCCGCCTGCTCTCCGCGCTCACGGACGTCATCGGCCCGGTACTGCTCGTCGCCGCGGCCGGGTATGTCCTCGGCCGAAGGCGGGTCGTCGAGGCGCAGACGCTCGCCTCGCTGTCGGTGGCCGTCCTCGTGCCCTCGCTCGCGTTCTACGCCCTGACGACCTCGACGCTGCCGCAGGCCGCGCTCCTCCGGTTCGCGGGGTACGTGGTCCTGCAATTCGTCCTGATCGGGATCGTGATCGTCCTCGCCGCCCGCGCGTACGGCTGGGACCGCACGGTCACGACGGGGCTGCTGCTTGCGACGCTCTTCAGCAACGCGGGCAACGCGGGCCTGCCGCTGGCGTTCTTTGCGTGGGGCAGCAGGGGCCTGAGCGCCGCCGTCGGGTTCTTCGCGGTGCAGGCCGTCGCCACCAACGTCCTGGCCGCCTACCTCGCGGCCCGCGCCGGCGGCGGCGCATGGCACGCGGCGCGGGCGCTCCTCCGCCTCCCGGTCACCTACGCGATCGCCGCCGGTCTCCTGCTCAACGTCGTGGGCGTGCCGCTCCCGCAGCCGGTCGCCAAGGCGGCCCAGCTCCTTGCGAACGGGGCGATCGCGGTGATGCTGCTCCTCGTCGGGGTGCAGCTCGCGGAGGTGCGCCTGGGCGGCGAGTGGCGCGGGGTCGCCGTCGCGACGGTGACGCGGCTCGTCGTCGCGCCGATGCTCGCATGGGGAACGGCCCCGCTCCTGGGGCTCGACGGCGTGGCGCGGCAGACGGGCATCCTGCAGGCGAGCCTCCCGACCGCGGTGACGGCGGCGATCTGGGCGTCGGAGTTTGCCGTGGTGCCGACGCTCGTGAGCAGCGCCGTGGTGGTCACGACGCTGCTCAGCCCGCTGACCGTGACCGCCCTGCTCGCGCTGCTCCGCTGAGAGCCGGCCTACCGGTCCTCGACGCGCATCGCCACGCTCTTCACCCGCGTGTAGAACTGCAGGCCCTCCGCGCCGTGCTCCTTGAACGGCGATCCGGAGTCCTTGAACCCCCCGAAGGGGACATGCACGTCCCACCCCACGGTCGGCAGGTTCACGGCCACGCACCCGACGTCGACACCCCGCGCGAACGCGTGCGCGGCCGCGAGGCTGCGCGTCACGATCGCCGCCGACAGCCCGTAGCGGGTCCGGTTGACGATCTCGATCGCCTCGTCGACGTCGCCGGCCTGCAGCACCGAGACCACCGGCCCGAAGATCTCCTCCTGGGCCACCCGCATCGCCGGCGAGACGTTGTCCAGGATCGTCGGCGCGACGAAGTACCCGCGGTCGTACCTGTCTCCCCGAAGGCGCTCGCCGCCGGCACGCACCTGGGCGCCCTCCTCCCGCCCCTGCGCGACCGCGCCGAGGACGGTCTCCAGTTGCCTGGCGTCGACGACCGGGCCCATCGTCGTCCCCTCCTCGAGGCCCGGTCCCACCTGGATCCGCCGCGCGGCCGCCACGAACGCGTCCATGAACGCGCCCCGCACCGGCGCCTCCACGACCACGCGGCTCGTCGCCGTGCAGCGCTGGCCCGTCTGGCCGAACCCGCCGCTCGCTGCCAGCCGCGCCGCGAGATCGGGGTCGGCGTCGCGCAGCACGACGAGGGCGTTCTTGCCCCCCATCTCGGTTTGCACGCGGATGTTCCTCGCGCGGGCCCGCGCCGCCAGATCCAGCCCGACCGCGGTGGAGCCCGTGAACGTGATCGCCCGGACCTCCGGGTGCCCGAGGACCGCGTCCCCGACGACGGACGCCTGGCCGGTCACCATGTTGACGACCCCGCGGGGCGCCCCGGCGTCGGCCAGGGCGCGGAGCAGATGCCACGACGAGAGGGGGGTCAGGGTCGCCGGCTTGAGCACGACGGTGTTGCCCGCGATCAGCGCCGGGGCGAGCTTGCGCGCGGGGGTCAGGATGGGATCGTTCCACGGGGCGATCGCGACGACCACGCCGAGGGGCTCGCGGACGGTATAGGTGAACACGCCATCGCGCTCGTCGGGCAGGTGGTCGCCGATGGGCAGGCGGCCGTAGGCGCCGTAGTAGTCGAAGAAGAACGACGCGCGCGCGACCTCCCCCCGCGCTTCGGCGAGGGTCTTGCCCATCTCGCGCGTCAGGTCACGCGCGATCGTCTCGGCCCGCTCGCGCAGCAGCTCCGCCGTCCGGCGCAGGATGGCGCCGCGCGCCACCGGCGTGAGCCGCTTCCAGGACGCGAACGCCTCCGCGGCCACATCCAGGGCGCGCGTCACGTCCTCCTGGCCCATCGAGGGGAAGCACCCGACGATATCGCGGGTGTCCGCCGGGTTGACGTCGTCGAACGTCTCCCCCGTCCGCGCCTCCACCCATTCACCGGCCACCAGGTTCTTGTAGCGCTCCGGGGACATCTCCTCGACCTCCTCTCCTCGTGATCCTCTTACCCCTGCCACAGATGCGCCGGCCGGCCTTCCCACAGCGCGGTGTAGAGCGAGAGCAGGCTCTCCGCGTCCAGGGGGCGGGGATTGTTGGGCCGCGGATACTGGGCGAGGCACTCCTCCACCATCTCGGGCAGGCGCTCACGCTCCAGGCCGAGCGCGCGCAGCGACTCCGGGATGCCGACGTCCTGGCACAGTTCCTGGATTCGAGCGACCGCATCGCCATCCGAGAACCCCGCCGCCCGGCCGACGGTCGCCAGGCGGGAGCCCGCGGGCCCCCGATTGTACGCCATCGCGTAGGGCAGCGCCAGCGCACACGAGAAGCCGTGCGGGCAGTGCAGCCGGTTCGCGATCGTGTAGGCGATGGAGTGCCCGATCACCATCCCGGCGTTGAGGGCCAGCCCGCCCATGTGGGCGCCCAGCAGCATCGTGGCGCGGGCCTCGGCGTCGTCGCCGTGCGCGTACGCCCGCGGGAGCGCCCGCGCGATGAGCCCGATCCCCTGGGTGGCCGCGGCATCGGTCAGCGCCGACGCGTTCGTGGAGAGCATCCCCTCGATGCAGTGGCTCAGCGCATCGAGTCCCGTCTCGGCGGTCACCTTGGCCGGCAGGGAGTACGTGAGCTGCGGATCGAGGAGCGCCGCGGCGGCGAGGAGCTGCGGGTGGTTGTTCGCGAAGGCCTTGAGGTTGCCGCGGGTCACGACCGCGTTCTGGCTCGCCTCGGCGCCCGTCCCCGCGGTCGTGGGCACGAGCACGGCGGGGACGCCGGACGCGGCGAACCGTCGCCCGACGAAGTGCGTGTACTCGAAGACGCTCCCGGGGTTCCGAATCAGCGCGGCGGCCAGCTTGGCGACGTCCATGACGCTCCCCCCGCCGACGCCGACCACCAGGACGGGAGCGAGGCGGCGCGCCGCCGCGACGGCCGCGTCGGCCACCTCCACGCTCGGCTCTCCCGGGATGTCCGAGTATCCGTGGAGCTCGAACCCGGCCGCGGTCAGCGCCGCCGCGACGGAGCGGGCCAGCCCCAGCCGCTCCACGACCGGATCGGTGACGAGAAACACGGGCCCCGGCGCCACGCCGATCTCCCGGACGCACTCGGCGATCTTCCCGGACGCCCCGACGCCGAACCAGACCCGGCTCGGCGTGCGAAAGGGCCGGGCGGTCTCGTGCAGCGCGTACCCTGCGGACACACCTGCCACCTCCCGTGCGCTACTCCTGCGGAGCTCGTGCGCGTCCCGTACGTCGTTGCCCCGCCGCGGCGGCACCGAGGCGACCGGGCATGGAACCCCGGCGGCGCCAAAGGATGCACCCGTGATGCGTTGCCGCCGGGTGACCCGCGGTCAGTCCGCCGCTGGAGCGAGCGCGGCGTAGACCGTGCGGATGAGGGTCGTGATGTCGAAGACCGGCCGGCCGGTCGCCTCGCGGATCGCCGCGGCGTACGGGGGCATGTTGGTGCACTCGAGCACGATGGCGCCGACCTCGGGATGCCGCCCCACGAGCTCCCGGGCCACCTCGACGTGCTCGCCCCGGGCAGCGTCCACGTCCAGCTCCAGCTCGTCGTCGAGAAGCACCCGTGTGAACGCACGGCCCTTCTCGAGGCCGGCAACGACGATGGGGATCTCCGCGGTGATGCCGGCCCCCGTCAGGTGGCGGGGGCTGAGCGAGCCGCTGTCGACGGTGAGGATGCCGACGGCGCGGCCCGGCCCGAGCATCCGGGCGACCGTCGGGACGAGCAGCAGCGCCGAGGTGAACACCGGCACCCCGACCGCCGCCGCGAGCTCGCGCTGGAACAGCGACAGGAAGCCGCACCCGGTCGTGATCGCCTGCACCCCGCTCGCCTGCAGCGCCCGCGCCCCCTCGATGAACCCCTCGAGCAGCGCCGGGTCGGCTTCGCGAACGACGCGGGTCGGGGATGCGTTGGGCACCCGGTAGTAGAGGACGGGAAACGGGAACGTGCCGGCGTGGCCGATATCCCCGGGGATCCTGGGGAAGACAGTGTCCAGCATCAGAATGCCGATGCGGAAGCCGTACAGGCCCCTGCCGCCGCGGACCTTCACCGGAGCGTCACCTCGGCATGCGCGGCCGATACGTGCGCGCCGCGCGAGCGCGTCTCGCCTCAGTATTCGCAGCGACGCACGGGATTCCTGGGCCAGGGAGTCGACGCGGAAGCGGCGAAGATTCCCGCGTGGACGACCCCCTGCTGATCCTCGACGGCCTGCACAAATCCTTCGGCGGGGTCGCGGCGGTGAGGGGCGTGAGCACCACGCTCGCCCGCGGCGAGATCCGCGGGCTGATCGGGCCCAACGGCTCGGGCAAGACGACGCTCCTCAACCTCGTCGGCGGCCAGACGCGCCCCGACCGCGGCTGGGTCGTGCTCGCGGGGCGCTCCCTCGAGGGCCAGCCTCCGGACGCGATCGCCGCCCGCGGGGTCGCGCGCACGTTCCAGCTGCCTCGCGTGTTCCGCCACATGACCGTGCTGGAAAACCTTCTCGTCGTCGTGTGCGCCGATCATCGGAGGGCGGGGTGGGTGGAAGCGAGACGGGACGCCGAGGCCCTCCTGCGGCTCGTCCACCTCGACGGGCTCGCCCACGCGGAGGCGCGGACGCTCTCGGGAGGACAGGCGATGCTCCTCCAGCTCGCGCGCTGCCTCGCCCAGCGACCGCTCGTCCTGTGCCTGCTGGACGAGCCGTTCGCCGGGGTCCACCCGGGGATCAAGGAGCGAATGGTCCAGGCGATCCACGAGACGAACCGCGCGCACGGGGTGACGTTCCTCGTCGTCAGCCACGAGATGCCGACGCTGCGCCGGCTCGCCGGGCGGGTCTCCGTGATGCACAACGGCGCGTGGATCGCCGACGGCCCGCTCGACGCGGTCGCGCGGGACCCGCGCGTGATCGAGGCCTACCTCGGGCGCCCCGGGCCGGGGCACGGTCCGGAGGAAGGCCGCGCGCCGGGTCGTGCGGCGGACGGGCATTCCGGGCAGCCGCGGGATCCGGCGTGAGACAGGATCAGGGGATGGAGACGCTCGTCGTCGATCGCGTTGTCGCGGGGTACCATGAGGGGATCGACATCCTGAACGGCCTCAGCCTCACCGCCCGTCCCCGATCCATCACCGCGGTCATCGGGCCCAACGGCGCCGGGAAGTCCACGCTGCTGCGGGTCGTGTTCGGCCTGCTCGCGCCGCGCGCCGGGCGCGTGGCGTTCGGGGAGCGCGCGATCCAGGGCCTCCGCCCGGACGAGCGCAAGCGGCTCGGCATCGCCTACGTGCCGCAGGGACCGAGCACCTTCCCCCACATGACCGTCGACGAGACCCTGTTGGTGGGAGGGTGGACGATCCGCCACGACCGCGCGGGCCTGCGGCGGCGTCTGGCCCACGTCTACGAGCTGTTCCCCGCGCTGGCCGGGCTCCGACGGGTGCGGACCACCGTGCTGAGCGGCGGGCAGCTCCGCATGCTCTCGCTCGCCAAGGAGCTCGTCGTGATGCCGTCGCTGCTGCTGGTGGACGAGCCGACGGCCGGGCTTGCGCCGCGCGTGGCCGGGGAGGTCTACGAACTGCTCGTGCGGAGCCGGGAGCTCGGCATCGGGGTACTGCTCGTCGATCAGAACATCACGGAAGCGGTCGGGATCGCCGACTACGTCTATCTGATCGGCACGGGACGCGTGCAGCGGGAAGGGCCACGCGGGGCTTTCGCGGCGGATCTGGGGGAGATCGTGCGCGAGTCGCTCGTGGGGGTCGATCCCACCGGACACGCACGAGAGAGAGGAGGGTGGAGATGAAGGCGGCGATGGGAAGAGGAGGCGTGGCAGCCTTGACCGTGGCGATGGCTCTCGCCCTGGGAGTCGCGACGAGCGTCGGCTGGGCGGCACCTGCGCCGGTCACGCTCGGGGTGCTCACGCCGCTGTCGCCGCCCGGCGACACCTCGGCCGGACAGCTCATCGTGCGCGGCGCCGAGCTCGGCGTGCAGTACATCAACACCGCGATGGGCGGCCTCTTCGGGGGCAAGAACGGGTGCACGCTGCCGGCGACTCCCGTCCGGCTGGCCGTGGAAGACAGCAGCGGCGTGCCGGAGCGGGCCGTCGCGGGGTTCCGGCGGCTCGTGACCGAGGATCACGCCGTGGGGGTGTTCGGGGCGTTCCACAGCTCGGCGATGCTGGCGGCCGCTCCCCTCGCGGACGAGTTCATGGTCCCGTACATCTCGACCCAGGCGTCCGCCGCCGACATCACGCGGAAGCACTTCGCCGCGGTCTTTCGGACCCACCCCATCGACCCCGACCGCGCGGCGACGTGGCTCGGGTTCATCCAGGCCCAGGGGTGGCACCGCGTGGCGATGCTGGCGGAGAACACCGACTACGGCATCGGCCTGGTCGAGGCGACGAAGGCTCTCATCGCCCAGAAGAAGATGAACGTGGCCCTGGACGCCGTGATCTTCGACCGGACGTCCTCCGACCTCACGCCGCAGCTCCTCAAGTTCAAGGCCGCGCGGCCCGACCTCCTCATCAACGTCGGCGTCGGCACCCCCGCGTACTTGATCATCAAGCAGGCGCACGACATCGGGCTGTTTCCGCAGACGCCGATGCTCGGGTCCTACGACTTCCCCGTGCGCGCCGAGTACTGGAAGAACCTCGGCCCCACAGGCGTGTACCTCACCTTCATCTCCTACTACCATCCCCGCATGGCGCTGTCGCCGCTCGGCAAGTGGGCGGCCGTCGAGTACGCGAAGCGGTACCACGACACCGCGATCTACAGCAACCTCAACGCCTTCGGAGACGCCGTGATCCTGGCCGAGGCGATGTCGCAAGCGTGCAGCAGGGATCCCCGGAAGGTCATCGCCGCGCTGGAGCGCGGCCGGTTCGACACGTGGATCGGCGGCGGCGCCACGTTCCCGCGGGCCGACGGCGTGCTGTGGCACCAGTGGTCGCCGCCCCTCGTCATCCTGCAGTACACGCAGGCCGAGCAGACGTATGACCAGGCGCCCATCCTCTACCCGCCGTCGATGAAGACGGGGACGTACCAGGCGCCGCGCTGATGCGAGAGGGCGGCAGGTCCGTGGCAGGAGCGGAGGGTGTGGGGTCCGTCTCTCGCGCTCGATCGAGGAACGGATTCGACCGGAGGGCCGAGGGCCCGACGGGTCGAGCCCGTCCACATCAGGCCTTCGATCGAGGCCGAGGCCAAGGGGCGCTCGGGCCAGCCCCGACACCCCCGCTCACCTGCCACCGCCGGCCCCGGTGACCGCGCACGGCGGGAGCGGGGGATGGACCCGACCCTCCTGACGCAGTACGTCCTGGCCGGGCTGGTCATCGGCGGGATCTACTGCCTCATGGCGGTGGGGATCACGTTCATCTACAGCGTCATGAAGATGATCAACTGGGCGATGGGCGAGTTCTACATGATCGGAGGCTATGTGCAGTACGTGCTCATCACCGCCTGGCTCGGCCCCCAGCGCTGGGCGCTCGCGCTGCCCCTGGCGGTGCTCACGGTCGCGGCGCTGGGGATGCTGGTGCAGCGGCTGTTGCTCCAGCCGATGTTCGCGGGACAGCTCGAGCGGCTCGACGAGTACGCGACGATCGTGACGATCAGCCTCACGGTGCTGTTCCGGAACCTGGCCGTCGTGCTCTTTGGGCCGTACCAGTTCTCGCCGCGGGACTATGCGCCGCCCGTCCAGCTCGGGCCGCTGCCGATCAACGGGAGCCGGGTCGTGGCGTTCCTCGGCGCCGCCGTGCTCCTCGGCCTCTTCGCCCTCGTCGTGCGCCGGACGTGGCTCGGCCTGGCCCTCCGCAGCGTCGCCCAGAACCGCCTCGGGGCGCTCGCGGCGGGGATCAACCTGTCACGCATCGACATGCTCGCGTTCGGGATCGGCGTGGGGCTCGCGGGGGCAGCCGGCGCGCTCCTGGCGCCGGTCTTTCTCGTCTACCCCGAGAGCGGCGCGCTGAGCACGGTCAAAGGGTTCGAGATCATCGTGATCGGCGGGCTGGGTTCGCTGCCCGGCAGCATCGTCGGCGGCTTCCTGCTCGGTCTGGTCGAGAGCCTGGGATCGGTGCTCATCTCGCCGTCGTTCCGAGACGTCTACGGGTTCGGGCTCCTGCTCCTTCTCCTCGCGTTGAGGCCCACGGGATTGTGGGGCGAGCAGGCCCGGGAGGCGTGATCCCCCTCGGGTGGGCGCGCGCGCTTGGCCCCGGGATGCCCGGCGCGTCGACCGTGCGCGCGGCGGGCGCCGCCGCCGGCCTCGCGGCCGCGGCGCTGCTGCCGTTCGCCCTGGGCAGTTACCCGGTGCATGTCCTCACAGTCGCGCTGTACTACGTGATCCTGGCATCGAGCTGGAATCTCCTCGCCGGGTACACGGGGCTGTTCTCCCTAGCCCACCACGCCCTCGCCGGCCTGGGAGGCTACACGTCGGCGCTTCTGGTGCTCCGCGCAGGGATCCCGGTGCCGCTCGGAATCGCGTGCGGCGGCATCCTGACCTACGCCACCGGGTACGCGATGGGGGCCCTGACGCTCCGGATGCGCACCCTCTACCTGGCGCTCGCCACCTGGGCGTTCGCGGAGTCCACCCGCGTCGTGATCTCGATGGAGTACGGCCTCACGCGCGGCGACCTGGGGCTCGCCGTTCCGAAGCTGCTTGCCGCCACGTCCCCGCGCCCGTACTACGAGGTGTTCCTGGCGGCCGCGGCCGCCACCGTCGCCGGCCTCGCGATCCTGCTTCGCTCTCGGATCGGGTACCGGCTGCGGGCGATCCGGGACGACGAGGGGGTGGCGCGCGCCGTCGGGGTGAACACGGTGCGCTGGAAGCGCTTTGTCTTTGCGCTGAGCAGCGGAATCGCGGGCGCTGCCGGCGCGATCTACGGCCACTACATCGGCCTGCTGAGCCCGGTCGGGATGAAGTTCGACGAGATGGCGCTGGTCATCATCATGGTCGTCCTGGGAGGCCAGCGGACGCTGGCCGGTCCCGTCCTCGGCGCCGCTGTCGTGGAGGTGGCGTCGGAGGCCCTCCGCGCGTACGGGCAGATCCGCATGGTCGTGTTCGCGCTCACGGTGCTCGCCGTGATGAGGATCTATCCATCCGGGCTCATGGGAATCGCCCGGGCGATGGCCCGGCGATGGCTGGCGGCGGCGTGACGGCACGCGCACGAAGGATTTCCGGAAGGTCACTCGAAGATCGACGGTGCCTTGATGGTCCGTGATCCCTGGGTCCTGTCCCACTACTTCGAACGTGTGTTTGCTCTCACGTTGGCCTCGCGAGGACCGGGATGGAGCAAGCGAGCCGTACGAGCTCCCAACATAGGAGCGGCCCGGGCTGCGCGGCGGGAGGCCCGAGGCGAGGCGCTGGTCACGGCGGGCGCGGACGCCTCCGGGCAACGACGTCGGCCGCCCTCGCGCTCGCGCTGGCCGCCGCGACCCTGGGCTTCACGGCAGCGCGCGAGTCCGCGGACGACGCGGCACGGCCACCAGGGCCTCCCGGGGGATACGCGGCGGAGGCGCGCGGGACGCTCGTGCTGCCGGTGGCGATCGCAGGGCCCACCGAGAGCACGGCCGCGCTCCTCCTCGTGAGGATCACGACGGATCCCGCAGTGCCGGCGGACACCCTGCAGGCCCTGCGCGGCTACGTGAGGCAGCTGCTCGCCTCGCTCGTCCAGTCGGCGCCGGACGGCGCAGCCTCATACCCGGAGAAGATCGCGATGGTGCGACGCGCCATCGAGGAAGCGGTCCCGCTATCGATCGCACCGTTGCTTCCCAGGGACGTCCGGACGACCGTGGGCACGAGCATCGCTCTCGCGGAAGGCTGGCGCGCCCCGGCCGCTCGCCCGGCGGAGACCCGGGGCGATGCCGCGTCCTCCACCCGAGGGCCCACCCCGGTGCGACCCCCGGCTGCCACAGAGGAGTTCCACGTGCAGGCCGGCGCGTTCAATCACCTGGAGTATGCGCGGGACCTGCTCCACCAGCTTCGCGCCCACGGCTACCGAGCCAGCCTCGTCGAGGCGGCGGACGGCCCGCCGCACCGGGTCTGGGTCGGCCCGGTTCCCGACCGGTCGTCCGCCCTGCACCTCGCCGCCCGCCTCCGCGCGGACGGCTTCGAGGCGATCCCCCTGCCACCGTAGCGGGCGCCGCCGCCGCACCCGCGGCGTCGGCCGGGCAGGATCGTGCGCGGCGCTACTGCGCGGGCCGGCGTGATCCCGGCATGCTGAAGACGAGCAGGGCGTCGGCGACCGGTCTCTCCCGGCCATCCGACGGGGAGTTCACCACGGTCGCGCCGCGGCCCGGCAGGCGGACGACCATCGTGACAGAGCCGCCGCTATCGAACGCCATCGCCTGGTACGCCCCGAGCCAGAGCATGTACGCCGCAAGCTGCGGCTGCGTGAGCCCGATGCTCAGGCGGGGTTGCCGGCCGTCGACGGCGACGAGCAGCATCGTCGCGCCGTCTCGCGAGATGCCGACCGCGGCGACCGGGTGGCGATAGTTCCGCTCGTTCGGGACCGGCGAGGAGGGGTCGTTCACGATCCGCCCGTCCCGCACGAGCAGCGGCCCGCCCCCGATGGCGATGTGGAGGGCGTGCCAGTCGGGCACCGTCGCGAGGTTCACCTGGACGGGCATGCCGGCGGTGACGTTCCGCCGCATCCAGTCCGCCGCGCTGCCCCGCCCGACCAGCAGCAGCGTGCCCCTGGGAAACGGCGCGTAGTACGCCTGCTGCACCCAGACCTGCTTGACCGTGTAGGGTGCGCCCTGGTCGCGCGAGGGCAGCGGCGCCGCCTGGGTGGACGCGACCACGATGGCGCCCCGGCCTGCCTTCGACGGGCTGCCGGACGACTCATCGGCCGGCGTCAGCTCGACGACGGTCTGCCGTATCCCGCGGTCCGGCGCCGGCGCGCCGTAGCCGCGCGCGTTGGAGATCACGGTGATACCGTCGGGGACCAGCCCGGTGTTGTAGGCGGCGATCCAGTAGGACTGCCGCGTCGTCGGGAAGACGACCGAGGCCGTCCACCGGTAGCGCACGATCCGGGCGCTGCCGTCCTTGCCGATCGCGAGCGCCACCCATCCGGACGGGCTGCGCAGCAGCTCGCCGTCGCGGACGACGATGTTGAGCGGCATCCCGGAGTCGCCGATGTCGAAGTAATCACCGTTGATCCCGGCGATCGCTCCTGTCCGCCGCACCATCGAGGAGACCGTCTCGTCGCCGCTGATGAGCTGGTCGTGCGCGAGCGCGAGGCCCAGGCGCACCGAGGGATTCCCGAGATCGAGGCGCAGGTGGTGGATGCTGAGCGGCCCGGCGGATGTGCCGACCCGGTAGCCACTGTAGAGGACCCCGGGCGCCACAGCCGCGGAGGCGCCCCGCGACGAGCGAACCGCCGGCCAGAAGCGCGGGCCGCCCGCAGCCCCGGGCCCGGCCAGCAGCAGCGGGAGCAGAAGCCCGATCGACGCGCGGCTAATGCGACGTAAGCTGTCTCGATGCACGGTGCGACATCACGGCGCTGCGACTCGTGGCGCGTAGCACGGTTAGGGCAGACGGTTCGACGGCGCGCGCGCGGTCCCTGCCGGGACCGCGCGCGCGCCGCATAGATTTCCTCGATACGGCGGGACGATACTATAGACAGATGGACGATTCCCGCACGCCTGCCGGCCGCGACGCGCTGCGGGCGAGCTCGCCGGAGCGACCGACGATCGCCGACGTGGCCGGGCCCCCCGCCGCGCCGCCCGTCGTCCTCGTCCATTCGCTTGGCATGACGCGCCGCCTGTGGCAGGCCCAGCTTCGAGAGGGGCCGCTCCCCACCGGGCACCGGGCGATCGCGCCCGACCTGCCCGGCCACGGCTCGCTCGTCGGGGTGCCCTTCCGGATCGAGACGGCGGTCCGGCAGCTGGCCAGCCTCATCGACCGGGAGGCCGGGGGCCGCGCGCTCGTGGTCGGGCTCTCCCTCGGAGGGTACGTGAGCATGCGGCTCGCCGCCAGCCATCCGGACAAGGTGGCCGGCCTGGTCCTCGCGAGCTGCAGCGCAGATCCCCGCGGGATATCGACCCTGCCGTACCGGGTCCTGGCGTGGCTGATCCGCGTCGCCGGCGACCGCTGGTACGCGGCGCTCAACGCGTGGCTGTTCCGGCGCACCCTGCCGCAGGCCGCCGCCGAGACGCAGATCCGCTCAGGGCTCTACTTCGCCACGATCCCGGACGTCGTCGACGAACTGGTGGGCAGGGACGTCACGGCCTGGCTCAAGGGCTACCCCGGCCCCGTGCTGCTCCTGAACGGAGGACGGGACCCGTTGTTCCGCAGGCACGAGCGTGCGCTCCTCGCCGCCTGCCGGTCCGGGCGGTGCGAGATCCTGCCGCGCGCATCCCACCTGTGCAACCTCGACGAGCCGGAGGGTTTCGCCCTGGCGATCCTCGCCTTTGCGAGGTCGATCGGCTGGGGGCGCGGCTAGTCCTCGCAGCCTTCGAAGTAACCGCAGCGCGGACAGCGCAGGCGGCACCACACGGTGAACATCCCGGCGCCACAGGCCGGGCACCGGGGGCCGGCATCCCGTGCCGGCGCGGTCTCGGAGCGAACGGACCGCGCCGGCCCGCCCGCGCCGGGCAGGCCGGCGCGGTCGTAGTGCACGCGCACGAGGTACAGACCGTGCGGCGGCGCGGTGGGCCCGGCCCGCCGGCTCGTGGGATCGGCCAGGAACTCCCCGGGCGCGGCGACGGGGAGCCGGCCGGTACCGACGCGCACGAGCGTGCCAACGAGGATCCTGACCATGTGCCGGAGGAACCGGTCGGCCGTGATGGTCAGCGTGACGCGGTCGCCGCTGCGCTGCCAGGCCGCGTCGAGCACGGTGCAGGTGGTGGTCTTGGGGTTGCTGCCGACGCCGTGGTAGGCGGCGAAGTCGTGCCGGCCGAGGAAGGCCGCGAGCGCCCGCTGCATCGCCTCCACATCGAGGGGCTCCGGCACGTGATACGCGCGGTGGCGGAGGAGGGCCGACGGCGCGGGGCGGTTCAGGATCTCGTACCGGTAGGCGCGCGCCAGCGCGTCGAAGCGCGGATGGAACCGCTCCGGCACCTCGTCCGCGCCGAGCACGCGGATGTCCGCCGGCAGGTGCGCGTTGAGCGCCGCGGGGAACCGGTCCGCGGGGATGCGGCTCGTGGTCGCGAAACACGCAACCTGCCCGCACGCGTGGACGCCGGCATCGGTGCGCCCGGCGCCGGTCACCGCCGCCGGCTCGCCCGCGATCTCCCGCACGGCGGCCTCGAGCGTCGCCTGGACCGACGGCGCGCCCGCGGAAGCGGCGCCGGACTGGCGCTGCCACCCGCAGTAGCCCGTCCCATCGTACTCGACTACGAGCCTGATCGTCCGCATGCCGCCCACCCGCTGCACAAGCGTTCCGTGCCAGGTACGGTAGGTCGGTCAGGTCTGCCCGTCGCGGCCGGTCGTCGCCAGGGCGCGATGCCGCACTAGGGCGCGTGCCAGGCGGCGGGCGGCCCGAGCGCCACGGCGATGGCGACGGCGACCACCGCGAGCGCGACGTAGTCGGCTCGACGCATCTCGAGCTGCCGCATCCGCGTGCGGTGCTCTCCGCCGCGGTAGCAGCGCGCCTCCATCGCGAGCGCGAGCGCGTCGGCCCGCCGGAAGGCGCCGACGAACAGCGGCACCAGCAGCGGCACGAGCGCCCTCGCCCGGCGCACCAGGCTGCCCTGGGAAAACTCCGCGCCGCGCGCCATCTGCGCCTTCATGATCTTCTCGGTCTCCTCGAGGAGCGTCGGGATGAACCGGAGGGCGATCGTCATCATCAGCGCGAGCTCGTGCGCGGGGACGCCGGCCCGCCGGAACGGCCTCAGGAGCCGCTCCATGCCGTCGGTCAACTCCACCGGCGACGTGGTGAACATCATCAGGGTCGTCGCCACCACCAGCAGCACGACGCGGTACCCGTAGAACGCGCCGAGCAGGAGGTTCTCCCGGGTCACCACCAGCGGTCCCCGGCGGAACACGGGGTGACCGCCGCCCTCCCCGAAGAGAACCTGCAGCGCGACGGCGATCGCGAGCAGCCAGAATACCGGCCGCAGGCCCCGCACGACGTAGCCGGGGGCGATGCGTCCGGCTGCGATCGCGGCGGCCAGGAAGACGGTCAGCACGGCGAGCCCGGCGAAGGTGCCGATCGCGAAGGTGCCCGCGACGAGGGCGAGCGCGGCCAGGATCTTCGTCCGGGGGTCCAGGCGATGCACGGGCGACTCGACGGGGACGTACTGGCCGAACGCGAAGCTCCTAAGAAGCTCCACGCGCCCTCACCGCCACCGCCTCCAGGATCGCCGCCCGGCCTTCCTCGACCGTGAGAACGTCGGGCCGCACCGGAAGCCCGCGCTCCCGCAGGCGCTGCGCGCACAGGGTGACCTGCGGCAGCCCGAGGCCGAGCGCCGCCAAGCGGGCCGGGTCGGCGAACACCGAGCGCGCGGCGCCGTCCGCGACGACTCGCCCGCGGTCCATCACGATGAGCCGCCGGCAGAGTCGCGCGACGGCATCCATGCTGTGGGAGACCAGCACGATCGTGAGACCTCGCTCGTCGTGCAGCCGCCGGATGTGGTCGAGGATCTCCTGCCGGCTCAGGGGATCCAGCCCCGCCGTCGGCTCGTCCAGGATCAGCATCCGCGGTTCCATCGCCAGGATCCCGGCGATCGCGACGCGCCGCATCTCCCCGTTGCTGAGGGCAAACGGCGACCGTGGGCCGAACCGGTCGGGGTCGAGGCCGACGCGCTCCAGCGCGCCGCGGACGCGGCGGTCGAGTTCCTGGCCGGCCACGCCCAGGTTCCGGGGGCCGAAGGCCACATCGGCAGACACGGTCTCCTCGAAGAGCTGGTGCTCGGGGTACTGGAACAGGAGACCGATCTGCTGCCGGAGCCTCCGGCGGTCCACTTCGCGGGCGTGGATGTCGACGTCGTCCAGGTAGACGCGCCCGCGCGTGGGCCGCAGCAGGCCGTTGAAGTGCTGGACGAGCGTGGATTTGCCGGAGCCGGTCGCGCCGATGATGCCCACGATCTCGCCGGAGCGGATCTCGAGCGAGACGTCCGCGAGCGCCGTGGTCTCCACCGGCGTCCCGCGCTGGTAGACGTACGTGACGGACTCGCAACGAATCATGGGCGCGTCACGGGGCTGCGCCGAGGGGCGAGAGGGCCTCCACGAGCTGCTCCACGGTGAGGATGCCGGGCGGGAGCGGCAGGCCCGAGGCGGCCAGGAGCCGAGCGAGGCGGGCGATCGGTGGCGGCTCGATCCGCAGCCGCGCCAGCGGCTCGGCACGGCTGAAGACCTCGGCGGGGGGTCCCGCCAGCGCGACGCGGCCGTCCGCGAGCACCACGACGCGGTCGGCGAGCGCCGCCTCCTCCATCGCGTGGGTGATGAGCACGAGCGCCAGGCCCTCGTGCCGGCACAGCCGCAGCGCGGTCTCCATCACCTCCGCCTGGCCCCGCGGGTCGAGCATCGCGGTCGCCTCGTCGAGGACGAGGCACCGGGGGCGCATCGCAAGCACGCCGGCGATCGCGACCCGCTGCTTCTGCCCGCCCGAGAGCAGGTGCGGCGGGCGGCGCCGGAGGTGCTCGAGCCCCACCAGCCGCAGCGCCGCATCCACCCGCGCGCGGATCTCCGCGGGCGGCAAGCCGAGGTTTTCACAGCCGAACGCGACGTCCTCCTCTACGATCGCGGCGACGAGCTGGTCGTCCGGGTTCTCGAAGATCATCCCGACGCGCTGGCGCACGTCCCACACGCGGTCGGCGTCGCGCGTATCGATGCCGTCGACACGCACCGCCCCGGAGGTCGGGGTCAAGAGGGCGTTGAGGTGCTTGGCGAGGGTGCTCTTGCCGGAGCCGTTACCGCCGATGAGCGCGACGCATTCGCCGGGCGACACATCGAGGTCGACGCCGCGGAGCGCCGGCACCGCGTCGGGCGTGCCCGCGCGGTACACGTGGTGGAGCTCCCGGACCTCGATGATCGGCGGACCCGTGGAGCGCGTCAGAGCCTACTTCACCAGCTCGAGCAGCGCCATCGGCGCCCCATCGCCGCGGCGGACGCCGGTGCGCACGATCCGGATGTATCCGCCGCGCCCCTTCTGGTAGCGGGGCGCGACCGTCTCGAACAGCCGCCGGAGGACCGCCCGGTCGGTCACCAGCCGGGCCGCCTGGCGCCGGGCGTGGAGGTCGTTCTGGAGCGCAAGATCGATCAGGCGGTCGGCCACCTTCTTGACCTCTTTGGCCTTGGCCTCCGTCGTCCGGACGCGCTCCTCGCGAAGCAGCGCCGCAGCGAGGCTGCGGAACAGGGCGGTCCGCGCCCCCGTGTCCCGCCCAAGGCGGCGTCCCCTCTGCCCGAGCATGACCTACTCCGCCTCCCGTCTCATGCCGGTCCGCCCGCGGACCCCCTCACCGCCCGGGAGCCGCCGAGGGGCGTCACGCCCCTCTCCGGCGCAGCTCGAGCCCGAGGGCCGCGAGCTTCTCTTTGACCTCGTCGAGGGACTTGCGGCCGAAGTTCTTGACGTTGACGACCTCGTCCTCGGTCCGCTGGAGCAGATCGCCCACGGTGTTGATCCCGGCGCGCTTCAGGCAGTTGTACGGCCGGACCGAGAGATCCAGTTCCTCGATCGGCATATTCGCGACCTTGCTCGTCTCCTCCGGCTGCGGGCCGACGGCGACCTCGGCGCCTACGGCCGGGCCGGCGAACAGGCGGAAGTAGTCGATGAGGAGGCGCGACGATTCCTGCAGCGCCTCCTCCGGCCGGATGCTGCCGTCCGTCCAGACCTCCAGGACGAGCCGGTCGTAGTCGGTCGCGTGTCCGACGCGGGTATCCTCGACGGTGTAGTTGACCTTCTGGATCGGCGAGAACACGGAGTCCACCGGGATCACGCCGATCACGTGCTCGCTCTTGCGGTGCCGCTCGGCCGGGACGTAGCCTTTGCCGCGCTCGACTACCAGCTCCATCACCAGGTGCGCGTTCTTGCCGTCGAGCGTGGCGATGTGCAGGTCGGGGTTCAGGATCTCCACCTCGGCGTCCGGCTGCAGGTCCCCCGCGGTGACCTCCCGCTTCCCCTTGACGTCCAGCCGCAGCAGCTTCGGCTTGTCGCTGTGCAGCTTGAACGACAGTTCCTTGAGATTCAGGATGAGCTGCGTCACGTCCTCGACCACGCCCGGGACCGTGGAGAACTCGTGGAGCACGTTCTCGATCTTCACCGAGGTCACGGCCGCCCCCGGGATCGAGGACAGCAGGACCCGGCGCAGGGCATTCCCCAGCGTGACGCCGAACCCGCGCTCAAGCGGCTCCACGACGAACTTGCCGTACGTGTCCGAGAGCTCTGCGTACTCGATCTTGGGCTTCGTCATCTCCCACACGCCCGCCAACCCCCTCTTCCACCCCAGCACATCGCCGGTCAGCGCCTCGCCGGGGGCCCCGGACCCTTGAGCGCGCACCATGGTCAGCATCGGCTCATCCATCATCGCCGCTACCTCGAGTAGTATTCCACGATCAGCTGCTCGTGCACCGGCACGTCGATGTCCTCGCGGGCGGGCAGGGTCAGCATCCGCCCGGTCAGGGTCTCCGGGTGGTACTCCAGCCAGCCGGGCAACCCGTGGCTCGGGGCGGCTCCCTGCAGCGCCTTGAAGTAGGTGAGGTTCCGGCTGCCGGCGGCGACGCTCACGGTGGACCCGGGCCGCACGAGGAACGACGGGATCGTCACCCGCCGCCCGTCGACGTCGATGTGGCCGTGCACGACGAGCTGACGCGCCTCCTTGCGGCTGGGCGCGATCCCCAACCGGTAGACCACGTTATCGAGGCGGCTCTCCAGGATCTGCAGCAGGCGGGTCCCGGTCACGCCCTTCGCCCGCGCCGCCATCTGGAAGTACCGCTTGAACTGACCCTCGAACACCCCGTAGAACCGGCGCAGCCGCTGCTTCTCCCTGAGGCGCACCGCGAAGTCCGAGGGCTTCCGGCGGCTCGGGCCGTGCATGCCCGGGGGCGTGGTGTCCTTGGCCACCGGGCACTTGTCCGTGTAGCACTTCTCGCCTTTGAGGTAGAGCTTCATGCCCTCCCGCCGGCACAGGCGGCAGACCGCGTCATGATACCGTCCCATGAGGCCTCCTCGCCTACACCCGGCGCCGCTTCGGCGGCCGGCACCCGTTGTGCGGGATGGGCGTGACGTCCTTGATGAGGTTCACCTCGAGGCCGGCCGCCTGCAGCGAGCGGATCGCCGCCTCCCGCCCGGCGCCGGGCCCCTTGACGTAGACCTCGACCTGGCGGAGGCCGTGCTCCATCGCCTTCCGCGCCGCGTTCTCCGCGGCCAATCCGGCCGCGAACGGGGTGCCCTTGCGCGATCCCTTGAACCCGGCCGTTCCCGCGCTCGCCCAGGCGATCACGTTACCGCTCAA
Organism: Bacillota bacterium; assembly: GCA_021324295.1. Taxonomy (GTDB): domain Bacteria; phylum Sysuimicrobiota; class Sysuimicrobiia; order Sysuimicrobiales; family Segetimicrobiaceae; genus JAJPJJ01. The sequence goes on from JAJPJJ010000044.1 coordinate 60,298, forward strand.
ATCGCTGATCGTGACCACCGTATTGTTGAACGTCGACTGGATGTGCGCGATGCCCGCCGGGATGTTCTTGCGCTCCCTGCGCCTCCCCCGTGTCGCCGGCCTCGCCATGCCGCCCTGCCTCCCCGTCCGCTATGATGCCGCGGCGCCGGGCGTGGCCTTCGCCCGCCGCGCGCCCACGGTCTTGCGCGGCCCCTTCCGGGTCCGCGCGTTGGTGCGGGTGCGCTGGCCCCGCACCGGCAGGCCGCGCCGGTGCCGTAGGCCGCGGTAGCAGCCGATCTCGATCAGGCGCCGGATGTCCATCGCCACGTCCCGGCGCAGGTCTCCCTCGACTTTGTAGTTGCGGTCGATGACCTCGCGCAGGCGCGTGACTTCCTCCTCGGTGAGGCTGCGGACCCGCGTGTCGGGGTTGATCCCCGTGATCTGGAGGATCTCCCCGGCCCGGCTCCGGCCGATCCCGTAGATGTACGTCAGCGCCACCTCGACCCGCTTGTCCCGCGGGAGATCCACCCCGGCGATGCGCGCCATGCGATCAGCCCCTCCCTCGCCGACAGCGCTCTAACCTTGCTTTTGCTTGTGCTTCGGGTTCTCGCAGATCACCATCACGCGATTGCCGCGCTTGATGATCCGGCACTTCTCGCAGATCTTCCGAACGGACGCTCGCACCTTCATGCTCCCGCTCCTCAGTCGAGATCGGCCTGGCGCGCGGGGGCGAGGCTCTACCGGAACCGGTACGTGATTCGTCCCCGCGTTGGATCGTAGGGCGAGAGCTCGACCTTCACACGATCCCCCGGCAGGATGCGGATGAAGTGGATGCGCATCTTCCCGGAGATGTGCGCCAGGACCTTGTGGCCCGACGCCAGCTCCACCCGAAACATCGCGTTGGGGAGGACCTCGACGACCGTGCCCTCGACCTCGATGACATCCTTCTTGGCCATCTCCCCCCTCGATCCGCCCGGCGGGGCCGCCGGGGTCCGCGCGCGACGCCGCATCGTGGGGCCCGGCGCCGCTATTGCACCCGACAAATCCCCATTATACTGATGCATCCTCGGGAAGTCTAGTCAAGACGTCGGCGCCCGACTCCGTGACGGCGACCGTGTGCTCGAAGTGGGCGGACGGCTTGTGGTCCCGGGTCCTGACCGTCCATCCGTCCGGGTCCACCGTGACCTCGTGCGTCCCCGCGTTGACCATCGGCTCGATCGCGAGGGTCATCCCCGGCCGGAGGACGACCCCGCTGCCCGGCCGCCCGAAGTTGGGCACCTGCGGCTCCTCGTGCAGCCGCCGCCCCACCCCGTGCCCGGCAAAGTCCCGCACGACCGAGTAACCGTGGCGCTCCGCGTGTCGCTGGATCGCGGCGCCCACGTCGCCGAGCCGCGCGCCCGGCCGCGCCGCCCGGATCCCCTGCTCCAACGCGCCCTCGGCGACCCGCAGGAGCCGCCGCAGCTCCTCCGTCACGGTCCCGACCGGCACGGTCGTCGCGATGTCTCCGTGGAACCCTTCGATGACCGCGCCGAGGTCCAGGCTGACGATCTCGCCCTCCCGGAGGCGGCGGCGGCCGGGGATGCCGTGCACGACCTCGTCGTTCACCGAGACGCACAGGCTCGCCGGGAACCCCCGGTACCCCAGGAACGACGGCACGCCTCCCAGCTCCCGGATGCGGTCCTCGGCGATCCGGTCCAGCGCCCGGGTCTCCACCCCGGGCCGCACGGCGCGCGCGACCTCCAAGAGGGCCAGGGCGGCGACCCGGCAGGCCCGGCGCATCGCGGACAGCTCGGCCGGAGACTTGAGGTCGATCATTCAGTACCCTCGGCCCGCCCGCGACTGCACGAACTCCCGGATCTCCGCGTAGACATCCGCCACCGGCCCTTCCGCGTTGACCGTCAGGAACAGCCCCCGTTGCCTGTAGTAGTCGACGAGCGGCGCGGTCCACTGGCGGAACACCTGCAGCCGGTGGAGCACGGTCTCCGGCGCATCGTCCCGTCGCTGCACGAGCTCGGTGCCGTCCAGGTCGCACCGGCCCGGGACGCGCGGCGGCTTGAAGTCCACGTGGTAGATCGCGCCGCACGTTGGGCAGACGCGCCGGCCGGTGAGCCGCTTCAGGAGCACCTCCTCGCGGCTCTCAAAGAAGACGACCGCGTCCAGGCTGCGGCGCCACTCCCCGAGCATCTGATCGAGCGCGTCCGCCTGCGCGAGCGTCCGCGGATAGCCGTCGAGGATGAACCCCCTCTGGCAGTCGGGCTCGCTGAGGCGCGTCCGGACGACCTCGTGCATCACACCGTCCGGCACCAAGTCCCCCCGCTGCATGTACGCTTGGGCGAGCCGGCCGACCTCGGTGCCCTCCCGGACGGCCTGCCGCAGGATATCGCCGGTAGAGATGTGAGGAATCCCGTGGCGCTCGCGGAAGATCTCGGCCTGCGTCCCCTTCCCGGCGCCGGGCGGCCCCATGAAGATCAGCTGCATCTCAGGCGGGCCCGGTCACTTCATGAAGCCCTCGTAGTGCCGCATGAGGACGTACGCCTCGATCTGCTTCATCGTCTCCAGGGCGACGCCGACCACGATGAGGAGCGAGGTCCCAGTCAGGTACAGCGTGAGCTGGCCGGTGAACTTGGCGAGAAAGATCGGGCCCACCGCGATCAGCCCCAGGAACAGCGCGCCGACCAGCGTGAGGCGTTCCAGGATGCGCGTCAGGTAGTCGGTCGTCGGCTTGCCCGGCCGGATCCCGGGGATGAACCCTCCGTACTTCTTGATGTTGTTGGAGACGTCCTCCGGATCGAAGCTGACCGCCGTGTAGAAGTACGTGAACACGATGATGAGCGCGAAATAGAGGAGGCTCCCCACCGTGCCGCTCAGGGTGAGAAAGTTCCCGATCCGCTGCAGCCACTCGACCCGCGAGAACTGCGCGATCGTCGATGGGAACTGCATCACGGAGATGGCGAAGATGATCGGGATGACCCCGGCGGAGGCGATCCGGATCGGCAGGTGCGTCGTCTGGCCGCCGACCATCCGGCGCCCCACGATCCGCTTCGCGTACTGGATGGGGATCTTGCGCGCCGCCTGGGTGACGACCACGACCGCCACGATGCTGACGAGGATCACAAAGACATCCGCCAGCGCCCGGAACACCGACGCCTCGCCGACGTGCACCAGCCCGATCGTCTGGGCGAGCTCGTTGGGGAGGCGCGCCACGATGCCGGCGAAGATGATGAGGGAGACCCCGTTGCCGATCCCGTACTCCGTCATGATCTCGCCCATCCAGGTCAGGACCATCGTGCCGGCCACGAGCGTCGCCACGATCTCCGCCTGGATGAGGGGCCGGGGGTCGGCGATCGCGCCGAGGTTACGGATCAGGACCGTCTGCCCCACGGCCTGGATGACGGCCAGGAACACCGAGAGGTAGAGGGTGTACTGCCCGATCTTCCGCCGCCCGGCCTCGCCCTCCTCGCGGTGGATCTCCTTCAGGCGCGGGAAGACGACCTCGAGCAGGCTGAAGATGATCGAGGCGGTGATGTACGGGAACACGCCGAGCGCAAACAGGGCGAACCGCGACAGCGCGCCGCCGACGAACAGGTCGATGAACCCGAACACGTTCCCCTGCTGCGAGAACAACGTCTGCAGGCGCGCGACGTCGACGCCCGGTACCGGGATGTGCGACCCCAGCCGGAACAGCGCCAGCATGGCCATCGTGAACAGGAACTTGCGCCGGAGGTCCGGGATGCGGACGATGTTGGCCAGGCCCGGGATCATGCCCGTCCTCCCGCGGAGAGGGGGATGACCTCGGCCCGCCCGCCGGCGGCCTCGATCCGCTCTCGCGCGCTCTTGCTGAAGGCGTGGGCGCGAACCACCAGCGGGTGCCCGAGCTCGCCGTCGCCCAGGATCTTGACCTTGGCCTCCCGCACGAGGCGCGCCTGCCTGAGGGTCTCGGGCGTCACCTCGCTCCCGGCCGGGAACGCGCTCAGGCGCCCGATGTTGACCGTCTCCATCCGGGGGCGTGGCCCGCCGCCGGTCATGTTGCTGCCCGCGCCGCGCACGCCGCGGCGGTAGGGCACCCGCTTCACGAGCGGGAGCTGTCCCCCCTCGAACCCCGGCCGGGGGTGCGCTCCGGAGCGGGCCTTCTGGCCCTTGGTGCCGCGTCCCGCGGTGTTCCCCGTGCCCGACCCGCGGCCGCGACCGACGCGGTGGCGCCGGCGGCGCGCTCCGCGCGCGGGCCTGAGACTACCGATGCCGGTCATGCCCCACCTCGCTGACCTCTTCCACGGATACGAGGTGCTGGACCTTGCGGAGCGCGCCGCGCAGCTGGGGGGTCACGGCGTGCACCCGCCGCTGTCCGACCCGCCGCAGGCCGAGCGCCCAGACGGTGCGCCGCTGGTCCTCCGGACGGCCGATCAGGCTGCGGCGCAGCGTGAGCCGCACGCGCCCCGCTGCGCTCAGGTGGTCTGCCACAGCGCCGCCCTCCGGCCCAGCAGGTCCTCCACGGACTTGCGGCGCAGCTTCGCCACCTCGTCGGGGCGCCGGATATCCAGCAGCCCCTTGAGGGTGGCCCGCGCCTGGTTGATCGGGTTGCTGCTCCCCAGCGACTTCGTCAGGATATCGCGGACGCCGGCCGCCTCGAGGACGGCGCGCACGGGCCCGCCGGCGATGACGCCGGTTCCCCGCGCCGCCGGCTTCAGCAGCACCCGCGCCGCCCCAAACCGGGATACGATCTCGTGCGGGATCGTCGTCCCGGCGAGCGGCACCTCCATCAGCGTCTTCTTGGCGTCCTCGGTCCCTTTACGGATCGCATCGGGCACCTCGCCGGCCTTGCCGAGCCCGACCCCGACGTGGCCGTGCTCGTCGCCCACCACGACGAGCGCGCTGAAGTTGAACCGCTTGGCGCCCTTGGTCACCTTGGCGACGCGGTTGATCCAGACCGCCTTCTCGGTCGTCAGGTTGACCTGGTCCGCGCTGACCCGGCGGTGCAGGTACTCGAGGCCGGCCGGCTTGTGCGCGGGGGGCGCCTCGACCTTCCGGGCCTTGCCCTTCTTGCCCTTGCCTTTGCCCTTGCTTCGCGCCATGCCGCTCCTCCTCTAGAACTCCAGCCCGCCCTCGCGGGCGCCTTCCGCGAGCGCCCGGACGCGGCCGTGGTACAGGTAGCCGCCCCGGTCGAACACCACCCGCCGGACCCCGCGCTCCTGCGCGCGGCGGGCGACCACCTGGCCCACCATCTTGCCCGCCTCGGTCTTGGTCGCGGCCGACGCCCGCTCCCGGATCTCCGGGTCCAGCGTGGACGCCGCGGCGATCGTGCGGCCGGCGCGGTCGTCGACGACCTGCGCGTAGATATGGGAGAGGCTGCGGAACACGGAGAGGCGGGGCCGCTCCGCGGTGCCCCGCACGTCGCGGCGGATCCGAAGGTGCCGGCGCTGGCGCGCGTCGTTGCGACCCCGGTGCTTGATCATGCGGTCACACCTCTCTCCTCTCGCCGGGTCTCCCGGGCCGCCGGAGCGCGGTCACGTCCGGGCCGCGCCGGCGCCCTTGCCCGCCTTCCCGGCCTTCTTCCGGACGCGCTCCCCGGCGTACCGGACGCCCTTGCCCTTGTACGGATCCGGCTGCCGGATCGCCCGGATGCTGGCCGCGGTCTGCCCGACGAGCTCCTTGTCGATCCCGCTGACCACGATGCGGTTCGGGGCCGGCGCGTCCAGCGTCACGCCGGGCGGGGGCGTCATCTCCACGGGGTGCGAGAAACCGAGCTGAAGCGCCAGCCGCTGGCCCTGCTTCTGCGCGCGGTAGCCGACGCCCTGGATCTCCAGCTCGACCTGGTAACCCCGGGTGACGCCGTGGACCATGTTGGCGAGCAGCGCGCGCGTCAGCCCGTGCAGGGCGCGGTGGAAGCGGTCGTCGCTCCGCCGGCCCACCACGACGCGTCCATCCTGCAGCGCCACCTGGATATCGGGATGCACGACGCGCTGGAGCGTGCCCCTGGGGCCCGAGACGGTCACCGTGCTGCCGCTCACCTGCACCTGGACCTCGGGGGGGATGGGGATCGGAAGCCTGCCTACCCGCGACATCACTCGACCCTCCCGGAGCGTCGCGGCGTCCGCCTCGCGCTCACCACACGTAGCATAGCACCTCGCCCCCGACCCCGGCCCGGCGCGCCTCCCGGTCGGTGAGGATGCCGCGCGACGTCGACAGGATCGCGATCCCCAGGCCTCCCTGGACCCGTGGGACCTCCGCCCGCCGCGCGTAGACGCGCAGGCCGGGCCGGCTGACGCGGCGGAGCCCGCTGATGATCGGCTGCTTGCGGTCGCCGTACCGGAGGCGAATGCGGATCACTTCGGGCAGCCTCTTGCGGTCGACCTCGTAGTCGGCGATGAACCCCTCGGCCTTGAGGATCCGCGCGATCTCCTGCTTCACCCGCGACGCGGGCATCTCGACGACGTCGTGCCGCGCCATCTCCGCGTTGCGGATGCGGGTCAGCATATCCGCGATCGAATCGGTGATCACGCCCACGGCCGCCCTCCCTTCACCAGCTCGCCTTGACCAGGCCGGGGATCTCGCCGCGGTGAGCGAGCTGCCGGAGGCAGATGCGGCACAGGCCGAACTTCCGGAACACCGCCCGGGGCCGGCCGCACCGCCGGCAGCGGCTGTACGCCCGCACTTTGAACTTTGGCGGTCTCTTCCACTTTTCCAGCAACGCCTTCTTTGGCATCTGTCCGCTCCTTCATCCCCGACGGCGCGTCACGGCCGGCCGGCAGCCGCCGGGATCGCCTCGCGGATCGGGGCGCCGAGCAGGCGCAGCAGCTCGGCGCCCTCCTCGTCGGTGCGCGCCGTCGTCACGATGGCGATGTCCATCCCCCGGATCTTGTCCACCTTATCGTAGTCGATCTCCGGGAAGATCAGCTGCTCCCGGATCCCGATGTTGATCCCCCCGCGGCCGTCCATCGACCGGACCGATAGCCCCTTGAAGTCCTTGATGCGCGGCAGGGCGATGTTGAACAGCTTATCCAGAAACTCGTGCATCCGCTCGCCGCGCAGCGTCACCTTGGCGCCGATCGGGTTGCCCGCGCGCAGCTTGAACGCCGCGATCGACCGGCGGGCCCGCGTGATCACCGGGCGCTGCCCGCTGATCTGGGTCAGCTCCTCCACGGCCTTATCGAGGTGCCGCCGATCCTGCAGGGCGTCCGCGACGCGCATGTTGATCACGACCTTCTCGACGCGCGGGACCTGCATGATGTTCGCGTAGCCAAACCGCCGGCGCAGGGCCGGGATCACGTCGTTCCTGTACCGCTCACGTAGCCGGGCCATCGGGCACCTCACCAACACCTGACGCCGCGGGGATCGGCGGCCATCCCGCACCAGCGTCAACGTCTACGTCTTGTCGACGATTTCCCCGCAGTGGCGGCACACCCGCACCTTCGTACCGTCGTCCAGCACCTGGTGGCCGACCCGCGCGGCCCGGCCGCACCGCGGGCACACCAGCATCGCCTTGCCGGCCGGGAAGGGCATCTCCTTCTCCACGATCCCGCCGCTCGGCATCTTCTCGTGCGGCTTGGTGTGACGCTTGGCGACCATCACGCCCTCGACGATGATGCGCCCCTCCTTCGGCAAGACCCGCAGCACCTTGCCGCGCCGCTTGCGGTGCCGCCCGTGGGTGACCTCCACCGTATCGCCTCGCCTGACGTGCACCGAGGGTGCGGACATCAGAGGACCTCCGGCGCGAGCGAGATGATCTTCATGAACTGCCTCTCCCGCAGCTCGCGCGCCACCGGGCCGAAGATCCGCGTGCCCCTGGGGTTGCGCTGGTCGGTGACCAGGACCGCCGCGTTGTCGTCGAACCGGATCGTGGACCCGTCCGGCCGCCGGGTGGGCTGGGTGGTGCGCACGACGACGGCCCGCACCACCTCGCCCTTCTTGACGGGGCTGTTGGGGATCGCCTGCTTGACCGTGGCGACGATGATGTCGCCGATTCCCGCGTACCGTCGGCGGGACCCCCCGTAGACGCGGATGCACATGATCTCGCGCGCCCCCGTGTTATCGGCAACCCTGAGCCGAGTGTAGCTCTGAATCATTGCTCGTCCTCCGTGCGATCCGACCGGCGGGCGGGGCCCGGCCGCCGCCCCGCGTTACCGCGCGCGCTCCAACACCCGGACCACCCGCCAGCGCTTCTCCTTGCTGAGCGGCCGGGTCTCCATGATCAACACCCGGTCGCCGACATGCGCCTCGCCGCGCTCGTCGTGGGCCTTGTACCGGCGGCTGCGCCGCACGACCTTCTTGTACAGCGGGTGGCGGCCGACGGTTTCGACCTCCACCACGACGGTCTTGGGCATCTTGTCGCTCACGACGCGGGCGATGCGGGTCTTCCGGGCCCCTCGCGCAGCGCGCTGCTCGGCGGCCGGCTGGGCGAGCACGTCTTCCATCAGGCTCTCCCTCCGCGCTCCGCCGCGCCCTCGCCGGCCTCTCGCCGCTCCCGCAGCTCCGTGAGGAGGCGTGCCGCCGCGCGGCGCAGGAGCACCACGCGCGCGGGGTTGGTCAGCTTGCCGGACGCCCGCTGCAGCCGCAGCGTGAACAGCTCCTGCCGGGCATCCGCGAGGCGCTTCTGCAGCTCAGCCTCCGTGAGATCGTGGAGGGGTGGCTTGGACTTCATGACTGCGCCTCCTGCGCCCGCGCGCCCGCCTCGCCCTCCACCGCCCGCTGGACGAACCGGGTGCGGATCGGCAGCTTGTGGCCGGCCAGGGTCATCGCTTCGCGGGCCACGGACTCGGGCACGCCCGCGAGCTCGAACATCACCCGCCCCGGGCGGACGACCGCCACCCACAGCTCGGGGTTGCCCTTGCCGCTGCCCATGCGGGTCTCCGCCGGCTTCTTCGTGACCGGCTTATCCGGGAAGATGCGGATCCACAGCTTGCCGCCGCGCTTGATGAACCGCGTGATCGCGCGCCGGGCGGCCTCGATCTGCTGGCTCGTGATCCACCCCCGGCCCAGGGCCTGGAGGCCGAACTCCCCGAACGCCACCGCGGCGCCGTCCAGCTCGTTGCCCGCCATCCGCCCGCGGTGGGCCTTACGAAACTTCACCCTCTTGGGCATGAGCATGCGTCTCTTGCCTCCTCTGCACGACCACCCGGGGCAGCCTCGAGGGCAGCACGACCGTCTCTCCGGCCGCCCGGCGGGGCAGCTCGCCCGGCCGCCTCCGCTCGGGGAGCACATCCCCGCGATAGATCCACACCTTGACCCCGATCCGGCCGTACGTCGTCAGGGCCTCCGCTTCGCCGTAGTCGATGTCCGCGCGCAGCGTCTGCAGCGGCACGCGGCCCTCCCGGTACCATTCGTACCGGGCGATCTCGGCGCCCGCGAGGCGGCCGCTGCAGGCGATGCGGATGCCCTTCGCGCCGGCGCGCAGCGTGCGGGCGACGGCCTGTTTCATCGCCCGCCGGTACGCCACCCGCCGCTCGAGCTGGCTCGCCACGTTCTGCGCGACGAGCGCGGCCTCCAGCTCCGCCCGCCGGATCTCCTGAACGTTCACCTGGACCTGCTTGCCGGTGAGCGCCTCCAGCTCTTTCTTGAGGGCGTCGATGCCCGTCCCGCCACGCCCGATGATGATCCCGGGCCGGGCCGAGTGGATCGTGATCCGGACCCGGTTCGCCGCCCGCTCGATCTCGATCCGCGAGATCCCGGCACGCGCGAGCTTGCGCTTGATATGCTGGCGAGCCGCCTGATCCTCCTGGATGAGGTCGGCGAAGTTCTTTTCCGCGTACCACTTGGACTCCCAGTCCTTGACGATGCCGAGCCTCTGCCCGATCGGGTGGATCTTCTGCCCCACGCCGCGCCTCCCTATGCCTCGCGCTCCGCGACGACCACGGTGATATGGCTGCTCCGCTTCTTGAACACATCCGCGCGGCCACGCGCCCGCGGCATCAGGCGCCGAACGCTCGGGCCGCTGTCGACGTACGCCCGGGACACGCGCAGGGTATCCCGGTCCAACTCCAGGTTGTGCTCGGCGTTGGCCACGGCCGACGCCAGGACCTTGGCCACCGCGCGGGCGGCCCGGTTGGGGGTGAATCGCAGCACGGCCAGCGCCTCGTCCACGTCCTTGCCCTTGATCAGGGCCATCACCGGGCGCACCTTCGTCGGGGAGATCCGCACGTACCGCGCGACCGCCTTCGCCTCCATCGCGTGTCCTCCGCCCTACGCGGGCGCGGCCGGCGGGGAGGCCGGCGCAGGCGCCGCCCCGCCCCCGCCGGCGGGCACCGCCGGACGCACCGACGTGGTGCGCTCGACCCTCGCCCCGTGGCTCTTGAACGTCCGTGTCGGCGCGAACTCCCCGAGCTTGTGACCGACCATGTTTTCGGTCACATAGATTGGGACGTGCTTCCGCCCGTCGTACACCGCGATCGTGTGCCCGACCATCTCCGGCACGATCGTCGAGCGCCGCGACCACGTGCGGATCACGCGGCGCTCGCGGGACCGGTTGAGCATCTGGACCTTCTGCAACAGGTGCGCGTCGACGAACGGTCCCTTCTTGAGCGACCGGCCCATCGTTACTTCCTCCGCTTGACGATGAATCTGTCGCTCGGCTTGGCCTTTCGGGTCTTGAAGCCGAGCGTCGGCTTGCCCCAGGGCGAGACGGGTCCGGGCATCCCGATCGGCGACTTCCCCTCACCGCCCCCGTGCGGGTGGCTGCTCGGATCCATGACGACGCCCCTCACCGATGGCCGCCAGCCCAGCCAACGGCGGCGGCCGGCCTTGCCGAGGCTGATCGCCTCGTGCTCGAGGTTCCCGACCTGGCCGATCGTGGCCCGGCAATCGAGGTGGATCAGCCGGACCTCGCCCGAGGGGAGCCGGATGTGCGCGTAGTCCCCCTCCTTGGCCATCACCTGCGCGGCCCCGCCGGCGCTCCGCACGAGCTGCCCGCCGCGACCGATCTGCAGCTCGATGTTGTGGACCGTCGTTCCGACCGGGACCGCGCGCAGCGGGAGGGCGTTCCCCGGCTTGATCTCCGCCGCGGGGCCCGACCGCACGGTGTCGCCGACGCCCAGCCCGACCGGCGCCAGTATGTACCGCTTCTCCCCATCCGCGTAGTGCAGCAGCGCGATGTTGGCGGAGCGGTTCGGATCGTACTCGATCGCGGCCACGCGGGCGGGGACCCCGTCCTTGTCGCGCTTGAAGTCGATGATCCGGTAGAGCCGCTTGTGTCCGCCGCCCCGGTGCCGCACGGTGATCTTGCCCTGAGCGTTCCGGCCCGCCCGCGTGGGCAACGGGGCGACGAGCGACGGCTCGGGCTCGGTCTTCGTGATCTCGTCGAATGCCGAGACCGTCATGAACCGCCGCCCGGGCGTTACGGGCTTGAACTTTTTGATGGCCATGGCTCAGGCCTCCATCGATGCTCACCGTCGTCGGTCACGATCGCTCGCGCGTCGGCGCGGGGTCTGCCCTTCGCTCCCAGCCGCCGCGGCTTCCGTCAGTCGCGGCGACTTGGGGAGCGGTCACCGCGTCGACCGCACGGCCGCAGGCCCGAGGGTCGAGGCCGTCCGCTGGTCGGCTCGGTCCAGGCCGAGACCGATGTCCGCCTCGGCCGGATCCCCGCCCCCCCTGGCACCGCCACCGGAGTTCCGTAGCGAAGCACTCGTGAGTACCGAACCTGCCCTCCCTACGTCAGCTTCTCCAGATCGATCTTGTCGCCGGGTCGCAGCGTCACGATCGCCTTCCGCAGGCCCGCCTCGCGGTAGTAGTGCTGGCCACGGCGGCGCGTCCGCCCGGGGATCCGGATGACGTTGACCTTGGCGACCCGGACGTTGAACAGGCGCTCCACCGCATCCCGGATCACCGGCTTGGGAGACACCCGGTCCACCTCAAACGTGTACTTGCCGGTCGCCGTGCCGCGCATGCTCTTCTCGGTCACGATCGGCCGGCGGATGACCTCGCGAGGATCGCTCATGGCGCCAGCACCTCCGAGGCGCGATCGAGCGCCTCCCGGGTGAAGACCACGCGGTGGGCCGCCAGCACGTCGTGGACGTTCAGGCTGGCCGCGGTGGCAACCTGCACGCCTGGCAGGTTCGCGGCCGCCCGCCCGGCGGCCGGATCGGGGGCCGCTGTGACGAGCAGGACGCGGCCGGGGGCCCCCAGCGCCTGGAGCAGCCTCGCCAGCGCCGCGGTGCGCGGCGGCTCCAGGTCGAGGTGGTCGAGCACCACGATCTGTCCGCCCGCGGCCTTGGCGGCGAGGGCCGAGCGGATCGCCAGCCGCCGGACCTTCTTGGGCAGCGGGTACGCGTACGAACGCGGGTGCGGGCCGTGCGCGATCCCGCCGCCTACGAAGATGGGGGCGCCGCGCCCGCCGTGGCGGGCGCGGCCCGTGCCCTTCTGGCGGTAGATCTTCTTCGTGCTTCGCGACACCCGGCCGCGCGTCAGCGTCGCATGGGTCCCGCGCCGGCGCCCCGCGAGCTGCCAGACGATCGTCTCGTGGAGCACGGGCGTGTGAGGCTTCCCGCCGAACACCGCGTCGGCGAGCTCGACTTCGCCGACGCGCTCCCCGTTCCGGTCGTACACCGCCGCCGCGCTCATGCCCGGGCGCCTCCCTCCACGTGCCGGACCAGCACCACGCTGCCCCGCGGGCCGGGCACGGCGCCCCGGATGAGCAGCACGTTGCGCTCCGGATCCACCGACTCGACGCGCAGCCCACGGATCGTGGTCCGCTCGCCGCCCAGCCGTCCGGGCATCCGCTTGCCCTTGAAGACCCGCCCCACGTTGCTCGACCCGATGCTGCCGACCGCGCGGTGCATCAGGCTGACCCCGTGCGAGTCCCGCTGGCCCCCGAAGTTGTGGCGCTTGATCGTGCCCGCAAAGCCCTTGCCCTTGCTGACGCCCGTGACGTCGACGCGATCGCCCCCGCGGAACACGTCGGCCTTGAGGGCCTGCCCCACCTCGTACGTCTCGCCCGGGGCGAGACGCACTTCGCGCACGACCCGCACCGGCTGGAGGCCGCGCTTCTGGAACACGCCCCGGTACGGCTTCGGCACCCGGGACTCGGGCACGGGCTCGAGGCCGAGCTGCACCGCCGCGTACCCCTCGCGCTCGGGTGTCCGGAGCCCGACAACCACGCACGGCCCCGCCTCCACGACGGTCACGGGCACGATGTTGCCCGCCCGATCGAAGACCTGGGTCATGCCCAGCTTCCGTCCAAGAAGAGCCGGCATCGCGCAACCCACTCCCTACAACTTGATCTCGATGTCCACGCCCGCCGGCAGGTCGAGGTGCATGAGCGCATCCACGGTCTTCGGCGTCGGTTCGAGGATGTCGATGAGGCGCTTGTGCGTCCGGAGCTCGAAGTGCTCCATCGACTCCTTATCGATGTGCGGCGACCGGATCACGCAGAACACGTTGCGATCCGTCGGGAGCGGGACCGGCCCGGAGATCCTGGCGCCGGTGCGCCTGACCGTGTCCACGATCTTTTCCGCGGACTGGTCGAGGACCTTATGGTCGTACGCCTTGAGCTTGATCCTGATCTTCTGCGCCATCCCCCGCTCCTCTAGGGCCTGTCGGGGCTACTCGAGGATCTTGGCGACGACCCCGGCGCCCACCGTGCGGCCACCCTCCCGCACCGCGAACCGCTGCCCTTCCTCCAGCGCTACCGGCGTGATCAGCGATGCCTC
>JAJPJJ010000070.1 GCA_021324295.1 Bacillota bacterium
GGCCCGGCGTGGGATCAGCTCGTCCGCTGCCGGTGGGACTCCGGCACGCGAATCGTCAGCAGCGCTGTTCGGCTGACGTGGGGACATGTCCCAAATGTCCTCGAAATTAGGAACGGTAGCCACGACGCGAGCGCGTTCGCGCGTCGAGGTCCTGCGAGCGCGCCGCGGAAAAGAGGTGACGACCGGGGGGAGAGCGATGGATCAGGATGGCGACATCGACATCGATCTTCGAAAATACCTCAGCGTCCTCCGCAGGCGGTGGCCCGCGATCGCAGCCGTGGCCGCCGTCGCTGTGCTCACGGCGGCAATCCTGAGCTTCCTGCTGCCGCCGGTGTACGAGGCGAAGGCGGTGCTGCTCGTCGCGAGGGCCCCACTCCAGGCAGGCGCGGCACCGGACCCGATGACGCCCGGCGTGAAGATCGCGGCCGTGCTCGCGTCGGACCTCCCCACGGGGACGCTGGCCGCGTTCGCGACCCTGCCCGCGGTCGAGCAACGGGTCGCGCGGCTGGCCGGAGAGCCCACCCGGAGACTCGCGAGGACGCTGAGCGTCCGCCCTGTGCCGAACACGAATCTGCTCGAGCTCCGCGTGAGGGAACATACGCCGCAGCGGGCCGCGCAGATCGCCAACCTCTGGGCCTCCGTGGTGGCTGCCGGAAGCCATGCGCTGTTCTCCACGGAGGCCCGGTAGTCGTATGCGTTCTTCGACCGCGAGCTCGGTGCGGCCAGGGACCGGCTCCTGGCAGCCGACGAAGCCCTCCGGAGGTTCAACGCCGCGAGCACGATCGGACTGCTGCAGGCGCGGGTCAGCGCCCTGACCGGGCAGATCGCCGGCTATCAATCCCGGCTGACCGACCTCGCCGTCGACCTGGACAAGTCGGAGACGGAGCTGGCCCAGATCCAATCCCAGATCCGGCGCGAGCCGGAGAAGGTTGTCCTCTTACAGTCGATCACGGCGGATCCCTTCGTGCTCCAGGCCGCGAGCCAGGCCGAGAAGCGAGATTTCATCGAGCTGAGCAAGTTGAGCATGCGCAACGAAGCGCTCAATCCTCTGTACACGAACCTGGACCAGGCCCGCGCCAACACCTTCATCCGGATCGCGGCCGCGAGGGCGGAGTACGCGCGCGTGAGCCAGACGATCGCGCAGCTCAAGGGCGAGCTCTCCCGCCTGCAGGACGAGCTCGCCGCGCAGCAGTTCCAGTCGACGCAGCTCACCCGGGCGCTCAACGACGCAAAGCAGGTGTACGACGTGCTCGTCCAGCGGCGCGACGAGGCGAAGGTCGCATCGGCCAGCCCCGCCGGGTCAGCGAGGGTGGTGAGCGAGGCCGTTGCCCCGGATGCGCCCGTGGCTCCCCGCAGGGCGCTCAACATGGCCCTGGGAGGGATCCTGGGGCTGTTGGGTGGGACCCTGCTCGCGTTCGTGCTCGAGTACGTCGCGCGCCCGTCCGCCGAGATGAGGTCGTCCTCCGCGCCGGCCTGACCTCCCTGCCCACCGGCGGGTATCTCCGCATCACGGGGAGGGCCGGCCGCTCCGCGAACGCGAGGACGGTGGCCGCGCCACGCGGAGCGCGGGCTTGCGGCCGTCACTCCCGCGCCACGCCCGTCGCGGGAACGCGCCGGCGAGGTACCCGGTGAGCGCGTGGCCGATCGCGAGGTGGACGTCCTCCACGACCTGGTAGTCGTCGCTGGGGACCACGACCGCGAGGTCTGACAGGCGCCGCAGCATCCGCCCGCGCGCGCCGGTGAGCGCGATGACCGCCGCCCCGGCCGCGCGGGCCGCGCGGGCCGCCGCGACGATGCTCGGCGAGGCGCCGCTGACGGAGAGCAGGACCACCGCATCGCCGGGCCGCGCGACCGTCCTGATCTGCTCCGCGAACGCCCGCTCGTAGCCGCAGTCGTTGGCCCACGCGGTCAGCACGGGCGAGGAGTCCGACACGCAGAGCGCGCGGATCCTCGCGCCGCGCTCTCGCGGGGGCCGGCCGAGGGTGCTCTTGCTGAGGTCGAGCGCCATATGCGCGGCGGTCGCAGCGCTCCCGCCGTTGCCCGCGAGCAGGATCAGCCCTCCGGAGGCGGCCACGCGCTCGAGGCGCTGCGCGATCGCCGCGATCTCCTGCGGTGCGACGGTCGCAAGGCACCCCCGCAGCCGATCCAGGTGGGCCGTGACCCCGGCGTGCGCTGCCTCGCGGCGCGGCGGGCCCGCGCGGGAGCCGGCGCGACGCTCACTCCTCGACATAGATGACGCGGCTGCCGTACGGCTCGAACCGGAACGGCACCGGCCGCAGCTCGGGCAGGCTCTCGAGGATCGCCCCGTGGTCGCGCGGCGGGGCGAAGAGGAGCAGGAACCCGCCGCCGCCGGCCCCGAGCAGCTTGCCGCCGAGCGCCCCCGCCGCGCGGGCCCGCGCGTACCACTCGTCGATCTGCGGGGTCGTGATCCCCGAGGCGAGCCGCCGCTTGATCGTCCACCCGGCATCGAGGATCTCGCCGACCTCGCCGAGACGGTGCCGGAGCAGGGCGAGGCGGAGGTCGAGCGCGAGGTCGCGGAGGCGCACCGTGTCCTCCACGGTCTCGGCGGCCTCCTCGAGGTTGCGCCGCTGCTCGGCGAGGATCGCCTCGGCGTTTCGGGTCACCCCGGTGTAGAGCAGCAGGAGGTGCTCCTGGAGCGCCTGCCGGACCTCGGCGCCCGGCAGGACCGGCTCGACCGACACGCCGCTCTCGTCGAACTGGATGAACTGGAGGCCGCCGAACGCGGCGATGTACTGGTCCTGCCGGCCGACCGGCCGGCGGAGACGCTCGAGCTCGATCTCGCAGGCCTCCTCCGCCAGCCGCTTGGCGCCCACGTACCTCCCCGCGAACGCGTGCAGCGCGTGCAGGACGCCCACCGTGTACGCGCTGCTGGACCCGAGGCCCGTCCCGCGGGACGGGATGTCGGAGATCGAGGTGATCTCGATGCCGCCGGCGATCCCGGTGAGCAGAAGCGCCTCCCGGATCAGCTCGTGCCGCAGGTCCTCGACCCGATCGACGATCTCCGTCACGGAGTAGCTCGCGCGGATCCTCTCGTCGAACTTCTTGTTGACCGTGATGTAGATGTACTTGTTGATCGCCGTGGAGACGACCGCGCCGGCCTCCCGGCGCACGAACGCGGGAAAGTCGGATCCCCCCCCGGCGAGGCTGATGCGCAACGGCGTGCGTGTGATGATCACGCCAGCAACATTTCGGCCCCACCGGGGGAACTCCTCGCCGCCCGCCGCGTTTGCGCGCCGGAGAGGTCGAAGCGTATAATCTCGGCGTGAGCGCCGCGCCGCCGAACGCCTGCCGCGATGCCGCGGACCGGCCGGAGACCGCCCCCGAGCTGGTGATCGTGTCGAGCGGTCCGGGCGAGCTCTCGAACTGGGCCGTCCCGATGGCCCGGGCCGCCGCGGCGTGGGCGGCGCGCCGCGCGCTGCCGCTCCGGCTCTCGCTCGTGCTGCCGCCGTGCCAGTTCGCGAGCGGGCAGGAGATCGCGTTCGCCCGCCGCCACGAGGTGTTCGCGCGGATCCTCGGCCCGCGCGCGTGCTTGGCCCTCGTCGCAGGCCTCCGGCGGCTTCCCACCGGAGGGCCCGGGTGCGTGCTGCACCTCGGCGGGGATCTGTGGTACTCGGCGACGGTCGCCCGCCGGCTGCGCTTCCCCGCGTTCGCGTACGTCGAGACGCCGCTCGTCCGCCGGAGAGCCCACCACTTCCGGCGCGTGTTCGTGCCCTCGCAGCCGCTCGCGGACCGGCTCGTCGGCGCCGGCGTGCCGGTGGGGCGGCTCGCGGTGGTGGGAGACCTCCGGGTGGATCACCTCGCGGCGTTCCGCGCGCCCGCCCGCGATGCGGGCGCCGCCCCGCGCGTTGCGCTCCTGCCCGGCAGCCGGCGGTGGATCGTCGAGGGCTTCCTCCCGTTTCTCCTCGGGACCGCCGCGGCGATCCGCGCGCAGCGGCCCGATGTCGCGCTCTCGCTCGTCGTCTCCCCGTTCCTGCCGCCGGACGCGCTGGCGCGGCTGCTCGCGGCGCACGGCGGCGCGCTGGGGGCGCTCGGCGTCGAGATCGTGCAGGACGACCGCCCGGGCGGCCGCCTGGGGGCGCTCGCGCGAAGCGACCTTGCCATCACGCTACCGGGCACCAACACGGTGGAGCTCGCGACGCTCGGCGTCCCGATGCTGGTCGTGCTGCCCCTGGACCGCCCCGGGCAGATCCGCACCGAGGGGTTGAGCGAGTGGCTGAGCCGCCTCCCCGGGCTGGGCGCCCTCGTCAAGGGGACGATGGCCTGGCGGTTCGCGCGGCGCCCCGGGCTTCTCGCGTGGCCGAACCGCGAGGCCGGGAGGGCGGTCGTCCCGGAGCTCGTCGGCCGCGTCGCGCCGGCCGACGCCGCTCGCCGGGCGCTCGAGCTGCTCGGCGACAGGGCGGCGCTCGAGCGGACCGCCCGCACGCTGCGCGGGCTGTACGCCCAGCCTGCCGGCGCGGCGGAGCGGATGCTGGACGAGATGGCATCGTGCTTCGAGCCGGCCGCGACGCGGCCCGCCGCCGATGCGCCGGCACGACACGGCGTGCCGGCGGCGCCGCGCTCGTGAAGCGCCTCCTCGTCGTCAGCAACGGCTACGGGGAGGACCTGGAAGCCGCGCAGGTTGTCCGGCACCTGCCGCCCGGCGCCGTGGCGGTCTCCGCGTACCCGCTCGTCGGCCTCGGCCGCGCCTACCCCGCGGGCGTCACGCTCCTCGATCCGCGCCGGGACCTGCCGAGCGGGGGGTTCGGCCTGCGGGCCGGCTGGGCGGCGGCGTGGGCCGACCTCCGCGGCGGGTGGATCGGCCTGTGGAGGCAGCAGCGCCGGACCCTCCGGTCGCAGCGCGGGGCCGTGGACCTCGTTCTGGCCGCGGGCGACGTGTACTGCCTCTGGATGGCGTCCGCCGCGGGCCGCCCGGTCGCGTACCTGGCGCTCCCGCGATCCGAGTACATCGGCCCGCACTCGCCGCTCGAGCTACGGATCATCCGGCGGACGGCGAGCGAGGTCTTCGCGCGGGACGAGGTCACCGCCGCGGCGCTGCGGCGCGAGCGCATCCCGGCCCGGTATCTCGGCTTCCCGCTCATGGACACGCTCGCCCCGTCGGGCGAGACGTTCGGCATCCCCGCGGAGCAGCCGCTCGTGACGCTCCTGCCGGGGAGCAAGCCCCCGGCGTTCGAGAACGTGGCGCTGCTCCTGCGCGCCGCCGCGCTCGCGCGCGCGCTCGCCGCGCGGCACACCCCGCCGGTCCCACCGCCCGCGGTCCTCGTCGCGTGGGCGCCGGGCCTCCCGGTGGCGCGCCTCCGGGAGACGGTGGAGGCGCTCGGGGGGCGGTGGACGGACCCGCGCCGCTTCCAGCTCGATGGCGGCGAGGTCGTGGTGACGACCGAGCAGTTCGCCGACGCGCTCGCCCGCTCGACCGTGGTGCTCGGGATGGCGGGCGCGGCGCACGAGCAGGCCGCGGGGCTCGGGAAGCCGGTCGTCGCGTTCCCCGGCCGGGGGCCGCAGTTCACGGCGCGGTTCCTCCGGGAGCAGCAGCGGCTCCTCGGCGACGCGCTCGTCGCCGCCACGGGCCCCGAGGACGCGGCGCGCGCCGTCGTCGGGCTCCTCGCGGATCGCGCGGAGCGCGAGCGCCGCGGCCGGGTCGGCCGCGAGCGCCAGGGAGGCGCCGGGGGCGCCGAGGCGATCGCGCAGCAGCTCGCGCGCCGGCTCGGCCTCCGGGAGATGTCCCGCGGGGGCGCGTGAGGAACCGGCTGCTCGACCCGGACCAGCCCGTGGCGCGGGCCGCCGGCGCGGGCGGCGACGCCCTGGCGAGGCGCGAGCGGCTCTGGGTCGCGGTCGTCCTCCTGGGGGTCGCGGTCCTGGTGTTCTACCGGCTCGGTGCCGGGTCGCTGTGGGACCAGGACGAGACGAAGTACGCCCAGGTCGCGCGCGAGATCCTCGAGACCGGCGACCCGATCACCCTCCACGTCAACGGCGCGCCCTGGTACGTGCATCCTCCGCTGTACATGTGGCTCGTCGCCGCGACCGGCGGCGTGCTCGGGTTCAGCGAGCTCGCCGTGCGGTTCTGGTCCGCGGCGGCGACCGTGCTCGCCGTCTACGCGACGATCCTGCTCGGCCGAGCGCTGTGGGGGCCCCGGACCGGCCTGCTCGCCGGCGCGATGCTCGCGGTCACCTTCCAGGTCCTGGTGCAGTCGCGGCTCGCGGTCTTCGATACGGTGCTGCTCGCGTGGATGCTGCTCGCGATGCACGCGTTCGTCCAGGGCTACCGGCGCGGCCGCCGCGCGGACTATCTGCGCTTCTTCCTGTTCGCCGGCCTCGCCACGCTCACCAAGGGCCCGATCGGGCTCCTGCTCCCCGCGCTCGTGATCGTGCCGTTCGTGACCCTCCGCGGCGCGTGGGACCGCTGGCGGGAGGTGCCGTGGGCCGAGGGCGCGGCCGTCTACGCGATCGTGGGCCTCTCGTGGTACGGCGTCGAGACGTGGCTCCGCGGGCGGGCGTTCGTCCAGGCCGTGCTGGGCTACTACGGGGTCGGGCGGTTCTTCGGCGTCGTGGAGAACCAGGCCGGCCCGTGGTACTACTACGTGCCGGTCGTCCTCCTCGGCGGCTTCCCGTGGACCGCGTTCTGGCCGTCGGCGGCGGCGTACCATGCCGGCCGTGCCCGCAGAGACGACGGCAGCCTGCTCGTGCTGTTGTGGTGCGGGCTCGTGTTCGCGTTCTACTCCGCGGCCGGGACGAAGCTGCCCAACTACGTGCTGCCGATCTACCCGTTCGCGGCCATAGGCGTGGCGGCGCTGTGGGACGAGGCCGGGCCGCCGGGGTTCCTCGGGCTCTCGGCCGGACTGCTGGTGGCGCTGGTGGCCGTCCTGTACGCGGGGATCGGGTGGTACCTCGCGGGGCGGTATCCCGGCCCGTTCCACAGCCTCGGCCACGTGCTGCTCCCGCCCGCGGCGGCGCTGGGAGCCGGGGTGTGCCTGACGGTTCTCCTCGCCGCAGCCCGCCGGCCGTTCGGCGCGCTCGCCGCGCTGTGCGCCGCGATGGCCGCCACGTGGCTCGGCGTCGTCACCTGGATCGTCCCGGTCGTCGATGCCGCGAAGCCGATGAAGCCGCTCGCGCTCGCGATCCGCGGGGCTCTCGAGCCTGGCGACCGGATCGTGGGATACCGGCTCAGCCTCTATTCGTCGCTCATCTTCTACACGGACCACCACGTCGAGTGGGTGGAGACGCCCTCGGCCCTGCGCCGGGCGATCTGCGCGCCAGGCCGCGTGTTCCTGGTGATCACGGAGCAGGACGAGGCCGCGGCCCGCGCCGTGCTGCCCGCCGGCCTGCGGCCGCTGGCCGTGCGGGGCAGCACGACCGTGCTGCTCAAGCCCGCGGGGGTCACCTGTGCGCTCTCGCGCTCGCGCGGGAGCGGGGCGAGCGGCTGGCTGGGCAGGGAAGGGGGCGCGGCGGGCGCCGGGGGCGGCGGGAGGCGGGCCGGGAACGGCTACGAGAGCAGCACCTCGAGGTCCTCGCGGCGCAGCGTGCGGACGAGGCTGTTGTCCGCCGTGATGATGGCGTCGGCGAGCTCCCGCTTCGTCTCCTGGAGCGCCAGGACCTTCTCCTCGACGGTGTCGCGCGCGATGAGCCGGTAGGCAAAGACCGGGCGGGTCTGGCCGATCCGGTGAGCGCGGTCGATCGCCTGGGCCTCGGCGGCGGGGTTCCACCATGGGTCGAGCAGGAAGACGTAGTCCGCGGCGGTGAGGTTCAGCCCCAACCCGCCCGCCTTCAGGCTCACGAGGAACAGCCCGCAGCCCGCGTCCTCCTCGAAGCGCCGCACGCGCGCGGCGCGATCGCGCGTGCGGCCGTCCATGTACTCGTACGGCACGCCGCTGCGGTCGAGCCGGTCGCGCACGATCGCGAGCAGGCTCGTGAACTGGGAGAAGACGAGCGCCTTGTGCCGTCCCTCCACGACCTCCGTGAGCCGCGGGAGCAGCACCTCCAGCTTGGCGCTCGGCTCGTCCCGGCGGGAGCGGTCGAGCAGCCCCACGTGGCAGGCGGCCTGCCGCAGCCGGAGCAGCGCCTCGAGCACCTGCAGCTTCGCCCGGTCGAGCCCCTCGCGCTCGATCCGGCGCAGGAGCGAGCGGCGATAGTGCTCCCTGAGCTCATCGTAGACGCTGCGCTGCGACGGCGCCAGATCGCAGTAGAGCGTCTGCTCGTGCTTGGGGGGCAGGTCCCGGATGACCTGCCCCTTCGTGCGGCGCAGGATGAACGGGCGCAGCGCGCGCGCGAGCAGCGCCCGCGTCTCCGGCGACGGGGCCCGGCCCTCGACGCCGGCGAGGCGGAGCGCCGGGGACGCGCCGAGCATGCCGGGGTTCAGGAACTCGAACAGGCTCCACAGCTCCCCGAGGTGGTTCTCCACCGGCGTGCCGCTGAGCACGAGCCGGTGCGCACCGCGGAGCAGGCGCGCGGCCTTGGCTGTGCTGGTGCCGGCGTTCTTGATGGCCTGCGCCTCGTCCAGCACGACGTAGTCGAACTCCACGCCGGCGAGGTCGCCGATGTCCCGGCGCAGCGTCCCGTACGTCGTGATCACGACGTCGTACTCGCGGAAGTGCTCGCCCGGCGCCGCGCGGCCGGTGCGGGCGTGGTCGAGCACGCGAAGGTGCGGGGTGAACCGGGCGGCCTCCTGCCTCCAGTTGAACACGAGCGATCTCGGCACGACCACGAGCGACGGGCGCGTGGCGTGGCCGCGCCGGGAGGCGAGCAGCGCGAGGACCTGGACCGTCTTCCCCAGCCCCATGTCGTCGGCCAGGCAGCCGCCCCACCCCAGCCGCTGCAGGAACTGGAGCCACCCGAGGCCCTCGCGCTGGTAGCCGCGCAGCTCGCCGGCGAAGGCGGGCGGCGGATCGGCCGGTGCCACCGCGTCGAACCGGCGCAGCTCCTCCCGCGCGCGGGCGAACGCCTCGTCCCACGTCGCCTGCGGCTGCGATGCGAGGAGCGCGTCGAGCACCCCGACCTGGCTGCGGGCGAACCTGAGGCGGCCGTCCTCAGGCGTCCCGAGGCCCGCGAGCAGGCCGTACTTCGCGAGCCACTCTTCGGGCAGGACCCCGTAGGTGCCGTCGCCCAGGCGGACGATCGATTCGCCCCGGCGCATCGCCGCCAGCACCGCCGGCAGCGGTGCGGTGAGGTCGCCGAACTCCACCGTGCCGCGGACGTCGAACCAGTCGATGCCGGAGGCGACCTCGATGCGGACGTCGCCGGCAGGGCGGTAGATCCTGCCCTCGGCCTCGACGCGCCAGCCCTCGCCGACGAGCTGCCTGACCACGCGGGGAAGGCGGCGGGGAGCGAGCGTGAGCATCGGCCCCCCCGGCGCGTGCGGAGCGGCGGAGTCTGAGGACGGCCGGAACCCGAGCTCGCGCAGCCGCGCGGCCGCCCGCTCCTCGGCGCCGGGATCGCGCAGGATGAAGCGGCGTTCGCGGGCCAGGAAGGCGCCCCGCGCAGGGTCGCCCGCGCCGACCGTGATCCCGCCGTAGTCGAACGAGAGCTCCGCTTCGAGGTACGCACCCGGCCAGGCGTGGCGGGGCGCCCGCACCACGAGCCGCGGCGCCGGCGGGCCCGCGGTCTCCTCGTACCGCAGCTCCTCCGGCAGCACGAGCCTGGGGAGGCGCGGCAGACGCAGCAGCGATGCCAGCAGGTCGTCCCCGTGCTCCGGCGGCACCGTGATCGGGCCCTCCCGGCGCAGGTGCGCGATCCAGGCGAACGCCCCGAAGTGCTCGAGGCGCCCGCACCGGCCGTCGTGGAACACGAACCCGCTCTCCAGGAGCATCGCGGGAGCGGGGAGCTCGATGCGCTCCTCCGCGCGCCGCAGCGCGCCCGTGACCGCGTAGGCGCCGTCCCCCCGGTCGCGGCCGACTTCGAGGGTGAGCTCCCACGGCGGCCCGTCGTCCCAGAGGACCGCAGCCGGCGCGCCGGCCTGGCGTCCCGGCGCCGCGTCCTCGGGCGGCGCCGTGCGCAGGAACAGGCGGCCGGTGCGGCACAGCAGTGGGATCAGGGTATCCTGCAGGGGTCCCGGAACGATGTAGCGAGGGCGCACCGTGCTGTACGCGCCCCAGAGATCCCCGGACGCGTACCCCGCACTATCCACGGCGCCGGCGAGAAGCGCCAGGATGCGGCGGTCGGATGGGTCCGGCAGCCGCGCGATGTCGCCGCGGGGGATCGCGGGCGGGCCCACGGTCTGCCACGCGCCGTCGGCCTTCCTTCGCCGGCCGCCGATCTCGAGCACGAGCTCGCCCCCCGCGATCGTCGAGGGCAGGTCGATCGCGTAGACGATCTCCCGCCCGCCCCACGCGCTCCGCGAGGGCGCGCGCGGATCCGGCGCGTGCGTCGACTGCTCCAGGAGGGCCAGGCGCCGCCGCCAGGAGGCGGGCTGCGGACGGCGGGAGCCCCTGACGGCCTGCGGCGCCGGGGAGGTGTGCTGCGCCAGCGCACCGGCGATACGGGCGCGGCCGGCCGCGGCGAGCCACGCCAGGCCGGCCGCCACGCAGTGCTTGCAGAAGATGCCGTCGTCGCCGAGGGGGCAGGTGCAGCCGGAGGCGAGCCCGCCCGCCTCCGCCCGCAGCGTGACGCGGTAGAGGTACGTGCCGCGGACGGTCGCGGTGATCGTGCCGCCGCGCTCGTCGAGGGTCAGGACCCGGCCGGAGGCGAAGTACGCGGTCCCCCGGTCGAAGGAGCGCCCCCCGGCCATCTGCTGCAGGAGCCCGCGGGTCAGGATCCGCTCGAGAGGCGAGGCCATGATCTGTGCGTCGACGACGGTCTCCCCCGATCTCCGTACGCCGCGATTCCACGGGTCTCCTGCATCGCAGCGCGCACCGCGGCGGTCGCGCCCGTCGCGACCCGCCCGGCGTGCGCCCCAGCGGGCCGCCGTCCTCCCGGCCGCGAGGGGTCACCGCTCGGCCGCGCGCTGCGGTCCGGGCTGGGCCGCCGTCCGCGGCCGCGGCGACCGCAGCGCCTGGAACACCCCGTCGTAGTACGCCTCCCACAGCAGGTGGTTGTAGCACTCGTTGAGGGGCAGCAGCCACCCGCGCGCCTCCGCGCGCGGGACCAGCCACCGGACCAACGGGGTGACGAGCGGCGTCCGGTAGACCAGCCACTTGACCGGGAGCATCGGCGGCGCGATCTCGAGGAAGACGCCGATCCGCATCGCGCGGCCGTGCTTCCGCCAGAAGTACACCGCGCCCCGGCCGGCCTGCCGCAGCTTCTCGCGGACGCCCTCCAGCGTCTCGACGTGGTAGTGGTAGCCGAGCGCCTCCGGCTCGTACTCGAAGACGACCCCGCGCCGCCGCATGCGGATCGCGAGCTCGATGTCCTCCCAGCCGTATCCCCCGAACTCCTCGTCGAACCCGCCGGCCTCCTCCACGTCCTCGCGCAGGAAGGAACAGTTCCGGGTGGTGACGTGGAACGGCGAGAGGTTGCGCCGGCGACGGAAGGTGAGGTCCGGCGTCGTCTCCTTGACCCGCATGAACGGCGTGACGCGCGAGGCGGGGTGCGTGACGCTGCGGCCCTGGACGCCGCGGCGGCGCGTGCCCGGCGGGTAGTGGCGGTGGTGCGCGGCGAGCAGCGTCGGCGCCGCCCAGAGGTCCGAGTCCACGAACACGAGGATGCGGCCCCGGGCCGCCCGCACGCCCAGGTTCCGCGCGGCCGCGCGGCCGCCGTTGCGCTGCGAGACGTACCGGATCGGGGCGCGGCCGCGCACCGCCTGCACCATCTCCGCCGTCCCGTCCGTGCTGCCGTCGTCGGCGACGACGATCTCGTACGCGTCCTGCGGCAGCGTCTGCTGCTGCAGCGCCTCGATCGTCCTGCGGAGCACGTCGCGGTTGTTGAAGGTGGGGACGATGACGCTAATCTCCATGCGCGCGCTCGGCCACATCGACGTGCGACCACAGCCGGGCCAGGTACCGCTCGTTGAGGACGCCCCAGAGCAGCACCCGGCCGAGGCCCGGGATCCCCCACCGCCTCGTGCGCTCGAGCCAGGCCTCGATGTTGCCGGCGTGCACGAGGCCGAACCCCCGCTGCAGCGCGTTGAGCCACCGGTGGGCCGGCGTGAGCTGCGCCGCGAACCGCGCTTCGAGCGTCGGGTGCTTCGCGACGAAGAGCCGGGCGGTCCGGGCGCGCTCCTCCTCCTTCGCGAGCATCGCCTGGAGACGCTCCGGCGCGACCCGGGGCTGGTAGTGGTACAGGGCCGCGTCCCGCCGGAACACCCGGCGCAGGCCCATCGCCCGCAGCCGGAACCCGAGGTCGAGCCCCTCCCACCCGTACGGGTAGAACCGTTCGTCGAACAGCCCGGCTTCGATGAGGTGCTCGCGGCGGACCGAGCCGTTGTCGGTGTCGAAGTACGCGGTCGAGAGGTCGAGGATCCCCCCGCGCGCGGCGAACGGCCGGTCCAGCGAATGGGTCGCGATGACCGGGCCGCGGCAGACGATTCCGCCGCGGCGGGACGCGTGGGCATCGAGGTGGGCGGCGAGGAAGCCCGGGGGCGCGAGCGCGTCGTCGTCGACGAACACGATGATGGCCCCCCGCGCCTCCCGGATCGCCCGGTTGCGGGTGGCCGGCACGCCGCAGCGCTGCGCCGTCCAGGAGGCCCGGATCTCGCAGCGCGCCCGTCGCTGCGCCTGCGCGACCACGTCCCGCGTGTCGTCCGTGGACGCGTCGTCCGCGACCAGGACCTCGTACCGCGCCGGGTCCAGCGACTGCGCGGCGAGCAGATCGAGGCAGCGGCGGAGGACCGGCGCCCGGTTGCGGGTGGCGGTGACGACGCTCAGCTCGATCGCCATGCCGCCGGCAGGGGGCCGCGGCCCCGGCCGGCCTCCTCGATCAACTGGCCGCGCACGAGGCGGCTGTACGCGCCGTCGCGCGCGGCCAGCTCGTCGTGCGTGCCGCTCTCGACGATCCGGCCGTCCAGCATGACGACGATGCGGTGGGCGGCGCGCACCGTCGAGAGGCGGTGGGCGACGATGAACGTCGTGCGCCCGGCGGTCAGGCGCGCCATCGCCGCCTGGATCGCCTCCTCCGACTCGCTGTCGAGGGCGGAGGTCGCCTCGTCCAGGATGTAGATCGCGGGATCGTTGAGCACGACGCGCGCCAGCGCGAGCCGCTGCCGCTGCCCGCCCGAGAGCTGCAGGCCTCCCTCGCCGAGGGTCGTCTCGTAGCCCTGGGGGAGCTCCGCGATGAACGCGTGCGCGCCGGCGACGCGCGCGGCGTCCTCGATCTCCGCGCGCGTCGCCTCGGGCCGGCCGTAGGCGATGTTCTCGGCCACCGTGCCGGCGAAGAGGACCGTCTCCTGCGGGACGAGGCCGATCTGCCGGCGCAGCGACGCGATCGTCACGCGCCGCAGGTCGCGCCCGTCGATCTCGACGCCGCCCTCGGTGGGGTCGTAGAAGCGCGGGATGAGGTTCACGAGGCTGCTCTTCCCGGCCCCGCTCGGGCCGACGATCGCCACGTGCTCGCCCGGTTCCACCGCGAGGTCGATCTCGCGCAGCGCCCACCGCCCGGGCTCGTAGGCGAGGGAGACCGCGCGGAAGCGCACGTGCCCCCGCACGGGGCGCAGCGGGGCGGCGCCGGGCGCCTCCACGACCGTCTCCGGCACGTCGAGCAGCTCGTGGATCCGGACCAGCCCGGCCATCGCCTGCCGGGCCTCCGAGTACAGGCGCGTGATCCCCATCGCGGGGTCCATCGCGAGGGCCAGGTACCCCAGGAACGCCAGGAGCGAGCCGGGGGTCGTCTGGTGCCGCGCGAGGAGCTGCGCGCCCGCCCACAGGACGAAGACCAGCGAGAGCGCGGTGAGGAGGCTGACGAGCGACACCTCGACCGCGATGAGGCGCCGGATCCCGTAGTTGGCCTGGAACGTCCGCTCGTTCTCGCGGCCGAACCGGGTCTCCTCCCGCGGCTCCTGCACGAACGCGCGGATGATCCGGGCGCCCGCGATCGACTCCTTGAGGAGGCTCGTGAGCGAGGCGACCTGCTGCTGGGCGCGCGCGGACACCCGCTGGACCTCGTGCCCGAACGCGCGCGCGGCGCCGAAGAACACCGGCAGCGTGAAGAACGTCAGCAGCGCGAGCCGCCAGTTGATCACGAAGACCATCACGATGATCCCGCCGAGCGTGAGCGCGGTCGTGAGGAGGTCCACGATCCCGGTCAGGAGGCGCGCCTCGACGAGCTGGGTGTCCTGGATCGTGCGCGAGATCACCTCGCCGCTGTGCCAGCGGAGGAACCGGTCGAGCGACCAGCGCTGGACGCGGCGGAAGATCTCGCCCCGCAGGTCCGCCACGAGCCGGTGCCCGACGAACGCCAGCAGCGAGAGCTGGACGTACAGGCAGAGGCTGCGGAACGCGTAGATGACGAGGACCACCAGCGCGGTGCGGTTGAGGGCCCCCAGGCTGCCGGTCTCGATGATCACGTCGGCCTGCTCGCCGAGGTACCGCGGCACATAGAGCCACGCCACGGCGACCAGCACCGCGGCGAGCGCGCCCCCGACCAGCTGCAGGGTGTACGGCCGCAGGAACCGGGCCAGCCGGCGCAGCTCGATCATGCAGCGCTACCGCGGCAGCAGGATAGCCAGCATCAAGGTGACCCGGTTGGCCGGGACGATGCCGGTGACCCTCCGGGAGATCGTGCCGAGCGTCTCCTCCATGCGGGCGGTCCGGCGCCCGATGCGACCCGGCCGCTGGGTCACGTCGCCCGGGCGCTTGTTGCTCTGCTCGGACGCGCCTTCGAGCCTGGCCATCCGGACATCGAGCGCATCGGCCATGGGTTCCTCCAGCCGAGATCATAGCACAGTCCCCGGACGATGTGGGCTCCCGGCGTGGCGGTCCGTGCGCTCCGCGCCTGCGGCCTCCTTCCTTCTCCGGCGTTCGACCGCTATCATGGTGTCCAGACTGGAGGTCACCACGATGCCGGTACCCCCCGAGATCTTTCGCGAGTACGACATCCGCGGGGTCGTCGGCCGGGAGTTGAACGCGGAGACGGCCGAGACGATCGCCCGCGCGTTCGGGACGTACCTCCGCCGGGCCGGGGGGGCGCGCGCGGTCGTCGGCCACGATAACCGCGTCAGCTCCGAGGAGCTGTACGGGGCCGCGGTCCGGGGCCTGGCCTCCGCCGGGTGCGACGTGCTCGCGGTCGGGCTCGTGCTCACGCCGATGCTGTACTTCGCGCTGCGGCACTTCGGGGTCGACGGCGGCATGATGGTCACCGCGAGCCACAACCCGCCGGAGTTCAACGGCTTCAAGCTCTGCCACGGGCCCGGCACCCTCTACGGGGCCCAGATCCAGCAGGTGCGGGAGATCGCCGAGGCGGGGGTGAGGGCCCGCGGCGCGGGCCGCGTCGAGCGGCGCGAGATCGCGCCGGCATACCTCGCGATGCTCGCGGAGAAGATCCGGCTCGGCCCGCGTCGCCTCCGGGTCGCGCTGGACTGCGGCAACGGCACCGCGGGGGCGTTCGTGCCGGGGATCCTGCGGCGCTGGGGCTGCGAGGTGCTCGAGCTCTACTGCGATCCCGACCCCTCCTTCCCCCACCACCATCCGGACCCGGTCGATCCCCGCAACCTGACCGACCTCGTCCGCCTGGTGCGGGACCGGCGCGCCGACCTCGGGGTGGGGATCGACGGCGACGGCGACCGGCTCGGCGCGGTCGACGACCGGGGCGAGATCCTCTGGGGGGACCTCCTCATGGCGCTGTTCTGGCGGGAGATCCTGCCCGCGCACCCGGGGACCGTGGCCCTCGTCGAGGTCAAGTGCTCCCAGGCGCTCGTGGACGAGATCCGCCGGCTCGGCGGGCGCCCGGAGTGGACACGGACCGGCCACTCGCTCATCAAGGCGCGGATGCGCGAGATCGGGGCCGTGTTCACGGGCGAGATGTCCGGGCACATGTTCTTCGCCGACGAATACTACGGCTACGACGATGCGGTCTACGCCGCCGGCCGGCTCCTGCGGATCCTCTCGCACGCCGGCCGGCCGCTGTCCGCGCTCGCCGCCGAGATCCCCCGTTACCACGCGACGCCGGAGGTCCGCGTGGCGTGCCCGGACGACCGCAAATTCGACGTCGTCGCCGCGCTCGTGCGCGACTTCCGGCAGCGCTACGAGGTGATCGACGTGGACGGGGCCCGGGTGCTGTTCCCCGACGGCTGGGGCTTGGTGCGGGCGAGCAACACGCAGCCGGTGCTGGTCGTCCGCGCGGAGGGCCGGACACCCGCCGCGCTCGACCGGATCAAGGGCGTGGTCGAGGAGGCGCTGCGCCGGCACCCGGAGGTGGCGCCCCCGGACTGGTGATCCGCAGGCGGCCGCGCGCCGCCCCTGCACTTTCGCTGGGCCGCGGGAGGACAGTAGAGGGCGGGGCCTGAAACACCGCTCCCAGCCAGCACCACCCTCCGGCCATCCCGGCCCGGCAGGGAATCGCGGCGTGGGGACGGAGGGATCGGTGGCCGGACGGTACCCCCAGGCTGATCGATGCTGACCCGAAGGCGGCGGAGGAGCCGCCCGCTCCGGCGGCTCCTCGCGCGGTGCTCCGCGGCCGGCACGGCCTGCCTGCTCGTGCTGTCCCTGATCGGGGTCGCCCTCGCGGCCCCCGCGCCGCCCGAGCAGCCCGTCACGCTGACCGCGGACCACATCGAGTACGACACGCAGAGCGGCGCCGTCGTCGCGGACGGCCACGTCCGCATCTCGCGGGCCGACCTCCTCCTCACCGCGGACCACGTGGAGGGGAACCTCCAGACCGGGGATATCGCGGCCTCGGGGGCCGTGACGCTCACCCAGGCCGGCCGCGTCGCCACCGGGCGGTCGCTCCGGTACAACCTGCGGACGCGCAGCGGGCGGGTGGAGCAGGTCGCCACGAAGTACGACGTCTGGACCGTCCACAGCGAGGCGCTCGAGACCGCGGGCGGACGCGACATCGCGCTCAACACCTCGCTCACGCCGTGCGACCCCCGACGCCCGGCGTTCCTCATCAGGGCGCAGCGGGTCGTCGTGGTCCCCGACGACTACCTGACCGCCTACCGCGCCGCGCTGTACGTCTACGGGGTGCACGTCTTCACGATCCCCCAGTACACGGCGTCGCTGCGGCCGGGGCGGCGGACGGCGAGCGGCCCCGGCATCGGCTACAACAACGCCGACGGGGGGTATGTCGAGTACAACTACTACTCCCGCCTCGGCGCCGCGGAGAACCGGCTGCGGGTCCGCCTCGGGTCGCGCTCGGGCCTCTCCGGGGAGGACGTCCTCAGCGAGCGCATGGCCGATCACGTTCTGAGCCTGCACCTCGGCCGCGCCGAGACGTTCGACCAGAACGGCACCCTGTTCACCCTCGACCAGTACTCGCTCGACCTCACGTACGACCGGCACCCGTTACTGGACTGGCCGGTCTCCTATAGCCTCGAGGCGCACGCGGGGAGCTACACGGAGAGCCAGACAGGCGTCGGCACCACCCGCGGGGAGGCGTGGCTCAACGTCAGCTCGGCGACGTTCCGGCTGTCCCCCACCGTCACCTGGGCCGCGAGCGGCCAGGCCCGCGTGGACGTGTACGGCACCGGACAGGAGCGCACCGTGCTCGGCTCGACGATCGGGGTGACCGACGTCCTCGGCCGCTTTGGCGTGCTCACGATGACCTACAACTTCGCCGGCATCGAGGGGGCGACGCCCTTTGCGTTCGACGCCGTGTCGCCCGACAGCACCGTGGCCCTCGCCTACAGCTTCAGCGCCGGCGTCCTGCAGACGGGCGGGGTGAGCGTCTCGTACAGCTTCCTCTCCCGGCAGACGACGCTGGGGCTCAACGCGGGGGTGGCCGTGGGGCGGCAGGTGTTCCTCAGCGCGAGCGCATCGTACAACCTCACCACGAGCCAGTGGACGGAGGTCGACTACGCGGTGAGCGCCCAGTGCGACTGCGTCTCGGTCGGCCTGTTGTACCGGACGTTTCCCACCAACCCCTCGCAAAACCAGATCCTGCTGACGGTCGGGCTGTCGGCGTTCCCGCAGACCCTCACGACCGTCAGGTTCTGAGGGGCTCCGGTGGCGCTCCCGGGCTCCGCCCTCCGGCGACGGATGCGGTTGGGGAGCGGGGCCTGCCCGCCGCCCCCGCCGGCGCGGTCCTTCGGTCCGCCGGCGGTCGCTGCCCGCACAGCCCCCTGCGGCGCCGGCGGTGGATCGCCGGGCGCGGCCCGGGAGGATTCGCGGGGTGGCCCGCGAACGGTCCCGTGGCCGAGACTCAGCTCCTCGCCCGCACAGCCCGGCGACGCGATAAGGTGAACGCTATGGCCCGGATCCTCTGCGCCCTCGTGATGCTCGCCCTCTGCCTCCCCGCCAGCCCCGCCCCGGCGCGGGCCGCGCTGGCGGTCGCGTCGACGGAGGCGCTGCGCCCCGTCTTCGGCCGCCTGCTCGGCGACCCCCCGGTGATGCACCTGGAGGCGGTCCCGGACCTCTACGAGGGCGGGTACGCCCGGATCAGCCTCTACGCGCGCGACGTGGACATCAAGGGGATGCGGATCGACGAGCTCTGGATCCGGCTGGTGGGGGCGAGCCTCGACCCGGAGGCCCTCCGCCGCGGCGAGCTGCGGGTGCTCCAGCTGCGCGACAGCGCGCTGTACGGCAAGCTCCGGCTCGCCAGCGTCCAGGACTTCCTGAACCACCAGGGGGCGGTGCGGGACGTGCAGCTCGGCCTGAGCGGGGAGTCCGTGGTCGGCACGGGGACGTACGTGTACAACGGGGTGCCCACCCGCGTGCGCATCCAGGGGGTGTTCCAGGTCTACGGCGAGCCGGAACCGGACTTGCGCAAGTCGCAGTTTGGCGCCCTATAGGGGCGTCACGGCACATTTCAGTTGACGGCGGGACATGAAGGCGAGCGAGACTGTGGTGTCGACGTCAA
>JAJPJJ010000059.1 GCA_021324295.1 Bacillota bacterium
GAGCTAGGCCCTCCTCGGAGCGGCACCGGAGGCACTCTGAACATCCCGGCGGTCTCCTTACGATTCCTTCCGTGTCCCCGGTCCTTCCGAGGGTACACTAGTGAGCGTGCCCGCCGTTCCGGGGTCGCCAAGCTCGCCGCGCGAGGCGCGGACGGGAGGAGTGCCCGAGCCCGCTGGCTGCTCCGGCAGCGGAGCGGTGCCGGAGCCGCGTGCCCGGTCGGCCGGGGTCGCGGGGGCCGGCCCCTCGCTTCCTGTCGAGGCGGGGATTCGACGGGAGGGCGCGCTGTTGCGCCCGACGGGGCCGAGGCCTTCGGGCCCGCCGGGCGCCTTCGGCGAACGCCGGCGATGCGGCGGCAGGCATCGCGCGGGCGGGGCGGGCGGGCTCGCGCGCGCGCTCGCGGGCATCCTCCTCTGCGCGCTCGCCCTGGCCGGCCCCGGCGCCGGCGGGGGGGCGGCGCAGCCATCGACCCCGGGCCAGCCCTCCGCCCCGGCTCCGAGCCAACCGGCGCAGCAGCCGTCCGCGCCCCCGGGCCAGCCGCCGCCCGGAGGGCAGCCGTTTGTCCCCCAGCCCGGTGCGCCGCCGCAGACGCTGCCGCCGCAGAAGGTGGCCGAAGTGGTGGTCCGTGGCAACGAGCACATCCCCGCGGAGCAGATCCTCGCCGCCGTCTCGACCAAGGTGAACGATCCGCTCAGCGAGGACAAGCTCCGGAACGACGTGCAGTCCATCCTGAACCTGGGGTACTTTGCCGACGCCGTCGTCCGGATCGAGCCGCTGCAGGAGGGCGTCCGTGTCGTGTTCCTGGTCGTGGAGAACCCGGTCGTCGCGTCGGTGGCCGTCGAGGGCAACACGGTCGTGCCCACCCCGGACATCGAGAAGGCGCTCGGCGTGTCCCCTGGCCAGGTGCTCAACACGGTCGCGCTGCGCAACGGCGCGCGCGCCGTCGAGAAGCTGTATCAGGACCGCGGCTACGTGCTCGCTCGGGTCGCCGACGTGAACGTCAGCCCGGAGGGCGCCCTCAGCGTGCGGCTCGCGGAGGGGCGCATCGAGGCGATCAAGATCGAGGGGCTGCACAAGACCAAGGACTACGTCGTCCGGCGCGAGCTCCTCTTCAAGCCCGGGGACGTGTTCAACGCCAACGTCGTCAACCAGAGCCTCCGCCGGCTCTTCGACCTGCAGTACTTCTCGGACGTCAGGGCGCAGCCCGGGCCGGGCACCCAGCCCGATACCGTGGACGTGACCGTGGTCGCCACCGAGCAGCGCACGGCGATGGTGAGCTTCGGCGTCGGGTACGCCACGGTGACGGGGTTCCAGGGGCTGGTCGGCGTCCGGGACATCGACTTCGGCGGCAACGGCCAGACGGTCGCCGCCCAGTACAACAGCACCACCCTCAACGGCAACAACTTCACGCTGTCGTTCCACGAGCCGTACTTCGAGGGCACGAAGACCGTCCTCGACGTGCTGGCGTTCAACCAAACGACGATCCCCACCGACTACTCGCTCGGGCTGTCCAACGCGTTCCAGTACAACATGTACCAGGCGGGCGGGCAGGTGACGTTCACCTCCCCGATCGGAGCGGTCCGCTACCTGACGTACGGCGGGAAGAGCGTGAGCACGACGTTCGGGTCGCCCAGCGTGGGCACGGCGCCGCCACCCGGCTTCCCGTTCACGCCGGGCACCGTGAACGCGCTGCTCCTCGGGGGCATCCAGGACACCCGGAACGACGTTGCGCTGCCGACGAGCGGGGAGCGCATCGCGCTCACCACGGAGCTCGCGACGCAGGCGCTCGGCGGGGCGTTCACGTTCCAAAAGTACGAGCTGGACTACCAGCGCTTCTTCCCGACCGGCGGGGACAGCACGGTTGTGGCGCATGTGCACCTGGGCACCGCCAGCACCGCGCTGCCGATCCAGGAGCAGTTCTACCTCGGCGGCCAGACCTCGCTGCGCGGCTTCGCCGCCGGCCGGTTTCGCGGAGACCAGATGGTGCTGGTGACCGGGGAGTACCGGTTTCCGCTGAGCAACCTCCCGTTCCTGAAGCGCTTCACGGGCATCCAGGGGATCGTGTTCGTCGACGCCGGCGACACCCAGCCGAAGGGCTCGGGGCTGTCGTTCCACCTGCACACCGACGCGGGCATCGGCATCGCGGTCAAGACGCCGATCGGGCCGTTCCGCCTGGACTACGGCGTCAGCAACGAGGGAGGGCAGTTGTGGGTCTCCACCGGGGCCGTGTTCTGATCCCGCCCCGGCCGCGGACCGCCCCCCGCGGGGAGCCCGGGTCGGGACGGCGCGGGACCCCGCGCGGGGGCGGCGGCGCCGCGCGATTTGCCGGGAACCGACGATCCTGCTAATCTCGTTGGGGCAGAGGGGAGACCGCTCTGCCCCGGCGCTCCCGGAGGGAAGACGGACCAGGACGCGGGGGGCCCCAGAGGCGGGAAGGGAGAGCGAGGATGATGCGGTGGAACGTGCGGACACTGGGCATCGCGGTGGGGGTGATCGTCGTCCTGGCCGCGGCCGGCTACATCGCCGCCCGATCGGGCCCCGCGCTCGGGCAGTCGCTCACGATCGGATACGTGGACATGGGGCGCGCGCTGAACGCGCATCCCGGCAAGGCGGCCGCCGAGACCGCCCTCCGCGACTACGCCCAGGCGCAGATCGCGGACGCCCAGCAAAAGATGAAGAACATGACCGCGGCGCAGCGGCAGGACCTGCAGCGCCAGGTAGACCAGGCGATCTTCAAGAAGCGGGCGGAGCTGCTCGGCGGTCTCGATCGGGACATCCGGGCGGCGATTCAAAAGGTCGCCCGGCAGCAGGGCGTCAGCATCGTGCTGAGCCGCGACGTCGTGCTCTACGGCGGCGTCGATCTGACCGATCAGGTGGTCAAGGCGATCAGTGGGAAGTAGGCACGCCATGCGGCGCCGCGTCGGTCCCGGCGCGGCCGCCACCCGCGTGTGGGCGCAGGCGATCGCCGCCGCCCTCCTCCTCGCCGGATGCCAGGCGCGGGGGCCCGCGGGGGAGGCCCCGCCGCCCCCGTCCTCGACGCCCGCCGTCAGGCTGCCGCCGCCTGCCGTCCCCTCGCCCACCGCGGGCCAGGGCGGCCCGCGCATCGCTGTCGTCGACATCGCGCGGGCCAGCCGCGCGCACCCGCGGTGGCCCGAGCTCGCATCGCTCGACCAGCGGATCGCCGACCTCCAGGCGCAGCTGTCCGTGCCCCCCTCGGTGCCGTTCCAGCCGCCCCGGATCGATCTCGCCCCTCAAATGAAGGCCGAGGCGGAGCGCGAGGTCGCGCAGCTGCGGCCGGAGTTCCGGCGGGAGTTCCAGCAGCAGGCCCAGGCCCTTCGGGACGCCGCGCGCCGTGAGCTGGAAGCCTACGCGGCCAAGGTGCGCGCCGACCAGCAGGCCCAATTCGACGCCAGGCGAGCCGAACTGGAGGCGCAGGCCCGCAAGGCGGTGGCGGATAAACAGCAGGAGCTCGCCACGGACAACGAGCAGTTCGAGCAGCAGACGATGCAGCAGTACCGGCTCCCGCTGCTCAACCTCCGCCTCAAGCTGGAGGACGTCCAGCAGACCGACAAGCAGCAGGTGGACCGCCTGACCGCCCAGATGCAGGCGCTCACCAAGGAGCGGGACGACAAGATCGCCGCGCACGAGAAGGCCAACCAGCAGGCGCTCCAGGACTTCCAGAAGCAGCAGGGCCAGGCGTACACCCAGGCTCTGCAGGACCTCCAGCGGCAGCTCTCCACGCAGGGCCAGGCGCTGATCGACGAGAGATCGGGCGAGATCAACGCGCGCCTGCGGACCCACCTCCAGGCGCAGCAGGAGGAGCTCAACCGGCAGCTCAACGAGCGGCTGCAGACGCGGCTCAAAGCGCGGGAGGAGACGCTGGTCGCCAGCGCCCGCGAGCAGCTCACGCGCGCGCAGGAGCAGGCGCAGGCGGCCGCGCGCGCCCGCGTGCAGGCGCTGCGGGCGCAGCTCGTCGCGGCCGAGCAGCAGCGCTCCCGGCTCCTCAGTAGCATCCTCGCCGACGTGAGGGTCGAGGCCGCCGCGCTCGCCCAGCAGCACGGCTACGACCTGGTCCTCACGCAGACGCTGGCGGCAGCCGATGCGGTCGACGTGACCGACGAGCTCGTGGCCCGGCTCAGGCGGTAGCGGGGGCGGAGATGGGACGCCTCGGGGGGGCGGTCCTGGGCTTCGCCGCGCTGGTCCTCGCGGCGGGATGCGGCCAGCCGGTGGGCATGGTGGACACGCAGCGGGTGCTCAACGAGAGCCTCAAGGCGCTGCAGTACCAGAAGCAGCTCGACGACCGGGAAAAGCAGATGGCGGCCGAGCTCGCGGTGCTGGCGCCCCAGGTCAGCAAAGCCGAGCTGGCCGCCCGGCGGGCGCGGCTGCTCACCGAGCTGGGTCAGATGAAGCAACAGCTCGAGGGCCAACTGAACCAGCAGCTCAGTCAGGTCGCGATGCAGGTGGCGAAGGAGGACGGGCTCCGCCTCGTCCTGGTCAAGGGCCCGATCCTCCTCGGCGGCCGCGACATCACCCAGCAGGTCATCGACAGGCTGAAATAGTAGAACATAAATCTTGTGCCCATGCGGCTGGACGACCTGGCCCGGAGCATCGGGGGGCGGCTCGTCGGCGATCCCGCCGTCGAGGTCAGCCGCGTGGCGGCCCCCGGGGATGCGGGGCCGGGCGATCTTGTCGTGCTCGCGGACCCGCGCCGCCTGGGCGAAGTGGAGGCGCGCGCCACCGCCGTGATCCTCGCCGCCGACGCGCCGCCGACCAGGCTGCCGGCGATCCGGGTGGCGAGCGTCCGGCTCGCCCTGGCCCGCGCGCTGCGGCTGCTCGCGCCTCCGAGGTCGCCCGCGCCGGGGATCCACGCAACGTCCGTGGTGGCCGAGCGGGCCCGGCTGGGCACCGACGTCTACCTGGGGCCCTACGTCGTGGTCGGAGCCGGCGCGGAGCTGGGTGACCGGGTGCAGGTGCACGCCCACAGCGTCATCGAGGACGGCGTGCGGATCGGCCCGGACTCCGTGCTCCACCCGCATGTTACCGTGCGCTGGGGCTGCGTGCTCGGCGCGCGCGTGATCCTCCAATCCGGCGCGGTGATCGGCAGCGACGGCTTCGGGTACGCCCAGGACGAGGCGCGCCACCACATCCCGATCCCGCAGGTGGGGATCGTCGTGCTCGACGACGACGTGGAGGTCGGGGCCAACTCTGCGGTCGACCGGGCCACGCTCGGGGCCACACGGATCGGACGCGGGACCAAGCTCGACAACTACGTGCACGTCGGCCACAGCGTCGAGATCGGCGAGGACGTGGCGATCGCGGCCGCCTGCTTCATCGCCGGCAGCGTCCGGATCGGCCACCGGGTGCTCATGGGCGGGATGAGCGGCGTGGCGGATCACCTGACGATCGGGGACGATGCGGTGGTGCTGGGCGACACGGCGGTGACGCGGGATGTCCCGGCGGGTGCCATCGTCGCCGGGCGGCCGGCGCGGCCGCGCATGGAGCAGCGCCGCTCCGCCGCGGCCGCCCTCCGGCTCCCCGAGGTGCTCCGCCAGCTCCAGGATCTCCGCCGGCGCGTCGCGCGCCTGGAGCGGGGATCGTAGGCGGCGTGGAGGAGGGCGCGCAGCGGACGATCGCCGCCCCGGCCCGCCTCCGCGGCATCGGCCTGCACACCGGCCGGCCCGTGGAGATGACGCTCCGCCCGGCCCCGGAGGGCACGGGCATCGTGTTCCGGCGCGAGGGGGGCCCCGCGATCCCGGCCGCGCTCGAGGCGGTGACCGGAACCGCGCACTGCGTGACCCTCGGCGGGCCCGAGGGCGTCCACACGGTGGAGCATCTGCTCTCGGCCGCCTGGGGGATCGGCGTGGACAACCTGGACGTCGAGCTCTCGGACGCGGAGGTCCCGGGCATGGACGGCAGCGCGCTGCCCTTCGTCCGGGCGCTGCGCGCGGCGGGGCTCCGGGCCCAGGCCTCCCCGCGGCGGGTGCTCCAGGTGCGGGAGCCGGTGTGGGTGGGCCGCGACGGCGCGTGGGCGGTGGCGCTGCCGGCGGCCGCGTTCCGCGCGGCGTGCATCGTGACGCTGGAGGCGCCCGGGCCCGGCGATCAGGCGGCCACCTACGATCCGCTGCGGGACTCCTACGAGGAGACGATCGCGCCGGCGCGAACGTGGGGGTATGAGCGCGACGTGGAGGCGCTCCGGGCGCGCGGGCTGGCGCTCGGCGCGTCGCTCGACAACACGCTCGTGGTCGGCGGATCCGGCTTCGTGAACCGGCCCCGGTTCGCCAACGAGCCCGCGCGGCACAAGTTGCTGGACGTGCTCGGCGACCTGGCGCTGCTGGGGCGGGCGATCCGCGGCGCCATCATCGCGGTGCGGGCCGGCCACGCCCTGCACGTCGCGCTGGCGCGGGCCCTGAGCGAACAGGAGGGATGACCGTGGCGGAGGGCTCCGGCCGGACACCCCTGGGGCCGATGGAGATCGAGCAGATCATGGCTCGGATTCCGCACCGGTACCCCTTCCTGCTCGTGGACCGCATCCTGGAGCTGGAGCCCGGCCGGCGGATCGTCGGGCTGAAGAACGTGTCGGCCAACGAGCCGTTCTTCCTCGGCCACTTCCCCGAGTACCCGGTGATGCCGGGCGTGCTCGTGATCGAGGCGATGGCGCAGGTGGGCGGCGTGCTCGCGTCCTTCCTGCCCGGCACCGAGGGGCACCTGGCGTACTTCGCCTCGATCGATCGTTGCCGGTTCCGGCGTCCCGTCCGGCCCGGCGATCAGCTGCTCACCGAGGTCGTCGTGATCAAGGTGCGCGAGCGCGTCGGCAAGATGCAGGCGACGGGCCGGGTCGACGGCGCCGTCGTCGCGGACGGGGTGTTCACGTACTCGCTGGTGAGCCTCGCCGAGGCCGACAAGATGCTGAGCGACGGACGGATCGTCAGGCGGGGGGAGGCGGCGCGTGGCCAGCGCTGACCCGCTCGCCCGCCGGCGCGACGCGGCCTGCCAGATCCACCCCACCGCGGTGGTCTCGCCGCGGGCCGCGCTCGGCTCCGGCGTGCGTGTCGAGGCGTACGCGGTGATCCGGGATCACGTCGTGGTCGGCGACGGGACCTGGATCGGGCCCCACGTCGTGATCGAGGAGTGGACGTCGCTCGGCCGGGACTGCCGGGTGCACCCCGGGGCGGTCCTCGGCGGCGTCCCGCAGGATCGACACTTCCGCGGGGAGCGCAGCTACCTGCGCATCGGCGACCGCGTGGTCCTGAGGGAGTACGTCTCGGTGAGCCGGGCCACCGGCGAAGAGGCGGCCACCGTCGTCGGCGACGACACGCAGATCCTCGCGTACTCGCACGCCGGCCACAACTGCCAGATCGGGCGGGCGGTGCTGATCACCAACGGATGCCAGCTCGGCGGACACGTGGTCGTCGAGGACCGTGCGGTGCTCGGCGGAATGGTGGGCGTCCTCCAGTTCGTGCACATCGGCACGCTCGCGATGGTCGGCGGCCTGACGCGCATCGTGCAGGACATCCTGCCGTACATGCTGGTGTCGGGCAGCCCGCCCCGCGCCGTCTCCGTGAACCGGGTCGGCCTCGAGCGCGCCGGCGTCCCCGGCGAGACGCAGGAGAAGCTGCGGCGCGCGCACCGGCTCCTCGTCCGGTCGGGGCTGGACGTCTCGCGCGCCGTCGCGCGCATCCAAGCGGAGATCCCGCCCTGCCCGGAGATCGAGCATCTCCTCGCGTTCATTCGCGGGAGCCAGTCGCGGGGAACGGGGATCGCGCGGTGACGTCTCCCGTGGGGCTCATCGCCGGCCGGGGCGCCCTGCCGGTCGCGATCGCCGAGGGCGCGCGCCGGGCGGGGCGGTCGGTCGTCTGCGTGAGCGTTCAGGACGCCGACGCCCGTCTCGCCGCGCTCAGCGAGGCCTCGTACACGGTCGCCCCGGGCGAGCTGGGCGCGATGATCGCCGCGCTGCGGCGCCACGATGTCCGTGAAGTGCTGCTCGCCGGCAAGGTCGACAAGCTCGCGGCCCTCCGCGTCGCGCGCCTCGACGCAGAGGGGGCCAGGGCGGCACGCCGCATGGCCGACCTCCGGGACGCCAGCATCCTCGACGTGCTCGTCCGGGCGCTGGAGGAGGCCGGATTACAGGTCGGCGAGCAGGCGCGCTACATCGGCGACCTCCTCCCGGCCGCCGGCGTGGTGGGCCGGCGGCCGCCGTCGCCGGAGGAGTCCGAGGACATCCGGCTCGGCCTCCGGATCGCGGGCGGGATGGCCGGGCTCGACGTCGGCCAAGCCGTGGCGGTGCACCGCGGCGTGGTCCTCGCCGTGGAGGCCGCCGAGGGCACCGACGCGATGATCCGGCGCGCCGGGCGCCTCGCCGGGCGCTGCGTCGTCGTCAAGGTGAGCCGGCCAGATCAGGACCCGCGCTACGATCTGCCGGTGGTCGGGCCGCAGACGATCGACGTGCTCGCCGCATCCGGCGGCACGGCGCTGGCGGTCGAAGCGGGGCGCACGGTCCTCGTGGAGCGCGGGCGCTGCGTTGCCGCTGCCGACGCCGCCGGCATCGCGGTCGTAGCGGTCCCGCCCCAGGCCCTCCGCAGTGCGTGAGCCGCTTCGGCTCGGCGTCGGGGCCGCCGCGGTCGCGCTGGCAGGAGCCGCGGCCTACACGCTCGGCGCGCATGCCGTGGCGGAGGGGCTCGGCATCGGGGTGGTGAAGCGCGGCCCCGCCCGTCCGATGGTGGCGCTCACGTTCGACGACGGGCCCGATCCCGCGCACACGCCGCGCATCCTGGACGCGCTCGCCTCGGCCGGGGTGCACGCGACTTTCTTCATGGTCGGGCGCAAGGTCGACGCCGCGCCCGCCGTCGCGCGCGCGGTCGCCTCTGGCGGCCACGACCTGGGCAACCACACCTACCGGCACCGGCACCTGTGGACGCTGTCCCCCGCGGCCACCATCGCCGAGGTCGACCGGGGCGCCGCCGCGGTCGCCGGCGCCACGGGGGTCACCCCCCGGTACTTCCGGCCGCCGTGGGGCACGTTCAACTGGGCCGCGTACGTCCGGGCCGCGCAGATCGGCGAGGAACGGGTGTTGTGGTCCGTGCGTCCCGAAGGGTTGCTCGTCGCCGCCCCGGCGGCCCGCATGGTCACACATGTGGTCCGGAGGGCCCATCCCGGCGCGATCGTCAGCCTGCACGACAGTAGGGGCCACCCCTCCACGCCGGAGGAGACCTGCGCCGCACTGCCGGGCATGGTCGCGGGACTCCGGGCGCGCGGCTTCGAGATCGTCCCGCTCCGGGTGCTGCTCGGCGGTGCCCCGTAGCGCAGCGGGGCAGCGGTTCCGCGGCGGGGACGCGAGGGCGTGGGGTGTGTCCTGCCCGCTCCTCGGATGCACGCGCAGCATGGTCGAAAAGCAGGGTCCCGCGTGTCCGCGACGAATAGGCGAAGCGAACCGAGCATCGATCACCCCCGCACGCTGGCTGGAGGCCAGGGCCGCGCGTGCCCTCCGCGGCGCCGAGTGCACGTTACGCGTGTAGAGGAAGGTGGTGAACGGGTGACCGTTCCATTTCGGGAGAAGATCGCCGTCGCGGCCTACGTGCTCAGGAACCGGCTGCGGGGCCGGGAGAAGTTCCCGCTCGTGCTGCAGCTCGAGCCGCTGTTCCGCTGCAACCTCGCCTGCGCGGGATGCGGCAAGATCCAGCACCCGGAA
>JAJPJJ010000066.1 GCA_021324295.1 Bacillota bacterium
GAGCTAGGCCCTCCTCGGAGCGGCACCGGAGGCACTCTGAACATCCCGGCGGTCTCCTTACGATTCCTTCCGTGTCCCCGGTCCTTCCGAGGGTACACTAGTGAGCGGCGTGCTGCTCGGGATCGACTTGGGAACCTCGAGCGTCCGGGCGACCCTCCTGGGCCCGGACGGCGCTCTCCGCGGCCTCGGCTCCCGCGAGTACCCGATCCTCACGCCCCGCCCGGGGTGGGCGGAGCAGGATCCCGACACATGGTGGGCGGCGGCGTGCGACGCGATCGCGCAGGCCATCCGGCGGAGCCGGATCCGCCCGGGCGAGATCACGGCCATCGGCCTCTCGGGGCAGATGCACGGCCTCGTGATGGTCGACCGCGCCGGCGCGCCGGTGCGGCCGGCGATCATCTGGCCCGATGCCCGGGGCGCGGACGAGCGCACCGAGATCGAGGAGAGGATCGGCCCCGACCGGCTCCACCGGATCACGGGGCTGCCGGCCGCGACCGGCTTCTTCGCGGTCTCGCTGCTGTGGGCCAGGCGCCACGAGCCCGCGCGGTACGCCCGCGCCGCGCGGGCGATGCTCCCCAAGGACTACCTCCGGTTCCGGCTGACCGGCGAGCACGCCACGGATCCGAGCGACGGCTCCGGCACGCTCCTCTTCGATGTCCGTCGCCGGACGTGGTCGGAGGAGATCCTGACCTCTCTCGACATCCCGCGGGACCTCGTGCCGTCCGTCGTGGAGTCGGCCGCGGTGGCGGGCCGGCTGAGGGAGGCCGCGGCGCGGGACACGGGGCTGCGGCCCGGCGTCATCGTCGCGACGGGCGGCGCGGACCAAGCGATGGGAGCGCTCGGCGCCGGCCTCGTGCGCCCCGGCGCTGTCGCGTGCGCGATCGGGACCGGGGGCCAGGTGGTGACCTCCCTCCAGGAGGCGGTGCTCGACCCGCGGAGGCGGCTCCACACGCTCTGCCACGCGGTGCCGGGCGCCTGGCTCCTGATGGGCGCGATGCTCTCGGCGGGCCTGTCGCTGCGCTGGTTCCGGGACGCGCTCGGCGAGGTCGAGCGGAGGGAGGCGGCCCGATCCGGTGCCGACCCGTATGCGCTGCTCTCGGCCGAAGCGGAGCAGGCGGAGCCCGGCGCGCGCGGGCTCGTCTTCCTGCCCTACCTCGGCGGCGAGCGCACGCCGCATATGGATCCCCGCGCCCGCGGGTGCTTCGTGGGTCTCAGCCTCGCGCATACGCGGGCCCACATCGTCCGGGCGATCCTCGAGGGCGTGGCCTTCGGGATGAACGACTCGCTGTCCATCCTGCGCGAGCTCGGCGTGCCGGTCGAGACCGTGGTCGCGACCGGGGGCGGGGCGAGGAGCCGTCTGTGGCGGCAGATCCAGGCCGACGTCTACGGGGTCCCGGTGTGGAGGTCCGCGCGCGACGAGCAGTCGTCGTACGGGGCGGCGCTGCTCGCCGGGGTCGCAGCCGGGGCCTACCGGGACGTGCGCGAAGCGTGCGAGGGACGGACCTCCTGGGCGGACCCCGTGTGGCCGATCGCGGCGCACCGCCGCGTGTACGAGCGGCAGTACGCGGTCTACCGGTCGCTCTACCCGACGCTGCGCGAGGCGTTCGAGCAGCTCGGCCGCCTGCCGTAGCGGAGGGCACGCGGGCGTCGTTCGGCCGGCGCGGCGTGCCTGCAGGGCCGCGCACCGCGGGTCCAGAATCCCCCTGCTCGTGCTCCCACGCTGCGTCGGCGCAGCACGCGCGGCGCGCCCCGGCGCGCCCCGCTCGGGGGCCGGCTCCGCGAGATCCCGCAAGGAGGCGATGACGGCGTATGCGGCTGGTGAGCTTCGACACGGCGTACGGCGCCCGTCTGGGCGCGGTGGACGGGGACGAGGTCGTCGACCTCAACGCGGCCTACGCGGCGCTGCTGGAATCCCGCGGGGCAGGCCGGCCCTGGGCCCGCGCGGACACCGATGTGCCCGCGGACGCGACGGCCTTCCTCGCGGAGGGGCCCGACGCCCGCCGCCGCGCGGAGGAGGCGGTGGCGTTCGCGCGCGCGCGCCGCGGCCGCGGCTACCGGTACGCCCGGCGTGATCTCGCGCTGCTTCCCGTCGTGCCGCGCCCGCCGAAGGTGATCTGCGTCGGCCTCAACTACCGCGATCACGCTGAGGAGACCGGGGCCAGGATCCCGGACCACCCGGTGTTCTTCAACAAGTTCGCCTCGTGCCTGATCGGGGCGGGACGGCCGATCGTGATCCCGCGTGTGAGCCGGCAGGTGGACTACGAGGCCGAGCTGACCCTCGTGATCGGCCGCGCCGGGCGCTACATCCGGGAGGCCGACGCGTACGCCCACGTGGCCGGGTACACGATCCTGAACGACGTAAGCGTGCGCGACTACCAGATGCGAACGAGCCAGTGGATGGTCGGCAAGGTGTTCGATCGGACCACGCCGGTCGGCCCGGAGCTCGTCACGGCCGACGAGGTGCCGCATCCGGACGCGCTGCGTCTTGCAACCACCGTGAACGGGCGCGTCCTGCAGGACTCGAACACGCGCAATATGATCTTCTCGCTGCCGCGCCTCATCGCCTCGATCTCGGAGATCCTCACGCTCGAGCCGGGCGACCTC
Source organism: Bacillota bacterium (assembly GCA_021324295.1). Classification (GTDB taxonomy): domain Bacteria; phylum Sysuimicrobiota; class Sysuimicrobiia; order Sysuimicrobiales; family Segetimicrobiaceae; genus JAJPJJ01. The sequence goes on from JAJPJJ010000066.1 coordinate 2,605, forward strand.
ATCGCGACCGGCACGCCGGCCGGCGTGGGGTTCGCCCGCAAGCCGCCGGTGTTCCTGCGGGACGGCGACGCCGTCGTCGTCGAGATCGAGTCGCTGGGCCGCCTGGAGAACCCGGTGGTGCAGGAGAGCGGCCCCCCCGAGTGATCGTCGTCTGCGGCGAGGCCCTGGTCGATTTCACCCCGGCCCGCTGCGCCGGCGGGCCGGGGTACGTCCCCCGCGCCGGCGGGTCTCCGTGCAACGTGGCGGTCGCGCTCGGCCGCCTGGAGGTGCCGGCGGCGTTCCTGGGTCGCCTCTCCACGGACGCGTTCGGGCGGCTCCTCCGCGGCCACCTCGCCGCGAGCGGGGTGGACCTGCGCTACGTGCGGGAGGGACCGGAGCCCACGGCGCTCGCGTTTGTGCATGCGACCGGCGCCGGCGAGCCGGAGTTCGCGTTCTACGGGACGGGGAGCGCCGACCGGATGCTGCGGCCGGAGGATCTGCCGGCCGCGTTTCCCTCGGAGGTCTCCGCGCTCCACTTCGGCTCGCTCTCCCTCGTGCTGGAGCCGGCCGCCTCGACGCTCGGTGGCCTCCTCCGCCGGGAGCACGGCGAGCGGGTGATCTGCCTCGATCCCAACGTCCGCCCCTCCCTCATCGACGACCGCGACGCGTATCGCCGCGAGCTCGAGGACTGGATCCGCCACGCGGACGTGGTGAAGGTGAGCCGGGCCGACCTCTCCTGGCTGTATCCCGGAGATCCGATCGACGTGGTGGCCGCCCGGTGGCAGGAGCGGGGGCCGGCGATCGTGGCCGTGACCCTCGGCGCGCGCGGCGCCCGGGCCCGAGGTCTGGGCGGGTGGGTGGACGCCCCAAGCGTCTCGGTGCGTGTGCGGGACACCGTGGGCGCCGGGGACGCCTTTACCGCGGGCCTCCTCGCGCACCTGTACCGGACGGGGCGCCTCGCGCGGGACGCGCTGCGCCGGCTGCCGGCCGACGACCTCGCGCGCGCGCTGGGCTATGCGAACCGGGTGGCCGCGTTCACCTGCGCGCGTGCGGGCGCCGACCCGCCGCGCCGCGGTGAGCTCGGCGACATCTAGCGTACGAGCGCCGAGGTCTGAGGCGGGGTGCAGCGAGGCGGACCGGCCGCGGGGACCTGCCCTTCCAGGCCCCGCACCCTCGCCCGAAAGGGAGTGAAATCCAAAGCGGCATCGCGCGCAGGGCAGGGGATAGCGCCACCACGGCGCGTCGAAGCAGAATCGGCGGGTTGACACGAGCCCGGCGCGTCGCGTACCATGCTCGCACCGTATCCCAGGGGCATACGGTTTCTCTCGATAGTCAGGGCGCTCCCGAAAGAGGCAAACCCGAAGCGATTCGGGGACGCAAAGCCACGGAGCCCTCCGGGCCAGCCGGGCTGCCGAAGGAGACCTCCCATGCGATAGAGTGAGCGCGGGTGTCGGCTGGCGCGACGCCCGCGCGTGTTTTTGAAGTCGACGTCTTGCCCTCCGTCGGCACGATACGGTGACGCGCGGAGGGAGCGGGCTGCGTCCCGCGGCGGGAAGCGACGGCGCCGGTATTCACGTCCCGTTGCCGGCGCGGCCCGGTGCGTGCCGGCCGCTCCCCGGGGGCGAAGCTCAGGCTGGCGCGAGCGCCTGGGGCGCGGCCGGAGGCGTTCTCGATCGCGACCGAGCGAATGCTGCCGGGCGCGCGATTCGCGGCGCGGGCGGCGATGGGGGGATCCTGGCACCCCGGGCGCAGCGACCCGCCCGGTGGCGCGGCGAGGGAGGATGATCGGCATGCCTGTGCTCTCGCAGTACTGGTTCGATCTGCCGGATTTCCGCGGCAACACCGAGTTTCTCAGCCAGCCCCATCCCGCCGGCGGATGGGCGTGGATCAACTGGGCAGACACCGGCGGCAAGAGGAGCACGCTCGTCTGGGAGCGCGAGGATCGCGAGCTCGTCGTCGATCTGGTGCCCCTGGCCAACGCCCCCGACGTCCTCGCGGCCGTCGACGGCATGATCCACGATCCGGTATCGCGGACGTCCGGGATCAGAGCAGGATGGATTCCCTGGAAGTACGTGCCGTTTCACGAGACGGACCCGGGCCGGCACGGAGATCTCGACCTCCTCGTTCACCTGGCCTTCGATATCCACGTCCACACCCCATGGTACTGCAGCGATGCAGACGGCAATATTAATTACTACGTCGTCGCATATCTGGACGGCTCCGGCCACCTGGGAGCGTACGTCGACTGGTGGAGCTGGCACTTCGACGGGGGTGGGCCGTTCTGCACCGGGGCGATCGCCGATGGCCTCAACACCGCCGTGCCGGGCGGGGTGCCGGCCCTCCAGGCGATCCTCGACTCCCGCCTCGCGCTCTTCTCCGGGCGGGTGTTCGACCTGCTGTACCTGCTCCCGGGCAGCGGCGACAGGTCCGGGGTCGGCTCCGTGAACGTCAACGATCACTGCTCTCTCGCCGTGCTCCCGCGGTGAGGATGGAGGGAGGCTGTCAGATGGCTGACACCGAGCCTACGGGAAAGGCGATGACGCTGGACGGGATCGCGAAGATGATCCAGGAGTGCCTCGCGAAAGCCGGCATCGATGCAGAGGTGACGAGGCTGTCTCCCCACGAGGTCCTCGTGCACAAGCAGCAGGTCGAGGTCCAGGGGAAACAGGCGAAGATCGCCGCCTTTGTCACCACGCGCGAGGTGATGCCGACGAACGCGAAGGCGGTGACGAGCGCGATCTCGCAGGCGCGCCACGCCATCGTGTCCCAGAAGCCGTCCCTCGGCGCGCGCTCTGCGGCGGCATTCGGCCGGGCCGTCACGGGGGCGGCCTTCGAGACGGCGGCGCCGACCGAGCGGCAGGACGGCGGCTAGAGCGATCGCCCGACCTCTCGCTGCGGTTCGCCGATCCCGCCCGCGCATGGGGCCGCGGCCGTCCCGCGAGCCGCCCGGGGCACCCCGGGCGGCTCGCGGCGACCTGCCGGGCTACCGGTCGGCGTGGACATCCATGTTCTCGCCGCGCGGATCGAGCGGCTTCGCGGTGGAGCCGGCCGCCACGCCCGTCCCGAGCGCCGGCGCCGCCGAGATCGCGGTGCCCTGGGGCAGCTTGTCCACGAACCCGTTGACGCTGTCGTCCGCCAGCGCGGCGGAGGCGGCGAGCGCC
>JAJPJJ010000053.1 GCA_021324295.1 Bacillota bacterium
GAGCTAGGCCCTCCTCGGAGCGGCACCGGAGGCACTCTGAACATCCCGGCGGTCTCCTTACGATTCCTTCCGTGTCCCCGGTCCTTCCGAGGGTACACTAGTGAGCCTGCTCGAGGTCCGGGACCTCGTCACCGCCTACGGCAGCATCGAGGCGCTCCACGGCATCTCGTTCCGCGTCGAACAGGACGAGATCGTGGCGCTCCTGGGCGCGAACGGAGCCGGGAAGACGACGGCGCTCCGGACGATCTCCGGCCTCCTGCGCCCGAGGTCGGGCGAGGTGTACTTTGCCGGCGAGCGGATCGACACGCGCCCCGCGCACGAGATCGTCCGCCTCGGCCTCACCCACGTGCCGGAGGGGCGATGGATCTTCAGCCTCATGACGGTCGAGGAGAACCTGCGGCTGGGCGCGTACGTCGAGCGGCGCCTGCCCCGGGACGCTCTCGACCGCGTCTTTGCGCTGTTTCCGCGCCTGGCGGAGCGGCGCGCGCAGGTCGCCGGCACGCTGTCGGGCGGCGAGCAGCAGATGCTCGCGATGGCGCGCGCGCTGATGACGAAGCCGCGCCTGCTGCTGCTCGACGAGCCGTCGATGGGGCTTGCGCCGGTCCTCGTCCGGCTGATCTTCCAGAAGATCTCCGACATCAACCGGGAGGGGACCACGGTGCTGCTCGTCGAGCAGAACGCCAACGCCGCGCTGCGCCTGGCGCACCGCGCGTACTGCCTCGCGAACGGCCGCGTCGCGCTCGAAGGGCCGGCCGCGGAGCTGGCGCGCAACGAAGCGGTCCGGCAGGCGTACCTCGGGATCGCAGCCGGCGCGAGCGCCCGCGACGGACCGCGGTAGCGTCGCGTCCCGCCCGGGCGCAGCGACCTCCAGGAGGTGCCAGATGCGAGAGCCGCCAGCCCTCTACGACCACGGCCCCGGAACGCCGCTCGACGTCGACCGCGCGTTCTACGGTCGGCTCGCGCAGGAGGTGGAGGCGCGACGCCTCGTCGAGCGGTTCGTGATCCCGATCCGATCCGGCCGGGCCTGGACCGTCCCCGCGGGCCACTTGTGCCGCATCGTGGCGGTCGAGGGACCGCAGGTCGGCGACTTCAATGCCTGGAACCGGCACAACCCCCGTGAGCGCTTCTGGGCGTCGCGCACGCGGCAGCTGCACGGCACGCACGTCACGACGTTCGACCGGCTGTGGTCGTGCCTGCCGTACCTCCGCCCGATGCTGACGATCACGAACGATACCATCCACTACGGGATCGACGAGGACGGGGCCGGGTGCCACGACCTGCTCGGGACGCGGTGCGATCCGTACGTGCACAAGCTGCTGGACGGCGAGGAGTTCGACTTCTCGTGTCATTCGAATCTGGTGCGCGCGATCGCCCCCTACCACCTCACCGAGTTCGACGTCCACGACGTCCTCAACATCTTCATGGTCACCGGGTTGAGGCGGGACGGCCGCTACTTTGCGAAGGCGAGCCCGGCGAGGGCGGGGGACTACTTCGAGTTCTTCGCCGAGATCGATCTGCTCTGTGCGCTTTCCACCTGTCCGGGCGGCGATCTGTCCGTCCCGATCTGGGGGCCGAACCGCGGCGACCCTCTGCCGACCTGCCGCCCGCTCGCGGTGGAGGTGTACCAACCAGCTCCGGCGCTGCTGGCGGGGTGGTCGCCCGCACAGGCCGTCGACTACCGCGGAGGGCACGGGCTGCGGTCTCCGTAGGCGACCGCGGCGCGAGAGGAGGGCGCGGGATGGAATCCATCTTCGGCTACATGGAGCGCTATGACTACGAGAACGTGTTCCTCTGCCAGGACCGCACGGTGGGGCTCCGCGCGGTCATCGCGATCCACGACACGACCCTGGGCCCCGCGACCGGGGGGACCCGCATGTGGACGTACCCCTCGGAGATGGAGGCGATCGAGGATGCGCTCCGGCTGGCGCGCGGGATGACGTACAAGTACGCGGCAGCCGGGGTGAACCTCGGGGGCGGGAAATGCGTCGTGATCGGGGACCCCCGGCGGGACAAGAGTGAGATGCTCTTCCGCGCGCTGGGGCGGTTCATCCACCGGCTCGGCGGGCTCTACATCACCGGCGAGGACGTCGGCACCACCCTGCGGGAGATGGAGTACATGCGGATGGAGACGCCGTACGTCGTGACCCTGCCCGCCTCCTGGGGCGGCGCGGGTCCGATCGGCGGCGCGACCGCGTTTGGCGTTGTGCAGGGCATGAAGGCGTGCGCGCGGGCCGTCTACGGGAGCGACGCGCTCGAGGGGCGAACGGTCACGGTGCAGGGGCTCGGGGCGGTGGGATCGGAGGTCGTCCCGCTGCTGGTCAAGGAGGGCGCCCGGGTCGTCGTGGCGGACATCGACCCGGAGAAGGTCCAGGCGGTCACGGACCGCGTCCGCGTCGAGGTGGCGGACCCCGACGAGGTCGTCGGGCGCGAGGCGGACATCTTCTGCCCGTGCGCGCTCGGCGGGATCATCAACGCCGAGACGGTTCCCGCGTTTCGCGTGCGGATCATCTGCGGGTCGGCCAACAACCAGCTCCGGGAGGAGCGCGATGGCGACGCCCTCGAGGCGAGGGGGATCCTCTACGCCCCGGACTACATCGTGAACGCGGGCGGCACGATTTTCGACACCGACCGGCTGAACCCCGGCGGGTTCAACAGGGAGCGCGCGATGGCCAACGTCGCACGGATCTACGAGACGATGTCCTCGCTCATCCGCATCGCCCGCGAGGAGCGGATCCCCACGTACCGCGCCGCCGACCTGCTGGCCGAGCGGCGCATCGAGGCCGTGCGGAAGGCCAGGCTGCTGGCCTCGCGCGGCGAGGTGCCGATGTAGGGACGGAGGGACGGCCATGAGGTTGCGTGACCGGGTGGCGATTGTCACGGGGTCGAGCATGGGGATCGGGGAGGCGATCGCATGGGCGTACGCGCGCGAGGGGGCGCGGGTCGTGGTCCACTCGCGGGCGGCGGAGCGCGCCGATCGCGTGGCGCGGGCCCTCGCGGAGGGCGGCCACGAGGCGATCGCGGTGGCCGGGGACGTCCGCGAGCGGGCCGCGGCCGAGCGGCTCGTGGACGCGGCGCGCGAGCGGTGGGGCCGGCTCGATATCCTGGTGAACAACGCGGGGACGTCGATGATCGGCCCCTCGGAGACGCTGGCGGAGGAGGGGTGGCGGCTCACGATCGACACCAACCTGACCGGCGCGTTCTTCTGTGCGCAGGCCGCGGCGCGGGTGATGATCCCGCAGCGGCGGGGCGTCATCGTCAACATCTCCTCGATCCTCGGGGAGGTGGGCCTGCCGCGCCGGGCCGCCTACTGCGCCAGCAAGCACGGCTTGATCGGCCTCACGAAAGTGCTGGGCACGGAGTGGGCGCGCCACGGCATCCGGGTCGTCAGCCTCGATCCGGCCTACATCAAGACGCCGATGGACGAGCGGGACCAGGGTACCGGCGACTACACGAGCGCGGACATCGAGCGGCGCACGCCGCTCGGGCGCTTCGGGACGGTCGAGGAAGTGGCCCGGGTGGCGGTGTTCCTGGCCTCGGACGACGCGAGCTACATCACAGGATCCTGCGTGACCGCCGACGGCGGCTGGGTCGCCTACGGCGGCTGGTAGATCCGGGATGGGCGCCGATCGCATCGCGGAGGGGGGCGAGGTCGCGGCCGCAGGAGCGGCGGCGACGCTCGCGCCCGGGGAGCTGGCGCGGATGTACCGGTACATGCTGCTCCAGCGGCTCGCCGAGGAGCGGGTCGTCGCCCTCTACTACCAGGGCGCGATCGTGGGCGCCTGCTTCACCGGCTGGGGGCACGAGGCGATCGCGGTCGGCGCGGCGTCCGCGCTCGGCCCGGAGGACGCCGCGGCCACGCTGCACCGCGACCTCGGCGCCCGGCTGGTGCTCGGGATGCCGCTGCGGTACTACTTCGCCAACTTCCTGGGGCGGGTGGGATCGCCGACCCGCGGCCGGGAGGGCAACCTCCACATCGGCGGGCTCGGCCCGCGCATCCTGCTCCACACCGACTACATCGGCGCCAACGTCCCCGTGGCGGCCGGCGCCGCGCTCGGCTTTGTCGTGCGCGGGGAGCGGCGCGTCGCGATGGCGCTCTTCGGCGAGGGGACGCTGGCGACGGGGGAGTTCCACGAGGGTGCGAACCTGGCCGCGGTGCTGCGGCTGCCTCTCGTCCTCGTCTGTTGGAACAACCAGTTCGCATACTCCACGCCGGTGGCGCGCGAGGTGGCGGGCCCGCTCGCCGAGCGGATGGCCGCGTACGGCATGCACGCGTGCGCGGTGGACGGGAACGATGTCCTCGCGGTGTACGCGGCCGCCCGGGCCGCGGTGGACCGCGCGCGGGAGGGAGGGGGCCCGTCGTTCATCGAGTGCCGCACGATGCGGGTCCGCGGCCACTCCGAGGCCGACGACGCGTCGTACGTGCCGCGGGCCCTCATCGAGGAGGGACGCCGGCGCGACCCCGTGGCGCGGTTCGAGCAGTACCTCCTCGAGGCGGGGGTGCTGACCGCCGGCCAGGTGGAGGCCGCCCGCGAGGCGGCGCTCGCCGAGGTGGACGAGGCGCAGGCGTGGGCGGAAGCGAGCCCGCCTCCGGACCCGGCCGAGCTCGAGCGCGGGGTCTACTGCGAGGGCGCGCCGTGGCCGTGATGACGTACCTCGAGGCGATCGCGGACGGCCTGCGCCAGGCGATGCGGGCGGATCCCTCCGTGATCCTCCTCGGCGAGGACATCGGCGCCTACGGCGGCGCCTTCAAGCTGACGAAGGGGTTCCTGGAGGAGTTCGGTCCGTCCCGGGTGATCGACACGCCGATCAGCGAGGCGGCGATCGTCGGCGCGGCGGTCGGGGCCGCGCTCGTGGGCCTGCGGCCGGTTGCGGAGATGCAGTTCGCCGACTTCATCTCCAACGCGTTCAACCAGATCGTGAACGTCGCGGCCACCTCCGCCTACCGCGCCGGGGGATGCGTGCCGCTCGTCGTCCGGGGCCCGTGCGGCGCCGGGACCCACGGCGGCCCCTTCCACTCGCAGTCGGTGGAGGCGTACTTCTTCCATACGCCGGGCCTCAAGATCGTGATGCCCTCCACCCCCGCGGACGCCAAGGGGCTGCTGCTCGCCGCGATCGCCGACCCCAACCCGGTCCTCTACCTCGAGCACAAGGCACTCTACCGTTCGCAGCGCGGTCCGGTGGAGGAGGGGCTCGTCCCCACCCCCCTCGGGACGGCGGCCGTGCGACGGACCGGTCGCAGCCTCACTGTGCTCACGTACGGGATGATGGTGCACCGGTGCCTCGAGGCGGCCGAGCGCGCCGCCTCGGAGGGGATCGAGGCCGAGGTGATCGACCTGCGCACGCTGCTGCCGCTCGACCTCGAGACGATCGCCGGCTCGGTGGAGCGCACGAGCCGCGTCCTCATCGTCCACGAGGACCGGCTGCGCGGCGGGATCGGCGCGGAGATCGCGGCCTACCTCGGCGAGCACCTCTTCACCGCGCTCGACGCGCCGATCTCGCGGCTCGGCGCGCCCGACACGCCGGTGCCGTACGCGCCGCCGCTCGAGGCCGCCTACCTCCCCAGCCCGGAGCGGATCTCACAGGCGATGGTGCGCCTCGCGCGCTGGTAGCCGGCGACGGCGCGCCGCCCCGGGACCCCGATCGCGCCACCGGAGGCGGCACGGGCATCGACGCCCCGCAGGGGCTGCCGGACGCGAGCCGGAAGACGCGCGGCAGGAGCGCCGCGGAGGCCGAGCCGACGCGAGAGAGGAGGTCCCGTGAGATGGCCAAGCTGAGGTTCGGAGTGTGGCTCCCCACCTACGCCTGGCCCGATGCCGGACCGGAGCACCTCCGGCGCCTCACGGCCTGTATCGGGAAGTGCGACGAGTACGGCCTGGATGTCTGGGTGATCGACCACCTCCTGACCGCGCCCGGCCTCTACGGCGTCGCGTGGCTCGAGCCGCTCACCGCCCTCGCGTACGCCGCTGCGCTGACGACGCGGGTGCGGCTGGCGACCGGGATCCTGGTGCTGCCGGTGCGCCACCCCGTCATGCTGGCGAAGGAGATCTCGACGCTCTGCCACCTGACCGGCGGGCGGTTCGTCCTGGGCGTCGGCCCGGGCTGGCACGCCCAGGAGTTCGCATCGACCGGATCGCGGATCGAGGAGCGGGGCCGCCGCACCGACGAGATCCTGGAGGCGGTCACCCTGCTGCTGACCCGGCCGCACGTGAGCTACCGGGGCCGCTACTACCAATTTGAGGACGTGACGATCGACCCGCGCCCGGCCAGGCTGCCGGAGCTTTGGGCCTCCGGCGGGTCGCGTGTGCCCGACCCGGGCGAGCGCGACGTCCCGTTCATCTCGCACGCGGTCCTCGACCGCATCGTGCGGTGCGGTCGCTGGCTCTCGCGCTGCTCCGGCACGCAGGAGTGGGTCAAGCGCGACTGGGCGCAGGTGCAGGCGCACGCGCGGGCCTCGGGCCGGGGCCCCGTCGTCTTCGGTCACTGCAACTTCGTCCACCTCGTCGAGACGGCCGACCACGCGGCGGCGGTCGAGGCGTCGCGGGAGCCGTTCCTCCGCGTGATGGGCACTCACCGCTCCTACGAGCACCTCCAGGAATGCTACCTCATCGGGAGCATCGACCGGATCCGGGCGCGGATCGCCGACCTGGTGGACGCCGGCCTCGAGTACCTCGTGCTCGGGCCGGTGACCGACGACCCCGGGCAGATCGACCTGCTGGCGAGGCACCTGGTGGCGGCTTTCACGTAGGCCAAATCACGCGCTGCCAATGCGCAGGCGCTGGGCTGGCGGTGTCTTCGAGGGCTGCAAGGCACGGCCGACTTCGATCCGTGCCCGATGGATCGTCGCGCTCGGTGGCCCTTCGGTGCCCGGGGTTGCCGTACCATCGGATGCCTGCAGGTGCGCTCGACGTCGAGCGCCAATGATAGCTGATTAGTCGCCCTCGCCAGACCGAACGCCAGTGTGGAAATCACCTTGCGGTGAGCGGATGGAGCCCTTCTCCCATGATGCCATAACTGCTGCGATCGAGAACTCGCCGTCGCTCGCGCTCGTGGAACCGGACCCGCATCCCCGGCACGGAGGACTCCCGATGGGCGCAGATTCCTGGGAAGCGCTGGCCGATTGGTACGACCGGAAGCATGGCGATGACGGCGACCTGTGGCACCGAGCCCTCATCGATCCCCCGCTGCTCCGCCTGGTCGGCCCCGTTGAAGGGCTGCGGCTGCTCGATCTGGCCTGCGGTAACGGGTATCTGTCCCGGCGGTTCGCCCGCATGGGGGCTCAGGTCGTCGGCGTCGACGCCTCGGCGCCCATCGTCGAACGGGCCCGGCTGCGCGAGCGACGGCACCCGCTCGGCATCACCTACCACGTCGGCGACGCCACGCAGCTCGGCATGCTCGGCAGCGCGAGCATCGATATCGTCGTGTGCAACATGGCGCTGATGGACATCGAGGACGCGGCCGGCGCGATTCGCGAGGTGGGCCGCGTGCTGCGACCCGGGGGCCGGTTCGTCGCCAGCCTCAATCATCCGTGCTTCGACGTCGTGAACGCGTCGGCCTGGATCGTCGAGCGGATGGATCTCACAACGACCATCTGGCGAAAGGTAAGCCGGTACCGCGAGCTCTCGGCCGGCGTCGTGCCCTGGCGCGTGGAAGCAGACCGGATCGCGCGCACGCCGGCGTACCACCGGCCGCTGTCGTGGTATGTCCGGACCCTTCGCACCGCCGGGTTTGTCGTGACGGCCTTTGAAGAACCCGAGCCGACCGAGGAATTTCTCGCCGGGTCCCCGTCCGGTCCGTGGGTGGCCCAGATTCCCCTGCACTGCGTCATCGAGGCCCGCAAGGAGCCGTAGCCGAGGCGCAGCGGGCTCGACGCGGCCGCCGGGTTTGGAAGCCTGGCACGGCCTCACGCTGCGCCGCAGTGACCGCCGGGCTTCCGGGACGCCGCGACGAGCGCTGCGATCCGTGCCGGGGTCACCGGTCCCTCCGTGATGCGGATCCCGAACGGCGCAAGCGCGTCCTCCACGGCGTTGGCCAGCGCCGCGGGCGGCGCGATCGCGCCTCCTTCGCCCACGCCCTTCACGCCGAGCGGGTTGCGGGGCGAGGGCGCCTCGAGGTGGATCGTCTCGATCCGGGGTAGGTCGTGGGCGCGGGGGACCGCGTAGTCCATCAGCGACCCGGTGAGGAGCTGGCCGGAGGCATCGTAGACGAGGGCCTCGGAGAGTCCGCCGCCGATGCCCTGGGCGACCCCGCCGTGGATCTGCCCCTCGACGATGATGGGGTTGACGACCCGGCCGCAGTCGTGCGCGACAACGTATCGCAGGATCGTGACGAGGCCCGTCGCCGGGTCGACCTCCGCCAGCGCAACGTGCACCGCGCTCGCGAATGTCACGGTCGGGACCGTCGCACAGGTCGAGACCTCGAAGACCGGGTCGGGGACCCGCGGTCCGTCGAACGTCGGGAGGCTGGATCGGGCGATCTGAGCGAGTGTCAACCGGCGGCCCGGAGCGCCCCGCACGCAGACCTGCCCTCCGGCGACCTCGAGGTCGGCCTCCGCCGCCTCGAGCAGCGCCGCGGCGGCGCGCACGATCTTGCCGCGCAGCTGCTGCGCGACCTGGGCGACCGCGGTGCCCGCCACGACGAGGCTGCGGCTGGCGAACGTCCCGACCCCCGAGGGGACCGCGCGGGTGTCGCCGCCGAGTACCGTGACGTCGGCCAGGTCCACGCCGAGCGCGTCGGCGGCGATCTGCGCGAAGGTGGTCTCGTGCCCCTGCCCCTGTGAGCACGCGCCGGTCGCCACCACGATCGCCCCCGAGGGGTCCAGCCGCGCGGTCGCGCTCTCGTACGGGCCGATCCCGGTCCCCTCCACGTAGGCCGCGATCCCGATGCCACGGTAGACGCCCCGCGCGCGCTGGGCCGGCTGCTCGCGGCGGCAGGCGGCGTACCCGATCGCCTCCAGCGCCCGGTCGAGCGCCGCCGGAAAGTCGCCGCCGTCGTAGACGAGGGGGTTCCCGTCCCGGTAGAGCAGCCCTACGTCGTACGGCATCTCCTCCGGGCGGATCAGGTTCCGCCGGCGCACCTCCGCGGGGTCCAGCCCCAGCCGCCGGGCCAGGAGGTCGAGCATCCGCTCCATCACGAACACCGCCTCGGGCCTCCCGGCGCCGCGGTACGGCGCATGGGGGGTCTTGTTGGTCACGACGGAGCGCGCCTCGAAGGCCGCGTGCCGGATGCGGTACGGTCCCAGCATGTGGGCGACGGTGTTGTAGGGCTGCACGATCCCCCACGGGTTGTACGCCCCCTGGTCGAGCAGGAAGCGGTCCTGGAAGGCCAGGATGGTCCCGTCCCGGTCGGCGGCGATCTCGGCGTCGTGGATCTGCTCCCGGGAGTGGGTGGCGCTCTGCAGATGCTCGCGGCGGGTCTCGATCCACTTGACCGGCCGGCCGAGGCGGACCGCGACGAGGGGGATCAGCACGTCCTCGGGGTACACGGAGCATTTCGTGCCGAACCCGCCGCCGACGTCCGGGGCGATGACGCGGACCCGGTGGGCAGGCAGGCCGAGGGACTCCGCGAGGACGCGCTGCACGAGGTGCGGCACCTGCGTGGACGCCCACACGGTCACGCCGCCGTCGGGCTCGGGCACGGCGAGGACGCCGCGGGGCTCGACCGGCATCCCCGCCGACCGCGGCACCCGCAGCCGCTCGCAGACGCGAACCGGCGCGCCCGCCAACGCCCGCGCGGGGTCGCCGAGGCTCAGGGCGAAGCTCACCGCGACGTTGTCGTCCCATCCCTCGTGCAGCCGCGGCGCCCCCGCGCGGAGCGCCTGCTCCGCATCGCCGACGGCGGGCAGCGGGGCGTACTCCACCTCGGCGAGCGCGAGCGCATCGGCCGCGGCGTACCGGTCCTCGGCGAGGAGGACCGCGACCGGCTCGCCGACGTACCGGACGCGCGTCGCGGCGAGCGGGAGCTGCGGCGCGGTGCGCACCCGGAAGCGCACGCGCGCCTCGAGCGGCGGGGGCGGCAGGCCGATCGCGGGTAGCGGCCGGAGGGCGCCCGCGAGGTCGGCGGCGGCGAAGCATGCCACGACCGGGGGGTGGCGGCGTGCCCGGTCGAGGCGCACCGCGGCGAGCTCGGCGTGCGCGTGGGTGCTGCGGACGATCGCCGCGTGCAGGCATCGGGCGACCGGCACGTCGTCGACGTAGCGGCCGCGGCCGGTCACAAGACGCGGGTCTTCGCGCCGGCGGACGGCAGCGCCGACGTACCGGCCGCTCATCCGAGGAAGGTCCGGGCGGGATCCAGCGCGCGCACGAGCGCGAGCTCCTGCTCGGACGGCGCGGGCAGGCGGTCAGGCTCCGCGGCTGCGGCCAGCTCGAACCCGGTCTGCTCTCGCACCTGGGCGAGGTCCGCCCCGGGCTGGAGCGCGACGACGCGCATCCGGCCGGTCGCGGGATCGAAGTCCATGAGCGCCAGGTCCGTCACGACCGCGGTGACCCGACCGAAGAGCAGCCCGGCCCGGCGGCGCCCGTCCCCGGCGCCGACCTGCCCGGGGCTCGTGACGAAGTCCAGCCGCTCGACGAACCGGCGCCGCTCGTGCCGGGTGACGATCACGATCTCGCGGCAGTGGCAGGCGATGTCGCACGCCCCGCCGCTGCCAGGCAGCCGCACCCGCGGGCGCTCGGCGGGCCCGATCACGCTCGTGTTGATGTTGCCGTACGGATCGATCTGGGCGCCGCCGAGGAAGCCGTAGTCGAAGTAGCCCCGCTGCGCGTACAGGAAGATCTGCGTGATCGAGGGGAGCATCACCGCCCGGCGCCCCGCGCGCATCTCGTTGGTGGAGATCGGGAGCCGACCCGGCTCGGCCTCCAGGCCGATCGCTCCGCCCTCCACGACGATCGTGAGGTGGGGGGCGTGCGTGAGGCGCGCGAGGGACGCGGCGAGCAGCGGCGTGCCGACGCCCGCGAACACGATCTTCCCGTCGGCGAGCAGCCGGCTCGCCGAGACCGCGAGCAGCTCGGAGGCGGTGTAGCTCACGTCCACCGCCCGGTCAGCTCCCGGGCGGACCGGCTCTGGCGGAGCAGCCGGCCCGCGCCGAACAGCTCCAGGAACGCCTCGAGCGTCGCGGGACCGTACACGTACTCGTCCAGGTACGCGCGGACCGCGGCGGCCCCCTCGGCGGCGACGCGCCGGGCGTACGCGTCGATGTGGTCCAGGTCCGCCTCGTAGAGGCCGTAGCACTCGTGCGGGTACGCGCCGTACGGGGCCTCCACGACCGCGTCGACCGCGAAGAAGGGGATCGCCGTGCGGTCCGCGGTGCGCCGGATCTGCTCCGGATCCACGATCTCCTCGGCGCTCAGGACGACGGTCTGCGCCGCCGCCGCGATGTCCAGGTCCATGTGCGGGTAGCCGTCGATCTGCGCGTTGCCGAAGGGGTCCGCGCGGTGGACGTGGATCAGGGCGACGTCCGGGAAGAGGGCGGGGACGAGGCAGAGCTGCTCGCCCGTGAACGGGCAGGTCATCGTCCGGGCGCCCGTGGTCCGCAGCAGGTCGGAGCCGAGCATCGACAGCGTGGGGAGGAACGGCACGCCCATCGCCCCGGCGTGGTAGCGGAGGCCGATCGCGAGGTGGCTCCACTCCTCCAGGCGGGCCCGCCCGCCCTCGACGAACTCCCGCACGATGCGCGACAGCCCCCACGGCAACCCGATGCCGACCCAGCTCGTCACGAGGTCCCGGCTCGCCCCCGAGACGAGGAACAGCTCCCCCTCGTAGCACATCAGGTTCCGGGAGAGCACGAGGTCGCGGCGGCGGTGCCGCAGCACCTCCCGTAGCAGAAGCATCGGGGTGCGGGAGTACAGGCAGCCACCGATCGCGACGTGGTCGCCGTCCCGCACGAGGCTCGCGGCGTCCGCTGCGGCCATCCGCTTGTCGCGCATCGGCCGCGCCTTCGCCTCCAACCGGCGGCGCGCCTCGACGAACGTGACCGTCGCCACGGCCGTGCCCCCCGGCTCACGCGGGCGCCGGCGTGGCGCCGGGCCGCAGGCGTGGCAGGACGTCGCGCGCGATCGCCTCGAGCTGGTCCAGCCGGTACTCGTACGGCACGAAGACGATGTGCTCCACGCCGGCCTCCAGGTGCGCGGCCAGCTGTTCGGCGCACTGCGCCGGCGTCCCGCGGATCGCGCTGTCGGGGGTGGACTCGCTCCAGGGCGCGACGTCGAAGTACCGGCCGATGAACTCCCGGATGCCGCGGTCGGCCTCCTCGAACGAGCGGGCCACGTAGATCGGGAGCTGGCTCACGTTCCGCAGCGTCGCCGGGTCGCGGCCCGCCTCGCGCGCGAGCTCCTGGATGCGGGCCCACGCCTTGCGGAAGCTCTCGGGCGTGTAGAAGTACGTGAGCCAGCCGTCTCCGTGCCGGGCGATCCGCCGGAGCACCGCCTCGACGTAGCCGCCGACGAGGATCGGCGGCCGCGGCCGCTGCGCGGGCTTCGGCAGCATCACGGCCCGGTTGAAGACGTAGCCGTCCACGGACCCGGTGACCTGCTCCTCGGTCCACAGCCGCGTGAGGATCTCGAGGTTTCGGACGAACGTCTTCCCGCGGCCGCGGAACGGCACGCCGCACGCTTCGAACTCCCGCTCGTACCAGCCCGCGGCGACGCCCAGGATGAGCCGGCCCTTCGAGATCTGGTCCACGCTCGCGAGCACCTTCGCGAGGACCACCGGGTTGCGCAGCGGAAGCACCAGCACGCCGGTGCCGAGGCGCAGGCGTGTGGTCCGCATCGCGAGCGCGGCGAGGGTCGACAGCGAGTCGAGGAACGGGAACGGCCGGCGCGTCCCGAGCAGGATGTGGTCCCAGACCCACGCGGAGTCGAACCCCAAGGCCTCGGCCCGCGTCCCGTAGTCAACGATCCCGTCGATGCTGAGCTCCTCCGGGGAGGGGCAGAAGTTCCTGATGGCGACTCCGAACCCTGGTGCCCGCGTCATCCTGTCCCTCCGATTGAAAGGCCCGGGCCCCCGTCGCACGGAGGCTGGCCGTGTCACTTCCCGTGCCGTTTTCTCACGTCCGGAGCCCGCGGTCTAACGGCCCGGGCCCCCGTCGCACGGAGGCTGGCCGCGTCACTTCCCGTGCGTTTCCCCACGTCGCGATACCGGATTCATGGCCCTGAACACGCGCTCGGGGCTCATCGGGAGCTCCCGCAGCCGGACGCCGACCGCGTCCTCGATCGCGCTCGCGATCGCGGCCGGCGGAGGCCCGGTGGGCGGCTCACCGATCCCGCGCGCGCCGAAGGGCCCCTTCCCCTCGCCGGACTGCACGACGGTGGGCTGCACGTCGGGCACATCGAGGGCGGTCGGGATGAGGTAGCTCGCAAACAGCGTGCTCAGGTTGTTGCCCCCCTCGAGGACCACTTCCTCTGTGAGCGCCTGGCCGATCCCCATGACCGCGCCGCCCTGGATCTGCCCCTCGACGCTCTGCGGGTTGATCGCCTGCCCGACGTCGTGGCACGCCGCGTACTTGAGGAGCCGCACAGCGCCGGTCTCCGTGTCCACCTCGACCTCTGCCGCGTGGCAGCCGTAGGTGTAATCGGGAAACGTGCGTCCCTGGCCGGTCTCGAGGTCGATGGGCGCCGCCTGCTCCCCGTGGAACGTCGCGAGGTGGGAGGTCGGCACGCCCCGCCGGATGCACTCGGCCACCACCTCGGCCAGCGGGACGCGCCGCGCGGGGCTGCCGGCGACCCCGACGTGGTCGTCCGCGAACTCCACGTCTCCTTCGGCCGCCTCCAGCAGCGCGGCGGCGACCGGTGCGACGAGTGCCCGCAGGGCGCGGGCGCCCTGGAGCACCGCGTTCCCGGACATATAGAGCTGGCGTGTCGCGAACGTCCCGCCGGTGAGCGGGGTCAAGGCGCTGTCCCCGACGTGCACCGCGATGCGATCGAGCGAGACGCCGAGGACCTCCGCGGCGATCTGGGCGAGGGCCGCCGCCTGGCCGCCGCCGAGATCCGGGACGCCCGCCCGGATCACGAGCGAGCCGTCGGCCTCGATCCCGAGCCACGCGCTCGCCCGGTCCCGGAACCAGACGGTGCGGCCGTACGGCTGCATGTTGCAGGACAGCCCCCGCCCCACCCGGGCGGCCGGGCCGCTCGGCCGGCTGCGCTCCCCCAGAGCCGCGAGCGCGCGGCGCATGAGATCGGGGAGCGCGACCGCGGTCTCCACGACCTCGCCGGTCGGGAGCCGGTCGCCCTTCTGGAGGAAGTTGCGCGCGCGGATCTCCGCGGGCGACAGACCCAGGCGCTCGGCCAGCGCGTCCATCTGGGACTCGTACGCGAAGGTCACCTGCATCGCTCCGAACCCGCGCATCGCGCTCGTCGGCACGTTGTTGGTGAGGACCGCCTTCGCATCGATGCGGACGTGAGGGACCCGGTAAGGGCCGGTGCCCACGACCAGGGCGGCGAAGAGCACGCGGGGGCTGAGCAGCGCGTACGGGCCGGCGTCGCCGAGGAGCGTGATCTCCTGCGCCACGAGCCGCCCGTCACGGTCGGCGCCGGTGCGGTAGCGCATCGTGAGGGGATGCCGCTTCGGCCGCGCCAGCAGGGACTCGTAGCGGCTCCAGACCATCCGTACCGGCCGGCCGGTCTTCCACGCGAGCAGCGCCACGTACGGCTCGACGGTCATGTCCTCTTTGCCGCCGAAGCCGCCGCCGATGAACGGCGCGATCACGCGCACCCGGTTGTGCGGCAGGCCGAGCACCTCGGCGATCTCCCGGAAGTGCTCGACGACCTGCGCGGCGGCGCGGATGTTCACCACGCCCTGTCCGTCCACCCAGGCGACCCCCGCCTCGGGCTCCAGATAGGCGTGATCCACGCGCTGTGTTCGGTACGTGTGCTCCACGACGACCGCGGCCCGCCGGAGCCCCTCCGCGGCGTCACCGCGCCGCAGCTTCCAGTGGACGAGGAGGTTGTCCCTGCCGTCGTGCACGCGGGGCGCGCCGGGGGCAAGCGCGGCCTCCATATCGAACACGCCGGGCAGCGCCTCGTACTCGACCACGATGGCCTCGAGCGCCGCCCGTGCCTGGGCCTCGGTCTCGGCCGCCACCAGAGCGACCGGTTCTCCCTGGTACCGGACGCGATCCGCCGCCAGCACCGGCGTGGGGAGCCGCAGGATGCCGAGCCCCGTGGGATCCTCCTCGATGGCGTTGTGTGGGACATCGGCGGCCGTCAGCACGCTCATCACCCCGGGCACGGCGCGCGCCCTCGAGACATCGAGGCGCCGGATCCGCGCCGAGGCGTGCACCGACCGCAGGATGCATCCGGCGAGCATGCCCGGGAGCATCCAGTCCGCCGCGTAGCGCGTGGCGCCCTGGACCTTGTCCGCGACGTCGAACCGGGGTTGGGCCGTGCCGACGACGCGATACGGCGGTCGCGGAGTCTCGCTGATGTCCAAAGGCCCGGGCCCCCGTCGCCTGGAGGCTGGTCGCTTCAGCTCCAAAGCCGTCTACCCACGTCGCGATCCACGCGATCCACAGGCCCGGGCCCCCGTCGCCTGGAGGC
>JAJPJJ010000052.1 GCA_021324295.1 Bacillota bacterium
GACCGTCTGCCTTACGATGCCGCCCATCACAGATCCGCCCACTCCCTCCCACACATCGCCGCAGCGAGTGCCTGAGCCATCAGGGGTTGACACAGGATGTCTCACGCGCGCGCTACCGCAGCAGATACCGGACGCATCTCAGCGCCGCGCCCGCGTCGCCCACCAGTCCGCCCTTGGCGACGAGTGGGAGACCCGCCCATGCTCCGCCCACGAGCCGCCCCGCCGCGACGAGCGGTTCGACTTCGCCGGTGAGGTCGACGCCCCAGGCGCCGAGCGACTCGCAGACGGCCTCGAGCGTGTCGCCTCCCGAGACGTAGAGCCCCGCGATGCGGCTTCCCGTTCCCTCCAGCACGCGCCGCGCCGCGCGGGCCAGACGCCCGGCCTCGGCCGGCGCGGGCGCACAGGCGAGCACGACCGCCTCGTGCGCGGCGGCGGCCGCCGCCGCGCACGAGGCGGCATCGTCCGCCGGGGGAACGGTCACGATGGCGGCCCCGCAGGCGCGCAGCACGTCGAGCTGCCGGTAGGTGAGCGGCGTCCGGCTTCCCACCACCCCAAGCACGCAGGCCCGCGGGCCGCGGGAGGGCTGCGGTCGCGCGTACGCGGCGACGAACGGCCCCGGATCGACCGGCACCCACACCTGCCCGCTCGCGTGGGCCGCGGCCGCCAGCCGCGCAAGGTCGACGTCCGTCGCGGCGTCTGCCACGACGATGCGGGCCCCCGCCGCCCGAGCCGCGCCGAGCGAGCGAGCCAGATCGGTGAGCGCCGCGCCCACGGCGCGCAGCGGCACCTCCGCGATGGGGAGCGGCGTCTCGCGCCGCACGGCGGTGGGGACGTGCGACGTCGCGAGGTCGTCCGCGCCCTCGCGCTCCATCGATCGCTCGAGCGGCCGCCCGTCCCAGAACACACGGCCGCCGAGGGCCACGCGGTGCGACCGCGGGAACGCCGGGACGACGAGAGCCGCCGCCTGCGGGAGCGCGGCGAGCACGCCTTCGATCTCCGCTCCCACGTGGCCGCGGAGGGTGCTGTCGATGCGTTTGCCGATGCAGCCTACGCCCTGCCCCACCCCCCACGCGGCGGCCTCGAAGGCCCGCGCCCGGGCGTCGGCGGCGGGGGCGCGACGGCTCTGGATACTCACGGCGAGGGCGTCGACGCCCGGCGGCCACGCCCGCGGCGGGCGGAACACCGCGCGCGCGACGAGGCCACGGCACGCCAGCAGGGCGGCGGAGGCGCCGGCCCCGGTGGCATCGTCCGCGATCACGAGGACGCGAGCGGGCGCCTGCATCACCTCACCGCCTCTTCACGCCCGCGCCCCATCCTTCCTCCGCCCCGCCGCGCGGGCAGCCCGGATCCAGCAGGGTTCCCCGGGGGGGCGTGGAAAGGCCCTTCACGCCACGGCCTTCGCCGCTGCGGGGCCGGGGACCTCGACGGGCAGACCCACGAGGTCGAAGGGGGGATGCGGATGGCCGGACGCATGTTGCGGTGGGGCCTGGGTGCGCTCGTAGCGTCGGCCCTCGCCGCGCCCTCGGCCTGGGGTGCCGCCGCGGCGCCCAGGCACGGGGGCGTCCTCAACGCGATGCACCGCGAGGACCCGCCCAGCCTCAGCATCCACGAGGAGTCGACGATCTCGACCAACTGGCCGATGATGTCCTGCTACAACAACCTCGTCCTCTTCAATCCGCTCCGCGGACAGGAGAGCGCGGCCACGATCATCGGCGAGCTGGCCACAGCGTGGCGGTGGCAGGATGGGGGCCGCTCCCTCGCGTTCACCCTCCGCAGGGGCGTCCGCTGGCACGACGGCCAGCCGTTCACCAGCAAGGACGTGAAGTACACGTTCGACCTCGTGCGCGAGGCCCCTGGGATCGGGGCGCGCCTGCGCCTGAACCCGCGGAAGCAGTGGTACGCGCAGGTCCAGGCGATCGATGCGCCGGACCCCTACACGGTGGTCTTCCGCCTCAAGCGGCCGCAGCCGTCGTTCCTGCTGCTGCTCGCCTCGGGGTACTCGCCGATCTACCCCGCCCATATCCCCCCGGCCGAGCTACGCACCCGCTGCGTCGGCACCGGGCCGTTCAAGCTCAAGGAATACCGTCCCGGCGAGCTGATCGAGATGGTGCGCAACCCCGACTACTTCGTCAAGGACCGGCCCTACCTGGACGGGATCCGGTTCATCATCATCAAGGAGCGCGGCACCCGGATCGCCGCCTTGCAGGCCGGCCGGCTCGACGTGATCATGCCGCAGGAAGGGACCAAGACGGCGGCGGAGCAGCTCAAGAAGGCCGTGCCCAGCATGGTCATCTTCCAGACCAGCCAGAACATCAACGATAACATCCTGGTCAACTTCAAGCGGCCGCCGTTCACGGACGCGCGCGTGCGCCGGGCGATGAGCCTGGCGATCGACCGCCGCGGGTACATCCAGGCGGTGCGCCAGGGCGGCGCCGTGCCGGGCGCCTCGATGCTGCCGCGGCCGTGGGGCGTGTGGGGCCTGCCGGCCTCGGAGCTCGCCACCCTGCCCGGGACCGGCGACCCGGCCAGGCAGCGGGCCGAGGCGCGCCAGCTCCTGAGCGAGGCCGGGTTCGGGCCCGGCCACCCCCTGCGCGTCGTCGTGAGCACCCGCGCGATCGCGCTGTACGTCGACATGGCCACGTACGTCATCGACCAGCTCAAGCAGATCGGCGTCGATGCCACGCTCGAGCAGGTGGAGAGCGCGCAGTGGTTCGCCAAGCTGACCCGAGGCGACTACGAGCTCGGCGCCAACCTCACGGGGATCGGCGTGGACGACCCCGACGCGAACTTCTACGAGAACTACGTCTGTGGATCGCCGCGCAACTACTCGCAGTACTGCAACCCGGAGGTCGACCGGATGATCGACGCGCAGTCCCAGATGCCCGACCCGGTCCAGCGGACGCGCCTCGTGGCCGAGATCCAGAAGCGGCTCGAGATCGACGGCGCCCGCCCGATCCTCGCGTGGGACATCGACTACTACGCGATGTGGCCCTACGTGCACAACCTGGTGCCGCATCAGAGCGTGTACAGCTACGCGCGGTTCCAGGAGGTCTGGATCGACCGGTGAGCCGCGGCCCGGGCGGACGCCGCGGCGGGCGCGCGGACGGGGGGCGATGCGGAGATTCATCGTCCGGCGACTGGCGCTGGCCGTGCTCACGCTGGCCGGCATGTCCGTGGTGATCTTCGTGCTCCTGCGCCTCGCCCCCGGCAACATCGTGGATCTGCTCTTCCAGTCCGCCGGGTACGTGGATCCCGCTGAGAAACAGCGCATCACGCACGAGCTGCTGCTCGACCGCCCGGTCGCGGTGCAGTATGTGCAGTGGGTCCGCCAACTCGCGGGCGGCGACCTGGGCACGTCGTACCGGTACGGCCTGCCCGCCTGGCAGATCATCCGGCCGCGCATCCCGGTCACCGTCGAGCTGGGCGTGCTCGCGCTCGCGGTCGCGATCGGCCTCGGGTTGCCCAGCGGGGTCGTGAGCGCGGCCCGCCAGCACACCGCGCTCGACTACGGCCTGCGCATCGTGAGCCTGGCCGGCCTGTCGATGCCGGCGTTCTGGCTCGGCATGCTGATCATCCTCGTGCTCGTCCGCGTGTTCGGGTGGATCCCGCCGATGCTCTACGTCGCGCCGCAGGCCGATCTGCGGGGGCACCTGCTCCAGTTCCTGTTCCCCGCGCTGGCCGCCGGGTACCGGAGCGCGGCGCTCATCAACCGCATGACGCGCTCGTCGATGCTCGAGGTGCTCCGCGAGGACTACGTCCGCACGGGCTGGGCCAAGGGCCTCCCCGGCCGCGCCGTCGTGTACCGCCACGCGCTCCGGAATGCCCTCCTGCCCATCGTCACGGTGCTCGGCACCGAATTTGCGTTCCTCATCGGCGGGCTCATCGTCACCGAGACCGTGTTCAATCTCCCGGGCGTGGCCCGGTATCTCGTCGAGGCGATCCTCTGGCGGGACTACCCGGTGGTGCAGAACCTCGTGATGTTCATCGCGATCGTCGTGGTCCTCAGCAACCTGGCCGTCGACATCCTGTACGCGCGGCTCGATCCGCGCATCCGGTACACGTGAGCGCGCCGGGGCACCGCCCGCCCGGAGAAGCGGCCGTCCACGCGCATCCCCGCCGGATCGGCGAGCCGGCGCCCGCCTCCGCGATCGCCCTGTCGCCCCCCGCCGCGCGGCGACGCCCTCGGCCAGCGCTCGCGCGGCTCGCGCGACAACACCCGCTCGCCGCCGCCGGGGGCGTCATCATGCTGCTCACGCTGCTAACCGCCGCCGCGGCGGGCCTCGTCGCCACGCAGGACCCCGTGCGGACGGACGCCGCGCACACGTTCCTCCCGCCGGGACCGCAGCACTGGCTCGGCACCGACCACCTGGGCCGGGACGTCTACAGCCGTATCGTCCACGGCGCCCGCGTATCGCTCGCCGTGGGCATCGCGACGAGCCTGCTCGGCGGGGCCTGCGGCGGGGCCGTGGGGCTCGCGAGCGGGTACGCCGGCGGCGCCGTGGACCTGGCGATCCAGCCGATCCTGGACATCATGCAGGGGTTTCCGCTGCTGGTGCTGGCGCTCGTCATGGCGGCCGCGCTCGGCCCGTCGCTTCTCACCGTGATCGTCGCGATCGCCGTTCCGTTCGTCCCGCGCGTCGCCCGCGTGGCACGCGCGGCGACGCTGTCGATCCGGGACGCGGCGTACGTCGAGGCGGCCCGCGGGCTCGGCGCCAGCCGGGCGCGGATCGCGCTCCGGCACATCCTACCCAACGTGGTCGCGCCGTTGATCGTGATGACGACCGCCCAGCTCGGCACCGCCATCCTCGTGGAGGCCTCGCTCAGCTTCCTCGGCCTCGGCGTCCCCGAGCCGTACCCTTCGTGGGGCCGGATGCTTTCCGTCTCGGCGGCGGAGTTCGCGCAGCGCGCCCCGTGGGTGGTGATCTTCCCCGGGCTGGCGATCAGCGTGGTCGTCTTCGCGAGCAACCTGCTGGGCGACGGGCTGCGGGACTTCCTCGACCCGCGGCTGCGGATCTGACCGCGGGCCGGCCGCCCGCCGCGGGACGGGCGGCCAAGGCCTCCCCCGCCCTGCGGACGAGCGGAGGCCCGATGGCGCCCCCGGTCCGAAACGGCCCTCGCGCCCGCGCCGACCGGGGGACGGGGGCGCGACGCCGGGGGCGGCTCCCCGGTCGCGGCCCCGGCTAGCGGATCAAGCGCTCGGCCTCCTGCTCGAGCCACTCCTCCACGGCGGCGCGGACGATCTCGTAGCTCGACCCGCGGCCCTGGCCGACGATCGGCCCGGACGGCGACCGCCGGGCGATCCACAGCCACCCGCCCCCGCGGACGCGGGCGTAGGCCACGACGACACGGACCGTGCCCTTCGGGGTGTCCCGCCTGATCAGCTCGTCGCGCATCACGTGCACGCCGCTCGGTCAGCCCGCGCGACGGAGGGACGACCGCACGCCGGGACGGAGGATCTCCACCTCAGCCCCGATGCTCCGCAGGAGCTCGATCACCTCGCGGAAGAGCGCGGGATCCCCGGGCAGCGGATCGATCCGGACGCGCCGCGCGCGCCCGGCCTCGACGTCTTCGATCGTCCGAACGAGGGAGGAGGCTCCGCAGGACAGCAGCGCGATCACGATCTCGTCGCGGCTCATCGGTCCCTCCGGCGTCTCGTGGTACGGTGAAGAGTGCGGCGCGAGCGTGAGGACGTCCACCGGCCACCTGGCCCTATATCGTTCTCGACA
Source organism: Bacillota bacterium (assembly GCA_021324295.1). GTDB lineage: Bacteria > Sysuimicrobiota > Sysuimicrobiia > Sysuimicrobiales > Segetimicrobiaceae > JAJPJJ01. The sequence continues at coordinate 5,727 of JAJPJJ010000052.1, forward strand.
TCCACAGAAACTCCTGCCTGCCCGCGCACCGCGTGCGGCGGTCGCAGCGCACCTCGTCGGGATCCCGGGGCGTGCCTACGCCTGGAAGGCGTCGCGGATCAGGTCGACGCGCGCGACGCCGCCACCGGGCGTGAGCCAGACCTCGGCGACGTCGAACCGGCAGGGCCGGTCGCTCCAGCCCCGCCTCGCCAGGTACGCCGCGGCGAGACGGACCAGCGCGCGCCGCTTGCGCGCCGTCACGGCCTCGGCGGGCGTGCCGTGCGCGGCGGACCGGCGCGCCTTCACCTCCACGAACACGACCGTGCCGCGCTCCACGGCCACGATGTCCAGCTCCCCGCGCCGCAGCCGCACGTTGCAAGCGACGATCCGATAGCCGCGCGAGCGCAGCGCCTCGAGGGCCGCCGCCTCCCCGACGCGGCCGAGCGCGCGACCGGCCGTCCCCGCAGGGCCTCCGCACGCGCGCGGCGCGCCCTCCGGCCGGCTCACTAGTGTACCCTCGGAAGGACCGGGGACACGGAAGGAATCGTAAGGAGACCGCCGGGATGTTCAGAGTGCCTCCGGTGCCGCTCCGAGGAGGGCCTAGCTC
>JAJPJJ010000008.1 GCA_021324295.1 Bacillota bacterium
CCGGCAACGGCCAGCGCGAGCTCGGCGAGGCCGTCGCCGGGCTCCGCCGTCCCCTCCGGGGGCGCGTCCGCCTCGCCGGCCGGGACGTCACCGGCGCGTCGCCGCTCGAGATGATCGCCGGCGGCCTCAGCCACATCCCCGAGGACCGGATGGGCACGGGCGTGGCGCCCCGCCTCAGCGTGGCCGACAACCTGACGCTCAAGAGCTACCGGGACGCGCGCTTCGGCCGGGGCCCGTTCCTCGATCCGCGGGCGGTCGCGGCGCACGCGCGGGAGCTGGCCGCGGCGTTCGACATCCGCGCCGCCGGGGTGGACGCCCCGGCGGGCACGCTGTCGGGCGGGAACCTCCAGCGGCTGATCCTGGCCCGCGAGATCTCAGCCCGGCCGCGCGCGATCCTGGCGTTCCATCCCACGCGCGGCCTGGACGTCGGCGCCACCGAGGCGGTCCACCGCCTCCTGCTCGATCAGCGCCGCGCCGGCGCGGCGGTCCTCCTGATCTCCGAGGACCTCGACGAGATCCTGCTCCTCGCGGACCGGATCGCGGTGCTGTCGGGCGGCGAGCTCGCGGCGGTCGTGAGCGCCGGCGAGGCCAGCGTCGAGGAGATCGGCCTGATGATGGGCGGGAGCCGGAGGGCCGCCTCGTGATCCGCCTCGAGCGGCGCGCCTCTCCCGCTCCGTGGGCGGCCGGCGCGGTCCCGGTGGTCGCGATCCTGGCCGGGCTCGCCGCCGGCGCGGGGCTGTTCGCGTTGGCCGGGGTGAGCCCGCTCGCCGCCTACGCCGGCCTGCTCAGCGATCCGTTCGGCAGCGTGTTCGGGTGGAGCGAGACCACCGTCAAGGCCATCCCCCTGATCCTCACCGGCCTCGCCGTGCTGCTGCCCGCCCGGATGCGCCTGTGGAACATCGGCGCCGAAGGCCAGCTCCAGTGCGGCGCGATCGCCGCCACGTGGGTAGCGCTGTGGACGCCCCTCGGCCGCACCGCGGGCGCGGTCCCGGCGCTGCTGGTCGCCGGCATGGCCGCGGGGGCCGTGTGGTGCCTCGTCCCCGCGGCGCTGCGGGCGTGGCTCGCCGTCAACGAGACGATCACGACGCTGCTGATGAACTACATCGCCGTCCTGCTCGTCAGCTTCCTCATCTACGGATCGTGGAAGGACCCCCAGAGCCTCGGGTTCCCGCTCTCGCCGCCGTTTCCGGCGGCCTCGCGGCTGTGGGTGCTCCTCCCGGGCACGCGCGTGCACGCGGGGCTCCTCCTCGCGCTCGCCGCATCCGCCGCCGTCTGGCTCATCCTCGCGCGCACCCGGTGGGGGTTCGAGATCCGCGTCATCGGGGACAATCCGCAGGCCGCCCGCTACGCCGGGATCAGCCTGGCGCGCAACATCGTGCTCACGATGGGCCTCGCGGGCGCCCTCGCCGGGCTGGCCGGCGCCGGCGAGGCCTCGGCGATCGCCGGCCGGTTGCAGCAGGGGCTGTCCCCGGGGTACGGCTACACCGGGATCATCGTCGCCTGGCTGGCCCGGCTCAACCCGCTCGGGGCGGTGCTGGTCGCGTTCCTCCTGGGCGCCTTGTTCCTGGGCGGCGACGGCCTGCAGATCTCCCTCGGCCTGCCGATCGCCGTCGTGAACATGCTGCAGGGGCTCGTCTTCTTCTGCGTGCTCGGCGGCGAGGCGCTGGCGGGCTACCGGCTCGTCCTGGGGCGCGGCCGCGTCGCCGCACCGGGCCCCGCCCTCCAGGAGCCGCCGTAGCCATGTTCGCGCTCGCGGTGCTCGCGGCCGCCGTGCGGGCGGGGACGCCCGTGCTCCTGGCCACGCTCGGCGAGTTGTTCGCCGAGCGCTCGGGGATCCTCAACCTCGGGGTCGAGGGCATGATGCTCGTCGGCGCGCTCGCGGGGTTCGTGGCGACCGTCCAGACCGGCAACCCGTGGCTCGGCGCACTCGCCGCCGGCGCGGCCGGCGGCGGCCTCAGCCTGATCCACGCGGTGCTCTGCATCACGCTCCGGGCGAACCAGGTGGCGAGCGGCCTCGCGCTCACGATCTTCGGCACCGGGCTGTCGGCCGCTCTCGGGCGGAAGTTCGTCGGCGTCCCGGCCTCCGGGTTCCCCCCGGAGCCGGTCCCCGGGCTCGCCCGGATCCCGGTGCTCGGCGCGGTGCTGTTCCAGCACGACCCGCTCGTCTACCTGAGCTACCTCCTCGTGCCGGCCGCGTGGTTCGCGCTGTACCGGACGCGCTGGGGCCTCGAGGTCCGGGCGGTCGGCGAGCACCCGGAGGCGGCGGATGCGGCGGGCACGAGCGTCGCGGGCGTCCGGTACGTCTGCGTGGCGATCGGCGGCGTGCTGGCCGGGCTCGGCGGCGCGTTCCTCTCCACCGCGTACACCGGCATGTGGATCGAGAACATGACGGCCGGTCGAGGATGGATCGCGGTCGCGCTCGTGATCTTCGCCACGTGGGATCCGCTGCGCGCCGCGGCCGGGGCGTACCTGTTTGGCGGGGTGAACGCGCTCCAGCTCAACCTGCAGGCGGCCGGGGCGCGGCTGCCGGTGTATCTGCTGCTGATGACCCCGTACGTGTTTACGATCCTGGTGTTGGTCTTCGCGACGCGGGAGACCGCCCGGAAGCGCCTCGGCGCCCCCGCAGCGCTGAGCGTGCCCTACACGCGGTCAGGATGACCGCGGAGGCGGGCTCGGCGGTCGTCGGCTGGGCGCGGCCGCCGGGTCCCACCCCTCCCACGATGCGATCACGCGTCGCACCCGCCGCGGGAGACGACCGCCTCGCAGGGCGAGGCGTCGAGGATCTCGACGCTGCCGGCCTGCGCAAAGGGCTGCATGAAGCGGCCGACGCTGTCGCGGTCCGGCGCGTCCACGATCAGGTACATCGTGTGCGCGTTGTTGACGACCGCCTCGCCATGGATCGTGAGGCCGTGCTGCCTCGCGTTGGCCGCGGAGAGGTGCTGGAGGAGCTGCGCGGCCATCTGCGGGTTGCGGGCCGGGCACCGGGTGGCTTCGTGCCGGTGCTGGACGACGAACAGGCTCATCGTGGGTCCCCCCTTCGGTGAGGTGTGACTGCGCCGATCGCGCTCGCCCGGCCGGCGCGGCACGCCGGAGAGGCACCGCCCTGCCCCCCAAGTCTACCACGGGCCGGACGTCCGCGGCAGGCGGGACGCGCCGCTCAGGCGACCGCGCGCATCGCCGCCTCCACGCCGGCGCGCGGCGGCAGGCGCAGGCCCGCGTCCCGGAGGACGTCCTCGAAAGCCGCCAGGAAGTGGAGGACGTGGCGCAGTTCGGCGTTGGACGCCAGAAACCCGACCCGCCACGCCCGGCCCCGCAGCCGGCCGAACGCGCCCATGATCTCGATGTCGTGCTCGCGCAGCAGCGCCTCCCGGATCCCGGCCTCGGAGATCCCCTCCGGCACCTCGACGATCGCGAGCATCGGCAACCGGTGCGCGGGATCGCCGAACAGCCGCAGGCCCATCGCCTCGAGCCCCGCGTGCAGCGCGGCGCCCGCGCGCCGGTGGCGGGCCCACCGCGCCTCGAGCCCCTCCTCGTGGATCAACCGCAGCGCCTCGCGGAGGCCGTAGGTGAGGCTCGTGGGCAGCGTGTGGTGGTTGAGGCGGTCCGGCCCCCAGTAGGCCTGGAGCTGGCCCAGGTCCAGGTAGTTGCTCTGGACCGGCCGGCGGCGCCCGAGGATCATCCGCTCCACCTCCGCCGTGTACGTGAGCGGCGCCATCCCGGAGGGGCAGCCGAGGCACTTCTGCGTGCCGGCGACGCAGACGTCCAATCCCCACCGGTCGGTCTCGACCGGCACGCCGCCGAGGGTGAGCACCGCGTCGACGACCACGACCGCGCCGACCTCGTGCGCGATCTGCACGAGGTCGGGCAGCGGCTGCAGCACGCCGGTGGACGTATCGCCGTGCACGAGGGCCACGGCCTTGGGCCGCGCGCGGGAGGCCGCCGCGCGGAGCGCATCCGGGTCGATCAGCCGTCCCCACTCGGTCTCGACCCGGGTGACCTCGGCGCCGCACCGCGTCGCGATCTCGGCGAGCAGCTCCCCGAACCGGCCGGCCACGCCGACCACGGCCCGATCCCCCGGCTCCAGGATGCTGCAGAGCGCGGCCTCGAGCCCCGCGCGCGAGGTGCCGGAGACCGGGAACGCCCGCCGGTTGTCCGTCCGGAAGACGAACCGGCAGAGGTCGCTCACCTCGTTCATGATCGCGGTGAACTCCGGATCGAACTGGCCGAGGAGCGGCAGGCCGAGCGCCCGCAGGACGCGCGGATCCGGGTTCGTCGGCCCCGTGCCGAACAGCAGGCGCGGCGAGGGGTTCAGCTCCCCGTACCGCCGCGTGTCCTCTCCCATGGCCGCGGGTCCTCCCCGGCGCCCTCGTGCGCCGGCTCTTGGAGCAGCTCGTGTTGCCCGGTCGCCAGGCCGTGTGCCCAGGGGACCGGCTCCGGGCCGCTCCCCTGGGGCGGCGGGGGCGGCGGCGCCACGGGAGCGACCGGCGGCGCGAGCCCCGCGAGGTCGTCCGGCCGCACCGGCACCCGGTTGAGCTCGCGCCCCGTGGCATCCCGCAGCGCGGCGACGATCGCCGCGGTCGCGACGATCGTCGCCGGCTCGCCGACGCCCTTCGCCCCGTACGGCGCCCCCGGCTCGGGCTCCTCGACGAGGGCCGAGACGACCGGCGGCATGTCGGCGATCGTCGGGATGAGGTAGTCGGTGAACGAGGCGTTGCGGATGCGGCCGTCGCGGAGCTGGAGCTCCTCCATGAGCGCGAGCCCGAGGCCCTGCGCGGTCCCGCCCTCGATCTGCCCCTGCACGCTCTGCGGGTGAAGGGCGCGGCCCACGTCCTGCGCCGCGGCGATCTGCACCACCCGCACCAGGCCCAGCTCCTCGTCGACCTCGACCACGGCACGCTCGGCCGCGAACGCGAACGCGGCGTGCGGCTCGCCCTGCCCGCGCGCGTCGAGCGGCCGCGTCGGCCGGTGGTGGTAGACGCGCTCCGCCTCGACCGGTTCGTCGAGGAACGCCGCGATCGGGCCGACCGGCTCCCCATCGAGGAGGACGAGCCCGCCGGCGAGGCGGAGCTCGCCCCGGGGGCGCGCCAGGCTCCGGCGCACCCGCGCGAAGAGCGCCTCGCGGACCGCCGCGCACGCCGCCTGCACCGCGCCGCCCGACATCATCGTCTGGCGCGAGGCCGAGGTCGAGCCCGCCGACCCGACGCCGGTGTCCGGCGGGAGGATCGCCACCCGCTCGACGCCGAGCTCGGTGCGCGCGATCTGGGCGAGGATCGTGTGGATGCCCTGCCCCACCTCCGCCGCGGCGCTTCGCACCTCGGCGATCGGCCCGGCGGCGTCCGCGCGGAGGCGCACGCGCGCCGCGGACGCGTCGTCGAACCCCTCGCTGTAAGCGATGTTCTTGTAGCCCACGGCGAAGCCGACGCCGCGGCGGAGCCGCTCGCCGCGCGAGACGTTGCCGCAGCCGCCGGGATACGCCCGCGGGTCCCCGCGGCCCGCCGGGGGCGCCTCCGGCGGCAGCGGGAGCGCCGCGCAGCGCCGGATCACCGCGGCGACCGGCGCGCTGCCCCGGACGACCTGTCCCGTGGGCAGCACCGAGCTGGTGCGCAGCGCGTTGCGGAGGCGCAGCTCCACCGGATCGCGTCCGAGGGCGCGCGCGAGCCGGTCCATCTGCGCCTCGTGCGCGAAGCACACCTGCACCGCGCCGAACCCCCGCATCGCGCCGCAGGGCGGGTTGTGCGTGTACACGGCGGTGCCGTCCACGAGCGCGTTCGGGACCTCGTACGGGCCGCACGCAAACGTGGAGGCGTTGCCGATCACCGCGGCCGACGACGAGGCGTACGCGCCGCCGTCCACGAGGATCCGCGCCCGGACGCAGACGAGCGTCCCGTCGCGCCGCGCGCCGTGCCGCATCCAGATGCGGGCCGGGTGCCGGTGCACGTGCCCGAGGAACGACTCCTCGCGGCCGTAGGCGATCTTGACCGGCCGGCCGGTGCGCAGCGCGAGCAGGCTCGCGTGGATCTGCATGCTGAGGTCTTCCCGCGCGCCGAAGGCGCCCCCGACGCCCGCGAGGTGCAGCCGGACCTTGTGCGCGGGCAGCCCGAGGCACGGCGCGATCTGCTGCCGGTCGACGTGGAGCCACTGCGTCGCGACGTAGAGATCCACGCCGCCGTCCGGGGCCGGGATCGCGAGCCCCGCCTCCGGCCCGAGCGGCGCCTGGTCCTGCACGGCGGTCTCGTAGTACCCCTCGACCCACACGTCGGCCGGCGCGTCCGGGTCGCCGTGCACGATGTGCACGTGGCGCAGCACGTTCCCGAAGTCGTGCACGCGCGGGGCGTCGGCGCGGAGGGCCTGCGCCATGTCCGTGACCGCGGGGAGGACCTCGTAGTCGACCACGATGCGCTCGCCCGCCCGCCGGGCGGTCTCGGGGTCCTCGGCGGCGCCGATCGCGACGGGCTCGCCGGCGTAGCGCACCCGGTCCCACGCGAGCACGGGCTGGTCCGCGAACTCGAGCCCGTACGTCTTGCGGCCCGGGACGTCGCCGGCGAGCAGCACGGCGCGCACACCCGGGTGCGCGAGCGCGCCGGAGACGTCGATCGACCGGATCCGCGCATGGGGATGCGGGCTGCGCACCGTGAAGCCCCAGAGCATGTCCTCGGCCCACAGGTCGCTCGCGAACAGGAACGTCCCCTTCGCCTTGGGCACCGCGTCCACGCGGGGGACGCTCTCGCCGATCCCGCCCCGGGTGACCGGGAGCGTGCGGACGCTCATCGCGCCTCGCTCCACTCCCGGATCCGGCGGGCCACCCGGCGGCCGGTCGCGGCGATCTCGTCCTCGTCGGCGGTCACCAGGCGCCCGCGGCGCACGACGGGCCGGCCGTCGACGAGGAGGTGGCGCACCCGCTGCGGGGCGCAGTGGACGAGCGCCGCGACGGGATCGGCCTCGGCCCCGGCGAAGGCGAGCCCGTCGGCGGGGAACAGCGCCACGTCGGCCCGCCGGCCCGGCTCGAGCGCGCCGATGTCCTGGCGCCCCAGGCACGTCGCCCCGCCGCGCGTGGCGATCCACAGCGCGTCCCGCGCGCTCATCTCCGCGGCGCCGCGCCGGCGGGCGACGAGCATCGCGAGGCGCGCCTCCGCGAGGAGGTGGCCGCTGTCGTTCGACGCGGAGCCGTCCACGGCCAGGCCGAGGGGCACGCCGGCGCGGCGCAGGGCGGCGGCCGGCGCGATCCCCGACCCGAGGCGAAGGTTGCTCGTCGGACACCACGCCACCGCCGCGCCGCTGCGGGCGAGGCGCTCGAGGTCGCCGTGCGCCTCGGACAGGTGGACGCAGTGGGCCAGCCAGACGTCCGGCCCCAGCCAGCCGAGGTCGTCGAGCAGCTCGAGCGGCCGGCGTCCGTACGTCGCGAGGCAGTACGCGTCCTCGTCCCGCGTCTCCGCGAGGTGCGTGTGCAGCCGCACGCCGAGCCGGCGGGCGAGCGAGGCGGCGGCGCGCATCAGCCCTTCGCTTGCGGAGAACGGCGAGCAGGGCGCGACCCCGAGCCGCACCATCGCGCCCGGCGCGGGGTCGTGGAACCGGCGGACCGCCGCCTCCGTCTCGGACAGGATCGCCTCGGGATCCTCCACGATCGCGTCGGGCGGCAGCCCGCCCCGCGATGCGCCCCGGTCCATCGAGCCCCGCGTGGGGTGGAAGCGGAGCCCGACCTCGCGCGCCGCCTCCACCTCCGCCCCCAGGAGCGCGAGGCTGTCCGTGCCCCGCGGGAACAGGTAGTGGTGATCGACCGTCGCCGTGCACCCGGACAGCGCGAGCTCCGCGAGCGCCACGCGGGCGGCGGCGTGCGTCCACTCCGCGTCCACGGCGGCCCACAGCGGGTACAGCGCCCGGAGCCACTCGAACAGCCCTCGATCCTGGGCCCGCACGCGCGTCAGCGCCTGGTAGAGGTGATGGTGCGTGTTGACGAGCCCCGGCAGCGCCACGCTTCCCGCGCCGTCGATCCGCGCAGCCCCCTCCGCGCCGGGCGGCGTGCCGCGGCCCACCCAGGCGATCGTGCCGCCCTCGACGAGGATCGAGCCGCCGGGGATCTCGGTGCCGCGGTCGTCCATCGTGGCGACGACGTCGCACCGGTCGATCAGGATCCGGCTCACGGGGAGCTCCCGCCGAGCTTGGACGCGGCGAGCCGGACCGCGTCGAGGATCTTCTGGTAGCCGGTACAGCGGCACAGGTTGCCGGACAGCGCCTCGCGGATCCTGGGCTCGTCGGGGTCCGGGTCGCGGCTCAGCAGGTCGACCACGGCGACGACGAACCCCGGCGTGCAGAACCCGCACTGCACCGCCCCGGCCTCGACGAACGCCCGCTGCACGGGGTGCAGGTCCTCTCCGGTCGTCAGGCCTTCGACCGTGCGCACCTCCCTGCCATCCGCCTGGGCGGCGAGCACGAGGCAGGCGCAGACGAGCTCGCCGTCCAGCCACACAGAACAGGAGCCGCACTCGCCCTGCTCGCACGCGTTCTTGGAGCCGCACAGGCCGAGCGCGTCGCGCAGCAGCGCGAGCAGGCTCGCCCCGGGCCAGACCTCGGCCGTCCGCCACGCCCCGTTGACGCGCACCCGCACGCGCATCCTACGCCCGGCCTCCCGCCCGCCGGTCCTCCAGGGCCCAGCGGAGCGCGCGCCGCGCGAGCGCCGCGCAGGCGTGGCGCCGGTACGCGGCGGTGCCGCGCACGTCGTCGATCGGCCGCGCCGCGCCGGCGACGCGCTGGGCCCATTCCTCGATCTCCCGCGGCGCGGGGAGCGCCGCGGGGTCGTCCCACGTGCCGGCCCGGGCCATCGCCTCCGCGGCGTACGCCTCGGCGTCCGGGGCGCGCAGCACGGTAGGGCCGACCGATCCGAGCGCCACGCGCACCGCCCGCTGCTCCTCGTCGAGGACGAGGCAGAGGCTCGCGATCGCGATGACCATCGCGTTTCTCGTCCCCACCTTGCTGAACGACCCCGGCCCGCGCGCGATCCGCCAGCGGGCGCCGAGGATCAGGCCGTCGGGGGGAAGCGCGGTCTGCTTCGGGCCGACGAGGAACTGCGCCCACGGAAGGGCGCGCGCCCCGTCCCGGGTCGCCACCACGATCTCCGCGTCGTACGCCGCGAGCACCGGCAGCGCGTCGCCGGCCGGGGACGCCGTGCCGAGGTTCCCGCCGACGGTGCCGCGGTTGCGGATCTGCGGCGACCCGACGGCGCGGGACGCCTGCGCGAGCGGCACGCACTCCGGGAGCTCGGCGATGACCCGCGTGTAGCTCACCCCGGCTCCGAGGAAGACGGCACCGTCCTCGCGCCCGCAGCGGCGCAGCTCCGCGAGGCGCGAGACGTCGAGCAGCGCGCGCGGCCGCCGGCGGTTGAGGTTCAGCTCCACCATGAGGTCCGTGCCGCCGGCGATCGGGACGGCATCGGGCCGCGCGGCCTTGATCTCGAGCGCCTCGTCTAGCGTGCGGGGGACGAAGACGTCCATCGTGCCCTCTTCCGGGATGCGGCGCCTGCCTGGCGCGTGCTCCTTGTACGTGTCCGCGTCCCCGCAGTCCTCCCCGCGCGTCCGGCCTCGGGGCGAGGGCGCCGCGCCGGCTGCGGGACGGGCTCAGGGGCCGGCGGGACCGGCCTCGCCGCCTTCGGCCGGCACGCGCTCGCGCAGCAGGTCCGCGCGCACCTGCGCGACCGACGCCGGCACCGGCCACAGGGAGATCTTCCGCCGGGGCGGCTCCCGGAGGAGCCCCGCCAGCTCGTCGAGCCGCATCACCGTCACGTCGCGGCCGATCGTGACGAAGAAGAGCGGGCCGCCTTGGCCGAGGAGCGCCGGCAGCCGACGCCAGAGCTGCCGCAGCGCGAGCGCGTAGGCGGACACCCGGGTGCCCTCCGCCCGCAGGTCGGCCAGCCACGCGAGCGCGATCACGTCCTCGGCGCTCCACTCGTGCCTGAGCCCGGTCTGCGTCCCCCGCCTCACCGATGGCGTCACGAGCCCCCTCTCCACCCATCGCTCGACGGTCTGCTTCGGAAGGTGCATCCCCACGAGGCGACCCACCGCCCGTACGACGTCGCCGGTCTGAAATCCAGCCACCGCCTCACCCCTCGCTCATCGGTCTGCCGGCGCGCCTCCGCAGCAGCGGGCCGGTCCGCCTGCTCGCGCGCACGGCCGCGTGGCGCCGCCGCCGGTCGCGCGATCCGTCCCCCTCTCGCCACCCCCGTTTGCCGGCCCGCGGGCCGGCGAAGACCCGCCGCCTCGCCGCACGCCCCGGCCCGGGCCGCACGGGCCTCGCGCGCGGGCGTTTAGTCTCACGGATGAATCTCGATGCGGCCGCGCGCGGCGGCGCGCGCCGGGCGGACAAAGCCTCATAGACGAGACTATACCACTTGCCGCCGACTTGGGGTATCATTGGAGCGGGCCGCCGGACAGCCGGCGGTTCCGGTCTCAATAGAATCTTTCTACTGTGGGGGCGCCGGTGCGACCGATCTGGAGGGGGTACATCAGCTTCGGGCTCGTCACGATCCCGGTCAAGCTCTACGCCGCGACCGAGCAGAAGGACGTGCGGTTCCGGCTGCTGCACCGCACCTGTCTTTCCCCGATCAAGAACCAGCGATTCTGTCCCCACCACGAGCAGGTCATCGACTGGCACGACGTGGTGCGCGGGTACGAGGTGAGCAAGGGCCGGTTCGTGACGGTGACGGACGAGGAGCTGGACCAGGTCCCGATCGACACGACTGGCAACGTCAACATCGCGGGGTTCGTGGAGCTCGCCGAGATCGACCCCGTCTACTACGAGCGCGCGTACTACGTCGCGCCGGACGACGGGGGGGCGAAGGCGTTCCTCCTGCTGCAGCAGGCGCTGCGGGAGACCGGCCGCGTCGCGCTGGGCAAGGTCGTGCTGCGGGAAAAGGAGCACCTCGTCACGATCCGCCCCTACCAGGACGCCATGGTGATGAACACCCTCTACTACGCGGACGAGGTACGCGCGCTGTCCGGCCTCGACGAGGTCCCGGTCAAAGCCGAGGTGCACCCGAACGAGCGGACGATGGCGGTCCAGCTCGTGAACAACCTCGCGACGGAGTTCCACGCCGAGGCGTTTCGCGACCGGTACCGCGAGGCGCTCCTCGAGATGATCAAAGCCAAGGCCGCCGGCGAGCCCGTGGAGGCTCCTCCGCCCGCGGCCCCGGGGAAGGTCGTGGACCTCATGGACGCGCTGCGGCGCAGCGTGGAGATGGCACAACGCAAGCGGGGCGAGGCGACCCCGGACGCCGGCAGGGCGCCCCGGCGGCGCCGGCAGGCCGCGGCCGGGGGGCTGCGCGAGCGGCCGCGGTAGAGCCTTGGGCGCGAGGTCCCCGGCGCGCCGCCGCTACCGCTTGAGGACCAGCCCGATCACGCCGTACGGGGGCCGGGGATCCGCGTAGACGGTGCGCCCCGCCTCCCCCGGCGACGCGCACGCGGCGTCCCACGTGCGGTTCTCCGCCTCGAACGACACCTCGACGATGCTGGGGCAGCGCGCGAGGATCCGCTGGCCCATCTCGTGCACGAGGTGCTGGATCGAGCGCGAGGGGAACTCGTCGAACGTGGCCGCCGCAAGACCGCGCACCTGCTCGCTCGGCACGCGCTCGTCGAAGCTCCGGTGGCGCCAGTACACGTTCAGGTGGACGAACAGAGGCCGGTCGTGCGTCTCCGGCAGCGTCGTGTACCGGTCCCGCACGAACCCGGCGAACGAGCTGCCGGTCACCTTGATGAGGCGCAGGCCCTCGCGGCCGCAGCGGTGGTCGAGGATCCCGTCCGTGCCCATCACGAGGTCGATCGCCCCGTAATCGGCGCGCGCCCGGCTGTAGAGCACCGTGCCCTCGCGGACGAACGGCACCTCCCGGGCGCGCAGCCGGATCCGCTCGATGTGGGGGTACGTCGCCAGGAAGCGGCGCCCTACCACCGCGCCGAACTCCTCCAGCGACTCGCCATCGTACTCCAGCGCCATCGCGTGGATGAAGTTCTTCATCGAGTCGGTCGCCACGATGGGCGCGTTGTCGCCCTCGGTCCACGCGGGGCGCAGGCGGTCGCCGGAGGCGTCGATCGCGACCTCCCCGGCGAAGAGCCGGTGGCGGCCGTCCACCCGGTAGAACCGGACCGCGGCCTTGCCGTAGTGGATCCTCATCCGTCCCCCGTCCCCCCGCGCCGGTAACGGTCGCGCGCGATCGCGACGAGCTCGGCCAGTCCGGTCCGGAGCTCCTCCTCGCGGGTGCGCCGGAGGCGCTCGCGCAGCACGCGGAGGATCGCGGACCGGGGCCGCCGGTTCACGAACACCACGAAGCGGAAGCCGAAGCGATCCTCGTAGAGCCGGTTGAGCCGGGCCAGCTCGGCCAGCACCGCCGGGTCCTGCTCCGTCCCCTGTTCCCTCGCCGAGGCCGGCGACGCCGCCGGCTCGCCGATGCGGGGATGAGCGCCGAGCGCCTCCACGAGCTCCTCTTCGGGGACCTCGCGCCACAGGCCCGCGGGGTCGCCCAGCGGATCCTCGCGCCGGGCGAGCCGCTCCACCAGGCGGGTCCTCCCCTCGAAGAGGCGCGCGAGCGCGTCGGCGCTCAGCTTCCGCGGTAGATCGTGCATGCGTACGGCGAGACGAGCAGCGGGATGTGGTAGTGCCGCCCGGCGTCGGCGACCGGGAGCTCCACCTCGAGCCGCGAGATGAGCCGGGACGGCACGTGGAACACCAGGCGGTACGTCCCCGCGGCGAGCGGGCCCCGCACGAGGTCGGGGATCCGGCCGTCGGCGTCGGTCTCCTGGGACGACAGCAGCGCGCCGTCGCGGTACAGCTCCACCCGGACGCCCGCGGCCGGCGCGCCGCGCTGCGTGTCCAGGACGTGCGTGGAGATCGAGGGATGCGATGCGCGCACGGGTCTCACCCGGCCGCGTGACCGGTCCCCGTCTCTGTACGTGCCCGCGCTCGGCCACTCCTCCCGGGAGGACCCGGTGCCGTGGGCACGAATCGGTACGCAGCGCCGCCCGGGTGCGGCGGGGAGCGCACAGGTCGCTGCGGGGAGGGGTGCGGATGCGCGCGTGGGAACGCCGGCTCGGCGGACTGCTCGTCGGTCTCGCGGTCCTGGCCCTGGTCGCCGGCCCATCGCTGGGTGCCGGGGCGCCCAAGCTCAAGGTCGCGTTCGTCTACGTCGGGCCCGTGGGCGATGCGGGGTGGACCTACGAGCACGACCAGGGCCGGAAGTACCTCGAGGCCCACGACCCCCGCGTCACGACGACCGCGGTCGAGAACGTGGCGGAGGGCGCCGACTCCGAGCGCGTCTTCACCGACCTCGCGCGCAAGGGCTACCGGCTCATCGTCGGCACATCCTTCGGCTACATGGATCCGATGGTCAAGGTCGCCGGGGAGTTCCCCGCGGTGGACTTCGTGCACATCTCCGGCTTCAAGCGGGCGAAGAATCTGGCGACGGCGTTCGGCAAGATCGAGCAGCCACGGTACCTCACGGGCCTCGTCGCCGGCAAGATGACCAGGACCAATGTGATCGGCTACGTCGCGGCGCATCCGATCCCCGAGGTGATCCGCGGCATCGACGCGTTCGCGCTCGGCGTGCGGGCAACGAACCCCCGGGCCACCGTCCGCGTCGTGTGGTCCAACACCTGGTACGACCCGGCCCAGGAGAAGGAGGCCGCGGAGAGCCTGCTCAACGCCGGCGCCGACGTGATCGCGCAGCACCAGGACTCCCCCGCCGCGGTGCAGGCGGCGGCGGCACGGGGCAAGTACGCGGTCGGCTACAACTCGGACATGAGCCGCTTCGGGCCGAAGGCGTTCCTCACCGCCCCGGTGTGGCACTGGGGACCGATGTACGTGTACCTCGCGAGACAGGTCGAGGCCGGGACGTTCAAGGGCGAGGACCTGTGGTGGGGCATGGACAAGGGCGTCGTCGACATCGCGCCGCTCGGCCCGATGGTGCCGGCGTCGGTCCGCGGCCTGGTCGAGGCGAAGCGGAAGGCGATGATCGCCGGAACGTTCGACGAGTTCGCGGGACCGATCAAGGACCAGTCCGGGACGGTGAGGGTGCCGGCGGGCGGGACGCTCGACCACGCGGCCCAGCTCTCGCTCAACTGGTTCGTGCAGGGCGTCGTGGGGACGATCCCGTCGAAGTAGCGGCGGCGGGCAGGGCGCCGGCCTCGCCCGGGCCCGGTCCGCGCCCTCGGCGGAGCGCGCGTCGGTGATCGTCCTCCCCCTCCCCCGGCCGTTCAGCGTCGGCCGCACGCTCGCCTTCCTCCACACGTCCTCCCTGCGGACCCCGTACCACTTCGACCACGCGCGCCGTCTCCGCCGCCTGGTCCGGTTCGGCGGACGGGCGTCCGTCGTCGAGTTTGCGTTCGACGAGCCCGAGGCGCGCCTGCGGGCGCGCGTCCTGGGAAGCGCCGCGGGCGACGGGCGGGCGGCGGCGCTGCGCCGGCTCGCGACCCACGTGTGGAGCCTCGACGACGACCTGGCCCGCGGGTACAGGGTCCTGAGGGGCGATCCGCTGATGGCGCCCCTCGTCGGACGGTGCGCCGGGCTCCGCAACGTCCGGACGCCGGGGCTCTACGAGGCGCTCCTCACCGCGGTCCTCGGGCAGCAGATCAGCGTGGCGGCCGCGGAATCGCTCCGCCGGCGGCTGATGGAGGCGCTGGGCGATCGGAGGACGAGCGGCGGGGTCGCCTACCTCGGCTATCCCGCGCCGAGGCGCCTGCGCGCCGCGTCGCCGGGTGCCCTCCAGGCTCTCGGGTTGAGCCGCCAGAAGGCGCGCTACGTGCGGGAGATCGCCGACCGGGCGGTCGCCGACCGGCTGGATGCGGCGGCCTTCGACGGGCTCTCCGACGAGCGGGCGGTGGAGCAGCTGCGCGAGATCCCGGGGGTCGGCCGGTGGACCGCGGAGATCGCGCTGATGCGCGGGCTGGGCCGGCGGGATATCTTTCCCGCGGGAGACCTCGGGCTCGCGCTGGCCGTGCAACGGCTCCAGCGACGGGCGACGCGGCCGGAGGAGCCCGAGCTCCGCTCGCTCGCCGAGCGGTGGGCGGGATGGCGCAGCTACGCGGCCCTCTACCTCTGGTGGTCGCTGGGGATCAACGCGTAGCGCCGGACGTCCTGCTCGGTCATGGCGCACACCGGCGGCGCGCTGTCGGCTGACCGTGGCGCCGGCCCGCCGCCGCTACCTACCGCACCTCGATCGTGCCCTGCATCCCGGCCTCCCGGTGTCCCTCGATCGTGCACGCGAACGGGAAGCGGCCCCGCACCCGCGGCACGAACGCCACGGCGGCGGTGGCGCCCGGATCCAGCCGGACGACGTCGAGGCCGGGGGCGTCGATGTGGAGCCCGGCGCCGACGACGGTCACCGGCACCCGGCGCAGGTAGCCGGTCTCGAACTGATGCGCGAGCTGGCCCCGGTTGACGAACACCAGCCGCACGCCGTCGCCGGCGCGGAGGCGGACGACCGCCGGGCGGAACGCGAATTCCGACATCTCGACGCGCACCGACCGCGGGCCCTCAGCCGCCGTGCGGACGGCAGGCAGTGCCAGCAGCAGGAGGACGCAGACGGCGCGCGTCGTCCACGCGCGGCGGGGAGGCCGCCGGGTCCCGCGCAGGCTCCGGGACCCGGTCGCCCCCAGCGTTCCTGCGGTCGGCCTGGCTTCCATGTCCCGCCGGGCCCCGCGAGCGCTGCCGGGCGCGTCCGGTGGCCCTTCGAGGTGCCCGGGCAGGATCCCGTGCCTCCGGCCCGGGCACCTCGCTCAGTCGTTGTTGAACGGCGTGAGCAGCGGGTTGAACTCGGCGAACATCCCGCTCGGGTTGGGGTACCACACCCAGATGTGGAACGTCACGAGCGGCGGGTGCCAGAAGTTGAACGCGGCCCCGGTCTTCGGGTTCGTCTTGGCGCACTGCGCCTGGGAGGCGGCCGTGACGAACGAGCCGTCCGTGTAGTGGCACGCCGCGCCAAACGACCCGTACCGAGCTCCGGGGAGCGGCGGCGTCGCCGGCTTCTTGGGCCAGACCCACTCGATCGCCACGAGCTGCCACGCCTCGCCCCTGCGGACGTAGACGAGGATCGGGGGCTTGGTGACGTCGAACCCCTCGACCTTCGGGTTGAGGAAGTGGTAGCCCATGTTGGGGATCATCGTCGTGATGATCCCGTAGCCGTCGGCCTTGGCCCGCTCGAGATCCGTCGCGTACTTCGCGGTCGCCAGCCGCGCCGCCGACAGCTTGGCGACGACCCCGGGCGCCACCGTGGCCTGGGCGCCCATCTCCATCGGGGCCGCCCGGGCCGGGAGGCCGCCTCCGCCGGCCAGCACGGCGGCCAGGAACGCTACGAGACCGGCCAGTGCGATCGTGCGCATCGACTCCACCCCCTGCAGCGTTGCGTGCCGAGCACAGGGCTGCATTCGCCGCGCCTGCTCCCCGACCGCCGATCCCCGTCCCCGCGCGTCCCGAGCCGGACCGGGGGTCGACCGCCGGGCTAACTGTAGAAGTAGGGGTCGAGGACCGTGACCCGGGTGATCCGGTCGATGGGCAGCCCGTTCCGCTCCGCGGCCTTGCGGATCGCCTCCGGGCTCGGCCCGTCGTAGACGCAGAAGGTCTTCCTCTTGTCCTCGCTCACGTACGAGTGCACCCAGGTGACGCCCAGCTCGCCGTTGCGATCGACGACCTGCTGGCAGACACCCGTGCCTCGCTCGTCGCGGGGGATCTCGAGCCCCGCGGGGAACGTCCGCTCCACCATGTACCGCGGCATCGCGGCCACCTCCAGAGTCGGGTCGGGCACCCGTGCAGGACGAGTGTCCCACGCGCGGGGGGCCGCCGACATCGGGGGGATTGCCTATCTTTGCCCGGGCCGGGCCTACCTCGGGGGAAGGTATCCCAGCCTCGCGGCCTCCCGCACCGCCTCGGTCCGCGACCTGGCGCCGAGCTTTGCCAGCACCGCGGAGACGTGGTGGCCGACGGTTCTGGGCGAGACGAACAGGCGCTGCGCGATCTCCGCGTCGCGGAGGCCGGAGACCAGGAGCTTGAGGACGTCCACTTCGCGCTCGGTGAGCTGGGCCGGGTTGGCGCGCGTCGCCGGCCGCGGGCCCCGCGGCACCCCGCGCACGCCGAGCTGCCGCAGGCGCCGCGCCGCGGCCGCGGTCGCCGGCCGGGCGCCCAGCCGGTCGAACTCGGCGAGGGCGCGACGCAGGCTGTCGGGGTCGTCTGTGGCGGCGAGCGCCTGGGCCGCTTCGTACGGACAGCCCAGCTCGCTCCAGCACCGGGCCGCCTCGGCCCACCGCGCGCGAAGCTGGAGCGCAAAGGGCTCGGCGGCCGCCTCCGGAGCGTCCACGAGCCCTCCGGCGCGGCGCACGGCACAGGCCAGCTCGCCGAGGAACCAGGGATCGGGGTGCCGGAGCGCGAGCGCCAGGCCCGCCCGGGCCTCGTCCGCGGCCCTGCGGGCGTCCCCGTCGAGCCAGGCGGCTTCCGACCGCGCCGCGCGCACGGGACCGATCCGCTGAAGCTCGCCCGTCGGGAGCGCGAGGTCCAGGGCCTCGTCCAGCGGACCCCACACCTCCGGATCCCCTCGCCTCGCCCGCACGCGGCCGAGGGCCACGAGCGCCTGGATCCGGCTGACCGCTGCCCCCTGCGGATAGGCGAGCACGGAGGCTGCCACATCCGTCGCCTCGTTCCACCGTCCCTGCAGCATGAGCAGCACGGCGCGCCAGCCCATCGTGTAGATCCGCGCGGCGTCCAGATCGTGCTCGAGGCAGTACGCCACGCCCTCGTCGAGGTATCGCTCGGCGTGCGCGAGCCGGTAGCACGCCACGCAGTTGGACCCCAGGTTGGCAAGGGCGCGGGACACGTGCTCCGGGAGCCCCGCATCGAGCGACACGCGCAGGCTCTCCTCCACGTATGCCCGCCCGCGCTCGGGGTCGCGCCCCCCGCACATCAGCGCCGAGCCCAGGTTGTTCAGGGCGTGGGCGAGGATCTCGGCGTCGCCCAGCTCCCGGGCCAGCGCGATGGCCCGCTCCGCCCATCCGACCGCCTCCGCGGAGTCCCGCGCCAGCATCCGCAGCTGCGCCTGGTTGCTGTACGCCCACGCGAGTTCTCGCACGGGTGGCAGCTGCTCGAGGACGGCGAGCGCGGCCCGGCCGGCCTCTTCGGCCTCCGCATTCCGGCCGAGGAACCAGAGCAGCCGCGACAACCAGCGAAGGTTCTCGCCCTCCTTGAGGCGGTCGTCCAGGCCCCGCCAGATCGTCAGGGCACCCTGCCGCGCCTCCAGGGCGTCGGTCAACTGGCCGGCGAGGTAACACTCGTACGAGCGGGCCTCCAGCAGCGCGGCGCGCTGCGCGGGCGGGAGGCCGTCCGCACAGCGAAGCGCGCGGGCGTACTGGGCCGCCGCCTCCCGGTGGGCCTTGAGGCGACGGGCGTGGTCGGCGGCCGCGACCGCATACCGGAGCACGGCCGCGCGGTCCCCGGCCGCCTCCGCGTGATGCGCCAGCCTCGCGGGCGCGTCCGGCGTCGCTGCCCGCCCGCGCAGGATCGCGAGGACGCGCCTGTGGAGCATCACGCCGCGCGGGGGCGCGATCGTCTGCAGCACGGCCTCCCGGGCCAGCTCGTTCCGGAAGGCCAGTCCGTCCGCCGCCGCGGACAGCACGCCCGAGGAGAGGCACGCCTCGATCGCCCGGGCGTCGCCTTCGCCGAGGATCCCCGCGAGCAGCCAGGGCTCGACCCGGGGGCCGGCGATGGCCGCGGCCTCGAGCGCCCGTTGCGCGGCCTTGGGGAGCCGGGCCACGCGCGAGAGGATCGCGTCCCGGATGGTGGGTGGCAGCCGGCTCCCGGGACTGGCGAGGATCTCGGTGACGAAGAAGGGATTGCCGCCGGTCAGCCGGTGGAGGGCACCGGCGTCGAGACCGCTATCCTTCGCGAGCACGCCGACGGCCTGCTCGGAGAGCGGCGGGATCGCCAGCCGCCGGACCGCGTGCGCCGTGGCCAGATCCCCGAGCACGACGCGCAGCGGGTGTGTGGGGCCGACCTCGTCGTCCCGGAAGGTCGCGACGAGCATCGCCCGAAGCGGCTCCAGCCGCCGGCCGAGGAAGCGCAGCAGGTCCAGCGTCGCGTCGTCCGCCCAGTGCACGTCTTCGAAGACGACGAGGACCGGCTGCCGCGCGCTCGCCAGCCGCTGGCGGAACGCCGCAAAGATGCGCGCCCGGGGCGCCGCGGCCTCGAGCAGCGACTGGATCTCGCCCCCTTCGGTCGAGGCGATATCGAGGAGCGGGCCGAGCGGCTGCGGGGTGGAGAGCGGATCGCAGGCGCCGAGGAGGATCTGCGCGGCTCCTCCGACCGACCGGATGAACTCCTGGACGAGCGCGGTCTTGCCGACCCCGGCCTCGCCGCTGAGCACCGCGAGCCGCCCGTGCCCCGCGCCCGCTTCCCCGAGGAGCGCACCGAGCGTGGCCAGCAACGGGCCACGCTCCAGCAGTGGCATTCGGACACCCCGCCGTCCGCCGCCTCGGAGGGGGGTTCGGCGCGCCGGCCCGGGGCACCTGCCGATGCTACATCATCGCCCGGGTGGCCCCGCCGTCGACGCAGATCGTCTGCCCGGTGATGTAGCTCGCCGCGTCCGAGGCCAGGAACACGGCCATCGCGGCGAACTCGCGCGGGTCGCCGTACCGCCCGGCGGGGATCGCCGCGCGGCTCTCCCGCTGGATCTCCTCCACCGTGCGGCCGGTCTCCTTGGCGCGCACCCCATCGAGCCACCGCACCCGGTCGGTGTCGATCCGGCCGGGCGCGAGGTTGTTGATGAGGATGTTGTGCGGCGCCAGCTCCAGGGAGAGCGTCTTCGCGAGCGCGACGACGCCCGAGCGGAACACGTTGCTCAGCACCAGGTTGGGAATCGGCACCTTGACGCCCGAGGAGATGATGGTGATGATCCGCCCCCCGCCCCGCTCGCGCATCGCGGGCACCGCGCCCCGGATCAGCCGGACCGCGCTCATCAGGTTCTGCTGGAACGCCTGCTCCCACTGCGCGTCGCTCAGCGTGAGCGCGGATCCGGCGGGAGGCCCGCCGGCGTTCGCGACGAGGATGTCGAGCCGGCCGAACCGCGCGCGCGCCGTCCCGAGCAGCCGGTCCACCCCCTCGGGGTGCGCGACGTCGGCGGCGACACCGATCGCGCTCCGGCCCGTGCTCCGGGCGATCTCCTCGGCCGCCTGCGCGATCGCGTCCTCCCGGCGGCTGCCCATCACGATGTCGGCGCCGGCCTCGGCCAGGCCGCGCGCGACCGCGCGCCCGAGCCCGGTGCTCGCTCCCGAGACGACCGCGACACGCCCCGCAAGATCGATGCGCATGATCCTCCCCCTTGCGACGATGTGCCGGCACCTCGATCGATGGCCCCGGCGCCGCTACCGCAGCTCGCGCGGAGCGTCGGACAGCACGGCCGGACCGTCGGCGGTCAAAGCGACGTCGTCCTCGATCCGGATCCCGCCGTACCCGGGTCCGTAGACGCCGGGCTCGATGCTCGTGACCATGCCTTCTTCCAGCACGCCCTGCGCGCTCGGGTGGAGGAACGGGATCCCCTCGTGGTATCGGAATCCGAGCCCGTGCCCGGTGTGGTGGATGAACGCCTCGCCGTAGCCGCGCGCGCGCAGCGCGCTGCGCGACGCCCCGTCGACGTCCGCCCACGCCGCTCCCACGCGCGCCGCCGCCACGGCCGCGCGGTGCGCCTCCCGGACCGCCTCGTACGCTTCCTGCGCCTTTGGGGTGACCTGCCCGGCCGCGCGCATGCGCGTCAGGTCGGCGTAGTAGCCGTCCGCCACGACGCTGAGCTCGAGCATGACGAGATCCCCGGCCTCGATCGTCCGCGCCGACGTCGGCGCGAACCCCCAGGAGTAGGTCCGGAGGCGCTCCTCGCCGGAGAACACGAGGGCCTGCGCCCGCGCGTGCCGCACGCCGCGGTGCCCGGTCCCGCGGGTCGCGACGGCGCGCTCGACCTCCGCCGCGACGTCGACCTCCCGGCGGCCGGGGGCGACGGCCTCCGCGAACGCCTCGAGGCCAAACCCGGCGATCTCGCACGCCACCCCGATCCGCTCGCGCTCGCGCGGCGTCTTCCGGGCGCGGAGCTCCACGAGAAGGGCCGCCGCGTCGACCGGGTCGGTCCCGAACGCGTCGGCGACGAGCCGCCGCGCCGCCGCCGCGGGGGCCCACGGCTCGAGCACCTTCTGGGGCGGTGCGATGTCCTCGAACCCCTCGTCGACGCCGACCCGCCTGCCCGCGAGCCGGCGGTCCGCCGCCGCCTGCCGCAGCAACTTGGCCAGCGACTCGTCGGGCGCGGGGTCGGTGAGGTGCCAGACGCGGAACGTGCGCACGTCGGACACCGTGATGTCCTCCAGCGCGTCCTGCTCCATCGCGGGGGCGAGCAGCACGGGATCGCCCTCGGCCGGCACCACGATCGCCGACCTCCCGATCACCGGCCAGTAGCCCGCGAGGAGAACGAGGTTCTCCGGCAGGCGGCACACCAGCGCGTCGAGCCCGGCTCTTGCGAGCGCGGCCCGGACCCGGGCCGCGCGCTCCCGATCCTGCGCCATCGCGTCCCTCCTGTGCCGCGCGCCGCCGCGGCGCGGCTCCCATCCTCCCCCACCCCAGCGAATCGCGCTACCCCGGCGACCGGGGGCCCCGGGGCGAATCGGCTCCCCGAGGGAGCCCGGCAACGCGCACCGCGACGAGCCCGCAGGCCTGGGAGCGCGGCACGGGCCTCGGCGCGCCCCGCGCAAACGTGGAAGCGCGCAGACCCGTGGGCACCCGGGCCGGCGGGTCGGGGCCCGAGCGCACAGTTTGGGACCCGTCCCGGGAAATCCTCCCGGGCGCGGCCCGGGAGCTCCCCACCGCGCCCGCAGCCCCGCGGACGGCGGCTCCGGGCGGCAGGATTGTATGCACGGTGTATGTAATATGAGCACAGAGGGAGACGGATGCGCATGCCGCGTCGATCGCTGAGCGATCAGGCCTATCGCACGCTCCGCAGCCGGATCCTGTCCCGGCGGCTGCCGCCGGGGACCCCGCTGCTCGAGATCCCGCTCGCCGAGGAGCTCGAGATGAGCCGTACGCCCGTCCGCGAGGCGATCCGCCGCCTCGCCCAGGACGGGCTCGTCGACCTGTGGCCGAGCAAGGGCGCGTTCGTGCGGGACATTCCGCTGCGGCGCATCCGGGAGATCTTCGAGATCCGCCTGCTCGTCGAGCCGCACGTGACGGCCCTGGCCTGCGGCCGCCTGCCCCGCGACCGCCTGGAGCGCGTCGCGACCGCCCTCCGGCGCGTCCTCCAGGCGAGCGAGCCGACGGCCGACGAGTTCCATCGTGCGGGCGACGAGCTGCACGCGCTGATCCTGCGCGCGGCCGGCAACGAGGCGATGGAGCAGTGGATCAGCCAGTTCCGGACGGAGATCGACCGGGCGTGCTACTTCGCGATGCGGCGGCCCGGGATCGCCCAGCGTCTCGCCGCCCAGCACCTCGCCGTCGCCGAGCGCCTGCTCGCGGGCGACGCCGGCGGGGCCGCGGCCGCGATGGGCGAGCACATCGCCACGGTGCGCGACAGCGTGCTCGGCTCGGAGGCCGCGGAGGGCGCGCCCGCAGCCGGGGAGGCGCCCGGCGCGATCGCGTGAGGCGCGGGGGCGCTCCGGCGCGTCTCCGGGGGCGCGCTCCGGGAGGGAGACCGATGAGGAGGATCATCAACGCCCGCACCGACGTGGAGCCCGCGATCGTCCGGGGGTTCCGGGAGCTGCTGGGGGTCTACAGCGTGTCGTGCGTCGTGACCGACGTGATGGAGCGCGCCGGCGTGATGCACACGGCGATCAAGGCGCGGTGCGGGGGCAAGCTCGCCGGGCCGGCCGTGACCGTGCGCCTCTTCCCCGGCGACCTCGTCGACCCGCTCGAAGCGCTCACCGTGGCCGCCGCCGGCGACGTGGTCGTCGTCGACGCCGCCGGAGAGACGGAGACCTCGGTGTGGGGCGGGCTGATGGCGGGCCTCGGGCGCCGGCGCGGCATCGCCGGGGCCGTGGTCGATGGCGCGGTGCGCGACGTCGACGAGGCGCGGGACCTCGGGTTCACGCTCTACAGCCGGGCCGTGGGGCCGCGCGCGTCGCACACCGCGTTCTCGGGGCGCCGCGAGCCGATCGAGGTGAACGTGCCGATCCACTGCGGCGGGGTCGTCGTGTCCCCGGGGGACATTATCGTGGCCGACGAGATCGGCGTCGTGGTGGTGCCGCGCGCCGAGGCCGGCGCGGTCCTCGAGCGGGCGCGCGCGCAGGCCGATCGCGAAGAGGCCACGCGCCGGAGGATCGGAGAGGGGAAGGGCGTGGAGGAGCTGCTCGCGGAGTTCGGGAGACTGTAGCCCCGCCGGTGCGATGCCCGAGCGCGCGACCGCGGACGACATCCTGCTGTCCGTCTCCGGGCTCACGAAGACGTTTCCCGGCACGGTGGCGCTCGACCGCGTCGACTTCGAGGTGCGGCGCGGGGAGATCCACGCGCTGCTCGGGGCGAACGGCGCCGGCAAGACCACGCTCATGATGGTCCTCTCCGGCATCTACCAGCCCGACGGGGGCCGCGTGCTGGTCGGCGGCCGCGAGGTGCGGCTCCAGGGCGCCCACCACGCGCAGCAGCTCGGGATCGGCACGGTGTTCCAGGAGCTGAGCCTGGTCCCGGGCCTGTCGATCGCGGAGAACGTGTTCCTCGGGCGGCTCCCCACCTCCGCCCTCGACCTCGTGGACTGGCATGCGCTCCGGCGCCTGGCCGCCGCGCTGCTCTCCCGGGTGGGCCTGGCGGTCGACCCCGCGACCCCGGTGCGCGCGCTCTCCCCCGCGCTGCGCCAGCTCGTGGAGATCGCGAAGGCCCTCTCGCTCCGGCCGGCGGTCCTGCTCTTCGACGAGCCGACCTCCGCGCTGTCGCGCCGGGAGGCCGACCGGCTGTTCGGCACGATGCGGGACCTCCGGGCCGACGGGCTCGGCCTCGTGTTCATCACGCACCGGATGCGCGAGGTCTTCCAGGTGGCGGACCGCGTCACGATCCTCCGCGACGGCCGCCGGGTCGGGACGTTCCCCGCGGGGGAGCTCACGCCCGACCGCGTCGTCGTCCTCATGGTCGGGCGCGAGCTCCCGCCGGAGGCCGCGGCCGACCGGCACGAGCCGGGCGGCCCGCTGCTCACGGTGTCCGACCTCGCCGCGCCCGGCCTCGCCGGCGTCACGTTCGAGGTCCGCCGCGGCGAGATCCTCGGGGTCACCGGCCTGCCCGGGTCGGGCCGGGAGGCCCTCGGCCGGGCGCTGTTCGGACTCGCGGCGTGGGACGGCGGCCGGGCGGAGCTCGCCGGCCGGCCGCTGCGCCCCCGCTCCCCCGCGGAGGCGATCGCGCAGGGCATCGGGTACCTGCCGCCGGATCGCAAGGACGCCGGGCTGTTCCTCCGCATGAGCGTGCGCGACAACATCATCGTGACGCGCCTCGCACAGACCAGCCGCCTCGGCATGATGCGGTGGGGCGAGGCGGCCGCGGTCGCCGGCGAGTTCGTGGACACGCTGCGGATCCGCGCCACCTCCACGTCCCAGATCGTCGGCGAGCTGTCGGGGGGCACGCAGCAGAAGGTGCTGGTGGCCCGCTGGCTGGCCGTGCGGCCGCAGCTGTTGATCGCCGAGGACCCGACGGTCGGGATCGACGTCGGCACGCGGGTCGAGGTCCACGGCCTGCTCCGCCGGCTCGCCGCCCAGGGCTCGGCCGTGCTGCTGATCAGCGCGGACCTGGCCGAGGTGGTCGCCGTGGCCGACCGCGTCCTCGTGCTCGCCGACGGCCGGGTCGTCGCGGAGCGCGCCGCCGCCGGGACCTCCGAGGAGGAGCTCCTCGCCCTGGCATCCGCGCCGCCGGCCACCGGGGCGGCCCGGGCATCGACGTAGCGGGATCCGGAGGCACGATGCTCGAACGGCCGCACGTCACCGTGAAGCCCTCGGACGCCGAGGCCGGGCGCAAGGCGACCGCGGGCCTCGCGCGGCGGATCCTCGGGGTCCGGGAGCTCCTGCTCGTCGGCGTCATCGTCGTCGCCGGCCTCCTCATGACCGCGCTCACCCCCTACTTCCTCACGTGGGGCAACATCGAGTCGATGATCATCGGCATGGCGCCGACCGCGATCATCGTCGTCGGGATGACGATCGTGCTCGTCTCCGGCGGGCTCGACCTCTCCGTGGGCTCCGTGATGGCGCTGTCCGGCACGCTGGCCGGCCTCCTCATGCTCCGCGGCACGCCGATCTGGCTCAGCATCCTCCTCGTGCTCGCCGCCGGCGCGGTCGTGGGGGCGATCAACGGCCTCGTGATCACCGCGCTGCGGGTCAACCCGCTCATCGCCACGCTCGGGATGCTCACGATCGCCCGCGGGATCGCGATGGTCATCACGCAGGGGTTCACGGTGACCGGGCTGCCCGAGCCGTTCGCGTACCTGGGCCAGGGCGTGCTGGCCGGGGTCCCGCCGATGCTCTGGATCATGGCGGCGATCGTCGCCGCCGGGGACCTCGCGATGCGGAGCATGCGGTACATGCGGCCGGTCTACTACGTCGGGGGGAACGAGCGCGCCGCGCTGCTCTCCGGCATCAAGGTCGACCAGGTCAAGGTCGCGACGTACGTGCTGAGCGCCGTCCTCTCGGCGGTGGCGGGGATCCTCCTCGCCTCGCGGCTCATGGCCGGGACGCCGACCGCCGGCGTCGGGCTGGAGCTGACCGCGATCGCGGCGGCCGTGATCGGGGGCGCGAGCCTGCTGGGCGGCGAGGGCACGGTGCTCGGCGGGTTCCTCGGCGCGGTGTTCATGTCGATCATCGGCAACGCGATGATCATCCTCGGGATCTCGATCTACTGGCAGGGGATCGTCTCCGGCGTCATCCTCATCCTCGTCGTCTCGCTCGACATGCTGCTTCGAACGAGGCGCCTGTGAGGACCGCCCGGGCGGTCGGCCAGGAAGGGAGGTGGCCCCGCGACATCCGTTGTCGGACGTCTGGATCCGGCAAGCCCACCGGGAAGGAGGCAGGAGATGCACAGCAGACTGGTTCGCGACCGCGCTCGTACACCGGTCCTCGCGGCCGCCGGGCTCGCGCTGCTCGCGGCGGGATACCTGCTCGGCGCAGCGTCGGCGCCCGGCCCGGCCGTCCAGGCCGCGCCCTCGGGCGAGCTGTACGTGTACCTGGCCAACGTGACGCAGGTGCCCTTCTGGATCGACCAGAAGCGCGCGCTGGAGGCCGCTGGCAAATACCTGGGCGTGCGGACCGAGTTCACCGGGCCGACGACCGCCGACGCGCAGGCGGAGGCGGCCGCGCTCGACCAGATCATCGCCAGGCGACCGGCCGGGATCATGGTGTTTCCGCCCGACAGCAAGACGCTGATCCCGGGCATCAACCGCGCCGTCGACTCCGGCATCCCGGTCATCACGATGATCGGCGATGTCCCGGACAGCAAGCGGTTCACCCACATCGGCATCGACAACTACAAGGCCGGGGAGGAGGGCGCCCGTGTCCTCGCCGCGACGATCGGCGGGCGGGGCAAGGTCGTGGTCGGCACGTTCCAGGCCGCCGGCGTCCTGGATCGGATGCGCGGGTACAAGGACTACCTGGCCAAGCACTACCCGGGGATCCAGGTGGTGGGCGTCGTCGACGACCACGCGGACCCCGCCTACGCGCCGCAGGCGTACGCGGCGGCGATCTCGGCGCACCCCGACCTCGCGGGCATCGGTGGCACCGACGGCGACAGCGGCGCCGGGGCCGCGCGGGCGGTGATCGAGGCCAAGAAGAAGGGCGCGATCAAGATCGTCGCGATGGACCGCAACGAGGACATGCTGAACTACATCCAGGACGGCACGATCACGGCGGCGATCGCGCAGAAGTCGTACATGGAGACGTGGCTCGCGGTCAACCTGCTGTACTGGCTGCACCACAACATCGGCCCCGCCCAGATGCTCCCGGACTGGAAGGCGGCCAAGATCGATCCCCTCCCCCTCGACGTCGACACGGGGATCATGGTCATCACCCGGGACAACGTCCGGCAGTTCCGCCACGCGACGAAGTAGCGCGCGGGTGAGCGGCGTGCGGCTGGTCGGCAAGGTCGCGATCGTCACCGGCGCGGCGATGGGCATCGGGCAGGGCATCGCGGCGGTCTTCGCGCGCGAGGGCGCGCGCACCGTCATCGCCGATGTCGACGCCGACGCCGGCCGGGCGACCGAGGACGCGCTGCGGAGACGCGGGCACGAGGCGACCTTCGTCCGGGCGGATGTCGCGGACGAGGCGCAGGTCCGCGCCCTCGTCGCCGCGGCGGAGCGGACCTACGGCGCCCTGCACGTGCTCGTCAACAACGCCGGGATCGGCGTGTACACCAGCGTCCCCGACACCTCGCGGGAGCAGTGGGAGCGGTGCCTCGCCGTCAACCTCACCGGGGTGTTCCTCTGCAGCAAGTACGCGATCCCGCTGATCAAGGCGTCCGGGGGCGGGAGCATCATCAACGTCGCCTCGGTGCACGCGTACCAGAACGTCGGGGCGACCGCCCCCTACGCGGCGAGCAAGGCCGGCGTGGTCGCCCTGACCCGGGTGATGGCGATCGATCACGCCCGCGACGGGATCCGGGTGAACGCGATCTGCCCGGGCTGGATCGATACCCCTCTCATCCGCAGCGTCTTCGCCGCCGCGCCCGACCCCGAGGAGATGCGCCGGCAGGTCACCCGGCGGCAGCTGCTCGGCCGCCTCGGCACCCCGGAGGACATCGGCCACGCCGCGCTCTACCTCGCGAGCGAGGAGGCGTCGTTCGTCACGGGGACGTCGCTGTTTGTCGACGCGGGCCTGACGGCCCAGCTCGAGACGTGGTGAGGGAGAGGCCGGCGGGCCGCCCCGACCGGCCCTGACCGGGGCGAGGCCGGGGGGCCCTACGCCGGCTGGCCGCCCGAGCCCGGCCGGTGCCCCCGGGGCCGCCGGACCGGGTTGCGCAGCTCCGGGAACCCGTCGATCCGGCAGGCCACCTCGTCCCCGTCCTCGATCGGGACGGCCCCCGGCGTGCCGGTCAGCAGCAGGTCGCCCGGCTCGAACTCGAAGACACGCGAGAAGAACGCGACGAGCGTCGCCGGCGAGAAGAGCATGTTCGCGACGGTGTTCGCGGCGGCGGCCTCCCCGTTGCGCACCGTGGTGACGCGCAGCGCCCCGACATCGGGCACCTCGTCCGGGGTGAGGATCCACGGCCCCAGGCTGAGGAACGTGGCGAACGACTTGGCCCGCGTCAGAAAGCGCGGGTTGCGGCGCAGGATATCCTCGGCGGTCATGTCGAGGACCGGGACGTATCCGAAGAGCACGGCGGGCACGTCCCCCTCGGCGACGTCGCGGCAGCGCCGCCCGAGGACCACCCCCAGCTCGGCCTCCGCCGTGACCCGCTGCGACTGCGGCGGCAGGACGATCGCATCCCCGGGGCCGACGATCGTGGTGTGCGGCTTCATGAACGACGCCGGCTCGTCGGGGACCGGGGCGCCCAGGTCCTGCGCGTGCGCCCGGTAGTTGAGGCCGACGCCCCAGATCTTCGGCGGCCGGCGGTAGGGCATCGTCGGCGAGGTGTCGCGCAGCGGCGCAACGGCAGGGTGCGCCGCCGCGGCGGCGCGGAACTCGTCCAGCGCTCCCGCCGTGATGAACTCCTGGAGGGTCGCGGGCACCCGCAGGCCGGCCGCGCCGGCGACGGCCTGGAGGTCGTAGGCGTCCTCGCCGAGCCACACCGCCGCCCGCTCGCCGCCGCCCACGCGATACGAGCCGAACCGCATCAGCCCCGGGCCCGCGGGGGGCGTGCTCGCGCCGCCGCGCCGATCGTCGAGAGAACGGCCACGCTGTCACGGTTCGCTGCCGGCGGTCATGCGTCCTGGGGGGTCGCATGTCGCGTCTGCCCGACTCCGGGGCAGAACTATGGAAGATAGAGAGGGGCCTCGGATGCCCACGCCGCACGACAGTGGAGGAGTTGCGTTGGATCCCCAGACTCGCCCGACACGGACCCCGGTGCCGCGACGTCCCGCCGCGCGGCGGCCTCTCGCCATCCTCGCGATCGGCGCGCTCGCCCTCGCCGGCCTGGCGATGCCGCCTCGCGGATGGGAACAGCGGGCCCTCGCCGCGGCGGGCCCGGCCCTTCGCATCTCGGTCACCGGGGGGCCCACCCCGGCCGGCACGCTGCGGCTCGCGATCCTCTCCGCGGTCCGCGAGCAGGTGCCCGGGGCGCGGGACGCCGAGGTCACCCTCCTCTCCACTACCCCGTCGCTCGCCGAGCTCCCCGCGTCGTCCGAGGCCACGGTCGAGGCCTCGGTGAGCATCGCGCCGCCCGCCGAGCCGCCGACCACCCTCACCATCCCGGTGACGTTCACGAACGTGATCCTGCCGTGGTCCGACGCCCAGGTCCTCCTGGTCAGCAACAGCCCGGAGACCCTCCCGTTCGGCAAGGTGCTGTTCAGCGGCGCGCTGACGGCGAGCCAGACCGTGCGGCTGCTGTACCACCACCAGAACGGCTCGGCGACGCGGCACATGTTCATCACCGTGACCCTCAGCAACCCGGCCCGCTCGCCGGTCACGGTCTGGGTGACGGGCGCCCAGAGCGGGCAGGCCGGGGACGAGCTCGCGCTCGGCCACGAGGCGGCGCGGGCGTTCCTGGAGGCGTACTGGCGGCACGCGGGATTCCTGCTGGAGATCCCGGCCAATACCACGCTGCCGCTGCTCGTGCACGACCTCGCGCCCCAGCACGTCGGCAGCGGTCTCGCGCAGGTCCAGCTCATCGACGGGCAGCGGCTCAACCTCCAGGTCGTCGCGCGGCTGGAGGGGGAGATGGAGCCGCCGGCTGCCAGCTACGCGCCGGACTTCGACAAGGTGCACCAGCGCGGGGCGTTCCAGCGCCCGCTGATTGTCCGGTCGTCCACCTACACCGTCGGGGGCGCCGTCGCGACGATGATGCTCGGCGCAAGCGGCGATGTGCTGCAGGAGAGCGAGACCCGGGAGAGCCTCCAGGGCAACTACGGCGTGGTGTATTCGTTCGACGTGCAGGTCGCAAACCCGACCCCTGACGCGGCGACCGTCGCGCTCGTGATGCATGCCGACGGCGGGCAGGCCCGCGGCACCTTCATCGTCAACGATCAGCTGATCGACGGCCCGACGGTCCAGCCGAACGCGCCGCGCGCGCTCGTGACCCTCCGGATGGGCGCGGGCACGCGCCGGACGCTGCACGTCGTCACGATGCCCGAGAGCGGCTCGAACTACCCGGTCCGCCTCACCCTCGGCCCCCCGTAAGCCCCCGGCCGCGAACGGACCCCCGCTCCCCGGCCCCGGCCCGTTCGCGTACAATAGAGGCATGTGCCGCCGCGCCCGCGCAGGGCGAGCGATCCAGGCCGACGCCGGCGCGCCCGGGCGCCGGGCGGCCTGCTGATGGCCGCGGGGCCGGGCCGCTCCGGCGCGCCGCGCCTGGCGGCCGCGCGCCGGGTCGTCCTCAAGGTGGGCACAAGCAGCCTCACCGGCGGCGGGCCGGAGATCGACCCGCGCCGGCTCGGCGCGATCGCGGAGGACGTCGCGTCCCTCGTCCGCCGGGGACGGGAGGTTGTCGTCGTCTCGTCGGGCGCGATCGCGAGCGGCGCCGGACTGCTGGGCCGCCGCCTGCCGGCCCGCCGCCTCTCGGAGAAGCAGGCGCTCGCCGCCGTCGGGCAGCCGGCGCTGATGCAGCGGTACGCGGCCGCGTTTGCCCGCCTCGGGCTTCGCGTGGGCCAGGTCCTGCTGACGCGCCAGGACTTCGCCGGCCGGCGGCAGTACGTGAACGCCCGGCAGACCCTCCTCGCGCTCCTCGCGGACCGCGTCGTGCCGATCGTCAACGAGAACGATACCGTCGCCACCGAGGAGATCCAGATCGGGGACAACGACACGCTCTCCGCCCTCGTGGCCAGCCTGGTCGGCGCGGACCTGCTCGTCATCCTCTCCGACGTCGAGGGCCTGATGACCGCGGACCCGCGCCGCAGCCGGGCCGCCCGATTGATCCCGACGGTGGACCGGATCACCGGACCGATCCTCCGGGCGGCCCGGCGCACGACCTCCGCGCAGGGCGTGGGGGGGATGGCCACCAAGCTGGAGGCCGCGCGCATCGCCACGGAGTCCGGCGTGGCGACCGTGATCACAAGCGGCGCGCACGCCCGCCCGCTCGGCCGGCTGCTGGACGGGGAGCCGCACGGGACGCTCTTCCTGCCGGCCGAGCGGGCGCCGTCGGCCCGGCGGCGCTGGCTCGCGTTCGGCCTGCCGATCCGCGGGACCCTCGTGATCGACGACGGCGCCCGGGAGGCGCTGCGGCGGGGCAAGAGCCTGCTGCCCGCGGGGGTCGTGGACGTCCAGGGCACGTTCGAGGCGGGCGACGCCGTGGCGATCCGGGACGCACACGGGCAGGAGGTCGGCCGCGGTTTGGTCAACTACCCGAGCGCGCAGCTCGTCCGGATCAAGGGCGTGCGCTCCACCGACATCGCCGGCGTGCTGGGCCGCAAGCCTCACGACGAGGTCGTTCACCGGGACAATCTCGCGCTGCAAGGCGAGCGCTGATGCGAGGAGGGAGTCCTCTCCGTGAGCCCCGCCCGCTCCTCGGTTGAGCAGCAGGCCGTCGAGGCCCGCCGGGCCGCGGCCGAGCTGCGCATCGCTCCGGACGAGCTCCGCCGGGCGGCGCTGCTCGCCATCGCCGCGTCCATCCGGGCGCGTTCGTCTCGCATCCTCGAGGCCAACGCGCGGGACCTCGACGCGCTGGCCGGTCGCTCGGCGGCGTTCCGCGACCGGCTCACGCTCACGGCGCCGCGCGTCGCCGCGCTGGCGCGCGCGGTCGAGGAGATCGCCGGGCTTCCCGACCCGGTGGGCCGCGTGCTCGATGTCCGCACCCGGCCCAACGGCATGGAGGTCCGCCGGGTCCGGGTCCCGATCGGGGTCATCGCGATGGTCTACGAGTCGCGGCCGAACGTGACGGTGGATGCGGCCGGGCTGTGCCTGCGCGCGGGGAACGCCGTGCTCCTGCGGGGCGGCGCGGAGTCCGTCCACTCCGACCAGGCGCTCCTCGAGGCGATCCACGAGGGGCTGCGGACCGCCGGCCTGCCGCCGGCCGCCGCGACGCTGCTTGCGCGGCGGGATTACGATGCGATCCGGGAGCTCGTCGGGCTTCGCGGGCTCGTGGACCTCGTCATCCCGCGCGGCGGCGAGGCCCTCATCGCGCTCGTGAGCGAGCACGCCCGCGTCCCGGTCCTCAAGCACGAGCGGGGCGTCACGCACGTCTTCGTGGACCGGGCCGCGGACCCCGAGATGGCGATCCGGATCGTGGTGAACGCCAAGACGAACCGGCCGAGCACGTGCAACGCCCTCGAGACGGCGCTCGTCGACGCCCCGATCGCCCCGCGGCTCCTCCCGCCGCTCGTCGCCGCGCTCCGCGCCGCCGGCGTGGAGGTGCGCGGGTGTCCGGTGACCCGGCGCCTCGCGGCCGACGTGGCGCCGGCCACGGACGACGACTGGTCGGCCGAGTACCTCGATCTGATCCTGTCCGTCCGCGTGGTCGACGGCCTCGACGAGGCGATCGCGCACATTCGCGCCTACAGCACGGCGCTCGCGGACGCGATCGTCACCGAGGACGCGGCCCGGGCGGAGCGGTTCGTGCGCGAGGTGGACAGCGCCGCGGTCCTCGTGAACGCATCCACGCGCCTCGTGGACGGCGGCGAGTTCGGCCTCGGCGCCGAGGTGGGGATCAGCACGAGCCGCCTCCACGCCCGCGGCCCGATGGGCCCGGACGACCTCACCACGACGAAGTGGATCGTCTGGGGCAGCGGCCAGCTGAGAGCGTAACCCGAGGCGGCGGCCGGGCGCGCGGGGCCCCCCGCGGCCGATCCTCTCCCCGCCCCCCCTAGGCGCCGGAGATCGTGCGCTGGCCCCGGGTCCCGGACGGCTCCGGGAGACCGAAGAGCCGGCGCGCGTTGCCGCCGAAGATCGCCGTCTCGTCGTCCGGGGACAGGTCCAGCCGGCGGAACGTCTGCTGCTGGTCGCGGAGGATCGCGGTGCGATACTCTTCGGGCGTGCCGGAGTCCGTGCCGAACATGATGCGGCGCGGCCCGTAGGTGCGCACGAGATCGCGGAAGACCGCCTCGAGGGACGGCGCGCCCGGCGTGTAGTCACGCCAGTTGTTCGTGCCCGACGTATCCACCCAGACGTTCTCCGTGTGATACGCCAGGAACAGCGTCTCGCGGAGAAACCCGGCCCCGCAGTGGGCGATCGCGAACGTGACCTCGGGAAAGTCGCGTGATGCCGCGGAGAGGTGGAGCGGGTCGGCGTACCGCAGGTCGTAGATCGGGGCGACCGTGATGCCGAAGTGAAAGAGGACCGGAAGCCCCTGCTCCGCCGCCGCCTCGTACACCGGGTAGACCGCGCGGTCGCTCGCGCTGAAGCGCTGCACCGGCGGGTAGAGCTTGAGCCCGCCGAGCCCCCACCCCCGGAACCGCCGCACGATCGCGGGAGCCTCGGGGGCGAGCGGATCCAC
Source organism: Bacillota bacterium (assembly GCA_021324295.1). Taxonomy (GTDB): domain Bacteria; phylum Sysuimicrobiota; class Sysuimicrobiia; order Sysuimicrobiales; family Segetimicrobiaceae; genus JAJPJJ01. The sequence goes on from JAJPJJ010000008.1 coordinate 33,520, forward strand.
GACGCTTCCCCAGGCCTGGAAGCGTCCGGCCCCCAGCCGCAGGAACTCGGCGAGCTCCTCGTTCCCTTCGCCGACGGCGATGAAGAAGCCGCCCTCTACGCCTGCACGATCGAACGCGACGGTCCACCGGCGCGCCAGGTCGGCGAGCGACACGCCCTCGAGCGCCCGGGTGGCCTGCGCCAGCCGGCCTCCCCCGCGGGCGAGCGCCTCCAGCGCCTTGGCGCGGATCCCCCACCGGCGCTCGCGAAGCCGGTGGAGCATGCCGGCGGTCACGAGGTGCAGGTGGCTGTCCACGATGCGGTGTGGGGTGGGCGACGACACGGGGACCTCCTTCGCTGCCCGGCCGATCTGGAACGATCTGCCGTGACCTCCAGATCCCGGCTTCACCCTGGTAAACCGTCTGCGCCGAGGTGATGTTCCTGTGGAACGCCGGACCCGCATGCCACGCCGGCCCCAGCCGCCTGCGCGTCCTTGCCGGACCGAGTTTCGCTCGTGCTGGAGCGGGCACCGCCGGCGCGTCACGGGCCGCGCCGCGACCGTCTTGCAGGCCACCATCACTGTGAGCTGAGCGGGTGGACCGCGACGCAGACGGCGCGTCACGGCCCCGCGCCGTGGCCGTCTTGCGGGACCGTCACGAAGGTCTCTGCGGCGGCGGGGCCGGTCCACGCGATCGCATGTCCGTCGACCGTGCCCCGGACCTCCGCCCGCCCGCGGAGCTGGAGGAAGACGCGGCGCCATCGGCCGGCCCGTTGCCCCGGCAGCGCGAGGCGGCTGCCGAGCGCGTCCCGGACACGAATCCGCACGCTCAGCCGGTCGCGCCCGTCGCCCGCCGAGATCGTCACCGCGTCGGGCGAGGGCACCCGGTGGCCGGCGACCTCCGGCCCCGGATGCCACCCGCTGTAGCCGATGACCTTGACCCGGAATACCCCGAGAAACCCCCCGCGGCCCTGCCCGGTGGACGCCCACGCGAAGATGGCCGGCACCCGCCCCACCCCGCCCCGGGTCGCCCGCCCATCGAGGTGGAGCGCGCCGTAGAGGATCGCGCCTGCGTCCCCAGCGGCCTCGCCCCAGTCCCAGGTGACGCCGCGCCACGTGCCCCAGTTGTGGTCGTGGTAGGCGGGCGCCCGGCGCAGCCGGAGCGAGGTGCGGGCGGTCCGGATCTCCCCGCTCATCCACCCGCGGACCACGGGGACGACGTATCCCGAGACCACCGCCTCCTCCGCGGTCTCCCCGGGCGGCAGGTAGAACCCCGCGTCCGGCGCGAGCCGCAGGTCGGCGTGGACGCGCGGGGCGTCGATCGTCACCCGGTACCCTCCGGCCTCGGTCCGCACGCGGGCCGGCCCGACCCGCTGGGCCGCCGAGGAGGCGGAGAGGTCCCCCGGTCGGATCGCCGCGGGGACCACGACGTCATCGACCGGATGGCCGGGCCGGCGGATCCGCAGCAGCACCGCGCCCCGCCCCTCCCCCCCAGCCAGCAGTGTCAGGTATCCGTACGCCTGTGTCGCGGGATCCACGAAGTTGAAGTAGTCCCACTCGGCCCATCCGGCCCGCTGCCCGGGGGCCGGCCTGTGGAAGCGATCGAGCTGGTCGAAGAGCGTCGCGGCGGGAGGCGCGATCCAGGCGCGGTCGGCCGCGCTGTCCCGGGCGCCGGGCACGGCCTGCGCGGCCCCCGCGGCGTGGTCGAGCGAGGGGATGCCGGCGGAGGCGGTGGCGGGGACGATCGCCCTCCGGACGCGCACGTAGACCACGCGATTCTGCACCTCCGGTGATGCGGCCGCGACCTCGTGGCCGAACCGGGGTCCCCCGAGCAGCTCCCGGACGACGAACCCGGCGTGGGGGATCGTCAGGAACATCCCGGTCACCGCGTTGACCTTGAGGACCGCGGGGTCCACGCCCTCGGGCAGCAGCACGAGGTCCCCGCCGGCGGCCAGGTCCCGGTCGCGCGCCTGGAGCAGCAGCGCCTCGCCGACGGAGAGCAGCGCGATCATCACGCCCACCCCGATGCCGTAGCCGAGCAAGAGGAGCGCCGAGCGCCACGGCCGGTCGCTCAGGCTGCGCCAGGCGAGCAGCGACGCGACACGCATCACGCGATCGTCCCGTCGCGCATGCGCACCTGCCGGTCCGCGATCGCCGCCAGCTCGGTATTGTGCGTCACGACCACGACCGCGCAGCCGTCCCGGCTGATCTCCCGCAGCAGGCGCGCGATCTCCCACCCGGCCGCGGCGTCCAGCTCGCCCGTCGGCTCGTCCGCCAGCAGGAGGGCCGGGCGGTTCGCGAGCGCCCGCGCAATCGCCACGCGCTGCATCTCCCCGCCGCTGAGCTGGCCGGGACGATGCTGCGAGCGGTGCGCGAGCCCGACGCGCTCCAGGAGGGCCCGGGCTCTCCTCCGGCGGTCCGGCTGGGCGACGCCGGCTTCCATCATCGGCAGCGCGACGTTCTCCTCGGCGGTGAGCATCGGGAGCAGGAAGAAACGCTGGAACACGAATCCGACGTGCCGCAGCCGCAGGCGGGCCAGCGCGGCGTCGGACAAGCTGGCCGTCGGCTGCCCGAGGAGGGTGACCGTCCCGGCGGTGGGCAGGTCCACGCCACCCAGGAGGTGGAGGAGGGTGGACTTGCCGCACCCGCTCGGCCCCACGATCGACAGCAGCGTCCCCCGCTCGACCGCCAGGGTGATGCCCCGCAGGGCGTGGACGGTGCCGCCCGGCATCCGGTAGACCTTGACCACCGCGTCCGCGGACGCCACCACCCGGTCCGGCGCCGGCGCCCCGCCCGCGTGCTGCGCCTGCGCCACGGCCTGCGCGTCATCCATCGCGGTCGCGCCCTCGCGTCACGACAGCACCTCTGCGTGCAGTGTGGCCGCCACCCCCAGCCGCGCCGCGATCGTCGCGGGGTACACCGCGCCGAGCGTGCCGGTGCCGAGCACGAGCGCGACCGTCCGGAGGGCCGCCGCGGTCGTCAAGGTGAAGAAGTGCACATTCTCCGGCACGCTCGGGGCGCTCCGGAGGATCGCGTCGAGGTTACGGCTGATCAGCAGGCCGAGCGCAAACGCGCCCGGGAGGCTCGCAGCGCCGAGGACGAGCCCCTCGAGGAGGACGAGGCTCGCGATCCGGGCCCGTGTGAAGCCCACCGCGCGGAGCATCGCGATCTCGCCGAGCCGCTCGCCGAGCGACAGCGTGACGATCGCGGTGATCAACAGGAACGAGACGGCGATGCTGATCGTGCCGAGGATGAGCGAGAACTGCCGGAAGTACGTGAGCTGCGCGGCCGCCCGGTCGAGGAACCCCTGGATGCTGAGCGCGTCCACCCGCGGGTCGCGCGCCTGGATCCAGCGGGCGAGGTCGCCCGTCCGCGCCGGCGCGGTCACGCGCACGAGGATGAGCGACGCCGCCCCGCGCGGCAGCCCCTGCAGCCGGCGGAGGTCCACGGTCGCGAGGGCGACCGAGCGCTGCGTGGCCAGGTCGAAGTAGAAGTCCGCGATCCCGACGACGCGGAACGCCCGCGGCGCCGCGTACCGAACCACGAACGGCTCGGGCGCCGCCGACAGCACGACCACGTCCCCGACGCGGACGCCGTCGAGCCGGGCCATGTTGCGGTTGATCACGATCGGCGGATCCGCCGGGGGTGACCCCGGCGCGGGACCCGCGCCCGCAGCGGCGGCCGGCAGGTCCCGTCCCTCCAGCACGGCGTACGCGCCCGTGCCGCCGCCGGGGACGCCGAGCGCAAACGACGGGAACCGGGCGCCGCCGCGCCGGACGTAGAGGTTGGCCGCGACCACCGGCACCGCCGCGGCCACCTCCGGCCGGGCGGCGATCTCCGCGGCCAGCCGCTCCCCGTCCGGGATCTCCGCGCTGCTCGAGAACGGCAGGGTCCCGCGCGGGACGACGCGGACCGCGAACCCGAGGCGCCCCAGCACCCCGCCGAGGCTCGCCTCCAGGCCCCGCGAGAGCATCGTCATGTCGAGGAGCAGCGCCCCGGTGACGCTGAGCCCCAGCAGGACGAGCGCCGTGCGCACGGGGTTCCGCAGCAGGCTCCGGGCGGCCAGGAATCCGAGCGGTCCCACGGCGGCGAGCTACCTCCCGATCTGGTCCAGCGGCGGCCGGTGCAGGAGGCGCCACGCCGTGGCCGCGCCCGCGGCGATGCCCAGCGCGACGGACAGCGCGGCCACGAGGCCGAGGAGCGCCGGGGTGACCTGCGAGAAGAGGATCGTCGTGTCGAATGCGCGGCGGTAGTAGACGTTGATCGCCGCCGACAGCGCGTAGCCGAGCCCGATCCCGACAGCGCTGCCCAGCAGGGCCACGCCCGTGGCGATCAGGAGCACGGCCGCCGCGACGCTTCGGCGGGAGATCCCGATGAGCCGCATCACCCCGACCTGCCGGCGCAGCTCCTCGCCCCGCAGCGTCATGATCGCCGCGAGGAACACGCTGCTCGCGAGGATCGCGACAACGCTGATGGCGCGGTGAAAGCGGGAGATCACCTCGAACGTGCTCGAGTTGCGGCGGGCCAGGTCGGCCGAGGTGTAGGCGCGGAACCCGAGCGCGACCGCGTTGAGCCGGGCCACCATCTCGTCCGCGCGGGCGGGATCCCGGAGCCGCACGACGATGCTGTCGACTTGGTCGCCCTCGCGGAGGAGCGCCTGCAGGTCCGGCAGGTGCAGCCGGACGTCGAGACCCCGGAGCGCGACGTCGGTCGGGTAGAGCACCGGCCGGTAGACCCGCGCGATGCGCACGAGGTGCCAGGGGCCGGCGGGGCTCGCGGCGAGCTCCAGCGTATCGCCCTCGCGGATGCCGAGGCGGGCCGCCGTCCGGTCGCTGAGGAAGACCTCGGGGAGCGGCCCGGCGGGCGCCACCCGCGGCGGCGCGGCGCCGGTACGGGCGGCGGCCACCGCGCCGGCGATCGCCGCGGCGAGCAGGGCTGCGAGTGCGAGGCCGGCACGGGCTCTCATGAGCTGATGATAGCAAGCGTGCGCCCGGTCGAGGAAGAACGCGCGGCTACCTGGCGCGCCTCGTGTCAGCTCCGGCCCGCCGGTCGGACCCGCCAGCCAAACGCGGGCGAAGGACAGGCCCCACGCCCTTCCGTATCCCGCACAGAACGTCCGGCATGCTCCGCGCGTGGATCCCCGCGCGGGTCCGGCGCATGCTCTCCGAAGCCCGAGGGGGCGCAGCGAGACCGATCGGGCGCGGGGCCCCCCGCGCCTCCGGCCGAGGCACGGCGTCCCACCCCGACGCATCGCCGTACTCACGCGATGCGTTGGCGGCCCCGGGAGGGCCCGGGGCGGGCCCGCGTCCCCGCGCCGGCGGTGCGCGATGCCGCACTAGCCTGTCGTGGTCGCCCCGCCGCCGCCGCGCTTCCCCATTACCGCGCGCAGCGCCGCGGCGAGGCGGTCGTAGGTCTCCGTCAGGTCCTCGGGCAGCACCTTGACCTGGCCGAGGACCGGCATGAAGTTGGTGTCGCCGACCCACCGGGGTACGACGTGGACGTGGAGGTGATCGACGATTCCCGCCCCGGCTGCGCGGCCGAGGTTCAGCCCGACGTTGAACCCCTCCGGGTGGTACGTCTCCCGGATCGCCTGCATCGCCGCGGTCGTGAGGCGGAGCAGCTCGAGGGACTCCGCGTCGTCCAGGTCCGCCGGGTCGGCGATGTGCCGGCGCGGCACCACCATGAGGTGCCCGGAGTTGTAGGGGAACGTGTTCAGGATCGCAAACACGCGCTCCCCCTGGTAGAGGATGCGGTTCTCCCGGTCCTTCCCCTCACGGGGCAGGGCGCAGAAGATGCAGACGGCTTCCGTCCCCCCGCTCTGGGTGATGTACGGCAGCCTCCACGGAGCCCACAGGTACTTCACGCCGGCACCGCGCTCCCCTTCGACCCGCAGGCCCCTGCGGGCCGGAATCTGGCCGCCCGGCAGCGGACGCCGCGAGGTCGCGGGGTCCGCCCCTCAGCCGGCCCGGCTGCGCCGGAGCTGCTCCAGCGCCTGCTGCGCTGCGGCCTGCTCGGCCTCCTTCTTGCTCCGCCCGCGCCCTTCGCCGAGGACGCGTCCATTCACCTCGACGACCGCGACGAAGTTGCGATTGTGCTCCGGCCCCGCCTGCCCGATGATCCGGTACCGCGGCAGCCGGCGCTCGCGCTGCTGGATCAACTCCTGGAGCTGGCTCTTGTAGTCCCCCTCCCCGGGCGCCTCCAGCCCTGCGAGCTCCTCGGCGAACCACCGGGTGACGCAGTAGTGCGCCACGCCGTAGCCCGAGTCGACGTAGACGGCGCCGATCACCGCCTCGAGCGCATCCGCCAGGAGCGAGGTGCGCGTGCGGCCGCCGCCCTTCTCCTCGCCGCGCCCGAGGAGGAGGTAGCGCCCCAGATCCATGCCGCGGGCGATGCGCGCCAGCGGGCCCTCGCTCACCACCGAGGCGCGCAGCCGCGCGAGATCCCCTTCCAGCCGCGTGGGGAACATCCGGTAGAGGTGGTCGCTGATCACGAGGTTGAGGACGGCATCCCCCAGGAATTCGAGCCGCTCGTAGTTGTCGCCGTGCCGGCTCCTGGCCTCGATGCCGACCGAGCCGTGCGTGAGCGCGGTGTGGAGCAGGGTCCGGTCCCGAAACCGAACATCGAGCTTGCGCTCCAGCTCCGCGAGCAGCGCCTCCCGCTCCGGGGAGAAGGCGTCCACCCTCAGGACGGCCTCCGGACGACCAGGATCGCGTTGTGCCCCCCGAACCCGAACGCGTTGGACATCGCGACCTCCACGCGGGCGGGCCGCGGCGTATTGGGCACGTAGTCGAGGTCGCAGTCCGGATCGGGCACCCGGTAGTTGATCGTCGGCGGGAGCACTTGCCGCTCGATCGCAAGCGCGCACGCGATCAGCTCGACGCCCCCCGCGGCCCCGAGCAGGTGCGAGGTCATGGACTTTGTCGAGCTGACCGGCACGCGGGAGGCGTGCTCCCCGAACACCCGCTTGATCGCCAGGGTCTCGAACCGGTCGTTGTACTCGGTGCTCGTGCCGTGCGCGTTGATGTAGCTCACCGCACCGGGCTCCAGGCCCGCATCGCGCAGCGCCGCCGCCATGGCCAGCGCGGCGCCATCGCCCTCCGGGTCCGGGTGCGTGACGTGGTAGGCGTCCGCGCCCATCCCGTAGCCCACCAGCTCCGCGTAGATCCGGGCGCCGCGGCGCTCGGCGTGCTCCCACTCCTCGAGCAGCAGCACCCCGGCGCCCTCACCCATCACGAACCCGTCGCGCCGCGCATCGAACGGGCACAGGGCCGCTTCAGGCGGGTCGTTGCGGGTCGTCATCGCCTTCATCGCGCAGAACCCGGCCAGGCTCAGGGGCGTGATCGCCGCCTCGGTCCCGCCGCAGATCATCGCGACGGCGTCCCCGCGCTGGACGATGCGGAACGCCTCCCCGATCGCGTGGCCCCCCGTGGCGCAGGCGGAGACGACCGAGAAGTTGGGCCCGCGGGCGCCGACGAGCATGCTGACGATGCCCGACGCCATGTTGATGATCAGCATCGGGACAAAGAACGGGCTCACCCGGCCGGGGCCGCGCTCGAGGAGGACCCGGTGCTGCTCCTCCCACGTGTGCACCCCCCCGATCCCGGTCCCGATGATGACCCCGACGGCGTCGCGGTTCCGCGGCGTGATCGCGAACCCGGCGTCGTCGAGCGCCATGCGCGTGGCCGCCACCGCGAAGTGGACGAACCGGTCGTTGCGGCGGATCTCCTTGCGATCGAGGTACGCCGCGGGATCGAAGTCGCCGACCTCGCCAGCGATCTGCGTCTCGAAGCCGCTGGCGTCGAAGGCGGTGATCCTGCGCACGCCCGATCGGCCCTCCATCAGGCCGTTCCAGAACGCCGACTTGCCGGTGCCGACCGGGCTGACCACGCCCAGGCCCGTCAGCGCCACCCGCTTGCGCATCCTACCTCCTCGACCGCCGCAGTCGTCGCGGCCCGCCGGCCCCCGCCGGTCCCCGCCCGCCCCGGCCCGGTGCCGGAGGCCCTCCGGGCGGTGCGCCCGGAAGGCTACTCCGCCGGCGCCTCGACATGGCTCTCGATGTACTTCACCGCCTCGCCGACCGTCGCGATCTTCTCGGCGTCCTCGTCGGGGATCTCTAGGTCGAACTCCTCCTCCAGCGCCATGACGAGCTCGACCACATCCAGAGAGTCGGCCCCGAGGTCCTCGACAAACTTCGACTGCGGCGTGACCTGATCGGCCTCCACGCCGAGCTGCTCCACGACGATTCCCTTCACGCGATCGAACACCGATGCCATCCTCCGATCACCCCCTGAGCATCCCGCGCACGCGCTAGCGCATCGCCAGTCCCCCGTCGACGTTGAGGACCTGGCCGGTGATGTACGAGGCCTCCTCCGACGCGAGGAATGCGACGGCGGCCGCGACCTCCTCGGGCGCGCCGGTCCGCCCCATCGGAATATGGCCCAGGAACCGCGCCCGCTGCTCCTGGGTGAGCGACGCGGTGAGACCGGCCTCGATGTACCCGGGCGCCACCGCGTTCACCGTGATGCCACGGCCCGCGACCTCCCGGGCCACCGCCTTGGTGAACCCGATCACCCCGGCCTTGGCCGCGATGTAGTTCGCCTGTCCCGGGTTCCCAACCTCCGCCACGATCGAGGTGACGTTGATGATCCGCCCGCGCCGCTGCCGGATCATCTCCCGCAGGACGGCCCGCGTGCAGTAGAACGTGCCGTGCAGGTTGACCGCGAGGATCTCGTGCCAGTCCTCGTCGCGCATGCGGACGAGCAGCCCGTCCCGCGTCAGGCCGGCGTTGTTGACGAGGATGTCGAGGCGGCCCCGGAATGCGAGGGCCTCCTCGCACATCCGCCGGCAGTCATCGGCCGACGCGACGTCGGCCTGCACCAGCCGGCCCACCCCGCCCGCCTCCTCGATCCGCCGGAGCGTCCGCTCCGCGCCCGCCGCGTTGCGCCCGTAGTGGACCACGACCGCGACCCCGTCGCGGGCCAGCCGCACGGCGGTCGCGCCGCCGATCCCGCCCGAGGCACCGGTCACGAGCGCGACGCGCGTCTCCGCGGTCATGTGACCGGTCGCCCCGCCAGCAGGCTCAACGCGGCCTCCCGGGACGCCCGGTCGTCGACGTGGCAGGTCTCGGCATCCACGGTGCGCCGGATCATGCCGCTGAGGACCGTACCGGGGCCCACCTCGACGAACAGCCGGACCCGCATCCGGTGCATCGCACGCACGGACTGCTCCCACCGCACGGGCGACGCCACCTGCGCGAGCAGGGCGCGGCGGATCTCCGCGGGCCCGCGGACGGGGGCGGCGGACACGTTGGCAAGCACGGGGATGCGGGCGGGCTGGATCGGGACGCGTTCGAGGTGCTCTGCCAGGCGCTCGGCCGCGGGCCGCATCAGGCTGGTGTGGAACGGCGCGCTCACCGCGAGCGGCACGGCGCGGCGAGCCCCGCGCTCGCGCGCGGCGGCGAGCACCGTGCGCACCGCCGCCGCATCGCCAGCGATCACCACCTGCCCCGGGCTGTTGAAGTTGGACACCTCGACGACGCCGAGGTCCGCGTGCTCCGCGCACAGCGCCGCGATCGCGTCGCCCGACAGGCCGAGCACCGCCGCCATCATCGTGTCGCGCCCTGCGCAGGCCTCCTGCATGAACAGTCCGCGGAGGCGTACGATCCTGACCGCGTCTTCCAGCGAAAGGGCCCCGGCGCAAACAAGGGCGGTGTATTCGCCCAGGCTCAGGCCGGCGGCGCAGGCCGGCTCGATGGGAAGGGTGGCCAGGCACGCGAGGCTCGCCGCCAAAATGGCGGGTTGCGTATTCGCGGTGCTCCGGAGCGCCTCCTCCGGCCCCTCCGCGCACAACCGCAGGATGTCGAATCCGGCCGCCGCGCTCGCGCGCGCGAAGACCTCTCGAGCCTCCGGGTAGTGCGCGGCGAGATCCGCTCCCATGCCGACGTACTGCGCGCCCTGGCCGGGGAAGACGAACGCGATGGTCATCGCCGCCCCCACGCGGCACCCCGGGCGCGGAGGGCTCCTGGGCAGACGCTCTGTGAGCTGATCGCACCGACCCGATGTGGCACCCGCGCACCATCGCCTAGGTTGGGTGCACCGTATCCCCCGCGCAGCATCTGCAATGCGGCACTAGGCGGGGGAGCCGGGGGAGAGCGCGAGCTCGGTGAGGCGGCCGGCGTCGTCGCGGATGGTCTCCACGATCCGCGACCGCACGGATTCCATCGCCAGCGCCACCGCGTTCCGGATGGCCTTAGCCTTCGAGCTCCCGTGGCTGATGATGCAGACGACGTTGACGCCGAGCAGCGGCGCCCCGCCGTACTCCGTGTAGTCCATCCGGCGGGCGAGCGCGCGAAGGCGGGGTCGCGCCAGCGCGACGCCCACGCGGACGAGGAGCCCGCGGCTCAGCTCCTCGCGCAGCAGCGTGAAGATCCCGAGCGCCAGCCCTTCGCCGAACTTCAGGACGACGTTGCCGACGAAGCCATCGCAGGCCACCACATCCGCGACGCCATCGAAGAAGTCGCGCCCTTCCACGTTGCCGACGAAGCGCAGGCCGGACTGCCGGAGCAGCTCGGCCGCGCGGATGACGACCTCGTTCCCTTTGGTGTCCTCCGCCCCGTTGCTCAGCAGGCCGACGCGCGGGATGTCGATGCCGAGCACGCGGGACGCGTAGACGCTGCCCATGACCGCGAACTGCAACAGGTGCTTGGGCCGGCAGTCGACGTTGGCGCCGACGTCCAGCATGATCGCGCGGCCCCGCAGCGTGGGCAGCACGGCAGCGATCGCCGGCCGATCGATCCCCTCGATCCGGCCGAGCGTCAACAGCGCCGCCGCCATCGCGGCGCCGGTGTTCCCCGCGCTCACCATCGCGTCGGCCTCTCCTCGCCGGACGAGGTCGACGGCCACGCCCACCGACGCCCGCCGCTTTCTGCGCAGGGCCATCGCGGGCGCCTCGGCCATCTCGATCACCTCCGGCGCCTCCTCGATGCGGACCGGCATCCCGGGGGCGTCGACGAGGCGCAGCTCCTCGCGGAGGCGCCCGGTCGGACCGACGAGGATCACCTCCACCCCGAGATCGCGCGCGGCGCGCACGGCCCCGGCGACGATCTCCCGAGGTGCGTGGTCGCCGCCCATCGCGTCCACCGCGATCCGCATCATCTGCGTGTGCGTCCCCCCGGCCGTCGCGAGCTACGGGCCCGCCTTCTCCTCCGCGGGCTTCACCTCGAGCACTTTCCGGCCGCCGTAGTAGCCGCACGCGGGGCAGACCCGGTGCGGCACCATACGGGCGTGGCACTGCGGGCAATCCACGAGCGTCACGACGCGCGCCTTGTAGTGCGCTCGCCGCGAGGCCGTCCGCGCCTTGCTGAACCGCCGCTTGGTGAGTCCCATCTCCACGCTCCTGTCTGCGGCGCGCCGTGCGGCCGCCCTTCTCGATGCCGCGGCGCCGGCACGCCCGGCCGCGGCATCCCGCTCACCGCGCGCGCTCCGATTCCCCCGATGCCCACCGCTCGAGCGGAGCCAGCCGCGGGTCGACGTCCCGTTCCTCGCAGCCGCAGGCCACGCGGTTGCGATCGGCCCCGCAGCGGGGGCACAGGCCGCGGCAGTGTGGAGAGCAGCGTGGCGCGATCGGCAGCGCCAGCATCACGTTCTGGCGAACGACCTCGGTGACGTCCAGCACGTCGCCTGGCTCCAGCGGCACGAGGAAGTCATCGGGATCGATCGCCTCGCGACCCGGCTCGGCCGCCTGGGGTCGCGGGGGACAGAACTCTTCCGCCACGGGGACCTCGAGCGGCAGCTCGTACGGCGCAAGACACGTCCCGCAGACGAGGCCCACGACCGCGCGGACCTGCCCGGTCAGCACGACGGACTGCCCCGTGCCATGTACCGTGAGGAGCCCTTCAACGGGCGCCGCGAGCGTGACCTCCTCGGCGGGCAGCTCCAGGCGCTCGTGGTACGCCAGCACGCGGACCGCGTGCCGGTCGGCCAGCAGCTCACCGACGTTCACGCGCATGCCGCCCACCTCGCCATCCACGACACGCACGAATACATAACACATGCCCGGGCACGCGGCGCCGGGCAGACTGCCCCATTATACGGGCGCCGTTTTTCCATTGTCAACATCTAACGGCCCGGGCCCCCATCGGCCGGAGCACGCTACTTCGCGTCCCCTGCCGTTTGCCCACGTGCGGTGCCCGTGGTCTAACGGCCCGGGCCCCCATCGGCCGGA
>JAJPJJ010000106.1 GCA_021324295.1 Bacillota bacterium
CGAATGCGAAAATAGAAACCCCTGTCCACACGGGCAGAGGCAAACACCCAACCAGCCTATTATTGGTGCTGTGGGCGATCAGCCATCTCGGGTTCCGAAACGCCTGAAGGATGCCTCTGGTGTCCCGGTGAGCGTCGCGCCGCCATTGTCCGACGTGATATCCATGGGCGGCGGGGTCGACGAGAGTTTCCGCGCGCCATCCACCAACACGGCGAGCTGCTGCCAGCCGCCAAGCAGATAATCGATCCATTCCACGGGTCGGGCCACGGACCTCTCCAGGAGATGGCCATAGCGGTCGAGCGTGAAACTCGCAGACGCGTGGCCGGCTTGCGACGCAATGTACTTGGGGTGCTTCCGGCGGCAATCAGCAGGCTCACGAACTGGTGGCGCAGATCATGCCGCCTGATCGGGCGGAGGAGTTCGGCCGAGCCGTACGAGGACGTCGCCGTCGGACGACGGCAGGATCAGCGGCAACTGTATGACTACGACTTCGTCCTCCCTGGCGCTGGAGGCGACGACCTTTGCCGAGGACATCGTGGTCACGGGGCTGGACCTGGCAGTGCACGACGACAAGGCCCTGCCGGAAGTTGTCGAAACCGACGGGGCGAGCATGACCACGTGTGCGAGTTCCTACGGAGCTTGGTGGTGTGCGGGCTGTGGTGTTCGGTGTGGGCAGGGGCTGCCGGTGATCCCTCTCGGACGACCATGCGAGCTCGCGGTTAAGATGACGCAGTCGACTCCGTGGCTGTGGACCCGCCACAAGACTGAGCGGGCGTCGCGTCACTGGAATCGGAGCGGCAGAGTGGTTCACAGGCGCGATCGCGATTCTGGCCCGCCCACACCTCGGGGCTACTTGGTGGTGGCCCCAGGCTGGTTACAGTGGGCCGCCGCTCCAATACTGATGCATCCGTGGCACTCCTGAAAGTCCCAAATTGGTCCCAAAATCAGACAACACAAGCGAAACCTTCCGTTGAGCCTCCGTTTCAGATGGTCGGGGAGGAGGGATTTGAACCCTCGACCTCAGCGTCCCGAACGCTGCGCGCTAAACCAAGCTGCGCCACTCCCCGCTGAGACAAGCGCCGGCGCGCTCCCGCCGGTCCACGTGCATTATACCATACGGCCGCGCTCCAGGAGGCCCCGGTGACGCCGGCGTATTGATCACACGAGGCAGGAGACCTCTGGACATCGACCGCCCGGCTCCCCGGAGGCCCGCGCAATGGACGACCTGCGCATCCTGCGCGACGGCGCGATCGCGACCGTCGTGCTGAACCGCCCGGAGAAGCGCAACGCGATCACCGTGGAGATGTGGGAGGCGATCCCCCGGGCGCTGCGCCGCCTGGAGGGAGACGGCGCGGTGCGGGTGGTGGTGGTGCGCGGGGCGGGCGAGGAGGCGTTCGCCTCGGGCGCCGACATCTCGGAGTTCGAGCGGGTGCGGTCCGACGCCCGCACGGCGCGGGCATACAGCGCGACCGTCGCGGCGGCCGAGCGCGCCCTCGCGAGCTTCCCCCGGCCCACGATCGCGATGATCCACGGCTTCTGCGTCGGCGGCGGGCTCGAGGTGGCGCTCGCGTGCGACCTCCGGTGGGCGAGCCGCCGGGCGCGGCTCGGGATCACGGCCGCGAGGCTCGGCATCGTGTACAGCCTCGGCGCGACGCGCCGCCTCGCGAGCATCGTGGGGCCGAGCCACGCGCGGGACCTCCTCCTGAGCGGCCGGCTCGTGGACGCGGACGAGGCCAGGGCGATGGGGCTCGTGAATTGGGTGTGCGAGCCGGAGGCGCTGGAGGGGGAGACCTACGCGTACGCGCGGCTGCTGGCGCAGCAGGCGCCGATCAGCCAGCGCGGGGCCAAGGCGATGCTGCAGCATCTCATCGGGGAGGGCGGGATGACCGAGGCGGACCTGGCGGCGCTCGAGGAGCGGGCCTACGAGAGCGACGACTACCGCGAGGGCGTGCGCGCGTTCCTCGAGCGGCGGCCGCCGCGCTTCGGGGGGCGCTGAGGCGATGCTGCCGCTCGATGGGATCCGCGTCGTCGACCTGACCCGGTTTCTCGCCGGGCCGTTCTGCACGCAGGAGCTGGGCGACTTCGGCGCCGACGTCATCAAGGTCGAGCCGCCGGACGGGGACCATTCCCGCTATCAGTCCCTGCGCCAGGACCTCCTGGGCAACAGCTACTTCTTCGCCGCCGCGAATCGGAACAAGCGCAGCATCACGGTCGACCTGTCGACCGAGGCCGGCCGCGCGATCGTCCGGAGGCTCGCCGGGCGCGCGGACGTCTTCATCGAGAACTCGCGCCCGGGCGTGATGGAGAGGCTCGGGCTCGGCGCGCGGGCGCTGCGGGAGGCGAACCCGCGGCTCGTCTACTGCGGGATCTCGGGGTTCGGGCAGACCGGGCCGTACAGCGCGCGCCCCGGGTTCGACCAGGTGGCCCAGGGGATGTCCGGGTTCATGAGCATCACGGGGCAGGAACCCACCGGCCCGACCCGCGCCGGGATCGCGCTCTGCGATCTCGTGTGCGCGCTCGCGGCGTGCCGCGGTATCCTGTACGCGCTGCTGGCCCGCGAGCGGACCGGGGAGGGCCAGGAGGTCTACGTCTCGATCGTGGATGCGATGGTCTCGCTGCTGACGTGGAGCGCGGGGATGTACTTCGAGACCGGCACCCCGCCGGGCGTGGCCGGCAACCACCACCCGCTGGCCTCCCCGTTCGGCGTCTACCAGGCGAAGGACGGGCCGTTCAACCTGTGCGCCGGCAACGAGGCGATGTGGAGGCGGCTGTGCGAGGCGATCGACAGGCGGGAGCTGATGGACGATCCGCGGTTCGCCACCAGCTTCGACCGCGTCGCGCACCGCGCCGAGCTCGACCCTATCCTGAACGCGGCGTTCCAGGCGCGGACGGCGGCGGAATGGGTGGCCTACCTCAACGAGCGCGGGGTCGCGTGCGGCCCCATCTACAACCTCGCGCAGGTGTTCAGCGACCCGCAGATCCTGCACGAGGAGATGCTCGTCGAGAGGCCGCACCCGGCGCTCGGGACCGTGAAGCTGATCGGGATCCCGATCAAGCTCTCCGCGACGCCGGGTCAGATCCGGCGCACGCCGCCGCTGTTGGGCGAGCACACGGACGAGGTGCTGCGCGAGGCCGGCTACTCGGCGGCGGAGGTCGCGAGGCTGCGGACGGAGGGCGTCGTCGGGGCGCGCCCCCGCGGCTGAAGGAATTTGCGGCCGGTCCGCGAAACTAGGGCCGGACGTTTATCGCAGAAAAACTACGCAGCAGCCATCGGAGCAGAGTATGGGGCAGACACTGCGGGATTGGTATCGCTACCTTGAGCGGCAGATGCAGGTCTCCCTCCGCGAGGATCCTCGCAACGGCGCGCCGAGCGCACCCGACCACGCCGGGCCCCCCGCGTCGCCACGGCCGCGCGCTTCCGACCGCCGGTCGGCGGCCGAGCGGAGCCCCGCGCGCGGCGCGGCCGGGGGCACGTCGCCGCCCGGCGCGCGGCCGGCCCCGATCCCGGACCGCTCGGCCGAGGCGGCGGTCCTGCGGCGCGGCAGCCGGGAGACCACGGAGCAGGGCGCGCTGCCGATGGAGCTCGGCCCCGCGGAGCGCCGGCGCGGGGGGCGCCGGCCGATCACCGAGACACGCGAGGAGATCATCCGCCGCCTGCTCGATCCCGAGCTGACCCTGCACGAGGCGGCCGCGGTCCTCAACGTGAGCAAGGCGACGGTCCGCCGGTACACGGACCAGGGCAAGCTCGAGTGCCGGCGGACGGCCGGCGGCCAGCGGCGGTTCCGCCTCTCCGCGCTGCTGGCGTTCCTCGACCGGCAGGCGGCGGGCCGCGCCGGCGCGGAGGCCGCCGGGGATCGGGGCCGCCCGGGCACGGACGAGGCGTAGCCGGTGCACGTCGGCTTGTTCACGGACTCCTACCTCCCGCGGACGAGCGGGGTGGTGCGCGCCGTGGAGGCCACGGGCCGGCACCTCCGGCGCCGCGGGCACCGCGTGTCGATCGTCGCGCCCGCGTATCCCGGGTACACGGACGCGGAGCCCGGCGTCATCCGCTTCCCGTCGGTCCGGCCGCCGGGACACCCGGACTTCCCGCTGGCGGTGCCGTACTCCGCGCCGCACCTGCGGGCGCTGCGCGCGCTCGGGCTCGACGTCGTGCACACGCACTCGCCCTTCCTGCTCGGTGGGGTGGGGCTCTGGCTCGCCCGCACGCTGCGGCTGCCGGCGGCGTTCACGTACCACACGCTCTACACCGAATACGCGCACTACGCCCCGGTCCTCGGCGAGGTCACCCGGCCGCTGCTCTCGGCGTACACGACCGCCTACTGCAACCGGTGCGACCGCGTGCTCGTCTCGGTGCCCTCGCTCGCGCGCCTGCTGCGCGCGGGCGGGGTCCGCGCGCGCATCGATGTGGTCCCGAGCGCGGGCGTGGAGGCCGCGGTGTTCGAGGGCGGCCCGGCGGCTCGGGCGCGGGAGCGATTCGGCATCCCGGAGGCCGCACCGCTCCTCCTGTACGTCGGCCGCCTCGCGCGGGAGAAACGGCTCACCCTCCTGCTGGAGGCGCTGGCCGCGCTGCCCGGGGACGTCCGGCTGCTGCTCGTCGGCGACGGGCCGGAGCGCCCCGCGCTGGAGGCGCGCGCCGCGGAGCTGGGCCTGGGGTCGCGTGTTGCGTTCGCCGGCACCTGCCCGCACCCGCGCGTCCTGGAGGCGCTCGCCGCCTGCGACCTCTTCGTGTTCCCCTCGCAGACCGAGACGCTGGGGCTCGCGGTGCTCGAGGCGATGGCGGCGGGCCGCGCGGTCGTGGCCGCGCGGTGCGACGTGATGGCCGACATCGTGCGGGACGGGGAGACCGGGGTCCTGGCCGTCCCCGACCCCGCGTCGTGGGCCCGCGCGATCCGCGCGCTGCTCGACGATCCGGCGCGCCGGGCCGCGATGGGCGCGCGGGCCCGCGCTGTGGCGGCGGCGTACGCGCAGGACCGGGTCATCCAGCGACTGATCGACGTCTACGACGCGATGGTCGCGCAGCACCCGGCGGCGCCGCGGCATTGGGCCGGCGCCGCACGGGCTCGTTCGAGCGCGTCAGCGCGTGAGTCTGGGGCAGACGAGCCGATCTCCCGGGAGGGCTGAGGTGCATCTCAAGCGGCTGGAGCTCGCAGGGTTCAAGACGTTCGCAGACCGGACACAGCTCGAGTTCGCGCCGCGGATCACGGGGATCGTCGGCCCCAACGGGAGCGGCAAGAGCAACATCTTCGACGCGGTACGGTGGGCGCTGGGCGAGGGGAGCCTGCGGGCGCTGCGCGGCGTCCGTAACGAGGACGTAATCTTCGCCGGCAGCCAGACGCGCCGTCCCCTCGCGATGGCCGAGGTCACGCTCACGCTCGACAATACCGACGGCGCGCTGGCGCTCCCCCAGGGCGACGGCGGGGACGGAGAGGCGCCGGCCCCGCTCCCGTTCGCGGAGGCGACCGTGACGCGGCGCGCGCTGAGGGGCGCCGACAGCCAGTACGAGATCAACGGCCTGCCCTGCCGGCTGCGCGACATCCAGACGATGTTCCTCGGCACCGGTCTCGGCGGCCACAGTTACGCGCTGATCACGCAGGGCGAAGTGGAGCATATGCTCACGGCGACGCCCGAGGAGCGGCGGATGATCCTCGAGGAGGCCGCCGGCCTCGCCAAGTACAAGCGCCGGCGCCACGACGCCGAGCGCCGGATGGCGGCGGCCGAGCAGTTGCTCCTCCGCGTCGCGGATATCCTCGGCGAGCAGGAGGCGCACGTGGCCCAGCTCGCGGCGCAGGCGGAGGCGGCCCGCCAGTACCAGGCCTATACGCAGGAGCTGCGGCAGCACGAGCTGGCCCTCCAGGTAGAGGAGGTGCGCCGGCTCGCCCGCGCGCACAAGCGCGTGCGCGACCAGCTCGAGCAGGTCACCGCCCGTCGCCGCGAGGTGGAGGACGCGCTGCGCGCGCTCGCGGACGAGCGGGCCGCGCTCGATCGGCGCGCGGTCGACTCCGGCCGCGAGTGGGAGGACGCCCAGCGGGCGCTCGTCCGCCTGACCGGGCGGCGCACCGCCGAGGAGGCGGCGGTGCAGCTCGTCGCGGAGCGCCGCCGCAGCGTGGAGGCGCAGCGGGAGCGGCTGCTGCGCGAGGGAGAGCGGCACCGCGCGGACGAGGCCACGCTGCGCGCGGAGCGGGCCACGCTGGAAGAGGCCGACCGGCGGCTCGAGGGGGAGCGCGAGCGGGTCGAGGCGGAGGCGACCGAGGTCCGGACCCGACTCCTGCAGATCGAGGCCGAGGTGGCCCGCGACGAGGAGCGGATGGAGCAGGGGCGGGGCGAGGTGAGGGCGCTTGCGGCCGATCGCGGCCGGCTGCTCAGCGAGCTGGCGGCGGCCGACGCGCGAGTGGAGAGCTGCCGCGCCCGCCTCGGCGCGCTGGGGGAGCGCGCCGCGCACCTCGAGCGCCGGCGGGCGACGATCGAGGAGCGCCGGGGCGCGCTCGCCGCGGAGGCGGCGCGGATCGCGGCCGATCTGGAGGCGCAGCGGAGCGCGGCGGCGGCCCTGCGGGGCCAGCAGCAGCGACAGGTGGAGGAGCGGGACGATCTGCTCGCCGGCCAGCGCCGGCTCGAGCTCGAGCGGGAGACGGCCCGGTCGCGCCTCGCCTATCTCGAGGATGCGCACGCCCAGTACCGGGGTTACGACGCCGGCGCCCGCGAGCTGCTGCTCGCCCGCCAGGCCGATCCGGCGCGGTTCGCCGCGCTGCGGGGCACCGTTGTGGAGTCCCTGAGCGTCCCGCGCGCGCTGCGCGCGGCGATCGAAGCCGCGCTCGGCGCGTTCCTCTCCGCGCTCGTCGTCGACTCGGCGGACGATGCGCGCACGCTGCGCGACGCGATGGGCGCGGGCGATCTCGGCGAGGTGGCGTTCCTGCCCGTGACGCTCGCGCGCGTGCGGGAGCCGCTTCCGATCCCCGCGGACGCGGCGTCCGACCCCGGCGTCCGCGGGCGCGCGCTCGATCTGGTGCAGGTCACGGGAGACCGCCCCGAGGTCCCGCGCGCGCTCCTCGCCGATGTGCTGATCGTCCACGATCTGGAGACCGCGCTCCGCCTGCGCGCGGCCGGGTACCACGGCCGGATCGTCACCGTCTCCGGAGAGGGGCTCTCGCCCGAGGGCGTGCTGACCGTGGGCCGGCGTCCCGCGGAGCCCGGGTCCGGCCGGGCGGAGGCGGATGCGGGGCGCCGGGGGCGGGAGAGCCCGCTCGGCCGGACGGAGGAGATCGCGGAGATGCAGGCGTCCCTCCGCCGCCTCGAGGACGAGGTCCGGGAGCACGCGCGGCGCGGGGAGGAAACGGCCGCGCGCCTGCGCGAGACCGAGTCGGCGATCGCGGCCGCGGACGCCGGCATCGCGCGCGCGGTCGAGGCGCGCGGGGAGGCGGAGCGGCGCCTCGGGCTGCTCGACGCCGAGGCCGCGCGCCTCGCCGAGGAGATCGAGGCCTGCGCCGCCGAGCAGCGGGCCACCCAGGACGAGATCGCCGCGCAGGAGCGCCTCCGGGCGGGCGTTGCGGAGCAGGCCGCCGCGCTCGATGCACGGATCGCGGAGATCGAGGCCGAGGCCCAGACCCTGGGCGCGTGCCTGCGCGATCGGACCGCGATGCTGCGGCAGATCCGTGACCGGCTCGCAGACCTCCGGGTCTCCCTCACCGGGGTGGAGGGGCAGCGCGCCGCGCTGCGGTCACGCATCGAGGAGCTGGATCGCGGGGTGGCCCAGGCGGCGGCGCGGCGCGAGGAGCTCGCCGCGGAAGAGCGCGAGCTCGCGGCCGAGGGCGCCCGGCTGGCGCGCGAGGACGAGGAGGCTCGGGCCCGCTGCGCCGCGCTCGCCGAGGAGGCACAGCGCCTCGAGCACCGGCTCGCCGGCCTGGACGCCGAGCGGGCCGGGGTCGCCGCCCGCCGGTCCGAGGTGGAAGCGCAGCACCGCGACGCCGCGGCCCGCCTCGAGGCGCTGGCGGACGACGCGCACCGCATCGAGGTGCGGCAGGCGCAGCTGGATGCCGAGATCGGCGGTGCGCGCCGGCGCATCGAGGAGGAGTTCGGCCTCCCGGTCGAGCGCGCGGCCACGGCGGCGCCGGAGACGGTGGACCGGGATGAGACGCTCGGCCGGATCGAAGCGCTCCGCGGCCTCGTCGCCGCCCTCGGCCCGGTCAACCTGATCGCGATCGAGGAGCACCGGCTCGCCGCGGAGCGGGCGCAGGCGTTGCGGGCGCACCACGAGGACGTCCAGGGCGCCCTGGCCGCGCTGCGCGCCCTGATCGCCCACCTGGAGGGGGTCATCCGCACGCGGTTCGATGAGACCTTTCGGGCGGTGAGCGACGAGTTCTCGGCGCTGTTCGTCCGCCTCTTCGGCGGCGGCCGGGCCGGGCTCGAGCTGGCGACCGCCGAGGGCAGCGACGAGCCCGGCATCGACATCGTCGTGCAGCCACCCGGCAAGAACCTCCGCAGCCTCGGCGCCCTCTCGGGCGGCGAGCGGGTCATGGTGGCGCTCGCCCTGATCTTCGCGATGCTCCGGGTGCGCCCGAGCCCGTTCTGCGTCTTCGACGAGGTGGAGGCGGCACTCGATGAGGCCAACACCCGCAAGGTGGCGGAGGTGCTCCAGGAGCTGGCGGAGCGGACCCAGATCATCATCATCACGCACAACAAGGCCACGATGGAGGCGTGCGACGTCCTCTTCGGGGTGACGATGGAGGAGCCCGGCGTCTCCCACATGGTCTCGATGCGGCTGGCGGATCGCGACCGCTTGCGCGAGGGACAGCCCGTCGGGTAGTGTAGGCGTGTGCCGTGAGCCGCCATGGATCCCATGTCGCCCGAGTCGCGCGATCCCGAGACCCCGCGCGGTCCGCGTAGGCCGCCGCCCGGCGCGGAGCGCGGGCCCGCTCCCGGTGCGCAGGCGCCGGAGGCGCCCCGCCCGGGCCCCGAGCGGGGCGGCGGGTGGCTGGGCCGGTTCCGCGAGGGGCTCGCGCGGACGCGCCAGGCGCTGGGGACCCGCCTCGACGAGCTGTTCGGCCGCCCGCTCGACGAGACGTTCTACGAGGATCTCGAGGAGACGCTGCTCGCGGCCGACCTCGGGGCGGGCACCACGGAGGCCGTGATCGCGCGGCTGCGGGAGCGCGCGCGCGCCGGCATCCGGACCCCGGACGCGCTGCGGCGCGCGCTCGCGGAGATCCTCGTTGCGATCCTCGGCGAGCCGGCCCCTCTCCACCTCTCCCCGGCGCCCGCCGTCATCGTCGTGCTCGGCGTGAACGGGTCCGGCAAGACGACGACGATCGGGAAGCTGGCGCACCGCTTCCGCCGGGAGGGGCGCAAGGTGCTGCTGGCGGCCGCCGACACGTTCCGCGCCGCCGCGATCGAGCAGCTCGAGATCTGGGGGCAGCGGGCCGGCGTGGAGGTGGTCCGCCACGCCGAAGGATCCGACCCCGCGGCGGTCGTGTACGACGCGATCCAGGCGATGCACGCGCGGCACGTCGACGTCTTGATCGTCGACACCGCGGGCCGCCTCCATACCAAGGCCAACCTCATGGAGGAGCTGCGGAAGCTCGATCGGGTCGTCCGGCGCGAGGCGCCCGGCGCGCCGGTCGAGTCGCTCCTCGTGCTCGACGCGACGACCGGGCAGAACGGGATCGCCCAAGCGCGCCGGTTCCAGGCCGCGCTGCCGCTCAGCGGGATCGTCCTCGCCAAGCTCGACGGGACGGCCCGCGGCGGGATCGCCGTCGCGATCGCCGATGCGCTCCGCCTGCCCGTCAAGCTCGTCGGCCTGGGGGAGCACATCGACGATCTGCAGCCGTTCGATCCGCGGGCCTTCGCGGAGGCCCTGCTGACCCCCGCCGGCGCCACATCGCCTCGCGCCTCGTAGGGTCGCCGATGCGCGAGGGCGAGGGGCGGCAGATGTCGCCCGTCGCCCGTCTGGGGGGTTCCGCCGGACGTCCCCGTGTGCTATCATCCGTGTGAAGGACTATGCCTTTACAGAAACCGCCCCCCGCGCGCACGCTCCCGCGTCCGGCGGACGCCGGCCGCGCACCCGCGACCCGTCCCGCGGCGGCGGCACGCGCGCGTGCCGCCCGGCTGCCGCGCGCGCTCGACGGGCGCACGGCGGTGATCCGCCTGTTCGACGCGTACGCCGCGCTGCTCACCGACCGCCAGCGGGCGCTCGTGCGGATGTACTACCACGATGACCTCTCCCTGGGGGAGATCGGCGCTCGCATCGGGGTGACCCGCCAGGCCGTGTTCGACAGCCTCCGCAGGTCCGTCAGCGAGATGCGCTCCCTGGAAGAGCAGCTCGGCGTGCTGGCGGCGCGGGACCGTGCGGCTCGGGCGCGGGAGCAGGCGAGCGCGCGGCTCGCGGACGTGGAGCGTGAGGCGGCGCGGCTGGCCGACACGATGCGGGCGGACCTGGGCCCGCTCATGCGGGCCCTCCGGACGCTTCGAGAAGCCCTGTGACGCTCGCCCCGCACTACTTCTCCCCGCACCCCGAGACGCCGCTCCGGCCGCGCACGATCCGCTTCAACGATCGCGACCGGGAGTACCGGTTCGTGACGGCCGCCGGCGTCTTCTCGCGCGGCGCGGTCGACCGCGGGACGCGGCTGCTGTTGGACGCCGCCCGCCCCCAGGACGCCGGGCGGATCCTCGACCTCGGCTGTGGCTACGGCGCCGTCGGGATCGTGATGGCGGCCCGGGCGCCGCACGCGCACGTGGTTCTCGCGGACGTGAACGCGCGCGCGGTCCAGCTCGCGGCGGAGAACATCCGCCGCAACGGGATCGCGAACGCGGAGGCGCGCGTGGCCGATGGGTGCCGGCCGGTGGCCGGCGTGCCGTTCGACCTGATCCTGCTCAACCCCCCGATCCGGGCCGGGCGCGAGGTCGTGCTGCGCCTGCTCCGCGAGTCGTGGGGATGCCTGCGCCCGGGCGGCCGGCTGTATCTCGTCGCGCGGACGAGCCAGGGGGCCCGCACGCTCGGGCGCGCGCTCGCGCAGATCTTCGGGGAGGTGCGGGAGGTCGAGCGGGGGGGAGGCTTCCGGGTGTACGAGGCGCGCCGCGCCGGGGCGCGGCCGGCCGAGGAGGGCCACCGTGTTTGAGCAGTTGCAGACCCGCTTGGGCACGGTCTTCACGCGCCTGCGCGGGCGCGGGACCCTCTCCGCGGAGGACGTGGACGTGGCGCTCCGGGAGATCCGGCTAGCGCTGCTCGAGGCCGACGTCAACGTCAAAGTCGCCCGCGACTTCATCGCGCGCGTGCGCGAGGCCGCGGTCGGCCAGGAGATCTGGAAGAGCCTCAACCCCGGCCACCAGGTCGTGCAGATCGTCCACAGCGAGCTCACGCGCCTGCTGGGCGAGGCGCACCGGGGCCTCGTTGCGGCGCCCAAGCCGCCCACCGTGATCCTGCTCGTCGGCCTGCACGGCACCGGGAAGACGACGACCGCCGGCAAGCTCGCCCTGCACCTCAAGAAGCAGGGACGGCACCCGCTGCTCGCCGCCGCGGACCTGTCGCGGCCGGCGGCGGTGCGGCAGCTTGAGATCGTCGGCCAGCGCGCCGGCGTGCCGGTGGTCTCGCCCGAGGGCGGCGAGGACGCGGTCGCCCTGGCCAGGCGGGCCCTGGCCCGCTGCCGGGAGCTGCCCGGCGACACCCTCGTCGTCGACAGCGCCGGCCGCCTGCACATCGATGAGGAGCTCGTGGCAGAGCTCGCGCGGGTCCGCGAGGCGATCTCCCCGCACTATACGCTGCTCGTCCTGGACGCGATGGCCGGCCAGGACGCGGTGCGGATGGCGGAGGGGTTCCACCGGGCCGTCCCGCTCGACGGGCTGATCCTGACGAAGCTCGACGGCGACGCCCGCGGGGGGGCCGCGCTCTCGATCGTCGCGACGCTCGGCCGGCCGATCCTGTTCATCGGCACCGGCGAGCGGCTCGAGGCGCTGGAGCCGTTTCACCCCGACCGTATCGCGTCCCGGATCCTCGGGATGGGCGACGTGCTCACGCTCATCGAGCGCGCTCAGGAGCAGGTGACGGCGGAGCAGGCCAAGGAGCTGGAGCGCAAGCTCCGGCGCGCGGAGTTCACGCTCGAGGACTTCACGCAGCAGCTCCGCCAGGTCCGGGCGATGGGGCCGCTCGACCAGGTGCTCGCGATGATCCCGGGCGTGGGGTCCCGCGTGCGCGGGATGGACGTCGACGAGCGCCAGCTCGGGCGGATCGAGGCGATGATCAACTCCATGACGCCTCAGGAGCGTCGCCACCCGGAGATCATCGACGGCAGCCGCCGGCGTCGGATCGCCCGTGGCAGCGGGACCTCGGTGCAGGACGTGAACCGGCTTCTGCGGCAGTTCCAGGAGGCGCGCCGGATGCTCCGGCACATCGAGACCCTGGGCCGCCGCAAGGGCAAGTTCCCGATGCCGTTCCAGCAGCCGTAGGGAGCGGCCCACGCTCCGACGCGCGATCCGACCACGCGGGCAGGCCGGCCCGAGGCCGAGCACCCGACGAGGAGGGGGAGGATGGTCAAGATTCGATTGATGCGGCGCGGGGCAAAGGGCCAGCCGTTCTACCGGCTCGTCGTCGCCGACGCCCGCAGCCCGCGCAGCGGCAGGTACATCGAGACCGTGGGGTTCTACAACCCGCGCACGGAGCCGTCGACGATGCAGGTCAACGCCGAGAAGGTGCTGGCGTGGCTGCGGAAGGGCGCGCGCCCGTCTGCCGCCGCGCGCGTCGTGCTGGAGAAGACCGGGGTCCTGCGGCAGTGGGAGGAGTCCCGGGCGAAGGCGACGCGGTGAAGGCGCTGGTCGAGCTCGTCGCCCGCTCCCTCGTCGACCATCCGGAGGCCGTGGACGTGCGGGTGGCGGAGAGCCCGCACGCGACGGTCGTAGAGCTCCAGGTGGCCCCGGACGACGTCGGGAAGGTGATCGGCCGCGGCGGGCGCGTGATCAAGGCGATTCGCGCGCTCGCTCGCGCCGCCGCGACGCGCAGCGGCAAGCGGGTGAGCGTCGAGATCCTGCGCCCGTAGCCGCGCGGGACAAGGAGGACAGCGATGCCATCGATTACGGTGCAGCGGCCGGTCATCATCAAGGCGATCGTGACCGATAGCTTCAAGCGGCTCTACGTGCAGGACCTGGAGGAGGCGATCAAGCGTGTCGAGGCGATCTTGCAGCAGGTCGAGGTGCAGATCCGCCGGTTCGACCTCGAGCGCCAGGTGACGCCGCAGTCCCGCGCGCTGCGCCAGCAGCTCGAGTTGGAACGGGCCCGGCAAGAGGCGACCCGCGCGGAGCTGCAGGTGCGCCTGCGCGAGGCCCAGGACCTCCGGCTGAACGACGAGTTCGTCCAGGGGACGATCGAGGGCACGGTCGAGATCGCGGTGGGAGACAACCTCTTCGACAAGATCTCCCGCACCGAGGTCATCGTCAAGGACGGGATCGTCCTCGAAATCCGGGAGGCCGCGACCACACCAGCGGCGGTGGCGGGCGGCGTGATCACGCCGACGCGCCTCGGCGAGCCGTGAGTCCGCGGGCGTCGGCGCAGCCCGGCGCGGCCCTGGGCCCCGGGCGTCCCGCGGCGGTGCGGGGCTCCGCCGGGCGGCGGGTCCCCGGCGCAGCGCCGCGGGGCGGAGAGGCGGCCGACGCGGACCGGGCCGGGCGCGGGCAGACCGCGATCGATCCGGACCGCCTGGTCGTCGTGGGAGAGATCACGCGGCCGCACGGCGTCCACGGCGCGGTCCGGGTCGTGCCGGTGACGGACTTTCCGGACCACCTGCTCCGGCTCCGGGAGGTCGTCGTCGTCCGCGACGGGAAGGCGTGGCCGGCCCGCGTCCAGCGGGCCCGGGCGGCCGGCCGGGTCGTGGCCATGAAGCTCGCCGGCGTCGAGACGCCGGAGGCCGCCCGGGCTCTGTGCGGCGCGACGCTGCGGATCCCCCCGGAGGACGTGCCCCCGCTTCCGGCCGGGGTGTTCTACGTGTTCCAGGTCGTCGGCCTGCGCGTCCGGACGCCGGAGGGTCGCCCGCTGGGGACGGTCGCGGACGTGCTGCGCACGGGGAGCAACGACGTGTACGTCGTCCGGTCCGCCGGCGAGGACGAGATCCTGCTCCCGGCGGTGGAGGGGGTCGTGGAGGCGATCGACCCCGCGAGGGGAGAGATCGTCGCGCGGCCTCCGGAGTGGGTCTGATGCGGCCCGAGGCGCGGGGCCGGAGCGCGGGGGACCGCGGGAGCGCGCGGGCAGCTCCCCCCGCGACCGCCGGGCGCGCGGGACCGCGCGCGAGGCACGGGCACTAGTGCGGATCGATGTGGTCACCATCTTCCCCGAGGTCTTCCCCGGGCCGCTCGGCGTGAGCGTCCTCGGCCGGGCGCAGGCGCGCGGGCTGCTCGAGCTCGTGGTGTGGGACCTGCGCGACTTCGCGGAGGACCGGCACCGGACCGTGGACGACTACCCGTACGGCGGCGGGGCCGGGATGGTGATGAAGCCCGAGCCGTTCGTGCGCGCCGTGGAGGCGATCCAGCGCGCGGCGTCTGCCGGCACCACCGGGCCTGACTCCGCGCTCCGGGTGCTGCTGGCGAGCCCGCAGGGGCGCCTGTTCACGCAGGCGCAGGCCCGCGCGCTGGCCCGCCTTCCGCGCCTCGTCCTGCTCTGCGGTCGGTACGAGGGGGTCGACGACCGCGTCGCCGACCTCGTCGGCGCCGAGGAGGTCAGCATCGGTGACTACGTGCTCGCGGGCGGGGAGCTCGCCGCGATGGTGATCATCGAAGCGGTGGGCCGCCTGCTGCCGGGGGCCGTGGGCGACGAGGCGTCCGTCACCGAGGAGTCGTTCTCGACCGGCCTGCTCGATTTTCCGCACTACACGCGGCCGCCCGAGATCCGGGGCCGCCGGGTGCCGGACGTCCTGCTGAGCGGAGACCACGACGCGATCCGGCGGTGGCGTAAGCGGGAGGCGGTGCGGCGCACGCTCGCCCGCCGGCCGGATCTGATCGACGAGGCGTCCCTCGACGAGGAGTCGCGGGCGCTCCTGCGGGAGCTGCGCGAGCGGCGCGCCTAGCGCCGCCCAGGCGGCGCGGCGGGCGGGGCGCGACGCGGCCGATCCGCGGGCGGAGACGGACATCGCGAGGGCGCGCCCGGGCGCCGGGGGCGCGGTGGCGTGTTGCTTGTGAGGCCCGACGCACGCATGCTATAATGCGCTGCATCGTGGCCCGCGCCTGGCCGGGAGTCGTGGAGGGGGGACCCCACCATGGAAGACAAGCTGCTCACGCTCGAACGCCAGCACATGAAGCCGAACGTGCCCCCGTTCGGCCCGGGCGACACCGTGCGCGTGCACATGCGCGTGGCCGAGGGAGGCCGCGACCGCCTGCAGGCGTTCGAGGGCGTGGTGGTCGCCCGCAAGGGAGGGGGGCTACGCGAGACGTTCACGGTGCGGCGGATCTCCCACGGGGTCGGGGTGGAGCGGACCTTTCCCCTCCACTCCCCGCGGGTCGAGCGGATCGAGATCCTCCGCAAGGGCCGGGTCCGGCGCGCCAAGCTCTACTACCTCCGGGAGAAGATCGGCAAGGAGACCCGCATCCGGGAGAAACGGTAGGCCGTGTCGGTGAGCTCGCTCAGCATTCCCACGGTGATCCTGGGCGTCTCCGCGCTGCTCGTGGCGTCGCGGATCATCGTCAAGCGCGTCTACCAGATCCCGCCGGTCGTGCGCACCTCCATCGTCGAGACCCTCGACGCCTGCATCTTCGCCGCGGTCCTCAGCCTCGTCATCATCACCTTCATCGTCCAGGCGTTCTACATCCCGTCCGGCTCGATGGAGCCGACGCTCATGATCAACGACCGCATCCTGGTGGCGAAGTTTCTCTATCGGTTCCAGCCCGTCCAGCGGGGCGACGTGATCGTGTTCCGCTATCCGCTCAACCCGCAACGCGACTTCGTCAAGCGCGTCATCGGGTTGCCCGGAGACCGCGTCCAGCTCAAGGAGGGCGTGGTCTACGTCGACGGCGGCCGCCTCTCAGAGAGGGGGTACACGATCAAGCCCGACTTCGGCAACTACGGGCCGATCACGGTGCCGCCGAAGGAGTACTTCGTGCTGGGCGACAACCGCAACAACAGCGAGGACAGCCGGTTCTTCGGCTACGTGCCCCGCGCCAACATCATCGGCAAGGCGCTGTTCATCTACTGGCCGCCGCAACGGATCGGCTTCGTGCACTGAGCGGGGCCGGGATCGGTGCCGCACAGCACCGATGGATCCTCGCGAGCTGACCGTCGCCGAGATCGCCGCTTTCCTGGAGCAGGCGGGACGCCCGCCGGCGGCGCTGCTGCGGGCGCTGGCGCGGGATGGCCGGGCCGCCGTGCGACGCCTCGCGGCGCGCTCCCTCGCGCTGGCCGCCGCCCGCCGCGCGGAGGCGCGGCGCCTGCGCGCGCTCTACCGTGAGGAGCGGCGGCGCGCGATGCCCGGCGTGCTCGTCGCCGGGGTGGACGAGGCAGGCCGCGGTCCGCTCGCCGGCCCGGTGATCGCGGCCGCGGTCGTTCTCCCGGCGCGCCCACTGCTTTGTGGCCTGGACGACAGCAAGCGCCTGCTGCCGGCGGAGCGGGAGCGGCTCGACCGGGAGATCCGCGCCTGCGCGGTCGCGCTCGCGGTCGGCGAGGCATCGGTCGAGGAAATCGACCGGCTCAACATCGTGCACGCCACCCGCCTGGCGATGCGCCGCGCGGTCGACGCCCTGGCGCCCGCCCCCGGCGTCCTGCTGATCGACGGGCGCGAGCGCCTGCCGGATGCGCGGGCGCAGGCGGCGATCACCGGGGGGGACGGTCGCTGCGCCTGCATCGCCGCGGCGTCGATCGTCGCCAAGGTGGCCCGGGATCGGCTCATGCACGCGCTCCACGAGGCGTTTCCCGAGTACGGGTTCGCACGGCACAAGGGGTACGCCACCTCCGAGCACCTGGCCGCGCTCGCGCGGCACGGGCCCTGCCCGGCGCACCGCCGGGCGTTCCTCCCGGAGCCGCTCCTGCCGGTCGAGCGCCCGTGAGACATCCTGTGTCAACCCCTGATGGCTCAGGCACTCGCTGCGGCGATGTGTGGGAGGGAGTGGGCGGATCTGTGATGGGCGGCATCGTAAGGCAGACGGTC